>CACYQZ010000005.1 GCA_902776665.1 uncultured Prevotellaceae bacterium
TTTCAAAAAGGGATGATAGTCCGATGGGGCTTGTGCCGAAATCGTCATTGTTCCGAACAGCACGATTGCCAGTAAAAAGAACTGTTTCTGTTTCATAATAAATCGTGGTAAAATTACTTTGCAAAGATACGAAAAGTTATTGATTTTCAAAAAAATATTAGGAATTTACGAAATTTCCCCATATTCAACCTCAACGACAGCACCGTTTTTTGCGGCTGGCACTCTCTACGGCAAAGGGAAGCAGCGTTCCGTCTTTTGCATCAGTTGGGTTCTCATATATCGCTCTTTTGAGCGTTCGGTTTGCTTTCACGCATGCGCCTGCGAGGAAACCAATTCGTAATAGTTTAATCTGAAATGCTAAAGAAGAAAAAACTTCCCTTTTGCAGAACAATCTCACTTCTGTCTTTCGCCATGAGTGGAATGTCTTCAGTTACATAAACATGAAGTTCCTCGCCGTTCTTTAATGATTTATATTTGTGGGAGAGATTCTTGATGTGCACATCCATTCCGCCATCTATACATGACAAAGAGTATTCCTTGTTATTATAGGTTATACTGAGTTTGTCCGCAAATGCATAAGTGGTGTAGTTTATACTGCAATTACTAAATTGTGCAGAATAAATCTTATAACTACAGTCATATACACTATCAGGTTCAATCTCAACCTTAAAAAACGATGAGTCTGCATTTCCACCAAGTACCATCGGCGGCTCGTCAATTTGAATAATAGCATAAGATTGCATCTTTAACACAATATTTTTGCAATAATCATTGTATTTAGAAGCAATGAATGCGGGTTCCTTATAATACTCCAAAAACTGTGATTGGGCAGAAAGGAAGCCCACAAACATCATCAATTGTAGCAATATTAATATACGTTTCATATTTAGTCCTTTACTGTGATTGTTTTAAATTTCATCCATTCATTTACATATTCATCTATATCCATTGTTGAAGAACTTCCGCGTCTTCATCGACAAGTTGAAGCGTACAGCCGTCGCACGGCTCATCGAAATACAGCGTGTTGCTGTCAAGAAAAACAACGGGAACCTGCACGGAGGGTACACGAGGCGGTGCTTTACGAGGACCTCCTTTCTGTGAGTCTGGATCAATATATGATACCTGCAAGTCAATTTGCTCAGGTTCTCCATCCGCAAACGCCGACGTGGGTGCGGAAAATGCCATGCAAAGGATGGCAGCAATTGTTAAAACTTTCTTTTTCATGTTCATTTTGTTTTTAAAAGTGAATAAAAAAATTTTCGCTGCAAAATTACGATGAAAAAGAAAGTGACTGCAAATTTTTTCGCCCGAAAAAACTTACACTTAACCTACACTTTTTGAAACAAGGGCTTTGTAAACCTTTGAGAATCAACGAAATAAAAAGAAAACCTACACTTAGCCTACACTTGCTCGTCAAAATGGTTTTTCAGGTGGTTTTCGAGCGTTTTGGCCGTTTCGTCCTTGAAAAGTTTTTTGTTTACTTGCGACTTGATGCGGGTGATGCGGTCGCCATCGACATCCAAAATCCGAGCCATTGCATAGACGGGCATGAACAGTCGCGCAAGCACGCAAACCTTGAATTGGTCGGATGTGAGACTGTTTTCTTCCATAATGAAGCGATGGTAGCGGGGGAAACTCTTTCTAAACAGCGTGGTGAGCGACTGCCACTCCTGTTCGGTGGGCGGTTGGTGGCGGAAAGATTCACTTTTGTACGACATGAAATGTTGGTAAATGTCGCTGTCGTAGAACAGTCGTTGTTTTCCCGTCAGGTTGTCGGAAACCCGCTTCTGGTAGTTTTCGATTTGTTTTTTGAGTTGTTCGATTTCCTCGTATTGTTTTTCGGAAATGATGTCGGAATTTGATTTTTGCAACTCCAATTCTTGCTGTTTCTCGGTCAGCAGGTTCTCCAATTCAGTCCTTTTTTCTGTCAGTCGGTTGATTTTAGATAGTTTTTTGGCCTTTGAACGGAAAAAGTACATCATGCTGAGTGCAAGGATAATGACGGCAGCCAGCGATACAAATACAAGCCCGTTTTTCCAGTCTTTGGCTTCCTGCTCCTTTTGTTTGGCCATCTGCTGATGGCGGCTGTAGTCGTACATCGCCGAAATTTGGTGGACTTTCTCTTGGTTTACGTGCAGAAAATTAGAGTCGTTGGCTGCCGCGAAAAGTTTGGCGTATTTCGCAATGGAGTCGGGAATGTTTTTCCTCTCATAGACTGAAAGAAGGCCATGATAGGCTGCTTCTTTGTTTCCTGCGACAGTCTTATGGAAATAGAGTAAAGCGGAATCTATTTGCCCGACGGTCAAAAGATAACGGCCTTTGTCATAATAACAAAGTTCTTTTCCTTCCAAAATGTTCCCATCGGAATCGAACCAACCCGATTCTTGCTCAAAAATTTGGATATAGCGGTTGGCTTCTTCATATTGCTCACGGTCGAGCAAAATGCTGATGGTGCCTAACATCGCCTGGGCTGCCTCTTGCTTGTAGCCGTGTTTCAGATAGAGTTCCCGCGCCTGTTTCTCCACAACCATGACGCTGTCTTTTTCACCTTTTATATAATAGGGGCGCGTGCGCAAATGAAAGGCAACAAGGGCCGCCAATGTGTCACGGTCTTTCCATGCGATTCTTTCGGCAGTTCGTAATGCTTTCATTTCATTGTCGGGCAGGTATTGGGCTTGGAAAAGGTCTGCCATCTGCCCATAAATGGCAGTGAGCGTGCGCAGGTCGCAGTCGTCGCGTGTGGTGTCGGCCTGCTCGGTGGCGCGCTGGTAGGCGTCGAGGGCTTGCGGCGCTTCGCCGAGGTCGTGGTGGACGCGCCCTTGCAAATAATACGCCATCATCCGCTCATTGTCTGTGCCATGGCTGCGGAAGTAATCAGCCAGTGAATCGACCGTTGGCTGCCACCGTTCCGTGAAGACAGTATCGGCACGGTTGCACTCGGCCACGAACTGAAGTCGCTGCCGCATCCGCTTTCCTCCACAACTTGCAAGTAGGGCGAGGAGGAGAAATAGGGCGAAATATGTCTTCCGATGGTGTTTCACGCTGCAAAGATAGTAAAAAAAAATAGAAAAATTAAAAATGTTTGGCAATATTGAAAGAATGTGCTACCTTTGCAGAAAATTGAATACTGATTGATTCCGAAAAATGCATTACAAATTTACACCGATTTTAAAGAATACGATTTGGGGCGGCACGAAAATTGCGCCCTTCAAGAACATTCAGACCTCGCTGCGGAAAATCGGCGAGAGTTGGGAAATTAGTGGTGTGAAAGGCAACGAGACTGTCGTGAGCGAAGGGCCGGAAGCCGGTCGGAAACTCAACGAACTTGTGGCCGAACAACGCGAAAAACTGGTCGGACGAGCCAATTTTGAACGCTTCGGCGCGGAATTTCCGTTGCTCGTGAAGTTCATCGACGCCCGCGACGACCTTTCGATTCAGGTGCATCCCGATGACGAGACCGCCCGTCGGCAGGGTCGCGAGCGCGGAAAAACGGAAATGTGGTATCTGATGTCGTCGGAACCCGAGGCCACGCTGCTCTGCGGTTTGAAACGTGAAATTTCGCCCGAAGAATACAAAAAAATGGTGGAAGAAAAGACCATCACCGAGGCCATTGCACGCTATCCCGTCGGCGAGGGCGACTGCTTTTTCCTGCCTGCCGGACGCATCCACGCCATCGGCTCGGGCTGTTTCCTCGCCGAAATCCAGCAGACGAGCGATGTCACCTACCGCATCTACGACTTCGACCGCCACGACGACCTCGGTCGTCCGCGTGAACTGCACACCGAAGAGGCCGCCGAAAGCATCGACTACACCGTGCTGCCCGACTATCAGACACACTACACACCTGTGAAAAACCAGCGCGTGGAACTCGTCAGTTGTCCTTATTTCACAACTGCCGTCTATGACCTCGACCAGCCGTTCCAACTCGACTATTCCGCTCTCGACTCCTTCGTCATCCTCGTCGGACTGAGCGGTGCGGCCATCGTCACCGAGCCTGACGGCAGCCATTTCGTGCTTCGTGCAGGTGAAACCGTTCTTCTGCCTGCCACGACCGAAAAACTTCAAGTCGAAGGCACGGTGAAATTTCTCGAAACTTACGTTTGATGGGCTATTCGCCGCAAAGCAAGGCGCAAACCTTGTCTTGGAACGCCTTGCCGTCTTTCGCTTTCACGATTCCCTGATTGATGATGGCGAAAGCGAGTTGGTGGCCGTTGGCGGCGGTGGCATAGCCGGCGAGTGAACTGATGCCCGTGAGGGTGCCCGTTTTGGCGCGGACATTGCGATGGGCCGCCGTGTTTTTCATGCGGTCTTTCAGCGTTCCGTCGATGCCTGCGATGGGGAGCGAGGGCTCAAGATGGCGGCGAATCGACTCGTTGCGCCACGCATGGCGGAGGAAGGCGGTGAGAAGTTCGGGCGAAAGGTAGTTGTAGAGCGAGAGTCCCGAACCGTCGGCGACAGTGTATTGCGCAGGGTCGAAGCCGAGCCGTTGAATGAGTTGGCGGACGGCCGTTCGGGCGTTTTTCTGCGTGGCTGGTCGGGCGATGGAGAGGGCGGTGTGGTAGAAAATGGACTCGGCATAGAGGTTGTCGCTCTGCTTCATCATACGAGTGAGAATTTCATTGAGTGGAGAGTGGACAGTGGACAGTGGAGAGTTGACAGTTGACAGTTGAGAGTTTTCCATGTTCCATGTTCCATGTTCAATGTTCAATGTTCCATGTTCAATGATGACAACGCCGACATCGGTGAGGAGTGTGGTGAGTCGATTGACGAAATTGTCCTTTCGATTGAGGAGCAAGGCCGACAGACAGGGATTGTCGTCGTCCCAGCACCAACCTTGTCCCAGCAGCAGCGTGTCTTTCATCGACTTGTCGGCAACGATACGACCGCAAATCGTGTCGATGCCAGCGACGCGGATGCGATCGACCAAATAATTCATATCGCCATTGTCGAAACTCGGGTCCATGCAGCCGACGCAAATGAGGTCGCCGACGAGCGTGCGCCCGACGATTTCGCCCTTGTAGCGCACTTCGGTCGTGAACTGATAGTTGCCGCCGTAGAGGTCGAGCATCGTAATCGCGGTGAGCAGTTTCATCGTCGAGGCTGGACGCATCCTCTGGCGATGGTTATAAGTATAGAGGACTGAGTCGGCAGTCAAATCCCAGACCATCAGCCCGAGTTGGGTGGTTTCCAACAGACTCGCCTCCCTGATGAGAGAATCGAGTTTAGTTGAGAGTTGAGAGTTGAGAGTTGACAGTTGACAGTTGACAGTTGACAGTTGAGAATCGTGAATGGTGAATTGTGAATTGCTTTGCGCCCGCAAAATCGTTGCAGACAGCAGCATTACGATGCTAAAAATATATTTTTTCATATTCAATGTTCAATATTCAATGTTCAATATTCAATGTTCAATATTCAATGTTCAATGTCCAACATCACCTCGTCAGCGAAATTTTCATTGACAGTCCGAAATCTTGCGTCGTGGTCGGATAACTGCTCGACGAGAGCAGCGGCGTGTTCGTCTGGCGGTCGAAATAGAAACTCATCGTGAGCAGTTTCGAGAGCGTGTAGTCAGCAATGAACGAGAGTTTGAACGCCTTGTTGCCACTGCTGGCTGACGATGTCAGCGAGGCGATGTCGCGTGTGATGTTCGCCTGATTGCGATAACTCACGTCGAGACGCAGGTTCAGGGCGTTGTTTGTGCTGGTTTTTCCACGTGGCGAGGTCGTTTCTTGGTCTTGGTTCTTCTTGCCCTTCACGGCACGGTGGTTGCGACCGCCGAAAAGCTTGAAATCGTTGATTTTATAGCCCCATTTCACCACCCAGTCGCCCGACGTGGCCTCGTTGAGTTGCACACTCGTCATCGAGAGGTTCAACACGCGCGTCGAGCGGTATTCCACGCCCACCGTCATATTGTTTTGCAGCGTCACATCGACACCGAGCAAGGGCGAGAACGACTCGTTGATGCTGACCGTCGAAACATTGTACATCGACGACGGAATGGGCATTCCCGTTGTGGCATCGGTGACGAATCCGAGCATTCCATCGACTCCGTTCGAGAGCGGATTCGGGTTCATCATCTCCATAAATGTGCTGTAGGAACTATAGGCACCGACGGCGTAGATGCTCTTGTACGAATGGTTGATGTTGACACTCTTGAAATGGTCGCGGAACCACGGCAGTTTGCCCAGTCCGCTGTAGCGCACGGTCCAGTTGGGAAGCAGTCGCGAGAGCGCGGGGAAAATGTCGAGCCCGTCGCCGCCCATACTCGTGTAGGCCGAGAGGAAGGCAGGCACCATCACATCGGCACTGTACTTATTGACCGCGCCGTTTTCGGGGTTGAACGACTGTCCGGCGAGCGGTGTGCCTTGGGGATAAATCGTGCCTTGATATTGCGCTTCGACGCGGTCGCGATAGCCATCGAGCGAGGCGACAAACTTCTCGAACGTCTTGCTGTGGTAGCCGTTGTTGGCATTGCCCGAACTTTCGAATGCGCTACCGATGGAAATCGTCGTCATGGTGAACGTACCGCTTTGCGTGGTCGGATTTCCAACGTACATATACTGAATACTCTTTGCGCGAGTGAGCATACGCGAGGCGTTCAGGTCAATCTTGAAGTTTCTGAAAGGCTCGAGCGTGGCGCGAATCTGCAAATCCTCGGTGCGGTTGGTCGTGGCAGGCGTGGCAATGCTGTCGTTCATCAGCAGCCAATCGTTTTCACGCGCTTTTTCAAGGTAGGAATCGCCCGAAAAACCGAAAGCGAAGTCGAGTCCGGGGGCGAGAATACCGCCGGTGCGCGTCTGTCCGAAGGCTTTTCCGACGGTCGGCATAAAGCCGGGCAACGCCATCGAATACTGGTTGCGATACGACAGACTCACGTTGCGCACCATCATCAGGAAGCGGGCCACGCTCTGCGTCGTCTTGTACCAGCCCTTGTCGTCGAGAGGTTCTTTCGGCATCAGCGATAGCTTGATTTTTGTCGGCGACGAAGCCGGAATAGCCTGAATATTTTGTGCAACGAGCGGTTCAAACAGGCTGTCGGGCATTTCGGGATGCAGGTTTCGCAGCGAGTCGCGCACCGCCTTCTTCATAGCGATTTCATCGGCTTTCATCTGCTTGGCAACCGATTTCGGCATCCAAACCTTGATGTTGTTGTCGTCGATTTTCTTGAATTTCACGGGATAGGCCTTGCCGTTTTCGGTTTTGGCGGTCAGGCGGAAACGCTTCGTTTTCTTGCCGTGCGCCACCGAGATGGCGGAATCGGGCAACAGCATGAGTTCCTTCTCAAATCCTTTCGAGTTTTTCGGCAGGGCTTTCTTCTGCTCTTCGGCCTTTTTATCGGCATCGGGGTCGCGACCGGCTGCAATGGCCTCGGCACGCGCCTTTTCTTCCTCTTCCTTCTTCTTCCGAGCCTCAGCACGGGCTTTTTCGCGGTCTTTCTTCTCCTTGTCGAGTTGCGATTTCGACTTTTCCTTGCTAAAACGGTCGTTGGTCTTTTTCAGGAAAGGAATTTGGTTGTAGAGCCGATCCAGACTGAACGAACCGTTGAGGTTGAGCGTGCGGTCGTTGGAAATGATGTTGCCGAGCGAAGTGCCGTCTTCGAGGTCGGTTCCGCGCACCCAACGATACGACGAATTGAACGACACATCGCCGTTCACCCAGTCGAAAATCGGGATGAGGTTGAGCGGCAACTGATAGGTCGCTTGGAACGACTGATTGTAGTCGAGTGGCGTTCCGAAGTTGCGCAGCGACGTTTTCACCGAGTCTTTCCACACCTCGTAGCGGTCGGGATAGAGGTCTTTGTTGATGATGGTGTAAGGTTCCTCGATTTCGGCATGGGTGGCGCTCTGGAAGTTCATGTGAAGGTTCTTCGTGAGGTCCCAGCGAATCGAGAAATCGCGGTTCCACAGGAATTGCTCGCTGAACGTCGGGTCGAGTTTCGAGCCGCCGAGGTCTTCCATATCGCGCTCTTGCAATTCGTAGTAGTTGCGCAGGATTTCGGTGTTGAACGCGACGCTCTGCGGCAGCCAGTTCAGCCCGAATCGCTTCAGAATCTCGTACCATTTCGACTTCGACTTGATGTTTTTGAACGGTTCGAGCGGCTTGAACACGGGTGTCCACGAATAATTCATTCCGCCGCGCCAGTTGTGTTCATCTTCGTAGATGGTGGTTTCGCCCGAGGTGTGGCGATAGGAATGGCTGTAGTGGAACGAGAAGTTCGCGGGGTCGATGGGGGTCGGATGGCGCTTGTTCTGAATGCCCACACGCACGTTCGAGAGCGAGAAATTGCGGTTGGTCGTGCGCGTCACGGCAATCGACTCGATGCTGTCGCGCTCGTGTTGGTCGGCAGCGGCATCGAGCGCATCGTCGAGGCGCATATCGGTGTCGAGCGGATTGTATTTCGGGCGCGATTCCTCTTTCGTAATCGAATAGTAGAGCGGTGCCGACACCTTCGCCTTTTCGGGGAAGAATTTGCCGAGTTCGACCGAAGTCGTGATGCTGTAGGTCTTGTAGTCGTCTTTCGACCGCGTGGCAACACCCTCTTCCAAGCCGCCGAAGCCCTCGGAAGTGTATCGACCCTGCACATTCACCGTGCCGAGGTCGGAAAGTTGCATATTCAGGTTGCCCTGCGCCGCCCAACCGCCTTCGTTGTTATACTCTTTCAGGCGCAGTTCGTTGATCCAGATTTCACCCGATTTCGGTGTTCCGCTGAGGTTTCGCACACCGATAATCATCGTTTTCACCTCGCCAAGCGACGGATTTCCCATAATGCTCATCTTGTTTTGCGGATGGTCGGGGTCGTACTCGCTAAACAGGCGGTTGAAGGCGGCCATTCCCTCGGCTTTGGCGCGATTTCGAGCCTTTTTCAGCGTGGTGAAGATGCTGAGCGGCACGTCGAGCATATTTTCCTCGGGCCAGACGGCGCGGCAGTCGTTGGGCGAATAGCGGTCGTAGTGGCCTTCGGGCGTGAGCGTGAGGGGAATTTCGTATTCGTAATAGTTCGATTTGTAGTCGCTACCGAATCGCACGAACACGGCCAACTGGTTGTTGCCGAGCATCGTCGTGTTTTGCTCGAAGGCATTGGCGTGGACAAACATCTGGATGCGTTTGTACTGACGCAGGTCGAGCATCGTGTTGCGATAGACGGCCTTCGACTCGTTGTTGCCGAGGTTGGTGACGGTCATTGCGAGTGCCTGCTCGTTGTTTTCGACGAGTTGGGGCTGCGAGGGGTCGGTGTCGCGGCGGATTCCGGGCGGTAGCACGTAGTTCACAGGCGTTTTGTCGTTGTTTTCCTCGATATTCACTGCGCTGACGGTCATTTTTCCGCCTTGCGAAGCCGCATTGTCGAGGTTCTGCTCATAGACGCGCCACTCGCCGCGCACAAGGTCGAACGTTCCGAAGCGCATAATGACGGGATGCTGGAATTCGGTGAGGAACATTCGCATAAAGCGAATCGATGTGAAATCGTTGATGCTACCGACGCGGTCGTGATAGTCTTCGAGCGGAATACGGAACAGATACCACACGATGTGACCGTCTTCACCGTTGCGCAGCGTCTTGGTGTATTCGCGCTTATCGACGATGTGGTTTTGACCCACGACAAGGTCTTGAGGACGAACCGATATGCGATATTGGTAGTATTTTTCGTATTCGTTGAGCGTGTAGTCTTGGTTGATGTCCTCGACGTCGGGCGTGGTTTTGTAAGAGGTGTCGTAGCCCTCGGTGCGCGTGTCGTTGTCGGGCGAGTTGCCTTGCGGATTGTTGATGTATTTGTAGCGACGGATGATGTCGGCACGCATATTGTCGTAGTCGGAACCGCGGAAATAGTGGTAGTTGTCGTTCGCAGGGTCGTTCATAATGCTGTCGAACACGGCGGGCGACACTTTTCCTTGAATCTGCCGCAAAAAGTCTTGATAAGCCTCGTAACTGCGCTCTTCCTCGTCGTTCAAACCATTCAAACCCACGTCCTGACGGGCTCGACTGCCGCTCGTCGTCGCAAAGGCGTAGGTGACGGTCGATTGCGTCGGAATCTTACCCCACTGCGTGAACGTGAAGGCGTTGGAACCATCGACGGGCATACCGCTTTCGTAGAATTTCTTGCCGTCGCGCAGCACGTCCTCGCTCACTTCGCCGAGGTTGATGTAGAAGTCGCCGCCGTATTCGTGGGCGTCGGGCTGCTGGTTGGTGTAAAGGAACGGGTCCATCATCCAGAATTCGATGTATCGAATGTTGGCGGCCTCGAAATCGGTGGTTTCGAGTTTGCGCATCATACCGCCCCAGTGCTGTGTCGGATTGTTGAGTTTACCGTCGGACGCGAGGTCGGGGTTGAAGTTGTACGGACCGCGCTCGTTGGGGTAATAGGCGATGTTGAGAATCGGCAGCGTGGCAGTGGCACCGCTGTAACTGCTCTGGTCGCGGTTGGGGAAGAGTTCGTTGGTATAGATTTCGCGAATGTAGTAGTTGGAAAGTTGGTTGAGGTCGCTCTTGATGTGGCTGGGCGTGAGGCTCGACGAACGGCGCGTGAAGAGCGGGTCGATGGTGTACCACGCCATTTGCGAACGGTTGAAACCGCTCGTGAGGCCTGTTTTGTCGCGACTTTCAGGGAATTTCGACGGCACGCTCGACAACAGCCACGAGGTCGGTGTGGAAACGTCGATAGTGGACTTCGTATTCTCGAAATCGTCGATATACGAGGCATTGTCTTGCGTTCCGCGACTCTGACCCGCGATGAGTTGGGCAAATTCACCCGTGAACGAGAGTTGCGACGGCTGCGTCAGGCGCAGGAAGGGGATTTTGTCGAGCAGATTCGTCAGCCACTGGCTTTCCTTTTTCCAATTCATATTCACACCCCAAAGCGTGTTGTTCAGCGGTTCCGAACCCATATTCACCTTCGTCGTGAGTGCCTGTTCGGAAAGGTGTTGCAGCGTACCACTCAACTGGAAATCTTTCGAGAAATCGTAGGCCCAGTTCACGCCGAACATCGTTTTTCGCATTTGTCCCCAGTCGGTGTTGCTTTCGAGCGACACGTTGATGGGCGTTCCAGCGTCGATGATGCTTTGGTTGAGAATCGTCACCTCGCCCGCGCTGTAGTTCACGGTGTAGTCGCTGCCTTCGCTGAGCGTCACACCGCCTGCCGTCACCACGACCGAGCCTTGCGGCACGTATTGCGCACCGAGCGAAATCACGTTGGCCGAAGTTCCGCGGAATTGTCCCGTCAGCACGAATTTGTTCTTTTCGGCGATTTGCTTTGCGACGGTCATCGTCGAGTCGTAGAGTTCGGTGAAGGCATATCGCTTCGCTTTTTCGTCGCTGATTCCCTTGGAAGTCAAGTATTTATAAAGATATTGACCAAAAGGCTCGGCGGCTGGGAAGAAGACGCGACCGTTCGACACGGTGTAGCCCTCGACAAAGTCGAATCGACCGTTGGAATGGACTTTCATATTGTTGTCCAAACGGTCGGCACCGAGCACTTTGATGAGCATTTCGTTTTTGATTTGCGGCTCTGGAATGTAGGTCAGATAGACGCCTGCGGTGTCGCTCTGGAACTTCACATCGAGGCGGAACTTGTCTTTTTCGACGCTCGAAGCGAGGTAATAGACGTTTTTCATCATCAAGCCCCAGTTGCGTTGATGGGGGTTGTTCGACGTGTTTTTCAAGGCTTTCACGAAAAGCGCCTGCTGCACATCGGTGATGTCCGAGGCGAACTCACCGACCTGATAGGTCTGACCGCCGTAGGTGTATTCAAAGGCAACGGCGAGCACTTGGTCGGTATGCACCTCCATATTCAGCGAAATGTAGCCCAACGCCGTGTTCACCGTGTATTCCGACGGACTGAGCAGGCGTGCGCTTTGCAGTTTTTCGTAGTCGGCACCGCCCACGAAGCGGCTGATGCCGTCGAGCACGGTCGAGGTTTGGTCGATGTTTCGGGCGGCGGCGTAGGTCGTCACCATCTGCTGATATTCGGTGTTGGCACCGTTCGACGGCACTTGCACACCCGTCACCTGCCAGATTCCGTTGATTTTCGCTGGGTTGGTCTCGCCCAAGTCGGTCAGAGCGACGATGTTGCGCGTGTTGGTGGTGGTTCCGGTCTTGTTCGTCACCCAAATTTCCACGCGATTGATTTTCACGCCCGTCATCAGGTTCGGCAGCGTTTTCATCGCGTCGTCGTAGCGGTCGCGGAAGTATTGCGAGAGGAAGAAGTGTTGGTTTTCCTCGTAGTCGGCCACATTGATTTCAAAGGGTGTCATCTGCACGCCGCCACGCGACGAAACGCTTTTCGAGGCCGTTTTTTTCTGTGATACGACCGTCTGCAGCGACAATTTGCCGAATTGCCAGTCGGTGCGCAGACCAAACAGGCTCGACGCACCGCGCACAAGGCTCGAATTCGACGGGAACGACACGTAGCCGCCCTCGACGAGTTTGATGATTTCGTCTTCCTTGCCGTCGTACTTCAATTTCATGTTCTGCGTGTCGAAATCGAAGGTCGCGTCGGTGTTGTAGTTCAAGTTCAGATTGACCTTGTCGCCGACTTTTCCCGTGACGTTCAAGTTGATTTTTTCGTCGAAATCCATCGTTGTCGTCTTACGGTTGCGGACGGGCAGCGATGGGTTGTCGATGTTTTTCATCGTCACGCCGAATTTCAGTTCTGCCGTGCCTCGCGTCGTCACGCGCACACCGCCCGGACCGAAGATTTTCTCCGCCGGACCGAGGTCGAAGTGCATATCGGTGAAGTCGAATTTCTCCTTGCCTTTCGTCTGATAGATTTCGTCGTTTTTCGTGCGGAAAAACTTGCGAAGTTGCTGTTTCGTGCTCCAGTCGAGATATTCCGAAGGCGTCATCATAATCGGTGCGGCAATCCATTGGTTGCCGATTTTCGAGCCGATGACGTAGCGGTCGAGCGTGTCGTTGTACTCCACCTGCTGCTTCATATTCTCAGGACGCTTCAGGTCGGCGGGATTCTGGTTGAGGTCGTCGTAGGTGATGGGCGTGGTGCGCTGAATTTTCCAGCGCGTGTTCAGCAGCGAGTCGGGAATCTCCTCATCATCGTCGATGATGGGCTGTTCGGCAACATTCGCCGTTTTCTTGTTGTCTTTCGAGGCGTTTCCAGTCGTTTTCGAGCCTTGATTGGCGCCATTCGTCTGGGCAAAAGCAGTGCTGCCGACCATCAAAATGGCCAGCACCATCAATCCTTTGATCCATCGCCTAAATTCCATAACTCCTCAACTCCTTACTCCCCAACTCCTCTATTTAATCATCTTCAACGCCAACTTAATCACCTGTTCCACAGGCAATTCGGGCTGTTCGGTCAGAATCTGCGACACCACCTTCGCACTCGGCGCCGGCGGGAATCCGAGCATCGAGAGTGCCTGCACTGCCTCGTCGCGCACAGGACTCGCCACGGCCATCGCCGCCGTCGAGCCACCAGCGTGCAGTTCCTCGGCAATGCCGCTCGTCATCACCTTGTCGCGCAAATCGACGATGATGCGCTGCGCCGTCTTCAGTCCGATGCCTTTCACGCCTTTCAGCACGCGCTCGTCGCCGTTGGCAATCACGTTGCACAGCTCTTTCGGCGACAGGCTCGACAGAATCATCCGCGCCGTGTTCGCACCCACGCCCGAAACGGTGACGAGCAGTCGGTAGAGTTCGCGCTCCTGCTTCGTTGCGAAACCGTAGAGCGTGAACGAATCGTCGCGTCCGCCCGTCACAAGCGCCTCGTGAACGTAGAGTTTCGCGTCTTTTTTGCCTTGAATGGCACTGTAAGTATTGAGCGAAATTTGCAGCGCATACCCCACCCCGACTGCCTCCACGACAGCCAGCGCAGGCGTCAGCTCCGTCAGCTCGCCCTTGATATATTCTATCATAACAACAAAAATTTAGGCCGCTATCGATGCACGGCAGTTTGTATATACACGCTACAATAACGGCAAAAGTCGCGATTTTATTGCATTTTTGCACAAAAAAAGAAAGGAAGCGAAAAGGCACACAGCCCTTTCACTTCCCTTTTACTCTTCTTTTTATCCCTAAAATCTTAGAAATTCACACCGAAGTTCACGAAGAACGCATTCGTGTGAACAGCGTCGTCGCTCTTGCTGATGTCGGTGACACCAAACTGGTAGCCGGCTTCGAGATAGAGGTTTTCGTACTCAGCACCGCAACCCAGTTTGAAGCCCATGTTGGCACGCTTCAGATGGTCGAAAGTGCTGTCTTCGACGGTGTTAGTTTCTGCGCCTAAACTCGGATGCTTGAACTTTCCGCTCACGGCATACGAGAACACCGGGCCGAGGAAAGGCAGAATGGCGATGTCGTCGCCAGCCTTCAGACCATACTTCACCAAGAGGGGGATTTCCAGATTGTTGTAGCTCATCTTGAACTTGTCTTTCTTGGCACCGCGCTCCGTGTAGTACAGACCGCTCTCCAAGAACACGGGAGCCGTGTGGGAAAGGCGCAAACCAATCACTCCTGCCAGCGTCATGCCGACCTTGCTGTTCAAGTCTTTCACGACAATGTTATCACCACTCAAATTGGCTGCCGTCAGACCGATGCGAACACCATAATAAACATTCTCCTCGTCGAGCGAGAAGCCACCACTGCTAAACTGTGCAAACGAAGGCATCGAAAGTGCCATCGCTACGATTGCTACTAAAAATTTCTTCATAATCGTTCTTTTTTATAGTTAATAAATAATGTATCCACACTTCACACTCCACACTTCACGAATCACGTTTCTTCTTAAAATAATCATTATAGATTTTGATGCCGAACACGATGCAACTACACGTCGTCGTCACCAGATTCGTCAGAAACAGCGACCACAGCACGTCGGGCTTGTGCAGAATGCCCTGCAACATGAAGCAAAAGCCACCAATGGCCATCATCAAAAAAGTCGGCAGGGCGATGTCGTCGGTCTTGCGCGTCCGAATCGTCCGCACTGCTTGCGGCAGATAGCCCAAAATCATTCCGATGCTCGCCACCCATCCACACACTTCATAAAAGATTCCTTGTTCCATTTTTTTCGTTGTTTTCGAGCGCAAAGGTAGTGATTTGTTTCCAAATATGGCCATTCATTGCAAAAAAATTAAAAAAAATTTGCATAATTGCCAAAAACATCGTAATTTTGCAGCCGCAAACCGAAAAAGGTATGCGCTTGTGGCGGAATTGGCAGACGCGCCAGACTTAGGATCTGGTGTCTCACGACGTGAAGGTTCGAGTCCTTTCAGGCGCACAAGTCACGCAACAAGAGCGGTTTCCGCGAAAAGTCGGCATAGCTCAGCTGGTTAGAGTATCACCTTGACATGGTGGGGGTCCTTGGTTCGAGTCCAAGTGTCGACACAAAGATAAGTGGCTGAATTTCAGTCACTTATTGTTTTTTTAAATTTAAATCTGAACGAATCATGAGATATTTATGGTCTTTTTTCTGCCTGCTGACGGCAGTGGCACAAGCCCAAACGGAGGTTTTGGCCGATGAATTCATCTACGACGATGCGCCGTTTCCCTCGTGTCACGCCTCGACCATCGTTGAACTGCGCAACGGCGACCTGCTCGCAGCGTGGTTTGGCGGCAGTTACGAGGGCGCAACCGACGTCGGCATTTGGACCGCCCGCAAATTCCACGGTGCAACGCGCTGGACGAACCCACGCGAAGTGGCGACGCCGCAAGGTCGAGGCGCGTGCTACAACCCCGTGCTGTTTCAAATGCCCGACAGCGAGGTGCTGCTTTTCTATAAAATCGGAAAATTTGTGCAGGATTGGTCGGGCTGGCTCGTCCGCTCTCGCGACGACGGACAAACTTGGTCGTCGCCCGAGCGACTTCCCGACAGCTTCCTCGGACCGGTGAAAAACAAGCCGGAAATCGTTGGAAGAATCGCAAAAAATCAAAAAATGGTCGGAAAAACTCAACATTCCATCCTTCTCTGCCCTTCGAGCACCGAAAAAGACGGCTGGAAGATTCATTTCGAGCAATTTCTTTTAGACGATGACGGACGATTCCCTTCGATGGAAAAATTGGCGTCGAACGCCTTGAAAACCGCTCCCATCGACGCGGCGCAGGCCGAAAAAACTTTTGAAAAGGGCACGCTTTCGCCCATCGGTTGCATCCAACCCTCGATTCTGAGGCTGAAAGATGGTCGGTTGCAGGTGCTTTGCCGCACGCAAAACGCTCGTTTGGCCACGTCGTTTAGCGAAAATGGTGGAAAATCGTGGAGCAAAGTGACGCTGACCTACCTGCCCAACAACAATTCCGGCACCGATGCCGTGACGCTGCGCGACGGTCGCCACGTGCTCGTCTATAACCCCGTGGCCACGCCCGAGGGCGAAAATGGCGGAAAACGCTCGCCCCTGTCGGTGGCTGTCAGCAGCGACGGAAAAAACTGGCGCGACATCCTCACCCTCGAAAACGACGACAAGGGCGAATATTCCTATCCCGCCGTTGTCGAGGGCCGCGACGGCACCATCCACATCACCTACACGTGGCGACGCTCACGCATCAAACACGTGCAAATAAAACTGCGTTAGAACTTGAATTTGTAATCGAAGCCGAGCACGTGGGTGCTACGGTCGTTTCTACCGAAAAACGACGGGTCGTAATTGGTGTTCGTGAGGTCGAACACGGGTGTTCCGCTGTCGTCGGTGAAATTTTTCACTGTGTTGAACGCACTTTCGCCGTTGTCTGCCGATGATTTGTGCTGATAGCGATAATAGACTTCGACGGAATGTTTTTTGTTGATTTTGTACTCAACGCCAGCGGTGTAGCGCATTTTATCGATACCGAAATTGTCGCCGCCGTTATACATTTCGACACTGGCAAACGGTTTCCATTTCAGGCCTTTCTTATCGTATTCCACCTGAAGTCGCGAACGCAGATGGAACGTGCTTTTGCTCTTCACAGTGTCGATTTCCGACAGGTCTTTCCGAGAATCGACAACCTCGCTGTCCCATTCGTTCAGCATATATTTCATGCCATAGCGACTCATCGATGTTTCCGGACGGAAGTTGTATTGTCCTTGTTCGCGCAGCGAAACCTCGAAGTTGCCGAATTTCTTGTGCAAAGTGGCCGAGAGAAACACGCGATGGCGACTGTTCCAATAGGAATCCGATGTACGAATCTTAATGTTTTTGGGCTCGAGTTCGTCGTCGTCGAGGTATTTCGTGACCTTTCCCTTCGTTTCGGCGAGGGTGTAGTAGCGGATGAACTTATATCCAGCCTCAAATTTCAACCATTTCGTCGGCTTATAGACTCCACTGACGCCGGCCGTCCAGCGTTCGAGTTCCTTCGCATTGTCTTGCAAGCGAAATTCCGTCTCAAATCCTGCACTCCACTTCTTATCGATTTTCTTCTGCACCTCGATCGATGTCCAGATGCCGAAATCGTCGCTCTGTGCGCGTGCCACCATCGTCGCGAGGCACACCACCATCAAAATTGTAATTCGTTTCATATTTTCACTTTTTACCTTTTTACTTTTTCACCTTTTCACACTGTCGAAAGGTCATTCTTGTCGAGTTTGATTTTCGTATCAATGACACCACGCCCCTCTTTGTCGTTTTGCGGATGGAAATAGACTTTGAGAATCGTCATGTCGCGCAAGAGATCGACCGCACCCGTATCCACCTTGTAAACGTCGAGTCCGAGCCGTTCGCGCAGGTCTTCGATGAGTTCTTCTCGCCGTTCGGGCTTCGTCAGTTCGATTCGGTCGTACTGGATGAGTTTCGTGTGCTCGATTTTCAACATTCTCTCGCAGAGCCAGATGACCGCAGCGATGAAGCAGTTGGTCAGCAGAATCTCTGACAGCGTCACCGTCGTGGCGATGGCGTTCACCACCGACATAGACACAATGACGAACAGATACGTCATTTCGCGCACGGGCATGGCGTCGGTGCGGTAGCGCATAATCGAGAATATACCGAACAAGCCGATACCGATACCCATCGAGGTTTTTCCGCCGAGTTCGTCGAGTCCGAAAATCATGAAGAACACGAGGAAGAAGATGGCGACGCTCGTCAGCAGGAACGTAAAATAGAAGTCGCGCCGATGGCTCTTGCGGTAGTAGAGTCGGTCGATGATGAGCCAGTTGAAGGCCATGCAGATGGCGAAGCGTATCATCATCTCGATGAAATACGGCGTGATGTTGAAATTGGTCAATTCGTGCATAATTCTGATATTTTTCTGATGTCAATAAGTTTCGGTTTGAAGCGGTTCACGGGCAGATTCGGGTTGGTGAGAGCCGAGCCCATGCAGTATTTCGAGAATCCATGCGGAAAAATGCGCAGTTGGCGCAGCATTTCCAGCACGGGCGAGTAGCAGAGTCCGTCGCGCTTGAGTTCGATGATGACGAGCGGATTCATTTCGAGCGTTTTTCCGCTGACGAGGTTGAAGAATCGCAGGTTGGTGTCGATGGTGAGCCGCTCGGTTTTCGCCCGATTGACGAGCGTGATGCGGTCGAAGTTGTTACGGATGGCGGGTTGCATCGAATCGACGCTGTAGCGCAGATGTTCGGCCAGAAACGCCCGTTTTTCAGCGTCGGCGAGGTCCATATCCTCGACTTTGATGCGTTTTTTCTTCGTCCTACCGTGGTTGTTCTTCGTTTTCACCTCCATAAACTGAAGGTTCGAACTGACGTAGGTGCGAAAACGCAATTTTTGGCGACCGGTGTGACCCGATTGGTGAACGCGATACATATCGAAGTCGTCGGTGTCGAAGTAGGTTGTGTCGTAGCGCGAAAGGCGACTGCCGGCGATTTCCTGCGCGTAATAGTCGTTGCGGGCCATGTCGAGCAGGCGCATCAGTCGATCCTGCGTCGTCACAAACTTCGTGTCGATGCGGTTCATCAGCTTGATTCCACTCATTTCCTCGAGCGTTATCGGCTCATAGTCGCTCAAAAATTTATTCATCATCTTTCAACCACCTCCCCTTTCTGGGGGGGGGCGGGAGGGGGCTTTATTTCTTGAACAGATATTCCGCAATCTGCACCGCATTCAGCGCGGCACCCTTGCGAATTTGGTCGCCCGACAGCCACAGCGTCAGACCGCAGTCGTCGGAAAGGTCCTTACGGATGCGACCCACGAAAACATCGTCTTTTCCAGCCGTGTCGAGCGGCATCGGATAGACCAACTTCGCCGGGTCATCGACCAGTGTACAGCCCGGGGCCTCGGCGATGGCCTTGCGAGCATCCTCCACGCTGATGGGGCTTTCGGTTTCAATCCAAACGCTCTCGGAATGGCTGCGCAACGACGAAACGCGCACGCAGGTCGCCGAACAACGGGCATCGGTGTGCATAATTTTCTGCGTTTCGTTGAACATCTTCATTTCTTCCTTCGTGTAGCCGTTGTCAGTAAAAACGTCGATTTGCGGAATCACGTTGTAGGCCAACTGATGCGGGAATTTGCTCACCGTGACGGGCTCGCCGTTGAGCAGTTCGCGATATTGCTGTTGCAACTCGTCCATCGCAGCTGCTCCGGCACCGCTCGCGCTCTGATACGACGACACGCGGATGCGCTTGATGTGGCTCAACTTCTCCAACGGCTGCAACGCCACGACCATCATAATCGTCGTGCAGTTCGGGTTGGCGATGATGCCACGCGGACGGTTCAGCGCGTCTTCGGCGTTGCACTCGGGCACTACGAGGGGCACGTCGGGGTCCATACGGAACGCACTCGAATTGTCGATCATCACGCAGCCGTGCTTCGTAATCGTCTCGGCAAACTCCTTCGATGTTCCACCGCCAGCCGACACAAACGCCACGTCGATGCCCTTGAAATCGTCGTTGTGCTGCAACAACTTCACTTCGTATTCTTGACCACGAAAAGCGTATTTGCGGCCCGCACTACGCTCAGAGCCGAACAAAACCAATTCGTCGATGGGGAAATCGCGCTCAGCCAGAATCCGTAGAAATTCCTGTCCTACGGCTCCACTTACACCTACAATTGCTACTTTCATTTTCGTTTTTTCCTTTTTATGATTTTATCTTTTTACCTATTTTCAAAAATTTTTACGTCAATGACGCTTTTGAACTGACAAAGTTAAAGGAAAATAGCCATAAAATCATCAAAAGAATCATCTTTTTATGAATTATTAAAGAAAAATCGGAACTAACCACCATTTTCGGGGTCAATTCCGACTTTTTAAGAACATTTTTCAATGCTATTCCGACAACATCGTCACTTCGATGCAGCGTTTCGAGGCGAGGATTTTCTGCGCCATTCGCTGCACGGCGGCGGCAGTCATCTTTTCAACCATCTGACAATAGTCTTTGTCGAAGTCGGCCTTGTCTTCGAGTTCGTGCCAAATGACGTAGTTCCAATAGTCGTCGGTGATGGCGGCCTGCGCGTATTGCTTGACGAGATACTGCTTGATTTTGTCCATCGACGACGACAGCGGACCGTTTTCGGCAATGTGCTCCAACTGACGGTAGATGATGGGGTTCAGTTCGTCGTAGCGCGTCGGGTCGGCATTGTAGGAAATGCGTAGCGTGGCGTTGGGACGGTCGTCTTGCTCCAACGAGAAATCGACGCTCACGCCGTAGGTTCCGCCCTTTTCTTCGCGAATCGAATCGGTATAGGCAATCGACAGCACACGCTTCAGAAAGTCGAGTTCGAGGTCGCTCTTGATAAATCTGGAAAATGCGGTTGTAGTCGGCCTTGTCGAGCGTGGCCTGCACGACGGGTTCCATTCGCGGATGATGGCCGTAGAGAATGGCGCGAATCGAGTCGTTGTAATCGACCTTCGGCGACGCATTTCGGTTGGTCAGGAACGAGCGTGTGCGGTTCATCAGACTTGCGAACGCCACGCTGTCGCGTCGCGGTTGGGTGAAATAGAGATGCGCCAGTTCAAACATCGTCTTCATATCCTTCACCGAGCCACTGGCATTGATGCTTTGGCCTTTCGACCCGACCGACGGACTGACGCGCACGGCCTTTCCCGTAAGCATTTTCCGCAGGGTAGAGGCATCGAAACGACCCACGCCGGCGTCGGTGATGCTACTGCTGATGAGCGAGAAGTTCGGAATGTCTTCGTCGCCGTAGAGCGAGGTACCACCCGCACCCTTGATGGTCATTTGGATGCCGTCGGCAGTGTGGTTGGTCTTTTTCGCATAGACTTTCATTCCGTTCGACAGCGTCAGTTCTGTAAAACCGTGTTTGAAGGGCTTTTCGGCGACAATCGAACCCATTTCGGGCAGTTTTTCCATCAGATTTTCCGCCAATTCGACATCTTTGAAGGGCGCGAAATGCTGTTGCTGGGTGGTGAGCACGACCTGCTTCAACAAATCTTCATCGGGCAATTTCGTGCCTTCCTTGTCGGGACCGTAGAGCACGAGCACCTGGTTTTGGTTGGTGATCAGTTCCTTCGCAGCCCGATTCACCTCGTCGAGCGTCACTTCGCGGTCAAGTTTCTGCGTATTTTTCAGGCTAAATTCAGCCGAAACAATCGGCTCGCCCGTCAGGAAATGCGTCACGCACTGATTCACGAAATGGCTGTTGCGGCGGTCGTTGCGCTCTTTGTAGCGACGCTCGGAAGCGGTCAGTCGGATGCGCTTGGCACGACCGAGTTCGCTTGCCGTAAAACCGTGCTGACGAGCCTGTTCAACGACAGAAACGGCAGAAATCAGTCCGCCGAGGATGTTCTCCTGCTTGCAACTCACCGACAGCGCAAACGCCTCTTTCGTGCGGCTCACAAAAAACGACCCAGCGCGTCCCGAAGCACTCATAAACGGCGGATTGGCCAACTGCCGCAAGTTCGACAAACGGTCGTTGAGCATCGAACCGATGAGGCCGTCGATGTATTCGTCGCGCAGGTATTTTTCCGAATTTTTCTGGTCGTCGGGCGTCGCGTCGCGCTTCATATACAGATGCGCCAACACGATGGGCTGCTCGGCGTCTTTCTCGATGGTGACAATCATTTCCTCGTTGTCAGGCACGGGGTAATAGACCCTTTCGGCAGGATTTTTCGGCTTGGGAATCTTTGAAAACAGTTTTTTTACTTTCTTTTCGACTTGATCAACGTCGATGTCTCCGACGATGACAATGGCCTGCAAGTCGGGACGATACCACTTTTGATAATAGTCGCGCAGGTCTTGGTAGGGGAAGTTATCGACGATTTCCATCGAGCCGATGGGCAGGCAGTCTTCGTATTTCGAACCTTTGTAGATGCGCGGCATCACGTTTTCCGTCATTCGCTGCATCGCCATTCCTGCGCGTCGCGTGCGCCATTCCTCGTGGATGACACCGCGTTCCTTGTCGATTTCCTTGTCTTCGAGCAGAATGTAGTGGCTCCAGTCGTTCAAAATCAGCAGGCACGAGTCGAGAATACCCTCGCGCTTCAGTGGCACGGAACCCACGTGATAGACGGTCTGATCGACGCTCGTGTAAGCATTGAGATTCGCTCCGAACTTCACGCCGATGCTCTCGCACCACGGAACGATACCCAAGCCTCCCTTCCGCCCTCCCGATTGGGGGGAAACTCCTGGGAAGTGTTTCGTGCCGTTGAAGGCCATGTGTTCGAGGAAATGCGCCAATCCGCGCTGACGCGGCTCTTCGAGAATCGACCCCACACGCTGGGCAATGTAGAAATCGGCCAGTCCGGGCTCTTTCGCGTTGTGACGCAGGTAGTAGGTCATTCCATTTTTCAGTTTTCCCGTGCGAACGGCAGGGTCTTGGGGCAAGGATGCAGCCCCCTCCCGACCTCCCCCAAAAAGGGGAGGAGTCACGAGAAGAAGGGTCAGAAGCGATAAAATGGTCTTTTTCATATCATTGTTAATTGTAAATTGTTAATTAATAAGGTAACTCGGTTTTGCTTCGGGCTCGAAATCGTTGGTCGAATTGTTTGTGTCGATATATTTTCCGTCGGCATCTTTCTTGCGAATCACCGCCTTGTTGTAGCGCGTCTGGTCTTTATCGACCTTTCCGCAGTAAGTCCAACCAGCATCGAGGGCGGGCGAGGTGACAATCCACTGGAATTCCGACTCCACACTGAGGTTCACCGCGTCGAGAATCCACGCATTCGGCACTTTGTAGGTATCCACCGTGCGGTCGAATGAATATTCGTTGAAAGTCCACGTGTAAGCGGCGGTGTAGGCGTAGTTTTCGAGCCAATTTTCCTTCGAGGTCTGCATTCGGGCGATGGCCATCGAGCGGAATCCTCGGTTGTGGAAACCATAGACGGTGGCGGTGTAGCAATACCATTTGTCGAGATTGGTCGCAGGACCGTCGGGGTCGGTGAATTTGGGGTTCGACGACTCGTCATAGAACTCGAAATCGGCACCCGACAGGTCGAACGAATTGGGGTTCGCCTCGCGGTGGTCGATGGCGTTGATGGCGAGCGTGAGGCTCTTTCCTGGCTCCACAGCCACACTACGACCGTTGCCGGGAATCATATAGACGGCCTCAACCGAAAACGCCTCGTTCATCACGTTCGGCGTGTAGTCTTGCTTGTCGGTGGTCATAAATTGCGACTCGAGAACGGCGATGCTGTCGGCGTAGAGCGTCACGTCGGAATTGTTGGTGATGATGATATAGGCGTCGCCACCGCTGTACTGCTTGTCTTCAGGCGTGGTGGTGCCAGTGAAGAAGATTTCGCTGATGACGAAACCACCCTCGGCCTTGAAAGAATTGATGGCCATTTTCAGTTCGTGGACGGTTTCGGAAAGCACAACGCCATCGGAATTGGCTTCGAAAGAGGTTGTTCCGTCGATGCCGTCCTTCACGAACGAAATGTTGCCTTTGACGGCGATGTTGTAGTTGCCAGCCACCAGTTCGGGGATGGCGACGAGGTAGTTTTCTCCGCTTTTCACGGGATTAGCCAGGGCTACGACCGCGCCACTCTGCACGTTGGTAATCGTGCCCTCGAAACTATTCAGCACCACGTCGGTCACGTTGATGGGCATTTCGAGCGTCAGCGTTCCGTCTTTCACGAAAATCGGGTCGTCGTCGCTGCTGCACGATACGAATGTTGCACTCACTGCGAAGAGCATTACGATGCTCAGTAAAAATGTTTTTTTCATTGCTTTAAAAATTTTGTTTGTTAATAATTTATTGTTTAATGTTCTAATCATAATTCTTAATTTTATTTCTTAATTATCAAAAAGTCACTCCCACGGCGACCTTTGCCGAAACTTGCCGCTCACCTGCTGAACAATGGACTAAACCACCGCCCAACTCGGCGAAAAGTCCGTAATTTTTCAACGCGTAATCGCCTCGAACCTGCGCCGAAACGTCGGTGTAATGGGCTTTTGCGAAGTCGTAGTTGTGGCGAATCATCGCGACAAAAGCGGGTTTCATATCGGCGAAAGGCATCGCCAAATCGTCGCTCACGCAGGCGGAATACGAACTTTTTAATCGACAGGTCAGCAACCACCGCTCCGAAGGCTTCAAAAACGCCTCGCCCGACACTTCGCCGAAGGCGTGAGCCGTTTCCAACCGCCGTTCGGGATAGGCGTAACGCTCGCGGTCGCTCTTGTAGCCCGCACGCACGAGCACGTTCCAAAAAGATTTTCCGTAGAGGGCCGTCAGCGAGGTTGTCAGACGGTGGTTGTGGTACATCGTGAGCACACCGAGGTCGGGAAACGACGATGTGGCCGACGTGCCGACGATGTGCTCGTCGCCGCTGCGTTTCGTATAGTCGAAATCGACAAAAATCGCCTTACTCCCCATCTCCTTACTCCTTACTCCTATCTCGGCCTTCACTCCCTGCGCATAGAGTTCTGTGAGCGGAAGGGTGTAGTTTTCTGTCACAAGACGGCGATAATGGCGTTTTCCGAGTTCCAAATGGCCGAAAAAACCGCTTTTTTGCGTCGGTTCGACATCGAAAAGCAGTCTCACACCGCCGCCATCGTAGTGCAACGAGCGTTTGTCGCCCGAAAAACGGGCGTATTCCGTGCCGAGACCCGTCATCTGGTATTCGGGAATCACGCCCAGTTCGCGGTAGAACTCGACGCTGTTTTGTTGTTTGTAGATATTGCCTTCGAAGGCCATCGCCCAACGATAGTTCCATTTTTCGTAGCCTGCGCCGACGCGAAGCGTCAAGTCATTGACAACGCCACGCATCCGAGGGTCGATGTCGCGGTATTCGTGGTCGGCACGAAACAGCATCTCGGCACCCAAAAGCCAACGATTCAACTGCGTGGCATAGCCGCCCTCGAAGCGATAGCGCTCGCGCTGGGTGTCGCTGCCCAAAGTGTCGGCCAAAACATAGGGTTTCAGCAGGTCGAAATCGCTCGTCGAGTTCCACGAAACGCCGTGCTGACGGCCATTCATATAGGAAGCGTGACCCCAAACCGCCGTTTGGTCTGACAGCCGCAAATAACTATCGACACAGGCCGACGGAAGCAGGAATCCACTGCCTTTTTCGAGCACGAAAGCCTCGCTCTGACGTTGCCAGTCGGCCACGACATCGAGTTGCGAGAACGACGACGAGAACGCCACGCCGTGCAAAGCAGGGTTCTGACGCGAATCACGGGCGATTTCCTGCCAGAAATTCGTGTGTTCCTCCAACGCCGTGCTTTGTGCGTGTGCGATGAGTGGCAAAAAACTGAAAATCAATATTTTCATATACATTTTGTGAACTTCTTTCATCCTTTGCCTCCCCTTTTTGGGGGAGGTTGGAGGGGGCTTTATTCTAAAAAAATAATCTCCAACACAGTCTCGTTCCGCCCTGTCTTCTCCAACGCGAGGTAGTCGCTGTGGGCTCGGATGCGCTTTGTGAAAGACGCTCCGCGACGATTTCGATAGCGCAGAAGCCCCTCGACATCGGCACTGTAACTGCTCCGCAAGAGTTCCAACCGCAACGTCGCGCCGTCGAAGTCCGACGAACTGGTCGTTTGCTTCGAATTGAGGTTGGTCAGTCGCGCCGTTCCCTGCACGCGCTCGATGGTGAGCGTGTCGCCTGCTGACAACACGATTTCCGCCGTGGCAAACAACTCGTCCTCGTCCTGATGGCAGGCCGCGAGGAAGGGCAAAAGGGAGAAAAGGCCAAAAAGCAAATGATTCTTTCTCATATTTTCACATTCATTTCAAGTCCAAAATAGGCCGTCACATAGCGGCGAATGGTGACGCCGTTGCTCTCGTAGTCGGGCGTGTAGTCCCAGATTTTGTTGCAAAACATCGCGATGTTCAAGCGGTCGGCGAGCAATTTCTTCGTCACCTTGAAATTCAGGTTCATCGACATTGGAACACGCTGCTTTTCAAAGAGTTCGGGCGAATTTCTCCGCACCAGCCAACGCAGATAGGTGTCGTTTTCGTCGCCCTCTTGCCAGTCGTGGATACTGCCGTCGGGCGCGATGTATTGGTCGGGCTCGTTGCTCACGGCGTTGCGCTGACGGGTGGTAAACCACAGGAACTGCGCCGACACGGAAAAATTCAGTTTCAGTTTCGGGACATCGGTGTCGAAGGTGAAATTCGTGTTCAACCGCTCATTGACGTAGCCGTCGTCGTCTTTGTAAAGTCCGACATACTGAATTTGCTCGCCGTCCAACACCTGCGACGGACGATAGGTCTCGGTCAGCGAATTGCGATAGGTCGTGCGGAAATAGGCTCCGTTCACCGTCAGACGGGTCTGGACGATGGGCAGTCGCTTCGTTTCAAGGGTGTATTCCACGCCCTCTTTCAGCGTTTGGCTGCCGTTGGTGTAGATGCCGTAGCCCAGCAATTCCTGCCGATTTTCGTAGGGAATCGTCACCACATCGGGCTGCGCCGTCAGCGAGGCGGCATCGATGCCCGAAGTGTCGTATTTCTTGTAGGAAAAAGCCTCATATTTCGACTGCGAACGGAAGCCCGATGTCATATTTTCGCGGAAAATCGTCAGCGAAAGGCGATGGCCACCCACGTTGATGTCGCCGCTCAATTCCCATTTTTCGTTGCGGGCAGGCTTCAGGGTCGTATTTCGGCTGTCGCGCACGAAAGTCGTCAGCCAAATGCGCCGAAACGCGGGGTTGTCGTGGTAATAGTTCATCTGCACCAAGTCCAAAAAGACCTTGTCGGGAAAAAGTTGTTCCATCGTGGGATTTTTCGTGTGAAGGCCGTAGCCGCTAGAAATTCTGACGAAGGTCGGAAGCGTTCCGATGTGGAACTTCGGGAAATGCCAACCGACATTGATGCGCGGGTCGAGGTAGATTTTTCCGTGCATCGCGTAGTTCGACGGCAGATTCAGCATCTGCTGACTGCGCAGACCTGCCACCAGTTCCAACGAACCGCCTGCCAACGGCCATTTCAGCGATTCCTCGGCGTAAAAAGACAGGGTGCGATGGGCGGGAATGTCCGACAGCCTGCGCTGACGCGACGAAATGCCTGGATAGAGCGGCTGAGCGGGGTCGAACACCTGTCCGTCGCCGAAATTCTTGTCCAGATTCCAGTCGACGCCCAGCAGAAGGCTGTTCGCCAACCAGCGCGAAGGCACCTGGAAACGGGCGTTGGCCTTGAAAAAGAGGTTCAGCGGCTTGCCATCGACCTCGTGGTGGGCGGTGTATTTATAAGGTAGGATGACGGCGTCGCTCTCGCCTTCGTCGCGGGTCGTGGCGGCGATTTGCATCCGTTGTAGTTGTACGAGTCGCGTGCGCTCAATCAAATTGTGTTCGTAGGCACTGGAAAACGTGATTTTCGCCGATTTCAACCACGTCGGACGCTTCATTTTCAGTTCCGAAGTCGCCAAAAACGCCCATCGGTTGTACTGCGACCGATACGAATCCTCGGCCTGGCTGTTCAAGTCGGGGTCTTCTTTTTCATTGTCGAAAGAGCCCGTGTAATCGAGGTTTGTCGAGAGTTTCAAGGCGAACTTTTCGCGTTCCCAAGCCTTGTGAAGTCGCGCCGAAAGGGTCACGCGCTTGTAGTTTTCAAGTCGATTGCGCGGGTCGGCCTTCGCGTCGAGATAGTCGGCACTGAGGTTCAGGCTCAGCCTTTTGTCAGCCCATTCCATACCCTTCGCCGCATAGAAAAGTTTCGAGCCCATATCGGCCTTCAGACGGAAATTCAGGTCGCGACCGCCACGCTTCCGCTCGATTTTCACCAGTCCGCTCGTCAAATCGCCATATTCCGCCGACGGAATGCCGCGAACCACCTCCACGCTCTGAATCTCGTCGGTGGAAATCGTGCGCATATCCACGCCGGCATTCGTGAAATCGCGAGTGGTCGCCTGCGTGTCCCAAGCACCGCTCAGATATTGCATATTGGCGTTGGTCGAAACGGGTGCGCCGTCGATGACGAAACTCGTGCCCAACGACGACGTGGCATAATTGCCACCAGCAGGCGAAGCCTCGCGCAGACGGATGGTGTTCGGTGCGGTCAGCACGGGATTTTGCGCCCGACCGCCCGGTAAAAGTTCCAAAATGTCGGCAAAACTCGACGGTTGCAGGTGTTCCATCGCAAATTTCTCGATTTTCGAAGCCGTCGCCAAGCCCCGACTCTCCTGTGCCGTGACCACGACCTCGCCCACTTTCCTGACTTCGGGCTGCAACCGATAGCGACCGTCTTTCGTTGGCTCGGTGACAAGTTCGCGATAGCCGATATAGTTGATTTTCAGGCGAATGTCATTATTTTTAGGTAGAAAAAAACGACCCTCCGCATCGGTCACGGCCAGCATTTTCTTCGTCGAAGCATCGGAAATCGTGGCTCCAACGATGGCTTCGAGTGTCTCGCCATCGAGTACGAAACCCTCCGAAACTACCTGAGCATCAACCATTTGAGTGACGACTGCAAACACGGCGACAATGATTGTTCGAATACCTTTCATAGACTTTTTCTTTTCCAATGCAAAATTACAGCCTTTTCCATCTGCCGACAATACCAAAATTTGATGATTTATTCCGAAAAATTCAATATTTTTTTGTACCTTTGCACTCGGAATGCTAAATCTCTCACCATATTTCCCCATCACCGACCCCACGCTGACCTTCCTCGTGGTGCTACTGATTGTGCTCTCAGCGCCGATTATCATGGGTAAATTGCGCATCCCACACATCATCGGCATGGTGCTCGCGGGCGTGGTCATCGGAAAATATGGATTGAACATCCTCGAACGCGATGCGTCGTTTGAATTGTTCGGGAAGGTCGGCCTCTATTACATCATGTTCCTTGCCGCGCTCGAAATGGATATGGAAGGCTTGCGAAAAAGCATTCCACGAATGACTATTTTCGGCCTGCTGTCGTTCCTCATCCCCTTCATTCTGACCTATCTCACGTCGGTTTGGATTCTCGGCTACAGCCATGAAGCAGCGTTTTTGCTCGGTGCGCTGATGTCGTCGAACACGCTCATCGCCTACCCCATCGTCGGACGCTACGGACTGCAACAAAAGCCCAGCGTGACGCTCAGCGTGGGCGGTTCGATGCTGGCGCTGCTGCTCGCACTGATTTGCGTGGCAGCACTCACGGCGGCTCACGAGTCGGCTGGCGGCGGAATCTTCTTCTGGATGTTTTTCATCGTGAAATTCATCGTCTTCGGAACCATCCTTCTCTTGCTGATTCCGCGTCTGACACGATGGTTCTTGCGACGCTACAGCGATGCCGTCATGCAGTTCATCTTCGTGCTGTCGATGCTCTTCATGAGTGCCGCCCTGAGCGAAGCCATCGGACTCGAAGGCATCGTCGGCGCATTCCTCTCGGGACTGATTC
This sequence comes from uncultured Prevotellaceae bacterium, assembly GCA_902776665.1. Taxonomy (GTDB): domain Bacteria; phylum Bacteroidota; class Bacteroidia; order Bacteroidales; family Bacteroidaceae; genus Prevotella. The sequence goes on from CACYQZ010000005.1 coordinate 29,583, forward strand.
TCAACCGCTACATTCCCCATGTCTCGCCGCTGATGAATCGCCTTGAATTCACGGGAAACGCCCTGTTTATCCCCTATTTCCTCATCGGCGTGGGAATGCTCATCAACCTGCGACTGCTGTTCCAAGGCGGCGGCATCGTGTGGGTGGTGCTGGCGATGGTGTTTTTCGGAACAGTGGGAAAAGCGCTGGCTGCCTATGCCGCGAGTTTCCTCTTCCGACTGCCGCTTTCGTCGGGTCACATGATGTTCGGACTGACCTCGGCCCACGCCGCCGGTGCCATCGCCATCGTTATGGTGGGTATGAACATCGAGACGGCACCTGGCGAATTTCTCATCGGCGACGACGTGCTCAACGGCGTCATCATCATGATTCTTTTCACCTGCATCATTTCGACGCTCGTCACTGAAGGCGCAGCCCAGCAAATCATCATCCGCGACAAGGAAATTGCCAGTGAAGACGATGCGCAAAACGACGAAGAAACGATGCTGATTCCCGTGAAATACCCCGAATACGCGCCGGAACTCATCAATATGGCCATCATGATGAAAAATCCGAAACTCCGTCGCGGATTGGTCGCCATCAACGTGGTTTACGACGATTCTACGATGCGCGAAAACCAAGAACGGGGCGTGAAACTGCTCGAACAACTGACGCGACAGGCCGCAGCCACCGATGTGCAGATGCAGACGCAGGTGCGCGTCGCAGCGAACATTGCCAACGGCATCAAACACGCATTTCAGGAGTTTCGGGCAAGCGAAATCATCATCGGACTGCACTCGGCGCACCTGTTTTCATCGAAAAAAGAGCCTGAGAAGACCATTCTCAACGAATTGGAAGGCTCGAAAGGACGATTCTGGGGACAATTCCATCAGAGCCTGTTCAACGGCCTGAACCGCCAAATCATCATGGCTCGCCTGCGCCAACCGCTCAACACCATTCGCCGCATACAGGTGGCAGTACCGTCGCGGGCACAGTTCGAGCCAGGCTTCTACCGCTGGCTCGAGCGCATCGCACGACTGGCTGGCAACCTCGACTGTCGGATGCAGTTCCACGGTCGCAGCGACACGTTGGCCTTCGTCAACGAATTTCTGCGCAACCGCCACCCGAATGTCCGCGCCGAATACCTCTCGATGCCGCATTGGAACGAACTTCCACGCCTCGCCTCGACCATTGCCGACGACCACCTGTTCATCATTGTCACGGCACGAAAAGGCACCGTTTCCTACAAAATGGCGATGGACCGGCTGCCCGAGGAAATCATGCGCTTCTTCAGCGGCACAAACATGCTCATCATCTTCCCCGACCAGTTCGGCGACGCGATGAACGAAATGACCTTCGCACAGCCGCAACACACCGAGGAACTCTCTTACTACGATATTCTCAGAAAGTGGATCATTCGTTTGAGGAACGAAGGAATTGCAGGAGTTCAGAAGTTCAGACAATACATAAAAAAATAAAAGAAAATGATTACCGCAAAAAATATCACCAAAAGTTTCGGCCAACTGCAAGTGCTGAAAGGCATCGACCTCGAAATCGCAAAAGGCGAAATCGTCAGCATCGTTGGCCCATCAGGAGCCGGAAAAACCACCCTTCTGCAAATCATCGGCACACTCGACCGACCCGACAGCGGCAACCTCACCGTGAACGGTACCGACATCACCGCCCTATCGCGAAAAAAACTCAGCGATTTCCGCAACCAACACATCGGTTTCGTGTTTCAGTTCCACCAACTGCTGCCCGAATTTACGGCACTTGAAAACATTATGATTCCCGCGTTCATCGCCGGAAAAAGCCACAAAGAAGCCAAATCTCGCACCGAGGAACTGCTCCGATTCATGAACCTCAGCGACCGCGCTACCCACAAGCCTGCCGAACTCTCAGGCGGCGAAAAACAGCGCGTCGCCGTGGCTCGTGCCCTCGTAAACAACCCTGCCGTCATCCTCGCCGACGAACCCACCGGCTCGCTCGACAGCCAAAACAAGCAAGAACTCCACCAACTTTTCTTCGATCTGCGGCAAGAATTCGGTCAGACCTTCGTCATCGTCACCCACGACGAAGAACTCGCCCAACTCACCGACCGCACCATCCACCTGAAAGACGGTCTAATCGTTTGAAAAATGAAACAAAAAAAAGGCTTCACGTTGGTGAAGCCTTTTTTATTAAATAAAACCTTTACTCAGCAATACAAATCGTCACACGGTTCAGGTCGTTCTCTGCGAACGGCTGCACACGCGAACCCTTGCTGTCCTTCATGATGCGCTCAGCAGGAATGTTGTACTTCTGCGTCAGCAGGTTGGCAACGATGTCGGCACGACCAGCGGCCAGACGGTCGTTGATCTTGTCGTTACCCGTGCCAGCGTCGGCATAACCCGTCACGCTCACCTTAGCCTTCGGATACTTGTTCAGATAGTCAACAATCTCGCGAACCTTCACTTCCTCGCTCTCAACAACCTTCGTCGAGTTGATGGTGAAGAACACGTCGCGACGCAGCGGCTCAACCTTCACGGGCTGGGGCTTCGGCTGCGGCTTCTCCTCAACAACCTTCACAGGCTCCGGCTGAGGCTCGGGCTCGGGAACATACACAGGAGCAACTGCCGTGTAACCCTTGCCGAGGTTGATGCGCAGACCAGCCAGCGCGTTGAAATACCAGTCGGGGTTCTCTGCCTGCTTCGAGTTGTACTTGTCCGTCGTGATGTTGGCGTTACCCTCGATAACGAAGCGAACAGCGTCGCTCAGGCGGAAGGCGAACTCCAGACCACCGCGACCGAAAGGCAGCACCTGCGTACCATCCCACAGATAGCGGAAAGGCACACCCTTGGCAGCCAGTGCGTTGGCCTCGTCGTTCTCAAAACCGATGTTGGCACCACCACCCAAGAACAGCGTCAGGTTGAACACACGCTTGGGATTCCAGCCAGCAAACAGGTTCGACAGGTTGAACATGAAGTCCACACCCGGAGCCACATACTTGTACTTGTACAGCTCGTTGATGTCGGTGTTGAAACCGCCCTTGCTCTGCCAGCCGTTAGCCTGGATACGAGCACCGAAAACCGGCGAGAACTGATAACCCAGTCCGAATTGCACGTTGGGCGAAATCAGGTCTTTGAACTTGGCCTCACCAAGCGTGTACTGAGCACCGCCTTCCAGATTCAGGAAACCGTGCTTCTTAAACTCATACGTTGTGCCGTCAGCAGCCGTATAGGTTGCCTGGGCCATCGCAGTCGTGGTCAGCATTGCGACCATGGCGACAAGAATAAATTTTACTTTCTTCATAATTACTAAAAGTTAGTGAATAAATAATATTTCTTTCTCTCGATTTTACTTTTTCTTATGTTTCACAGGTCTGACCGTCAGTCCACCCTTGCGCGAGAAACGCGAGAGATTATAACCATCGGTCTGGTTGAAAATCATGGCGTAACCCATTTGATATTCGCGGGCGAACATATACATCGTGCTACACCAATAAGTACCTTCCTCGCCCTTGTTCAGCAAATCGCCACCATTGTATTTACCGCCACAAGGCAGGAAAATCGAATTTCCATTCGGACCCGTCACCTCATAGCCAAACACACCACTTTTCGTCTTGGGTGTCCACGTGCAATTGTCGCGAAGCTCCTTGAAATCGGCATCGGTAGGCATTTGCCAGCCACCTTTCCAGCGCACATGTGCAATGTCGTATTCCGTTCCGGCAATATTCGTACCAAGTGCGGTGCTATAACCGCCGTACTGCGTATTGTTGGGGTCAAGATAAGCGTAATTGTTCTGATAATAACCTTCGTTAATCTTTTCCGTCAACTCACCCCATGCTACATACATTCCAATCTGTGTCTCTTTCTTGGCACCCACGTTGTAGTTGGCCCAAAGATTACCCGAATACAAACCGAGGTCAACAGGCGTTCCAGCTTCTGCCGTGGGTTTGTCTTCGTCTTCGGGGTCGGGGTCGTCGTCAGGCGTTACTGCGTCATCGACATAGACGGCACGAACGAAACGATGGCGAGCCTTGCTACTTTGCAGGAACGACTGACTCTGCGGGCTGCTGATGCTCAGCACGTAAGGCACGTCGCCACCGACGCTGGTCGCCGTCCAGTAATAGCCATAGTTGGGATAGTAATGGTGGGTCAGGTCGTTGTCGTAATAGCCATTGATGGGCAAATCCAATTTCTCGCCATTCGGAAGCGTCACGACATATTTCGTAATGCCAGTGCTATTGTCATAAACCCATTTTCCTTGTGTGGCATCAATCAGTTCCTGGAATTCGGCCATCGTCGGCAGACGCCAGTGCTTGCCCCATTTAGCAGTGGCAATGTCGTATTTCGTACCGCCGATGTTGGTCGATGTGTTGCCAACGGCATAATGGTTTTCGTAGGAAGATGTCTCCTCGCCGGTCGCATCGCCCCAACCATAGTAGCCACCATATTCATTTTCACTCTCGGCTCCGATGTTCCATTTTGCCCATTTCACACTCAGTCCGAGATCGACATAACGACTATCGGTTGTGAATACCACCGACGAACTCTTCAGCGTGTCTTCGCCCAAAACGGCGTAGGCGACGGCCTCGTAGTTCGTATTGTCATCCAAATCTGACAGCGACAGAACCATCGTTTCTTTCGTGGGGGCACCGCTATGCTCGACCTTATTCGCGTCGGAAATCGAAATGCCCTTGCCGGGTTCGTATTCTTTCCACGCCACACCATACTTCGTCACACCGACGGGATTTCCATCGAAAGTAACGGCAATATCGGCCTCCGTATAACTGGGTTTACCGTCGATGGCGGCTGAAACCGACAAAGGAATGACATATTCGCCATAAACAGGACGAATGGCAAGGCCATAACATCTTTTCAACTGGTCCAAAACCACTGCCGTGCTACCTCCTTCGGCCTCGCAAATCTTGGCGGCCAAGGCGTATTCGTTTTCCTTCGAAAGTTGACCCGTCCAATAAAAACCATTCAGAGCCTCTTCATCCACCATTTCGTAACCTACACGATAGCCCGTGACAGGGAAGAAAAGCGTATTGTTGTTGGCGGCAGTTGCCAAATAGCCCTGACGATCCTCGTCCCACGACCATTCGCAAGCCGCAATCAGTTCGTTGAACTCGGCATCGGTGGGCAAACGCCATTCCTCGCCCCACATCACATGCGCAAGGTCGTATTCGGTGTTGATAATCGTGGCGGGCGCGTCTTTCTTGGGATAGAAATTCAGATTTTCCGACTTGTTCTGAGCCGTGTTGTCACCCCAACCGACCAAAAATCCTTGACCAGCTTCCTCTGTGGCACCGAGGTTGAACGAAGCCCACTTCACCGAAACACCCATGTCGATGGCTTCGGCCACTGCAAGATTTTCCACCGCATCTTCAGAAAAACCGAAGGTGATTCTATCGACATCGCTCATCAGCAGTGTCTCAGTCGTGCCGTCGGCCTTGTCGATAATCACCACGCGGGGCTTGACAGCCGACGATTTTTGTTGTGCATAACTGCCTGCGAAGGCAGTCAGCGAAAGAATAGCAATCAAAAAATATTTTTTCATTTCCTGATAAACTTAAACGATTGTTGATTGGTTTTGATGATATAGAGTCCGCGAGGCAGCGAGCCGAGGCGGATATTGATTTCGCTTTGAGAATAATCGACCGGAACATCCACCGATTTGCCTTCGGCGGTATAGACCGATACCTCAGGTGTCAAACCAACACCGGTGACTTTTACCCAGTCATTGGCCATGATCCTGAAATGAATCTTTGCCGACGATGCCGGCAATCCCTCCTCTACATTCGTAACGACTGGCGCTTCCACGAACCTGAGTTCCTGGACACTCTCAACGAGATAAGTCGCCGACGAAGAACTCGATTGGATATAGAGATTCTCGTCGTCGAAGGTCAGTTCGGGATTCTTGTCGAAGGTGAAGAAAAGTTCCGTGCCATCTTCCAAGATGACGCAAAGTGCTTCTTCTTCCTCGGCTGCCCGAAGACCACTTGCTGTCAGTAGCAAAAGGCCGAAAAGCCACAGTCGGATATGATTAGTGATTTGCATATTTCAATGTTGCGTGAAAAAAAACTTCATGGTTGGTTGTGTCAGCAGAATTGGAGCCAATCGAAATCGAACGCTCGATGTCGCCCGGAGGATAGATGGAAAAATTGTAATTCACTGTGATTTTTCCCTTTTTTCCCCCTGCCACAATCGTATCATAGCGCTCCACCGTCACACATTCGCACGACGGCCAAACGCTACTGATAACGAGGTCTTCGTCGCCTCGATTCTTAAACTCGATGTCCAAACTGTGAATGGCGTCGTTGGTGTAAACCGTGCCCAAGTCGATGTCGGTCTGCGAAAACGAAATCTGTGCCGGTTTCTTTTCGCAGGCTACCAACGAAATGATAGCCACCAGAGCCACCCAAACGATCGGACGCATTCTATGACGCATGAAACACATTTAGTTGTTTTCGTAATAGTTCTCTACTCCTTCGGCGTCTTTGTCGCGAACCGTCAGATACCAAGTGCCGTCCTTCAGAACGGGATTCAGCGAGAAATGGGTCACGCCGATGTTGTTTTCCATATCGCCGTTTTCAATGATTTGAACCTTCAACTTCATTTCGTTGTTCTTCTCGGTTCGAATCGTGAACTCGGAAAGTTCGCAAGCGTAAATCGTGAAGTGCTTCATCGCCTTGACGAAGTCCTCGCGTTCTTTGTTGGTCAGCGGCTTGATGCTGTCGTTCTCTACGCGATAGAGCATCTGGCTGGCTGCCTCGAAATTGTTGTCGGAGAAGGCCTGGACGTAGTTGTCCACCAACTGACGAATCTGAACGGTGTCTTTGCTGCTCAAATCCAATGTCACGGGGCGCAGATACTGGTTCTGCGGACCTGTTTCCTTTTTCTTGTCGCCACAGGATGCCAACAACAGCAGGCAGAGGGCGACCAACGATAAGTACTTTTTCATCATGTAGTGTGTTGCTTTAGTTGAAGAAGGGGAGGAGTTCACACCCCTCCCCTTTCGAATATATTACATCGTCGTTCTTCAATTAGAACTTCTTTGCGTTGTTTTCAGTTCTCTTCACCGTGACAGTTGCCTTGGTGTTGAACTCACCCCAGATGTACTCGACAACGACGGGGATTTCGAGCTTGAACTCCTGAACAGTGCTGCTCAAGTTGTTGTACTCGAGGTAGTTGCCGTTCTGGTCATCCTCGTGGTAGGTGAAGTCGAGCTGGCTGGTGATGGTGTAGAGAGCCTTCATACCCGTGTTGTTCAGGTCAGCCTGCACACTGTGGTTGTCGCTCAGAGGATCACCGTCGGTCAGACCAACGACCTTGATACCCTTGATGCCATAGTACTCGAAGTAGCCAGGCTTCCAAGCGTCGCGCCAGTCCTTATAGTCGAACAGACCGTTCAGCTTGATGATCTGCTTGCCATCGGAACCTGCGTCGATGATGGATGCGTTAGCATCGGTCACGTCGAGCGGACGGAGGAAGCGGACGTTGAACGTACCGTTCTCAACCGAGATGGGCTTACAAGCGTCGTCGTTCTGGATAGCCAGCGTGATGATCACGTTGAGGAAGTCTTTCAGCACGGCCTCGTTCTTGGCGTTGAACTCGCTGTGAGAGCAGTAGTTCAGCAGAGCGTGAGCGGCAGTAGAGTGCTGGTACTCAATCATGGTGTAGTTAGCCTCTTCAGTGGTTCCTTCCTTGTCAGCGAACTTAGCGGGAATCACGAGCTTAGCAATCAGCTGGTTGCCAGCAGAGAGTGTACGACCATCTTCCGAAACCTTCAGCGTGTAGGTCTTGCCATCGGCACCCTTGAACTTCTTGCCGTCGTTAGCCTTGTCGAAGACCAGACGATACTTGTAGCTTTCGTAAACGAAGCCAGTACCACCAGTAACGATGTTCTTGTTCACGATCTCGTTGTTGAAGAATTCGTTCGAGAACAGGTTGGTCAGCGAGTCAGCGTCAGCGCGCAGAGCGTCCTCAACAGAGGGAACGTTGGTGTGGAGTTCGTCCTTACCCATTTCAGCGGTGTTAGTGGTGTACCAGTACTTCGCAATCTTAGCGTTGTCCCAGTTGACTTTCACCTTCAGGTCTTCCTGGCTGTAGGGCTTGAAGGTCACTTTAGCCTTGAAGACTACATAGACATCCTTGTAAACGTCGCCGTTGCACTGAGGATCGTGCTTGTCTTCGTACTTGATGGCAGCTGTGAGTTCGTAAGTCTTAGCAGTCTTCTTGTCCCATGCACGATAGAGCTTCTGAACGTCAGCGTCGGTAACCTTATAGGTGATGACGGAGGTCTGAGCGTGGATGTCACCGGTTTCGTCGGTCTTCACTTCGAATGTACCAACGTAGTCGGCGGGCTGACGGGCAACCCACTTGCCACCCTTGAATTCGTACTGCTGGAAGTTCTGCTGATCGTCGCGAACGGGATCCTCTGCATAGTGCTCGAGGAAGTCTGCACGGTCGAGACCGAGGAGCTTATAGATGTCGTACTCAGTTTCAATCCACTTCGTGGTATAGACGGCGAAGCCAGTCGGAGTGATGTTCGGGCAAGCATCCTGATACTCCTTCGTTGTTCCGTTGTAGTCAACCTCGACCCAAGGACGCGGCTTTTCGGGCTCCGGAGTAACGGGATCCTTCACGATTTCGATACGGATGTAACCGTAGTCGAGGATGTTGCCATTCTTGTCAACGAGCGACACGCGAACAACCGGCGTACGGCCTACGCACTGCAGAGCGTTCTCACCGATGTACTTGGCGATGTCAGAAGCGTTCGGATCAACCTGCTCGTAAGCAGTACCCTTCTTGAGAGGCAGCTGCGGACGGAAGGTAATACCGTCGTCGAGGATAGCGGCGTGAGCCGATTCGTCAGTCACGTTGTCACCCAGCACGAGCTTGGTGAGTTCGAACTTGTAGCTGAGACCGAACTTCTCGAGTTCCTTAGCGGTCATAGCCTTGTGCTTGCCATCGAGAGTTGTCCAGTGAGTTTCAACCAACTTGGTGAGGTCGAGGGTCTCCTTGTAGTTCACGATGTCCTGTGCGTTGGTCTGAGCCTTCGCATTGTTGTGGTTCTTGGTGAACGTCACTGCTTCGTGAACAGTTGCCATCACGTGGTGGTTCAGATCGCAAACGCCGCAGTGGGTGTTCATCTGACCCGTAGCGTAGGGGTTGGCAGCCTTGTTGACGTGGGCGATGCGGAGATCGGTCACCTTGTCAGCGAAGAGCGTAGCGTAGTCAGAGGTAACGGTGGTGTCCTTACCAGCCTTGTTCAGCGTAACCTGCGAAGCAAAGACGGTAACCATCGGCTTATCTTGACCTGCAGCCCAATAGTCTTCAACAACAGCCTTGATCTGCTCGGGATCCTTCACGTCGATCTGGACATTGAGGATACCATCCTTCACGTTCCAATCCTTCACCGAAAGACCAGCGTCAGCCTTCGTAGCCGAACGGGTGTTCTCATACCACTTGTCGCCAGAGAGAACTTCCACTTTCGAGAAGTTGTCAACGTCAACATTCGACGGGTTGAGGTGGTACTGTGCCCAAAGGTCTTCGACCAGAGCAATCTTGGTGGAATCGTAGCGGTTGTGCAGCGTGCGAGCGCCAGCAGCAGCGAGGTCAACGTTCTTCTCTTTCGAGTCGTTGTAGTAGCCGCGCTTCTCCTGAACGTTCCACTTAGCAGCGGGAACATTGTTGTACTTGAAAGCTTCCAGATAGTTGAAGCTGGTAGCCTCGATGCCGTGGTAGTATCCCTCGGGGATGAACACCAAGCTGCGGAGGCTGTTCTTCACGAGCACGTTCAGAACGTTCACCTCTGCCTGCAGAGCGTCAACCTTCTTCGAGAGAGCCTCGAGGTTGCTCTTCAAGGTCTTGATGTCGCCTTCAGCGGTCGTCATGCGATTCTTCAAAGCGTCAATCTGATCCTGCAGAGCCTTCTTGGCATCGTTGATCTTGTTCAGGAGTTCAGTCTTGTCGGCAGCCTTCAGGTAGTCACCTTCAATCTTGGAGACACGACCTTCGAGCTTTGTCAAAGCTTCTTTCTGCTGTTTGAGGTCAGCTTCAACAGCCTTGCGGGCTGCGATTTCGTCTTCCAGACCCTTCTCCAGCACGTCGATGCGCTTGAGAGCATTACCGAGGTTGGTCTCAATGGCTTCGAGTTTGCCATAGATGTCGGTAATCTTCTCGTTGAACTCGCTCTTGTCAACCTTGTTGTTCTGCAAGTCAACAATCAGGGCATTGATGTCCTTGATAGCCTGCTCGGCAGTAGCCATGCGAGCTTCGAGGGCAGCAATCTTGGCTGTGTTGTCAGCAACTTGTCCCTGCAACTTTTCAATTGCAGCGGCGTTCTTGTTAACATCGGTACGAAGACCGTCGATTGCCGTCTTGTTGGCAGCAATCTGAGCCTCTGCGGCCTCGATGCGACCCTGCAGAGTAGCAATCTTAGCATTGAGCTCGGTCTTGGCCTCGTTCAAAGCGTTCAGATTGTTCGTGATCTGATTCTGCAAGTTCTGGATGTCATCATCGTAGTCCTTGCAGGACGTCAGCGACGTGGAAGCAATTACGAGTGCTCCCAGCATCAAAAAGCTTAAAAACTTTCTTTTCATAAACATTTAAAGTTTAAATTAAACACTAAAAATTAATTAATATTTATCATTTTCTCTCGTCCTAAAGACAATTTTTCCACTGTCATATAGGGCGTTTTTGCGCCCAAACACAACAATTTCGCTGCAAATATAGAGCATTTTCCGAAAACTCACAAATTTTTTTTCATTTTTTTTTCATTTTTCGCGATTTTTTTTCGTTTTTCGTCAATTTTCGCGATTTTTTCCCTGTTTTCGGGTGCTTTCCGTGCTTTTATCGTGAAATCTCACTCCACACTTCACACTCCACACTCCACGAATCAAAACTCAGCGTTCTTCGGTGTCCGCGGGAACGGAATCACGTCGCGGATATTTTGCATACCCGTGATGAAGAGAATGAGGCGTTCGAAGCCGAGGCCGAAGCCTCCGTGCGGACAGGTGCCGAAGCGGCGCGTGTCGAGGTACCACCAGAGGTGGGTGGTGTCCATGTCGCGACGCTTGATCTCGGCCATGAGCTTGTCGTAGCTCTCTTCGCGAACCGAGCCGCCGATGATTTCGCCAATCTGGGGGAAGAGCACGTCGGTGCCCTGCATAGTCGGGCCAGGGGCTGCCGCTCCTTTGTAGCCGACGGAACCGCCATCGGCAGTCTCAGCGTTCTGCTTCATATAGAACGACTTGAACGCACGCGGGTAGTCGGTCATGATGACGGGCTTCTTGAAATGCTCCTCGACGAGGTAGCGCTCGTGCTCGCTGGCGAGGTCGTCGCCCCAATTGCAGGGGAACTCGAACTTCTTGCCGTTCTTGATGGCTTCTTGCAGGATGTTGATACCCTCGGTGTAGGGCAGGCGCACAAAGGTTTCCTTGAGAACGCCCTCGAGCCGCTCGATGAGCGTCTTGTCAATCATCTGGTTGAGGAAGGCGAGGTCGTCGCTGCAGTGGTCGAGTGCCCAGCGCACGCAATATTTGATAAAATCTTCTTCGAGGTCCATCAACTCTTCTTGGTCGAGGAAGGCGACCTCGGGCTCAATCATCCAGAACTCGGCCAAGTGGCGCGGTGTGTTGGAATTCTCGGCGCGGAACGTGGGACCGAAGGTGTAGATGGCTCCGAGCGCAGTGGCTCCGAGTTCACCTTCGAGTTGTCCGCTGACGGTAAGCGAGGTCTGCTGTCCGAAGAAATCGTCATCGTAGGTAATTTTGCCGTTTTCGTCCTTCTGCAGATCGTAGAGGTTCTTCGTGGTCACTTGGAACATGTTTCCGGCGCCCTCGCAGTCGCTAGCGGTGATGATGGGCGTGTGGAAATAGTAAAAGCCGTGCTCGTGGAAGTAGGTGTGGATGGCCATCGCCATGTTGTGGCGAATGCGCATCACGGCTCCAAAGGTATTCGTGCGCAGACGCATGTGGGCGTGCTGGCGCATATATTCGAAGCTCTGACCTTTCTTCTGCATCGGGTAGTCGGCACCGCACGTGCCGAGCACTTCGATTTTCGTGGCTTGAATCTCGACAGCCTGTCCGCTGCCGACGCTTTCCACCAACTTGCCGATTGCACTGATGCACGAGCCTGTGGTTATCTGCTTGAGCATTTCCTCGTCGAATTTCTCGGCATCTGCCACGACTTGGATATTTTTAATGGTCGAACCATCGTTCAAGGCAATAAAATGAACGTTTTTAGAGCCTCGATGGGTTCTCACCCAACCTTTTGTGCAAACTTCGCCGCCGGGCTGGGTCGCAAGTAAATCTATAATCTTCGTTCGTTTCATCTGACTATTGTTGTTATTTGTTTCTAATTCCTCCCCTTTCTGGGGGAGGTTAGGAGGGGGCTTTTACTCATACGCCCCCATTCTCAGCATTTCGACTTCCTTCTCGGTGAGGAAGCGCCAATCGCCACGGCGCACGTTCTTCTTGGTGAGTCCGGCGAACTGCACGCGGTCGAGTTTGATGACGCGATAGCCGAGGCTCTCGAAAATTCGGCGCACGATGCGGTTGCGACCGCTATGAATCTCGATGCCCACCTGCGACTTGTCGGTTTCGTGGGCGTAGTCGATGGCGTCGGCCTTGATGTCGCCGTCTTCGAGCGTGATGCCCTCGGCAATCTGGTGCAGGTCGTGGGCGGTGACGTTCTTATCGAGCGTGACGTGATAGACCTTTTTCTTCAAGAAGCGCGGATGCGTGAGTTTCGAGGCCAGTTCGCCGTCGTTGGTGAGCAAAAGCACGCCCGTGGTGTTGCGGTCGAGTCGTCCGACGGGATAGATTCGCTCGGGACAAGCGTCTTTCACGAGTTCCATCACGGTCTTACGGTTCTGCGGGTCGTCGCTCGTGGTGACGGTGTCCTTCGGCTTATTGAGCAGCACATAGACCTTCTTCTCCATCGTGACGGGCTGGTCGTGGAACTTCACCGTGTCGGTGCGCATCACTTTCGTGCCGAGTTCCTTCACCACCTCACCGTTCACCGTGACAACTCCGGCCTGAATGAAATCGTCGGCCTCGCGTCGGCTGCATACGCCGGCATTGGCCAAAAATTTGTTCAGACGCACGGGTTCGTTGGGGTCGATGTGCGTTTCCTTGTATTCGATGCGTTTCTTCATGCTGTATTTCGCATGAGGATTGTAGTCGGCCGTGCGCGGACGGTGGCCGTAGCTGTTGTAACCGCCCTGCTGACCGTAGCCACCCTGCTGTCCGTTGTAGCGCGGACGATAGCCTTGCTGACGCGGCTGGTAGCCGTCGCCGTCGTTGTTGTAGCGCGGACGATAGCCCTGCTGACGCGGTTGATAACCTTCGCCGTCGTTGTTGTAACGCGGGCGATAGCCATGCTGTCGCGGCTGATAGCCTTCGCCGTCGTTATTGTAACGCGGGCGATAGCCTTGATGACGGGGCTGATAGCCACCGCGCTCTCCATCGTTGTTGTAGCGCGGACGATACTGTTGGCGAGATTGATAGCCGTCGCCGTCGTTGTTGTAACGTGGGCGATAAGACTGTTGTGTCTGCTGCAACCCTGCGCCGAATCCCTCGGGGCGGAATCCCTCATCGTCGCGACGAGGGCGGCTGCCGTAAGACACACGTTGCGATGTGTTGATACGTGGTCTTTGTGGTTTCTTTTCAAATTCTTGTTCCATAAAATCCTGATTTTTTTGTCTATAATATATAATAAGGTGTGTTAGGAGTAGATTCCTGTGTAGTTTCCAGGTGCGATGGCGGCAAGTTCCGCCTTGACTTCGCGACTGACATCGAGGTTCGAGATGAACGCTGCGATGCTGTCGGCGGTCATTTGCGTGTTGGTTCGCGTCAGGGCTTTCAGAGCCTCGTAAGGTTTCGGATAGCCTTCGCGCCGGAGAATCGTCTGGATGGCTTCGGCCACCACCGCCCAGTTTTCGGCAAGGTCATCGTGCAGCTTCCGCTCGTTGAGAATGAGCTTGCGCAGACCTTTTAGCGTGCTTTGCATGGCAATGACGCTGTGGGCGATGGGCTGTCCGATGTTGCGCAGCACGGTGCTGTCGGTGAGGTCACGCTGCAGGCGGCTGATGGGCAGTTTCTGCGCGAGGAACTGCAAAATGGCATTTGCCATGCCGAGATTTCCCTCGGAATTCTCAAAATCGATAGGGTTCACCTTGTGCGGCATCGCGCTCGACCCCACTTCACCCTCTTTGATGCGCTGTTTGAAGTATTCCATCGAGATATACATCCAGAAATCGCGGTCGAGGTCGATGAGAATCGTGTTGATGCGGTGAAGCGCGTCGAACACGGCAGCCAGCATGTCGTAGTTGCTGATTTGTGTGGTGTATTGTTCGCGCTGCAAACCCAGCTTTTCGCCGACGAAACGGTTGGCAAAATCGGTCCAGTCGATATGGGGATAAGCCACGTAGTGGGCGTTGAAATTGCCCGTCGCACCACCGAATTTTGCTGTCATCGGTGTCTTTTTCAGCATATCGAGCTGTTCGGTGAGGCGATAGACATAGACCATCACCTCCTTGCCCAATCGCGTGGGCGAGGCGGGCTGTCCGTGGGTGCGGGCGAGCATCGGAACGGCTTTCCATTCATCGGCATACTGGCGAAGTTGGTCGATGAGTTCCGTGAGGAGTGGCTCGAACACGTCGTCGAGGGCTTCTTTCAAAGAAAGTGGCACGCTCGTGTTGTTGATGTCTTGAGAAGTAAGGCCGAAGTGGATGAATTCCTGGAAAGTGGAGAGTTGGCTGTCAGGAGTTGACAGTTTGTCGATTTTCTCCTTAATGAAATACTCGACGGCTTTCACGTCATGGTTGGTAATCGACTCAATTTCCTTCACGCGACGGGCATCGTTTTCGTCGAAATCTTCGTAAATTTTACGCAGACTCGGGAAAAGCGAATGGTCGAAATCGGCCAACTGCGGCAAAGGCAGTTCGCACAAAGCGATGAAATACTCAATTTCTACGCGGATGCGGTAGCGGATGAGTGCAAATTCGGAAAAATAGTCGGCCAGATTTTCGGTTTTTCCACGGTAACGACCATCGACGGGTGAGATTGCTGTAAGTTCCTGAAGTTTCATAAAATAAAAAAAATGCCCACGAATTGTGGGCGTTGACGGATTCGAACCGCCGACCCTCTGCTTGTAAGGCAGATGCTCTAAACCAGCTGAGCTAAACGCCCTCTTGAAACTTTGCAGAGCCGGATTGTTCCGGTTCTGCAAAGTTTTTTGATTTGTTATTAACTTTCGGAGATTACTTCACCTGAACAGTTGCACGACGGTTGAAGGAGATGGGCGACAGTTCATCAACACCACCCTTACCAATCGTTTCAATCTTGTCGCGGCTCACACCCATCTTCACGAGTTCCTCAGCAACCGTCTTAGCGCGCTCGTCAGAGAGCCACTGGTTGCGCTCGGGAGTACCAGTTGCGCTGTCAGCATAACCAGTAACGAGCAGGTTCGTGTTGTTCTCAGCAGCGTACTTAGCAACGCCCTGGATGTTCACGAGGTCCTTCTGCGAAGCAATGTCGGTCTTGTCAAGGTTGAAGAACACAGAGATCGGAGTCATCACGAATTCGCGGACAGACTTCGGAGTCTCAGCGGGCTTCTGGTTTGCAAGAGCATCGCGGAGCTTAGCGTTCAGGCGAGCGTTCTCAGCGTTAGCATCGTTGAGCTGTGCATTGAGAGCGTCGATCTGGCTCTGCGAGAGAGCCTTGATAGCGTCCACATCGGGAGTCTTTTCCCAACCCACCTTACCGAGGTTGAAGGTCAGACCGATTTCGCCACTGAACCAACGGTCGTGGTTAGGAATGGCATGGCCACCGCCCTTACCACCGAGGTCCTTGTATTTTGTGTTACCAATGCGACCTTCGAAGTCGTCACCGCACATATTGAAGTTTGCCTCGAGGTTCAGCAACACGCGTTTCGAGAGTCTGAACGTGTTCAGAATACCAGCACTTGCGATAAGCTCATAAGTGTTATACGAGCAGTTGCGGGTCACACCAGCACCAATGAAAGGAACGAAGTTCCAAACGCGGGTCTCGTTGTAACCGCAGAGCAGATTGCTGACATTGAACAGGATTTGCTCCTGTGCGTTCCAATACTTAATCTTAGCTTGGTCCTTTGTAGGCTGCACCGTATAACGCTTGTTGCCATCCAGCTGAGGCTGAACGCTACGGCCGTCCACTGCCGAGAACTTGGTACGGAGACCGAGACCCGGAGTAAACCACTTACCGAGAGCTACAGAGAAACCAGGAGCACTGCGGAAATCCTTAAACGGACTCTTGTCAAAGTCTGCACCCTTCTCCTCGTTAGAGTAGAAAGCAGTCCAAGCACCGTTAACCTGGAAGAACCAGTTGCTCCAGAACGAATTCGTTGCTACGCTATACTTCTGCGTAGGATCTTCCTGTGCCATCGAGGCGACAGAAATGCTGGCAAAAGCCAGAATCATTAAAAACTTTTTCATAACTATCAATTAATAATGAATTAAAAAATTAAGTTCCTATTTTACATTTTCGGCTGCAAAGTTAATCATTTTTTTTTATTGGCAACATTTTTTTCAAGAAAATTACCATTTTTCCTCAAAAAAAGTGCATTTTTCTTCATTTTCAGAGCATTTTCCGCCATTTTTCCACTTTTTTCATCCAAAAATCTGCTCAATCTCCTGCTGTTGGAGAATATAGAGGATTTTCTTCCCGTCGGGCGTATAGTTTACATTCGAACAGGCAAAGAGGCTGTTGATGATATGTTCCATCTCGTCGTTCGAGAGCACCTGCCCGTATGGAACGGCGGCGTGGCGGGCCAGATTCAGCGACAGCGTATCGGCGATTTCGCGCTGGGCACTGCCTCCGGCGTTGGCATCGGCCACGATGTCGCGCACCAAAGTGACGGGATTCACACCCTCCAATCCGACGGGGATGGCATTGACGGCGTAGTTGCGAGCACCGAGTTCGGTCAGTTCGAAGCCCAACGCGGCCATCTGGGGCATCATTTCCAGCAAAACGAGTTCCTCGGCAGCAGTGAATTGGATGACTTCGGGGAAGAGGATTTTCTGGGCAGTCGGCTGGCGATCTTTCTCGCGACCGACATACTCCTCATATAATACGCGCACGTGCGCGCGATGTTGGTCGATGAGCATCAGACCCGACTTGACCGCCGTCATAATATATTTACCCTTGTATTGGTAGTGCATCGGGGCGCGGTCGGCGAGTGGTTCGGAGGGTTCGTCGTCGAAAAGTTGGGGTTGGGCGGTCTGCGTCGGAATCAGTTCGTCGTAGAGTTGCTGCCAATCGGTCGTTTTTCGCGGACGCTCGGTCTTGCCGCCGCTGAACGGGTTGTACTGCGGATTATAGTTGACTTTCGGCATCTCGGGGTGCGCCGAAGGGTCGAATTGGGGAATATTCGGTTTTCCTTCCGTATCGAAATCAATCGTGGGAACCTCGCTGAAAACGCCGACGGCCTCGCGAACTGTCGCCGTGAGAATCTGCCAGACGGCCTGTTCGTTCTCGAACTTGATTTCGGTCTTAGTCGGGTGGATGTTCACGTCGATATTCTCGGCTGGCACCCTGAAATAAATGAAATACGGCACTTGTTCGCCCGTTGGGACAAGCCGCTCGAAAGCGTTTTGCACGGCCTTGTGAAAATAGGGATGACGCATATAGCGACCATTCACGAAGAAATATTGGTGAGCACCTTTTTTCTTCGCCGATTCGGGTTTGCCGACGAGTCCAATGATTTGACACAGCGACGTGTCGGCCTCGACGGGCAGCAAGTCTTGGTTCAGGCGCTTGCCAAAGACATCGACGATTCGCTGTCGCAGGTTCGTCGCACGAAGGTTGAAGAGCTCCGAGCCGTTGCTGTGAAACGTGAAGGCGATGTCGGGATAGACCAATGCGATGCGCTCGAAGGCTTGGACGATGTTGTTGAGTTCGGTGACGTTGGATTTGAGAAATTTCCGACGCGCCGGCACGTTGAAAAAGAGGTTTTCGACCTTGAAATTCGAGCCGACGGGACACGAGCAAACCTCCTGTCCAACTACTTTCGAGCCCGAAATCGTGAGCAGCGTGCCCACTTCTTCGCCGCTTTGACGCGTACGCAGTTCGACCTGTGCCACGGCTGCAATCGACGGCAGAGCCTCGCCGCGGAAACCCATCGTTTGCAGGGCGAAAAGATCGTCGGCCTTACGGATTTTCGAGGTTGCGTGACGCTCGAAAGCCAGTCGAGCATCGGTTTCCGACATTCCACAGCCGTCGTCGATGACTTGAATCGTCGTGCGACCGGCATCCACCACCAACACGTTGATGGTTTTGGCACCGGCATCGACAGCGTTCTCGACGAGTTCCTTGATGACGCTCGCTGGTCGCTGGATGACCTCACCAGCCGCTATTTGGTTGGCTACGGAATCGGGAAGAAGTTGGATGATGTCATTCATTTTTATTTCGTTTACCTCGCCAGTTAAAAACATCGTCTTTGTTGATGGGACGCAGTTCCTCGAGCCACGCGAATTGCTCTAACTTTTCTTTTCCAGAGGGGATTTGCGTCAGCGGATACCAAGTGCCTTCGGCCTTCGGCATCCAGATTTTCTCGAGTTTGCGCTCAGCCGAGAAGTACATTTTCATCGTGTCGGTCTCGGTGTAGTCCATCACGATAATCGACGTGTCTTTCTCGTCGATGGGATAGTAAATCGCCCGCACATTGCCCGACGAAATCGCCCGTCGGATGTTGCCATCCTCGAAAAATGCTGTCATTTCCTTCGATGAAATCTGGTTGAAATGCTCCTCTTCATCGACTTTCTCGATGGAAAGGGCCTGTCCGATGATGTGCGCCATACGAATCGTGGAATCGTTGAGATAGACGCGGATTTCGTCGCCGAGCAACTGCCGCCCCTCGCTCCAAACAATCGGGTCTTGGTACATCGTCATACAGGAATCCTTCGAACTATACACCATCGAGTCGCACACGGCCTGCACGTCGTTGCGATAGGCGCGAACGTGCTGGAAACAGTGGATTTTCCGATAAGCGGAATCGGTGTTGAGGTGGAACGTGTAGATTTTGATGCTGTCGCCGTGCATATAGAGCGTGTCGCGCTGCGAAAAGTCCTTTACCAAGGCGCGTTTCGTCGCGAAACCCGTACCTGTCTGTTCATTGTAGATGAGGTGGTCGCAGTTGAGTTCGTTTTTGTTCTCCAAATCGACGTAAATCACGTTGCCGAAGGCCTCGCTGTAACCCGATTTGTCGTCGTAGAAAAGGCTGTCGCCCGTGATGGTTTTCTGCTGATCGACCACCGTCGAGCGCCCGTACATCTGCGCTTGGTCGGTTTTCGTGTTGAAATAGCCGTTGTCGGTGTCGATGGTGCTACCCTGCGAGGTTACTTTCGACGGTCCGACGACGTGGGCAATCGACTTTTGCGTGTCGTAGTAGAGCGTGTCGGTGGTGACGAGGCGGTTGCCGTTGTAGAGTTTCACGTCGTAGAAGAAAATGGCCTGTCGCGTCTCGGTGTTGTATTGTCCCCAGTCGGAAACGAGGTTGTCCTTGCCATCGACGAGTTTTCCGCCATCGACGAAATAGGCCGTGTGGTAGAGTCGGTCGTAGGTCAGGCTGTCGGTGTAGAGTGTCTGCCGACGGTGTTTCAAGACGACATTCTTGCTCGCCGTCATCAGTTCCTCGGAACCGTCGTAAGTGCCTTTGTCGCAGGTCAGCGAGAGCGTGTCGCCCTGCTTGAAACGCACGTGTCCGAAGGCTTTCACCGAGTTCGACGACTCGTAGTAATAGGCGCTGTCGCACCACAGATGTGCTCCTTGATGGATGAAATGGACGCGCCCCTTGGCAATTTGCACGTCGGGATTGGGTCCGTAGAGGTCGTAGCGCAGCACATCGGCGTGGTTCAGATAGACTTTATCGTCTTTCGACGCCCGTTTTTTCGATTTTCTGACGGGCGTGGCCGCAAAAATCAGGCAAAATCCGAAGAAACCCAGAATCATCAAAAGAGAAATTCTGTGTGTCCGGGGCTTCGGAATATGTCTGAAAACGGATGCCATTTTTCGGAAATCGACCTTACTTAATCCAGCCCTGATGCTCGAAATTGCAATTCTTGTAGCGGTCGTTCATACGCACGTAGGTGTGCTTGATTTTATCGGCGACCCATTCCTTGAGCACTTGCTCGCGACGCTGTGCCAACACGATGTTTTTCATCACTTGGAAATCTTGCGTGATGGTGGCGCGATGGGCATCGACGCGGTTCACGAGTTTCACGATGGCGGTCGTGAGTTTTCCACGCGAGTTGATCATCGAAAATGCCTGCGAAACCTGACCGACCTTCAGCGTATCGACCACGCGGGCGACTTCCGTCGGCAGGTCTTTCATACTGAAGCGCGAGGTCAGCGAGCGTGTATTTTCGTCGATGTGCGACATCAGTCCGCGGTTGTTGCGCGTGTCTTTGTCGTCGGAAATGGCAGCGGCTTCCTCGAAGGTGAATTTGCCCTCGCGAATTTCGCTGGCAATCGAGTCGAGTCGGGCTTTCATCTGCTCGACAGCCTCGCCCGAAACCTGCGGTTTCAAGAGGATGTGGCGGCAGTTGATGCGGTCGCCACGCTTGTCGATGAGTTGGATGATGTGGAAGCCGAACTCCGATTCGACGATTTTCGACACTTTTTTCGGGTCGGTGAGGTTGAAAGCGACGTTGGCAAAGGCAGGGTCGAAGGTTGCGCGACCCGTATATCCCAATTCACCGCCCTGACGCGCCGAAACGGGGTCTTCGGAATAGAGTCGGGCGAGTGTGGCGAAGGTTGTTTCGCCCTTGTTCACGCGCTCGGTGTATTCGCGCAACAGGTCTTTGACGCGATTGATTTCCTCGATGGCGATGCGCGGCTGCTGCGTGATGATCTCGACTTCCACCTCCGTCGGAACGTAAGGAACGCTGTCGGAAGGCACTTTTTCAAAGTAACGGCGCACGTCGGAAGGCGTGACGCTCACGTCCTCGACGAGTTTTTGGCGCATTTTTCCGACCAGAAGCGTGTTTTTGTAGTCATCGTGCAGGTCACGGCGGATTTGCGCGATGCTTTTCCGCTGGTATTCCTCGAGTTTTTCCTGCGAACCAACGATGCTAATCCAATGGTTGATTTGGTCGTCGATGCCTTGCGTCACTTCCGATTCGGTCACTTCAATCGAGTCGATGGCGGCTTGGTGCAAAAACAGCTTTTGCACGGCGAGTTGCTCGGGAATCGAGCAGTCGGGGTCGCCCTTGAACGGAATTTTCTCCACTTCCATTTGCTGGCGCATCGCCTCGACGTCGGACTTGAGAATTGGCTCGTCGCCAACCACCCAAATCACCTCATCGACGATGCTCGACTCGGGAATCACCACTTCGCTTTTCGGCTGATTGACAGAGTCGGCAGCCATCGGCTTCGGGGTGAAAATGCTGCGGCCATCGACGTTCTGCGCGAAGCCAAGCAACGCGGCGGCCACGAATATTACGATTTTTCTCATACTTTATTAATGGTTATTGACGGTCTTCAGCACCTTTTCATCGACCTTCACGGCATATTTACGGCGCAATTCAGCCACCCATTCGTTTTCCAAAGCCTCCTGATAGTCGGCCACGACGAGTCCGCGCACGTCCTGATAGCTTTCAGGCTTTTTCAGTTTCTTGCCATAGACGGCATCGATGGGGAATTTCTCGAGTTTTTTCACCTCGGCAGTCTTCACCTTGAAGATTTCGCGATCGACAAAGCCGTTGTCGCCCTGCTTGAAGATGCCTTTTTCCACGCGGATGCGCAGCACAGAGTCGTTGTTAAAGGTCGTGCGCAGTTTCTCGGCCCATTTGTCGAAAGCCAAGCCTTTCACCGCATTTTTCACGGCTTTCACGTCGCCCTGCTCCTTCACGTGATAGACCATTCCCTTGAATCGGGGCTCGTCCCACGCATATTTTTTCTTGTTTTTATTGAAGAAAGCGGCCAGTCCAGCCTCGTCTTTGTTGGCTTTTTCCCAGACTTTCTTGTTGCTGATTTCGTAAAGAAGAAGACCGTCGTGATATTCCTGAATCAAGTATTTCAGTTCCTCGTCCTGGGCGGTCATCTCGTTCATCTTCTTTTCAACGATAGCCTCGGCGGTTGTTCCCTCGGCCTCGGCCATTTCGTTCAGTTTCTTATCGACGATGCTCTCGCGAATGTTGCGCTGCTCGATGAAGTTCAGAATGTCGGTGCGCACCGAGTCGTAGGGGAAGAAACTGCCCTTGTCAATCATTTTGATGATGTGGTAGCCGTATGGCGAGAGCACGGGCTCGCTCACTTCGCCTTTGTTCAGGGCGAAAGCGGCCTTTTCAAAGTCGGGAACGAGTTGTCCCTTCGTCACCCACGGCAATTCACCGCCATTCACCGCCGAACTCTTGTCGTCGCTCAGTCGGCGGGCGAGGTCGACGAAATCAGCACCGTTTTTCAGGGCTTTCGCGATGGAATCGATGCGCGTCTTGGCGGCTTTCTGCTGTGCTTCGGTTGCCTTTTGGCCGAGCATCAGCAGGATGTGTGCCGGCTTCATCATTCCACCCATCGAGTCGATGCGGTGGGCCGTTTCGTCGTAGATGCGATGAGCTTCGGCCTCAACGTCGGCATCGGTGATGAAGGTCGGGCGAATCTGCTGGTCGCGATACGACACAAACTCCTCGCGGAACGAGGTCATCGTGTCCATTCGAGCCTCTTTCGCAGCCTCGACTTTCAGTTTGTAGTTGATGAACAAATCGACATATTCGGCCACGTTTTTCTTGTCGATGACACCGTCGGAATTGTTCTTGTTGAAAGAATACTCAAACTCTGAGCGCAGCACGGGCTGTCCGTTCACCGTCATAATGACGGGGTCGTCTTTCGTCTGCGCATTGGCTACCGATGCTACGAAGAGCAGAGCGGCGAAAAGCATTTTTTTCATTTTATTTTTTCGATTTTTATTTGATATTTCAAAATGTTGTTGTATCTTTGCAGCAGAAATTAGTCCTTGATTGTCTGAGGCTGCCGCAATTAGAGCGACTGAGTGCAGATAATTAGGGACTTTTTTATTCGTGTCTCGAATAATTCGGCGCCTCGCTCGTAATCGTGATGTCGTGCGGATGGCTTTCGTTCACACCGGCATTCGTGATGCGCACAAACTTCGCCTGATGCAACTTTTCGATGCTCTCGGCACCACAATAGCCCATTCCCGAACGCAGACCGCCCGTGAGTTGATAGATGACTTCCTGCACTGTTCCCTTGTAGGGCACGCGACCGGCGATTCCCTCGGGCACGAGTTTCTTCGCTTCCTGCGTGTCGCCTTGGAAATAGCGGTCTTTCGAGCCGTGTTTCTGCTCCATCGCCTCGAGCGAACCCATTCCGCGATAACTCTTGAACTTTCTGCCGTTGAAAATGATGGTGTCGCCCGGACTTTCCTCCGTTCCGGCGACCAACGAACCAATCATCACGCACGAACCGCCAGCGGCCAAAGCCTTGACAATGTCGCCCGAATAGCGCAGTCCGCCGTCGGCAATCAGGGGAATTCCCGTATCTTTCAAAGCACCATAAACGTCATAGACTGCGCTCAACTGCGGAACGCCCACACCTGCAACGACGCGTGTGGTGCAAATCGAACCAGGCCCGATTCCCACTTTCACGGCATCGGCACCGTTCTCGGCCAACAATCGGGCTGCCTCGCCCGTCGCCACGTTGCCCACGACAATATCGACCTGTGGGAAAGCCGTCTTCACCTCGCGCAGTTTCTCAATAACACCGAGCGAATGGCCGTGCGCCGTGTCGATGACAATCGCGTCAGCACCAGCAGCCACCAACGCCTCGGCACGCTCCATCGTGTCGGCCGTCACGCCCACACCAGCGGCCACGCGCAACCGACCTTTTTCGTCTTTGCAGGCCATCGGCTTGTCCTTCGCCTTCGTAATGTCTTTGTAGGTAATCAGACCGACGAGCCGTCCTTCGCGATCAACGACGGGCAGTTTTTCGATTTTATTCTCCTGAAGAATCTGCGCCGCAGCCGTCAAATCGGTCTGCTGATGCGTCGTGACAAGGTTTTCAGAGGTCATCACCTCGTCGATCAACTTGTCGAGCCGACGTTCGAAGCGCAGGTCGCGATTCGTCACGATGCCCACCAGATGGCCGTTGTCATCGACCACGGGAATGCCACCGATGTGGTAGTCGGCCATCATATTGAGCGCGTCTTGCACAGTTCGACCGCGACGAATCGTCACGGGGTCGTAAATCATACCATTTTCGGCACGCTTCACAATCGCCACCTCACGCGCCTGGCTCTCAATCGACATATTTTTATGAACCACGCCGATACCGCCTTCGCGGGCAATCGCAATCGCCATTGCCGACTCGGTGACAGTGTCCATTGCCGCCGTCACAAAAGGTACATTCAAGTCGATGCGCCGCGAAAAACGGGTCTGCAACGACACGGTTTTGGGCAAAACCTCGGAATAGGCCGGAATGAGCAGTACGTCGTCGAAAGTCAATCCGTCCATTACAATTTTGTCTTCTACAAACGATGCCATAATTTCGTATTTACTTATATTAAGGTGCAAAGTTACGAAGAAAAATTGAAAAACGGGACGTTTCGTCGTTTTCTTTAATACGTTTTAACGACTTTCGCGACAAAAACAGGCGAAACTCACAGAAAAAGGAGTCAGATTCTCTCCAACTCCTTTTCCGAAGTGCTTCTGGATGGGCTTGAGATTTGTCACTTTTGTGACCATGGTGAAAGCCTCCTGAAAAACAAAAATCCCGAGGGTTTTCTCGGGATTTGCGCTTCAGGATGGGCTTGAACCAACGACCCCCTGATTAACAGTCAGGTGCTCTAACCAACTGAGCTACTGAAGCAGTGCTTTCTTTCGATTGCGGGTGCAAAAGTACGGCGATTTTTTCAATCCACCAAATTTTTCGGCGTTTTTTTTCGATTTTGCGTAAAATATCCATAAAAAATCGATGGTTTTGGCTGAAATGTGGCAATTATATCGTAATTTTGCAGTCGGAAAAGATAGTTTTTGGAAAAAATGAGGAAAATTTTGACTTTCGCACTGCTGATGACGGCGATGCTGACCGTTTCGGCACAGGAAAAAGACGATAAAGACCACAATTTCGAGGTGGCGAAGAATCTCGATGTGTTCAGCACGATTTACAAGCAGCTGGATTTGATGTATGTCGATACGCTCGATGCCAACGAGGTCATCGGCAACGGCATCAAGGCGATGCTGCGGTCGCTCGACCCCTACACGGAATATTATCCGCAGGAGAAGATGGAGGATCTGACGCAGATGCGAACCGGCACCTACGCCGGCGTGGGAGCGATGATTCGCAAGAACTTCCAACTGGGTCGCGTGATGGTGTCGGAGCCTTACGAGGGAATGCCTGCGGCGGAGGCTGGACTGCGGCGCGGCGACGTGATTCTGGCCATCGACGACGAGGATATGACCAACAAGGAGGTGAGCCACGTGAGCAGCAAACTTCGCGGCGATGCCGGCACGAGTTTCATCATCACGGTGGAGCGTCCGGGCGTGAAAAAACCGTTGAAGTTGAAGGTGACGCGGCGAGCCATTCAAATGCCCGTCATTCCGCACTACGGGATGCAGACCGACGGCATCGGCTACTTGAATCTGAACCAATTTACGCAGAATTGTTCGCGCGACGTGCGACGTGCGCTGCTCGAAATGAAGCGCGAGGGAATGCAGAAACTGATTCTCGACCTGCGCAACAACGGCGGAGGCTCGGAACAGGAGGCGGTGAACATCGTGAATATGTTTGTGCCGAAGGGAAAACTGATTGTGTCGAATCGGGGCAAACTCAAGCAGGCCAACCACGACTACCTGACGACGGTCGAGCCGATTGACTCGCTGATGCCCGTGGTGGTTTTGGTGAACGGCGAGTCGGCCTCGGCAAGCGAAATTACCGCCGGAGCGCTGCAAGACCTCGACCGCGCAGTAATTTTAGGTACGCGCACGTATGGAAAAGGACTCGTGCAGATGACGATGGACCTGCCCTACAACGGCATTCTGAAACTCACGACGAACAAATACTACATTCCGAGTGGTCGCTGCATTCAGGCCATCAACTACCGCCATTCGCAGGGTGGTTACGTGGAGCACGTGCCCGACTCGCTGACGAAGGTGTTCCATACCGCTGGCGGTCGTGAAGTGCGCGACGGCGGCGGCATTCTGCCCGATGTCGTGGTGACGCCCGACTCGATGACGAACATCGTCGGCTACCTGATGTACAGCGATTCGGCGGAGGTTGTCCACAACTATATTTTGGACTACGTGGCGGCGCATCCGACCATCGCCCCTGCCCGCGATTTCAAACTTACCGATGCCGATTTCGAGGACTTCAAACAGCGTGTTTTGCAGAGCAAGTTCCGCTACGACCGCTCGACAGAAAGTTATCTCGAAAGTCTCGAAAAATTGGCTCGTTTCGAGGGTTATTACGACGATGCAAAAGAGGAATTTGCACAGTTGAGGGCGAAATTGAAGCACAACGTCGCGAAAGACCTCGACTACAATCGCGAAACACTTAAAGATTTGATAGCCAACGAGATAGTGACGTACTACTACTACCAACGAGGAAGCGTGGAGCAGTCGCTCACGTGGGACAAACAGATGAAGGAGGCCATCAAACTCTTGCAGTCGCCAGAGGAATATGGGAAAATCTTGAAAAAGTAAAAAGGTAAAAAGGTAAAAAGGTAAAAAAATCAACATTCATAATTCATAATTGTGAAGCAATCATTCAACATTCAAAAATCAAAATTCATAAAAATATGGCAAAAAAAGCACTTTTGATGATTCTCGACGGATGGGGAATCGGACAACACGGACAGGGCGACGTGATTTACAATACGCCCACACCCTATTTAGACTATCTGACGGCCGTTTCCGCCCACTCGCAACTGCAGGCTTCGGGCGAGAATGTCGGTCTGCCCGACGGACAGATGGGTAACTCTGAAGTCGGTCACCTGAACATCGGTGCAGGTCGCATCGTCTATCAGGATTTGGTAAAAATCAATCGCGCTTGCAAAGACGGTTCGATTATGGAAAATCCGCAGGTGAAAGCGGCTTACACATACGCAAAAGAACAAGGCAAAAAGCTTCATTTGATGGGACTTTGCAGCGACGGCGGCGTTCATTCGAGCCTCGACCATCTCTTCAAACTCATCGAAGTCGGCAAGGCATACGGACTGAAAAATCAGACCTTCGTGCATTGTTTTATGGACGGTCGCGACACCGACCCGCACTCTGGAAAAGGCTTTGTGGAGCAGGTTCAGAACGTTTGTGACGAAAACGACGCCGCCATCGCCTCGATTGTCGGTCGATTTTACGCAATGGACCGCGACAAGCGTTGGGAACGCGTGAAAGAAGGCTACGACCTCATCGTCAAAGGCACTGGAAAACAGGCGACCGATATGGTTCAGGCCGTGCAGGAGTCGTACGACGAGGGCGTGACCGACGAATTCATCAAACCGATTCACAATAGCGGCGTCAATGGCCTCATCGAGGAGGGCGACGTGGTGATTTTCATCAATTTCCGCAACGACCGCGCCAAGGAACTCACCATCGCGCTGACGCAGCAGGATATGCCCGAGGCAGGAATGAAGACGATTCCAGGCCTGCAATACTACTGTATGACGCCCTACGACGCGAATTTCACGGGCGTTCACATCCTTTTCCCGAAGGAAAACGTCGAAAACACGCTCGGCGAATACCTCTCGAAACTCGGCAAGAAGCAATTGCACACTGCCGAGACCGAGAAATACGCCCACGTCACGTTCTTCTTCAACGGCGGTCGCGAAGCACCCTACGAAGGCGAAGACCGCATTCTCGTGGCATCGCCGAAGGTCGCCACCTACGACTTGAAGCCTGAAATGTCGGCCTACGAGGTCAAGGACAAACTCGTCGAGGCCATCAACACGCAGCAATACGACTTTATTGTTGTCAATTTCGCCAATGGCGATATGGTCGGCCACACGGGTGTCTATAACGCCATCGCGAAAGCCGTCTGGGCCGTCGATAAGTGCGTGGAGGCAGTCATCGAAGCCGCCAAGAAAAACGACTACGAGGCCATCATCATCGCCGACCACGGCAACGCCGACAATGCCGTCAATGCCGATGGAACGCCCAACACAGCCCACTCGCTCAACCCCGTGCCGTTCATCTACGTCACCGACAACAATTCCGCCACCGTGAAAGACGGTCGATTGGCCGATGTCGCCCCCTCGATTCTGCATATTATGGGGCTCGAACAGCCAGAGGATATGACGGGTGAGAACTTGATTTGCGATTAAATCTAAAAAAAAGACCGAATATGTACGACAAAAATCACGGGCTATACATCGCCCACTGCTCAAACGGAGCACTGAGTATTCAAGGAAAGATGGCGAACCGCCACGGACTGATTGCGGGAGCCACGGGTACGGGTAAGACCGTCACACTGCAGGTGATGGCCGAATCGTTCTGCCAAGCGGGTGTACCCTGCTTTATGGCCGATATGAAAGGCGACCTGAGCGGTATTTCGCAGGCGGGAAAAATGAGCGGTTTCATCGAGAAACGACTGCCTGAATTCGGCATCGACGCCAACGACATCGCGTTTGGCGGTTGTCCCGTGAGGTTCTACGACGTGTTCGGCGAACAAGGCATCCAGATGCGCTCGACCATCGGCGAGATGGGTCCAGACCTGATGGGTCGTATTATGGGGCTGAACGAGACGCAGACGGGTGTGCTCAACATTCTCTATCGCATTCTCGACGAAAAGGGCGTGCTGCTCGACGACATCAAGGATTTGCGCCTCGCGCTCGACTGGCTGTCGCGTCACGCGAAGGAATACACGACGCACTACGGCAATGTCTCGACAGCGAGCATCGGTGCCATTCAGCGTGCGCTGTTGCAGTTGGAAAATCAGGGTGCCGACAAGTTTTTCGGCGTGCCGTCGTTCAGAATCGAGGATTTGCTGGCGACGCAAGACGGCAAGGGCGTTCTGAGCGTTCTCGCCGCCGACAAACTGATGCTGCAACCGAAACTCTACTCGACTTTCCTGCTTTGGCTGTTGTCGGAACTCTATTCGGCACTGCCTGAGGTCGGCGATTTGGAAAAACCGAAACTCGTTTTCTTCTTCGACGAAGCGCACATGCTTTTCGAGGACACGAGCAAGGCACTGACCGACAAAATCGAGCAGGTGATTCGTCTGATTCGCTCGAAAGGCGTGGGCATCTACTTCATTTCGCAGTTGCCGACCGACATTCCCGACGTGATTCTCGGACAGTTGGGCAACCGCGTGCAGCACGCTCTTCGCGCCTATACGCCGCGTGACCAGAAAGCCGTGAAAGTGGCGGCGGAAACGTTCCGTGCGAACCCCGAATTCAAGACCGAAGACGCCATTCTGCAGTTGGAAACGGGTGAGGCATTGGTCAGTTTCCTCGACGAAAAAGGTGCGCCGAGCGTTGTCGAAAGGGCGAAAGTGTTGTTCCCGTTGAGCCAAATCGGTGCCATCACCGAGGGTCAGCGACTCGACATCATCAATGCGTCGGGCGACATCAACCGCAAATACAAAGACCCAGAGGAGCGCGAGAGTGCTTTTGAGGTTTTCTCACGCGAAAATGAGGCCGAGGCAAAGGCTGCCGAGGAGGCTGCCGCCGAAAAAGAGGCTGAAAAGGAGAAAGCGAAGGAAGGAAAAGGCAAAAAAGGCATTTTCAGCAAGGTGATGAAGGCCGTGACGACTGCTGTGACGACGACTTTCGCCGCGATTCTCGGCACGTGGGTGAGCGACAAGATTTCGGGTAAAAAGACGAAGAGCAAGAAGTCGATTACCGAAAAAGTCGCGAAAAGCACCACGTCGGCTGTGACGCGGACGATTACACGCGATATTCTTGGAAATTTGGTGAAATAAAGGCCCCACCCCAACCCTCCTCGAAAGGGGAGGGAGAAGAAAGTTGAATTCTAACAAAGATGAATGTTCAGATTGAGGAATCGTGGAAGCGGCAGTTGCAGGGGGAGTTTGAAAAGCCCTATTTTCGGCAACTGACTGATGCCGTGCGCGTGGAATATCAGTCGGGCACGTGCTATCCGCCCGGCAGTCTGATTTTCAACGCCTTCAATCTCTGTCCGTTCGACAAAGTGAAGGTCGTGATTATCGGGCAGGACCCTTATCACGAGCCTCAACAAGCCCACGGACTGAGTTTCTCGGTGCAAGACGATGTGCCGTTTCCGCCCTCGTTGCAGAACATTTTCAAGGAAATCCACGACGACCTCGGCACACCGATTCCCACGACGGGCAACCTCACGCGCTGGGCTGAACAGGGCGTTCTGTTGCTTAACGCCACGCTCACCGTCCGCGCCCATCAGGCCAACAGCCACAGCCGACTGGGTTGGCAGGAGTTCACCGACGCTGCCATCCGCGCCCTCGCCACGCAGCGCGAACACCTTGTTTATATGCTTTGGGGCGGTTTTGCACGAGGAAAATCGTATATGATTGACAAAACGCGGAATCTCGTGCTCGAATCAGTCCATCCTTCGCCGTTGAGTGCCAATCGCGGCGGTTGGTTCGGGCAGCATCAGTTTTCGCGGTGTAATCAATATCTGAAAGAACAAGGAATCGAACCAATTATTTGGTAAATCATTGAAAATTGATAAATAAATTGTAAATTGTACATCTGTAAATTGTAAATAATTTTGCTTCCCATTTTGCAAATCGGCGACGTGCTGTTGTCGCCCGACATTCTGACCGAGCGTTTTTGCTGCGACTACGAGAAATGCAAGGGTGTGTGTTGCATCGAAGGCAATGCAGGCGCACCTGTGACCATCGATGAAATCGGCGAAATTGAGGAATCGCTTGATGCCGTCTGGGGCGACCTTTCGGCGCAGGCGCAGAGCGTTCTCGACCGTCAGGGTGTGGCCTATCCCGACCCAGAGGGCGAGTTGGTGACGAGCATTGTGAACGGGAAAGACTGCGTTTTCACTTGTTACGACGGAGAAAATTGCCTTTGTGCGTTGGAAAAAGCGTGTCGGGCAGGCAAAACGAAGTTTCTGAAGCCCATCAGTTGCTCGCTCTATCCGATTCGCGAAAAGCGTTTCTCCAATGGCACGGTCGGGTTGAACTACAACCGTTGGGACATCTGCCGCGATGCCGTGAAAAAAGGGCAGGAATTGAACCTGCCCGTTTATCGTTTCCTAGAAGAGCCGCTCGTCCGACGTTTCGGTCGTGAGTGGTACGATGAACTTTGCGAAGTTGCCAAAGAACTATTGGCTTAACTTCTTAACTTCCTTAACTTCTTAACTTCTTCAAAATCACGCGTCAATATTCGCATAAGTCGCGTTCTTCTCGATAAATTCACGGCGCGGTTCAACATCGTCGCCCATCAGCATCGAGAAGATTTCGTCGGCCTCGGCAGCATTTTCGATGGTCACCTGCTTCAGCAGTCGGTTGGCGGGGTCCATCGTCGTTTCCCAGAGTTGTTCGGGATTCATTTCACCCAAACCTTTGTAGCGCTGCGTGTGCAGGGCCGATGCGTTCTCGTCGCCAGCCACGTATTTGTCGATGAAGGCCTGACGCTGCTGCTCGGTGTAGCAATATTCCGAGAATTTCTTGTAGGTGCATTTGTAGAGTGGCGGCGTGGCGATGTAGAGGTGTCCACCCTGAATCACCTGCGGCATAAAGCGATAGAACAGCGTCATAATGAGCGTGTCGATGTGCGAGCCATCGACGTCGGCGTCGGTCATAATGATGATTTTGTCGTAGCGCAGTTTGTCGATGTTGGCATCTTTCGAGTCCTCGCCATCGACACCGAAGCGCACGCCAATCGACTGGATGATGTTCATCACCGATTCGGCTTCAAAGACGCGGTGCCACTGCACTTTCTCGACGTTCAAAATCTTACCGCGAAGGGGCAGAATGGCCTGGAAATGGCGGTCGCGACCTTGTTTAGCGGAGCCACCTGCGGAGTCACCCTCGACGAGGAAGATTTCGCACTCTTTCGGGTCTTTGTTCGAGCAGTCGGCCAGTTTTCCTGGCAGTCCGCCACCCGTCATCGGGTTTTTGCGCTGTACGCTTTCGCGGGCTTTGCGGGCGGCAATTCGCGCCGTGGCTGCCAGAATCACCTTTTCACAAATGGTGTGGGCCTCCTTCGGATGTTCTTCGAGGTAGTTCGTCATCGCCTCGCCCACGGCTTTCTGCACAGCACCGTTCACCTCCGAGTTGCCGAGTTTCGTCTTCGTTTGTCCTTCGAACTGCGGCTCAGCCACTTTCACCGAGATAATCGCCGTCAGACCCTCGCGGAAGTCGTCTTGCGCCACTTCGATCTTGGCTTTTTCGATTTGCTTGCGCAGTTGGTCGTCTTCGTCGGCATATTTCTTCAACGTACGTGCCAATGCGATGCGGAAGCCGGTCAGGTGGGTACCGCCCTCGATGGTGTTGATGTTATTGACGTAAGAGTGGATATTTTCCGAGTAGTCGCTGTTGTAGAGCAGTGCGATTTCGATAGGCACGCCGTCTTTCTCGGTCTTCAAGAAAATCGGCTCGCCGATGATTGATGTGCGATGGCGATCGACGTAGCGCACGAATTCCTTCAGTCCGTCCTTGGCGTGGAACACCTCGGGCTGCTTCAGTTTGCCTTCTTCGTCGGGACGAAGATCGGTCAGCGTAATTGTGATGCCGGCGTTCAGATAGGCCAGTTCGCGCATACGCTTCGCGATGATGTCGTATTTGTATTCTGTCGTTGTGAAGACGGTGGGGTCGGGCCAGAATTGCTGGCGAGTTCCCGTCTTGTCGGTGTCGCCCACGATTTTCACGTCGTAGAGCGGTTTTCCTTTTTCGTATTCCTGCTGATAAATGTGCCCGTTGCGATAGACCTGCGACATCATCCTCGACGACAGCGCATTGACGCACGAAACGCCGACACCGTGCAGACCGCCCGACACTTTGTACGAGCCTTTGTCAAACTTACCACCGGCGTGGAGCACCGTCATCACGACCTCGAGGGCCGACTTGTGCATCTTCTCGTGCTCATCGACGGGGATTCCGCGTCCGTCGTCCTGCACGGTGATGGAGTTATCTTCGTTGATGGTTACTTCGATGTTGTTACAATAGCCGGCCATGGCCTCGTCGATGGAGTTATCGACAGTTTCGTTCACTAAGTGGTGCAGTCCCTTCTCGCTGATGTCACCGATGTACATCGCAGGGCGTTTGCGCACGGCCTCAAGTCCTTCCAGCACTTGAATATTACTGGCGGAATAGTCGCTGATAGCGTTGTTTTTGATTTCTGACATTTTTCTTTTATTCTGATTTTCTGATTTTGCGATAAATAACGTGCAAAGGTACTAAAAAAATGCGATATGTCGAAAATTTAGCTGTAAAAAAACTATAAAAAATAGAATAATTCGTGATTTTTTTCCGCTTTTCATCTACAATTTGTACCTTTGTAAGCGCAAAACTTGTTTTGTCGATAAAAATGACTCAAAAAATCAACTTAATAACATGAAAAAACTGACGATTATTTGTTTGTTGCTGTCTGTTTTCAGCCTGACGACGCTGGCGCAGATGCAAGACCCTGTGAAGTTTACAACGCAGTTGAAAACGGGCTCGGGTGCCGAGGCTGAAATGGTTTTCAGTGCGACGATTGCACCCGGATGGCACGTCTATTCGACGAATCTCGGACAAGACGGCCCGATTGAGGCATCGCTGCACGTGAACAAGATGGACGGTGCGGAACTCGTGGGCAAACTGACGCCGAAAGGCAAGGAGATTTCGCAGTTCGACGAGATGTTCGGGATGAAACTGCGGTATTTCGAAAATTCGGTGCAGTTTGTGCAGAAGGTGAAGTTCACCAAGCCGCAGTACGACATCGACGCGTATCTGGAATGGGGCGCGTGCAACGATGAGATGTGTCTGCCGCCGAGCGAGGCCGCGCTGAAAGCGAGTGGGAAGGCCCCAAGCGTGGCAAACGATGCCAATTCTGAGAAAGAAGAGGACAAAAAAGTCGAGGAGAACAAGGAACAAGAAGACGAAGAAACCGCGAAAATAAAGGAGGATTCACTGGCTGCCCCAAACGACTCTCTTAACACCGACAGTCTGGCGATGATTTCCGCTGGAAATATCGACAACGAGGGACTTTGGCGCCCCGTCATTTCGGAACTTCGTGCGATGGGTAGTGGCGACAACATTGCGAACCATTCGCTGTGGTACATCCTGCTGATGGGATTCGTCGGCGGACTATTGGCGGTGGCGATGCCGTGCATTTGGCCGATTATCCCGATGACGGTGAGTTTCTTCCTGAAACGGGCAAAAGACGACAAGAAAAAGGGCATCAAAGACGCTTTTACCTACGGCATTTCGATTATCGTGATTTATTTGGGTCTGGGACTGCTCGTCACGGCGATTTTCGGTTCCGACACGCTCAACGCGATGTCCACCAACGCCGTTTTCAACATTTTCCTTTTCCTGTTGCTCGTCGTTTTCGCGCTGTCGTTCTTCGGATGGTTTGAAATCAAACTGCCCGACCGCTGGGCGAATGCTGTCGATACGAAAGCCTCATCGACGAGCGGACTGCTCTCGATTTTCCTGATGGCATTCACGCTTGTGCTGGTTTCGTTCTCGTGCACCGCCCCGATTATCGGCCTTTTGCTGGTGGAAACAACCACCAACGGCAACTGGTTGGCACCTGCACTGGGAATGTTCGGATTTGCGCTCGCCCTCGCCCTGCCGTTCACGCTTTTCGCGCTGTTCCCGCAGTGGTTGAAGCAGGCTCCGAAGTCGGGTTCATGGATGACGACCATCAAAATCGTGCTCGGTTTCATCGAATTGGCCTTCGCACTGAAATTCTTCTCGGTGGCCGACCTTGCCTATGGCTGGCACTTGCTCGACCGCGAGGTGTTCCTCTCGCTCTGGATTGTGATTTTCGCCCTGCTCGGCGCTTATCTCGTGGGCTGGCTGAAGTTCCAAGAAGACGAAATCGGCGGCAATCTCAACAAACCGATGCCCGTGCTTTGCATCATGGGCGGACTGGTGTCGTTTGCCTTCGCCGTGTATATGATTCCGGGTCTGTGGGGTGCGCCGTGCAAGGCCGTGAGTGCTTTCGCACCACCGATGAACACGCAAGATTTCAACCTCAATACAAAAACCGTTGAGGCTCGTTTCACCGACTACGAACAGGGTATGGCTGCCGCGAAAGCCGAGGGAAAACCCGCGTTCATCGATTTCACGGGCTTCGGATGCGTGAATTGTCGGAAAATGGAGGCTGCTGTGTGGACCGACCCGCGTGTGGCAGATATTCTGAAGAAAGACTACGTACTGATTTCGCTGTTCGTCGATGACAAAACACCGCTCGCCGAACCGTTTGAAGTGACCGACGCCGAAGGCAACACGAAGACGCTGCGCACCGTCGGAGCGAAGTGGAGCTATTTGCAGAGCCATAAGTTCGGTGCGAATGCCCAGCCGTTTTACGTAGCAGTCGATGCCGACGGCAATCCTCTCACGGGCTCTTACGGCTATAAAGAGGACGTTCCGGCCTTCTTGGAATTCCTTCAAAGCCCCCTAAAATAGGGGATTGGAGGTCTTCATCAAACTAAAAACTACTACCAACCATGAACAAAGAAAAACGCGAGGCCATCATCAGCCTCATTCAGAAAGAAGTGGTGCCTGCCATTGGCTGTACGGAACCGATGGCTGTGGCGCTGTGTACGGCTCGGGCAACGGAAATGCTCGGCTGCCGACCCGAGAAAATCACCGCACAACTCAGTGGAAACATTCTGAAAAACGCGATGGGTGTGGGTATTCCGGGCACGGGAATGATTGGACTGCCCATCGCCATCGCGCTCGGTGCGCTCATCGGCAAGTCGGAGTATCAACTCGAAGTGCTGAAAGACCTCACGCCCGAGGCGTTGGAAGAAGGAAAACGGTTTATCGCTGAAAATCGCATCCAAATCGGTGTGAAAACCGACATTTGCGAAATTCTCTACATCGAAATCACTTGCGAGGCCGGTGGAAAGAGCGAAACCGCGATTATCGAGGGGAGTCATACGAATTTCAGGAGTGAAGGAGTAAGGAGTGAAGGAGTAAAGGGAGTAGAAAAATCAGAAGAGGATAATTGTCAATTGTCAACTGTCAATTGTCAATTGAGTTTGCGTCTCGTCTATGACTTCGCGATGGAAACGCCCGTCGAGGAACTTCGTTTCATTCTGAAAACACGTGACATGAACATGGCGGCGGCTCGCGAATCGCTTAAACACAACTACGGCCACAACCTCGGAAAAACCATCGAGCGACCGCTTGCAAAGGGAATTTTCGGCAACAGCATCTACTCACATATCATTTCGAAGACCGCTGCCGCCTGCGACGCTCGCATGGGGGGCGCGATGATTCCCGTCATGTCGAATTCGGGTTCGGGAAACCAAGGCATTTGTGCCACGAATCCCGTCGCCGTCTATGCCGAAGAAAACGAAAACACCGAGGAAGAACTCATCCGCGCTCTGACACTCTCGCACCTCACCGCCATTTATATTAAGGAGTCGCTCGGTCGGCTTTCGGCCCTTTGCGGCTGCGTCGTGGCAGGCATCGGCTCGAGCGTCGGCATCACCTATCTGATGGGCGGCGACTACGAGCGCATCTGTCGTTCGGTCAAAAACATGATTGCCAACCTCACGGGAATGATTTGCGACGGCGCAAAACCTTCGTGTGCACTGAAAATCGCGTCGGGCGTATCGACCGCCGTCATGTCAGCCGTGCTGTCGATGGAAGGAAAATGCGTGAGTTCAGCCGAGGGAATCGTCGATGATTGTGTCGATAAAACCATCCACAACCTCACGAGCATCGGTGCCGAGGCCATGTGCCAGACCGATCACAAGGTGCTCGACATCATGACGCATAAATAACCCTTATCTCAGCCTGACGAACACGGGATAGTGGTCCGACGGAAGGCGACGCTCGTAACGAGTGAAGTCGATTTCCTGCGGTGCATCAGCCGACTTCATTTGCTGCGCGGAAGTCGTGTCGGGTGTCCAATAGCTGTCGGTCAGCACGGCATAAGCCTCGACCTCGGTCGGCACAGACACAAAAATGTGGTCGATGCGACTTTTCGTGAACAAATCCGACTTAAAACTGTTGAACGTGCCGTTTTCGGCGAAACGAATTCGAGCGCAGTCGTAACTATCCTTCAAAATGCCCGATTCGACGAAAATCCGATAAATTTCATCGTCTTGATCGACGTTGAAATCGCCCGTGAGAATGACGGGGACGTTGGGTGTCGAACGCTGTGTGATGGGTGAAGGCTGGGCGGTCAGTTCCTTGATTTTCTGCACGACGAGTTTCGCCGCCTCGCGTCGCGCCACCTTGCCGACGTGGTCCATGTGGAGGTTGAAAAAGAAGAAATCGTCGTCTTTCAACCCCAGTTGGTCGTCTTTCAGGGCGAATCGCTCGTTGATGGCAAATCGTCCCCATGTGCAGATTCGCACACAGGCCGCATCCCAACCCAGACTGGGCTTTTCGGGCGTTTCGCTGAGCCAGAAATTGCCCTGGTCGAGCAGTTGCACATGGTCTTTTTTATAGAAAATGGCGGCATATTCGCCCTTCGTCATGCCGTCGTCGCGTCCCACGCCGATGCAGTCGTAGCCGTCGAGCCTTTCGAGCATGTCAACCAACTGTTCGTGGAGCACCTCTTGCGCCCCGAAAATGTCGGGTGCCATGAAGTTCACTTGGTCGCAAATCACCTGACAGCGCTTCTGCCAAAAGTCACCGCGAGCCGCGTCGCCACCGTTTTTGTAGCGGATGTTATACGAACCCACGAGCATCGGCTGTGCCGTCGCAGGCGAAAATTGGAACCACACTGCGAAAGCCATCAGCAGTGTCGCAAAAAATCGATTTCGATCCATTTTCATTTCAGTTTTATGTTAACAACGTATTTTTACTGCAAAAATATCAAATTTTCTGGAGAAAATATTCTTTCAATCTGATTTTTCACATTTTTTTTCAAAATAATTTTCATTTTTAAGAAAAAAGTAGTAACTTTGCAGCCATCAGGATACTTCATCCACTATTTATATTATCGAAACACTATCAAATCACAAACCAAAATAATATTGACGATACAAATGAAAACCATCAAACTATTTTTCGTGACTTGGCTGCTGTCATTGACATCGGTGACAGCCGCCAATCACACTTTTTCGTCGGAAAAGACCTACACCATCCGCTGCTACCACAGCAACAGCGCGTTTGTCTATCAGAGTGGCAACCAGACGGGAACGGGCAACTTCGACACGTCGAAAATGTCGTGGTGGGTGCTTGTTCCGACCGACAAAGACGATTGCTACTACATCAAGAACGCCACGACGGGCAAGTACGTGCAAAGTTCGAAAGGACTGGCGCAGAATGTGGCCGTGACAATGGGCGACACGCCTGTCGAGTTTGAAATCAAGAAAGACGAGACCAACGGAGCGGTGACGAAAGGCTATTATTATATGGCCAGTACCGACAACGACCCGATTTCCATCGTCGGCGACGTGACGAAAGGATTGAACTGGTCGGTGGATTATGCCTGCGTCGTGACGTGGTGGATTAAGACTGGTCGCAAAAATTCCTACTGGGACATCGTCGAAGACGAGTATCGCTACAGCCCGAACACCATCGACGTGTCGGACTACAGCCGTCAGGTGCAGATGTATTCCGTGCCCTGTGGAACGACGGGAAAGGCGTACTTGAAGAAAGCCGACATCGCAGGCGACGACATTCTCGGCGAGTTGCATTATTCGGTGACGTCGAAGCCATCGAAGGCGCACGTGGTCTATACCGACCAGAAGGCCGAGGTGAAACAGGGCGGAACGCTGCCGCTGACCGTCACTTTGGCCAACAGCAACGCCAATGTTCGCACGTTTGCCTATGCCGACTGGGACAAGGACGGCGTGTTCGAAGTCAGTCAGGAAATCACGGGCAGTTCGACGACTTTCAATGTCCCTGCCGACGCTGAAATGGGACAGAGCCGACTGCGCATTCGCGTGACTGAGACCGACACTGACGGCGCTGAGGACGATGTCATCGGCTATTGCTACGATTTCCTCGTGAACGTAGTGAGTGGCGATGCCAAAATAGAATGGACGGTCGAGGTGAACGACAAGACGCGCGGAACCGTCACGGCAGAGGAAGTCGGCGGCAATCTGCGAGCCTCCGTCACGCTCTACGGCGACGCGAAATTCAAGGGTTGGAAGCTGATGCACAGCTATTTCAAGGGCGAAATGGTAGGTACAAGCACCGAAATCGAACTGCCTTTGACGCAGAGCATCCGCCTCGTGGCCATTCTCTCGCCCAACACGAAGGACATTCCTTCCGACATCGCCATCGCAGATCGCGAATCGAAGGCCGAGAGTGCTATCTACAACCTGCAAGGCGTCAAAATGGACGGCAAAAACCTGCCGAAAGGCATCTACATCGTCAACAACAAGAAAAAAATCATCAAATAAAACCGAAAAATCATGAAAGCAAACAAATTATTATACGGTCTGGCCATGACGCCGGCACTCGCCTGTGGACAACAAAGCGAAAAACCGAACATCATCTTCGTGCTGTGCGACGACATGGGCTGGGGCGACCTCGGCTGCTACGGTCAGCAGTATATTTCCACGCCCAACATCGACCGCATGGCTCGTGAGGGAATGCAGTTTATGCAGGCCTACTGCGGTAGTCCCGTGTCGGCACCGTCGCGTGCCTCGCTGATGACGGGACAGCACAGCGGACACACGAAAATCCGTGGAAACAAAGAGTATTGGAACACCTCGGGCTACGTCTATTACAACGGTAATCAAGACTACAAGGTTGTTGGACAGGAACCGCTCGACAAAAACCACGTTGTTTTGCCTGAAATTATGAAAGACAACGGCTATACGACGGCGCAGTTCGGAAAATGGGCTGGCGGCTACGAAGGCAGCGAATCGACGCCCGACAAGCGCGGTGTAGATGAGTTCTACGGACCGATTTGCCAGTTCCAGGCCCACGCTTATTATCCGAATTTCCTCAACAAATACAGCCGTGCCGATGGCGACAAGGCGGTCAAGCGCGAAATTCTGGAGGAAAACATCAAGTACAAATTCACGACCGACGAATATTTCAAGCGTCCGCAGTACAGCGCCGACATGATTCACCAGAAAGCCCTTGAATGGATTGACAAGCAGACTGCCGATAAGCCTTTCTACGGTCTTTTCACCTATACCCTGCCCCACGCTGAATTGGCACAGCCCGAGGACTCGATTTACCTGAGTTACAAGGCGAAATTCTGCGAAGACAAGACTTGGGGCGGCGATGTGGGCAGTTGGTACCACCGCGTGACGAACACCCACGCGCAATTCGCCGGTATGATTACCCGACTCGATGCCTACATGGGCGAAATCATGGATAAACTCAAGGAAAAAGGCTTTGACGAGAACACGATTCTGATTTTCTCATCGGACAACGGTCCTCACGAGGAGGGCGGTGCCGATCCGACCTTCTTCAACCGCGACGGCGTGCTGAAAGGCATCAAGCGCAGTTGCAACGAGGGTGGAATCCGCGTTCCGTTCATCGTGCGCTGGCCTGGAAAGGTGCCCGCAGGCGTGAAAAACGACCATCAACTGGCGTTCTACGACGTCATGCCGACCTTCTGTGAACTGATTGGCGTTGAAAATTATGTCGAGAAGTACAAAAGATCGCAAAGTGGTGGCAAAGAAGACTATTTCGACGGCATTTCATTCCTGCCGACGCTGCTCGGCAACGACGCTGCACAACAGAAGCACGACTATCTCTATTGGGAACTCAATCCGCAAATCGGTGTGCGTCAGGGTAATTGGAAACTCATCGTTAGAAACGGCAACTGCGAACTCTACGACCTTGCTTCCGACGTTCACGAAGACACCAACATCGCGAGCCAGTATCCCGAGAAACTCGCCGAACTGAAAGCCATCGTCCGCCAAGCGCACGTGGATAGTTCGATGTTCCCCATCACGTTGCCGAAATAATCCATTTTCGAGATTCGATTTTCGAGGAACGAGATTCGAGAAGCGACTTTTTAAGATTCAATTGAAAAAAGCCCCAGAAACCGAAGTTTCCGGGGCTTTTTCATTTCGAAAAATTCAGCGATTATTCTTCCTCGGGCGTCATCATCACCGTGATGCAGTTGCCGCTCGAAAGCACTTCCTTGACGAAAGCCGAAATCTTTTCGGGCGTCTGAGCCTGAATCGTGGCTTTCAGGTTGGTGTGTTCGTCGCTTCCGTACTTGTACCACCGGTAGATTTTGCTACTCCAGTAGGTGTTCTGTTTCATCGAGTCATCGACGCGCTTGAGCATCAGTTCCTTCACCTTGTTGAGTTGTTCGGCATCGCAACTGACAGCGAGGTCATCGACGGCCTTTTGCAGCAGATACATCGCCGTGTCGCGCTTCTCGGGCTGCATCGGGCAGTAGGCCAGAAGTTGCATGTTGTGGTAGTCTTCCGACATGCTTGCCTGACCCTGAGCGGCCACGCTGTAGGCGGCGGAAGCCTCTTCGCGAATCTCCTTCGTATAGACCATGCGCATGATTTGACCGGTGATGTCGGCCTGAATCGAACGCTCAAGCGTGTAAGGCATTGCCTCGTTGTACCAAATCTTCACGCCGATGCACTTCGGAGTCTCCTGTTTGCGGGCGAAAATATTGTCGATTTTTCCTTTTTGCAGGAAATTTGTGCGCTGAGCCTTCACAGCCTTGCCCTTCGTGGGCAGTGCGCCGAGATACTGGCAGACGAGCGGACGAATCGTAGCCTCGTCGAAGTTACCGATGATGCTGAACACCCAATCCTTGGCCGAAGCGGTGCGCTCCTTGGCGATTTCGAGGATGCGGTCGTAGCTGACATCCTTCAAAGCCTCGACGGTGAGCGGAGCCAGACGCGGATTGTGGCCGTACATCGTGACCTGCATCGAGTCGCTGAAGGCGACATCGGGCGACAGCGCACGGTTTTTCAGACCCACTTCCAGTTGCGACATCAGGTTCTGATAAGCTTTTTCGTCCTTGTTGATGTTCGTGAAGTAGAGATAAGCCATTTGCAGCATCGTTTCGACATCTTTCGGGGTCGAAGAGCCGCTCAAACCCATGTTGCGACCGTTCATCGACAGGTCGGCATTGGCGATTTTGCCTGCGAGGGCCTTTTCCAATTCGGTCAAAGAGAAATTGCCGAGTCCGCTGATGCCGATGACTTGGTCGAAGAGTTGCAGGTTGCGGTAGTCCTTCGGGCCGTAGAGCGATTCGCCACCAGGACCTTCACCCGACAGAATGACTTGGTCTTTCTTGAAATCGGTCTGCTTCAGCAGCACCACAACGCCATTCGACAGTTGCAATTCGGTGTAGCCGAACTTGTCGTTTTTCAGTTCTTTCTTGATGGTTCCAGCCTTCGGCAACTTCGTGATGAGCGGTTCGTTCTTCACGTTATCGACGTAGGCTTCAATCTGCTGTGCACGGGCATCGGCCACGGCCTTGAGCAGACCTTCGCTGGTCGGATAGACGTTGCCTTCCTTCTCGTTGTTAAACGAGATGATGACCATATTCGAGTCGTTTTCAACGGCTTTGAACATCTCTTTCGAAGCCTCGTTGATGGCCTCGAACGGCAGCATCGGCACGATTTGCTTCATCGTTTCGTAGGTGAAATCGATGCTCGGCATCGGCTCGTTCGACAGGAAATGACCCAGACACTGCGCGTAGAACTGCGTATTCGTGCGCTTTTCGCGGTTTTCGTAGGTTTTGTCGAGCGAACTGAGGTAGTCGGCCTTGAAACGGTTGTATTCGGTCGGCGTGTAGCCAAATTCGGCCACGCGGCGAGCCTCGACGAGCACGGCTTTCAGCGCATCGTCCATCTGATCCATTTCCTTCGGCGTAGCGTCGAAACTGAGGGCGTCTTTCGTCTTGGCGAAGATGTAGTTTCCATCACCTGCCGAAGCGCTCACGAAGGGGCATCCGGGCTGCTTGACAACCTCGGAAAGACGGCGGTTGAGCATACTCATCGCAGCGCGTTTCACGTAGTTGAAAATCAAATACGACAAATCGCCCTTCATCGAGTCGGGATAGACCTCGTGCTTGAACATAATATCGACGCTCGAAGTGCGCTGTTCCTTGTCTTTGTCGATGATGACGATGGGTTCGGCCGTGTCGGGCACGGGCTCGTCGATGATCGGAGCGGCATTTTCGGGGTTCGTAATCGGACCGAAGAGCTTTTTGATCATCGCCTCGGTGTGATCGACATCGACATCGCCCACGACAATGATGCCCTGATTCGTCGGATGGTACCATTTTTCGTAGTAGTCGCGAATTTCCTGCGGCTTGAAGTTGTCGATGACCGACATCAGGCCAATCGGATAGCGCACGCCATACTTCGAACCCGGATAGAGGGCGGGCAGGTTGCGCTCGAACATACGGCTCGAGGCCGATGTGCGCATACGCCATTCCTCGTGAATCACACCGCGCTCCTTGTCGATTTCATTGGCATCGAGCGTCAGACCTGTTGACCAGTCGCGAAGGATGAGCAGACACGAGTCGAGCACCGACTGGCGCGCCGTGGGCACGTTGTCGATGTTATAGACCGTCTGGTCAATCGACGTGTAGGCGTTCAAGTCGCCACCAAACTGCACACCGACCGTTTCGAGCCAGCTCACCAGTTCGCCAGACTTGAAATTGTCGGAGCCGTTGAAGGCCATGTGCTCGAGGAAGTGCGCCAGACCGCGCTGACTTTCCTCTTCCTGAATCGAGCCGACTTTCTGCGCAATGTAGAAATTGGCGCGATGCTCCGGCCAGTTGTTGTAACGGATGTAGTAGGTCAATCCGTTGTCGAGTTTTCCGATGCGCACGGCCGTGTCGAGGGGAATCGGCGGCATCATCTGTGCGCTGACGCTACCTGCCACTGCGAGCAGCAGCGTCAAAAGAATGTTTC
This sequence comes from uncultured Prevotellaceae bacterium, assembly GCA_902776665.1. Classification (GTDB taxonomy): domain Bacteria; phylum Bacteroidota; class Bacteroidia; order Bacteroidales; family Bacteroidaceae; genus Prevotella. The sequence goes on from CACYQZ010000005.1 coordinate 73,473, forward strand.
TGATTTTCATAAAAAAAATGTTTAAATAATGGTATGTCATTCTTGGTTTTCGAATTTAAAAGTCGTGCAAATTTAGTTATTTTTTCTGATTAGACGCATCAATCGACGAAAAACTACGTTTTCTTTTACAATTTTTAGTTTTTCGGCTCATTTTCACAAGAAAATGGGGCGTAGGATATAAAAAAAAATGGCCGCGAAGCATTTTCGCAGCCATCTTTTTCCAGATTTTCTGAGTTTTAACCGATTTCAATCTGCCGCTCCACCTTCGTGCGAGCCTGTTCGGTCTTCGGCAGCGTCACGGTGAGCACGCCGTGCTCCACGCGGGCAGCAATTTTGGCCTTTTCCACGTCGTCGGGCAAGAGCAGCGTCTGCTCGAACTTCGTGTAGTTGAACTCGCGGCGCAGGTAGTGAGCCTTCTTGTCCTCCTGCTCGATTTTCTTCTCCATCTTCACCACGAGGTTTCCCTCCTCGTTGATGTTCACGTTGAAGTCCTCCTTCTTCAGCCCCGGAGCCGCCAGTTCCACGGTGTACTCGTCTTGCGTCTCGATGACGTTGATGGCGGGTGCCGTAGCGTTTGCCCTCGGCATGAAGTCGTTGTCGAAAAAGTCGTTGAACACGGTTGGCAACCATGCGTTTCTACGAATCATTGGTCTCATAGTTTTGTCCTCCTAATCTTTTTTAATGGTACATTTTTCTGTTTTTTCACTCGTTTTTCGGGCGAGGTGTCCGTCGGAAACGAAACTCGCTCGACCAACAGATTTCAAAACCTGTGCCGAGCGAATATTTGCGACAAATTGTCAGAAAAATGCGACAAAAAGTCAGTTTTTATGGATTAAAAACTGCTGCGATGCGGCGAAGTCCTTCCATGAGGCGATTGCGCTGTGTGGCGAGGTTGATGCGGATGAAGCCGTCGGTGCCGTACATCGTGCCGCTGTTCACCCAAACTTGGGCTTCGCGGAGCAATTTTTCCTCGAATTCATCACCGCTGAGACCCGTTGCGGCAATATCGACCCACACGAGATAGGTTCCTTCAAGTTGAAAAACCTTCAACTGCGGCAGATTTTCGGCAAAAAACGCGCAAAGCGCCTGATAGTTGCCCCAGAGGTATTCGTTGAGCGCGTCGAGCCAAGCCTCGCCCTCGTTGTAGGCGGCTTCGACGGCAAGCGGCGCAAAGGGATTCACGTCGCAGATTTCATTGATGTTGATGGCGCGGTCGATGCGGCGGCGCGCTTCGGGGTCGGCGCAAATGATGTGGGCCATTTGCAGGCCGGCGATGTTGAACGATTTCGACGGTGAACCGCAGATGACGGGTGCCGTCGCGTCGGTAGCCGTATTGACGGTGCCGAAAGGTGTGAACCGATGGCCGGGCATCACAAGTTCGCAGTGGATTTCATCGCTGATGATGCGCACACCGTGGCGCAGGCAGATGTCGTTCATCCGTTGCAATTCCTCGCGTGTCCAGACGCGTCCGGCAGGGTTGTGAGGGTTGCAGAGCAGGAACACGGTGGTCTTCTCGTCGGCGCATTTGCGCTCGAAGTCGGACCAGTCGATTTCGTAGGTGTTGGGTGTTGGGTGTTGGGTGTTGGGTGATGAAATTACGGTTAATTTCGACTCCACCACCTCGCAACCATTGTTGCGGATGTTGCTGAAGAAGCAGTTATAGACCGGCGTGAGAATCAGCACACGCTCGCCGGGCATCGTCAGTGCCTTGATAACGGCGGAAACGGCAGGCACAACGCCCGTGGTGTATTGAATCCACTCGCGCTGAATCGTCCAGTTGTGGCGACGCTCAAACCAGCGGATGACGGCGTCGTAATAGCTGTTTTGCACCGTCGCATAGCCGAAAACGCCGTGTTCGACGCGCTTCTGTAAGGCTTCTCGGATGGCAGGGGCTACCTCGAAGTCCATGTCGGCCACCCACAGGGGGATCAAATCTTCCCTTTCCGATTCATTGATTGAAAATGGAAACTTCGCGTCCCATTTCACGCAGTTCGTTCCGCGTCGCTCGATGATTTTGTCAAAATCGTATTTCATTCAAACCTATTACTTATTACCTATAACCTATTACCTGATGGAAATCTTGCAATCGTTCGGCTGCCGCACATTCTCATCAATCGTCACAGAGCCGATCGAGTCGGCTACGATGCGACCCGACGTCGGATTTTTGATGTTTTCGATGTGGCCGCGAATCTCGGCATCGACGGTCGTGTATTCAAAAACGCGGTCGCAGGCGGCATCGAAGGTGCAATCCTCGAGAACCAAGCCATCGACATAGCACAGCAACTGCTCGCCAGCCAAATGGCAGCGCACGAGCCGCACGTTTTTCGAGTGCCACGCGAGGTATTCACCATCGAGTTCGGAATCGTAAATCGTCACGTTTTCGCACTCCCAGAACGAGTCTTTCGTCAAGATTTTCGCGTTGTGAACCTCGACATTTTTGCAATATTGGAATACATATTTCGAATCGCTCTCAAGTCCATCGACAAAAATGTTATTCGAGAACATAAACGGATAGGTTCCGCCGTGCAACTTCACGTTTTTCAGCCGCAGGTTATCGACTTTCCAAAACGTTTCGTCGGCATCGGTGATTTGCACGTTTTCGAGTTCCACATTGCGCATTTCGCGGAAGAATTTCGGTCCGTCGATGCGGCTGTTCGTCATCCGCAGGTCGTTGGTGTACCAGATGGCCGAGCGCGACCCCACCGCGAAATAGCAGTTGTTGATACGCGCACCATCGACGTGCCACCACGGGTATTTCCCGTAGAAACGGCAGTCCTCGGCCTCGACGTTCTGACACTGCTTGATGCCCGACTCGCCGTCGGTTATCGTGACACGCTCCAAGCGGAAATCAGAGGCGGCGAACAAAGGTCGTTCGCCGCCAAATTCCTTGTCCTGTATCAGTTTCATTTACAGATTCGGATTGATTTTCGACCACTCGCTGATGGGCGGAACGATGTTGAGCGTCACCAACTCGTCGCGCATTTTGCAGAGGTGCTCGTAACTTGCGTCGAGTTTGGCGTTCTCCTCGGGTGTGCCCTGCGGAACCTCGAAGCTGGCGCCGTTTTGGTTGAGTGTCGTCTTCATCGCCATCATAATGTGGTTGTATTTGTCGGTCTTGACATAGGTGCCGACTGGGAAACGGAACGCTTCGCCACCCATCGCAGCGCGAATCATCTCGACGCTGAGGTACGACGGGCTCTGGAACGAAGAGCGACCGCGCAGTTTGATGATCGCTGCACCGCCTTGCGTCACGTCTTTCTTCATCTGCTCCCACTCCTCGGCGGGGAATTCATCGGTGCCGACAATGTCGTAGAGTTTGCGACCCTTCACCGTGACGTGGCTACCAAACACGGCCATCTGTTCGCCGTGACCGCCGTAGGTGGCGCAACCCTCGATTTCGCTCTGCTTCACGCCGAATTTCTTCGCCAAAGCACTTTGCAGACGGGTTGTGTCGAGACCTGCGAGCGTCGTCACCTGGCCGGGTTTCAGGCCGCTGTAGAGCAGTGTCACAAGTCCGGTAAGGTCGGCAGGGTTGAAGATGATGACCACGTGCTTCACGTCGGGGCAGTATTTCTGGATGTTCTTACCCAATTCCTCGGCAATTTTGCAGTTGCCAGCGAGCAGGTCCTCGCGCGTCATACCCTCTTTACGGGGTGCGCCACCGCTGGAAATGATGTATTTTGCATCGCGGAAAGCCTCTTCAGCGTCGGTCGTGGCGGTGATGGTGGCCTCGTCGAAGCCGCTCTGCCGCATTTCCTCGGCCACGCCTTCGGGCGAAAATACGTCGTAAAGACACAAATTACTGGTCAGGCCCATCATCAGTGCCGACTGAGCCATGTTCGATCCGATCATGCCGGCTGCGCCGACGATGACGAGTTTGTCGTTTGTTAAAAATGCCATAATAATATACGTTTTTGTGATTATTGAAGATTTCGACTGCAAAGGTACAAAAATTTCTTGAAATTGCTTGCAATATTTGCTGAATTTTTCTACTTTTGCAACAAAGAAATGAACTATAATTACAAAAACGATGACAATCAACGAAAAAATCCAGAAATTGCGCGAGGAAATGCAGCGCGAGCATTTGGCCGCCTACATTTTCACGAGTACCGACCCGCACAACGGCGAATATGTGCCCGAACATTGGAAAAGTCGCGAATGGATCAGCGGATTCGATGGTTCGGCAGGTACGGCGGTGGTCACGATGACGAGTGCCGCGCTGTGGACCGACAGCCGCTATTTTTTGGCCGCCGAAGAGCAACTGCGCGGCACGGAATTCCAGTTGATGAAACTGAAAATGCCCGAAACACCGACGATTCCGCAGTGGATTCATTCGCAATTAACAATGAACAATGAACAATTGACAGAGGTTGCGATTGATGGCTCGACCAATTCGGCGGCCTTCGTCGAGGAATTGATTGAGGAACTGCGGAAAGAGGGCGGTCTGACCCTGCGCACGAACTACGACCCGCTGCGCTTCATCTGGCTCGACCGTCCGCCGATTCCCACGAATCCCGTCGAACTTCATCCGCTGAAATACGCCGGTGAGGACACAACCTCGAAACTGCGTCGAATCCGCGAATCGTTGCGCCAGCAACACGCCGACGGAATGTTGGTTTCCGCCCTCGACGACATCGCTTGGACGCTGAACCTGCGCGGTTCCGACGTGCATTGCAACCCCGTTTTCGTCGCCTATCTGCTGATTTCCACGACGAAAACCACGTTATACGTAAATTCATCGAAATTGTCGTTGGAGGTGAAGGCTTACTTGGCCGACTGCGGCGTTGAAATCGACGATTACGACAAGGTGCAGCAGGGTTTGAAGGACTATTTCGAGTACAACATCCTGCTCGACCCCAACGAAACGAGTTACACGTTGATGAAGGCCGTGCGACGCGAGATTGTGCGCGCCAGTTCGCCGATTCCGACGATGAAAATCGTGAAAAACGACACGGAAATCGAAGGCTTTCGTCGTGCGATGGTGAAAGATGGTGTGGCGTTGGTGAAGTTTCTGAAATGGCTGAAAGGGGAGGCCCCCTCCCTGCCTCCCCCCGACGGGGGAGGTGTCAGAAGGCTTTCTGAACTGTCGATTGCCGAAAAACTCACTGCATTCCGCGCCGAACAGCCTGATTTTCAAGGGATTTCGTTCGACACCATCAGCGCTTACGAGCAGCATGGTGCCATCGTCCACTACGAACCCACTCCCGACACCGACATCCCCGTGGAAAATCGCGGCTTTTTGTTGCTCGACAGCGGTGCGCAGTACCGCGACGGCACCACCGACATCACCCGAACCATCGCCCTCGGTCCGCTCACCGACGAGCAGCGCCACGTCTATACGCTCGTTCTTCGCGGTCACATCGCGCTTTCTCGCGCCATTTTCCCCGACAAAACCGCCGGCACCCAACTCGACGCGCTGGCACGGCAGTTTATGTGGCGCGACGGCATGAACTACCTTCACGGAACGGGTCACGGCGTGGGCCAGTTCCTCTGTGTTCACGAAGGTCCGCACCAGATTCGGATGGAGTGGAAGCCGACGCCCTTCGTCGAGGGAATGCTCGTCACCGACGAGCCCGGCCTCTACCTCGCTGGTCGTTTCGGTGTGCGCATCGAAAACATCCTACTCACGGTCGCTGCGAAAGAAACCGAGTTTGGCCGATTCTTGCAATTCGAGCCGCTCACGCTCTGCCCCATCGACACCACGCCCATCGTCCGCGAGGAAATGTCGCCCGAGGAAATCGCGTGGCTCAACGACTACCATCAGCACGTCTTTGAAACGCTCTCGCCCCACCTCAATGCCGACGAACAGGCTTGGTTGCGCGAGGCAACGAAGGCATTTTGAAAACAAATCAACCGATAAAAATTGATTAAAAATTGGTGATTTTTGTTAAATCATTTTAAAATCAGAGGGGCTCTTTCGCCCCACTTTTTTTATTTATGTATATTTGCACGAAAATTCGTTTAAAAGCGAAAAAACATTACAAATTTAAATTAAATTCACAAACTATCAAAACAATTGTTTTCAAGATGCAAACTTTTAAAAAAATCCTTCTCTTAGCGATTGTCTTGTGCTGTAACATCGGCATAAAGGCGCAAGTTGACAACTATTGCATCCACCTGACGAATGGCGGAACGGTGGATTGTGGCTCGATGCCCGAATTAGACGAAAAAAAGTCCTACACGATTCAGTTTTGGATGAAGCCAGAAGCGTGGGAAAGCGGTAGCGTGATTCTCTCGCGTGGCGACGGCCTCAAAATTCAGACCGGTGCGGCCAACACGATTGAAATTGTCGCAGGAAGCGGCACACAGACGGCGAAAAATTCCAACTTGGCCGTAGGAAAATGGGCGCAACTCACGTTTATTTGTGCCAACAACACGATGAAAATTCTGGTCAATGGCAGGCAAGTTACCAGCAAATCGGGCAACCACACCCTTCCCACCGACGAGCATCCCTTCACCATCGGAGGCGGTTTCAAAGGCTTCATCGACGAATTGCGCGTCTGGGATGCCGACCTGAAAGCATCGGATTTCAACTATTTCATCAATAACACGATTAACAAATTCGTGCCGCAGTTGGACAACCTCGTCGCCTACTTCAAATTCGACCAAGAGCAATGTCCGAACATCGTCGATTACAAGGCGCTTTTCAAACCCGGCGGATACAACCATCATGGTATCATCAGCGGAAATGTAACCCGCGAAATCGTCACCGACAACACGGGGCTGCCCTATCTGAAATGCGGTGCCTACACTGAAAACAACAAATTCTATTGGGGCAGTTCACGCGACCAGTATCTGCTGGCCAACGACGTCATCATTCTCGGCATCGACATGTATTCCGACGGCCACCTCGAATATGCCACACCCAACAACCACGGCACAGCCGTCAATGCAGATTATCTTCGGTCGTATCAGGGTCGCAGCGGTGTGCTTTCGCTGAAAGGTGCAGGCTCGAAAATGACCAGTACATCGGGTATGCTCAGAAATGGGCAGAATTTCACTTTTGAAACTTGGATTTATCTGGAAAATTGGACGGAAGGAGCCTATCTTTTCCGTCAAGAAACGGCAAATCAGCAAAGTGGACTGGCGATTTATCTCGGTAAGGAAGCCACGAAGCAAATCATCGTGCGCTGCAACGGCAAGAAATTCATCAACGAGAACTGCATGAGCGTTGGGAAATGGGTTCACCTCGGCATTGCGACCAAAAATGGCGATGAAACCAGTACCAAACCGTTCCTGATTGCGGTCGATGGCAAGGAAAAAACCATCGCATCGAGCCCCGACGGCAGCAGCAATGGCCGACCCGCCGCCATGGCAGGGGAAACGGCCTACATCGGCGAAAATCTGAATGCGAAACTCGACAACACCACGATTTGGAACATGACCTACCAAATCAACCAAATGGCCAACCACATGACGTGGCAGCCGATGCCGTCGATTGGCGGTGGCGGTGCCAATGTCGAGCAGTTGAAGTCGGCACGCGCATTCTACAAATACGACAAAGCCGACTATCTGGGCTACAGTTCCTATTCGCAAGACGCTTGGCGCGACATCATGGAAAGTTGTTACGAGGGCTATCGCGGCTACCAGTTTCGCATCGCCGTCAGAGGCCACAGCAATTGGGTCAATCTCATCGGTGACGAGAAAAATCGGGTGAGATTCGCCACCGACCTCGCTAAACTTTCCGAAGGCTACGCCGGCGTGGAACTCGATTTGGAATGGATGTACGGCACGCAAACCAACCTCCGAAAACTCGCCGACGAGATTCTGGCAAGGCTTCCGAAGGGCAAAACGCTTCACATCTCCGTCCACGTGCAGGCTGGTGCCTATTACTATCCGGCATGGGCCATTCCGACCATCGACGGCTTCACCGCGCAAAATTATGGTCCGCAGAAGGACAACTTCAGCATCACCACGTTCAAAAACAACTACAACGCGATGATTGCCCACGGTTATACCAACGATAAAATCTATCCGTCGTACGCCACCACCACGTCGAAAGGTGTCAATGGTTCGGCGGTGACGGGCTATAACCGACTCGATTTGTCGAACTACACCCCGAAAAAGGACGGTTCGTATGAAAGTGCTCCACAAGGAAGCGACAACTATTGGTTCTGCGGCCCGTATCAGACCTATCTGCGGGCGAAATTCTGCGTCGAAAACAACCTTGAAGGCATTTTCTACTGGGACATCGTCAATGACATTCGCCCCACAGCTGACCCGAAAAACTACAGCCTCGCGAAATATTGCAACTACGGTCTCGCCTGCAACGTCGATACGTTCGTTACTGAAGTCGATGTGCGCCACGTTGTTACTGCCATCAAAAGAGTCAATTCCGACGCTTCGCAAGAACTTCAAATTCGCTACAATGCTTCGGAACAAGTCTTCAGCGCGGCCAACATTTCCGAAAACGAGGTCGTCGGCATCGACATATTCACGGCAACGGGTGTGAAAATCAGCGAATCGAAGTCGGCGACGGCTTCCGCAAAGTCGCTGCCGGCTGGCGCTTATCTCGTCAGGGTCAGGCTGAAAAACGGACAGCAAAAAAGTCAAACGATCATCAAAAAATAAACTTACAAAACTATGATTGAATCCATTATCATCGGAATTTTGGCCGGTTTTCTGGCCGCAAAAATCACTGGCGGCGAAGGTAAAGGCTGCTGGATTAACTTACTACTCGGTTTGATTGGCGGTGTCGTCGGTAGTTGGTTACTTGGTTTGCTCGGCATTTCGTGGGAACCCAGTTGGCTGAGCAACATCGGAACGGCTACGATTGGTGCTGTTGTGGTACTCTGGCTGTGGGCGAAGTTAAAAAAGTAGTTCTCATTAAAAATTTTTCATCAATATGGAGAAGAAATTTTTGAATTTCGGGGCATTGGCTGTTGGGGCATTGGCTCCGACCGTCGCACAGGCGCAGGCTGAAAAGCCGATGAACATCGTCTATATCATGAGCGACGACCATTCGTATCAGACCATTTCTGCCTACGACAAGCGTTTCGCCAACACGCCGAACATCGACTGGATTGCCCAGAACGGCGTGCGGTTCACCAATTCGTTCGTGGCCAACTCGCTGAGCGGTCCGTCGCGTGCGTGTATGCTCACGGGCAAGCACAGCCACGCCAATGGTTTCACCGACAACACGCGCACTTTCGACGGTTCGCAGCAAACCTATCCGAAACTGCTCCAACAGGCGGGCTACCAGACGGCAATGATTGGAAAATGGCACCTGACGAGCGACCCGACGGGCTTCGACTATTGGGACATTCTCATCGGTCAGGGCGACTACTACAACCCCGAATTCATCCGCAACGGCGAGAAAGTCAAGCGCATGGGCTACTCGACAAACATCACCACCGACGTGGCGCTCGACTGGCTCACGAACAAGCGCGACAAAGAAAAACCTTTCTGTCTGCTGCTTCACCACAAGGCACCGCACCGCGTTTGGAACCCCGACACATGCGACCTCGACCTGTTCAGCGACAAGTTTTTCGCCCTGCCGCGCACGTTCTACGACAACTACGAGGGTCGTTTGGCGGCGCAAAAGCAGGAAATGAGCATCATCAAAGACATGGACATCTTCTACGACCTGAAAATGCGCGACAAGGAAGGTGAACTCCACGCCCAAAACGACTATCTCGACAAGTGGGGACGCAACAACTACGCCCGAATGACACCCTCGCAGCGCGAGCAGTGGGACCGCCACTACGACCCGATTATTGCGAAGTTCAAGCGCGACAAACTCACGGGAAAAGCCCTCGCCGAATGGAAATATCAGCAGTATATGCGCGACTATATGCGCACGATTCACTCGCTCGACAAGAACATCGGGCGCGTCATCGAATACTTGCGCGAAAACGACCTGCTCGACAACACGATGATTGTCTATACGAGCGACCAAGGCTTTTATATGGGCGAACACGGCTGGTTCGACAAGCGATTTATGTACGAAGAATCGTTCCGCACGCCGCTCGTGGTCTATCTCCCGGGCTCGAACAAGCACGGCGACATCTCCGAACTCGTGCAAAACATCGACTATGCACCGACCATCCTCGAACTGGCGGGCGTGAAAGTGCCGTCGGGCATTCAGGGACGCTCGTTCCTGCCGCTTCTGCAAGGCAAAAAGGTGAAAAACTGGCGCAAAGCGCTCTACTACCACTACCACGAATACCCTGCCGAGCATAGCGTCTGCAAGCACTACGGCGTGCGCGACTCGCGCTACACGCTCATCCACTTCTACGACGACATCGACACATGGGAACTCTACGATTTGCAGAACGACCCCGAACAGTTGCACAATATCTACGGACAACCCGGCACCGAGAAAATCACGCGCAAACTGAAAAAACAACTCAAAGGTCTGCAAAAGCAATACGACGACCCCATCCGATTCAAATATCCGCTATAAAAACACTCTATTATATAATAAGGTGATGAAACAAATCAAACGAATCGTCCTCACGGGCGGACCCTGCGCCGGAAAAACGACCGCGCTGGTGAGAATTGTGGAATATTTCTCGAACTACGGCTACAAGGTTTTTACGATTCCCGAAGTGCCGACGCTCTACAGTCAGGGCGGATGGAACTACCTCACGCCCAACCGCCAACTCTACTACGAGGGAGAGCGGGCGATTCTCGAAACGCAACTGGCGCTCGAAGACATGTTTTCGCGACTCGCCGAGGTATGCACGAAGCCCACGCTCATCGTCTGCGACCGCGGTACGCTCGACATTTCGGCCTATATGACACCTGAAATGTGGGAGGAAATCACGGCGAAGGCCGGCACCGACTCGAACCGTTTGCGCGAGCGTTACGACGCCGTGCTGCACCTCGTTTCCGCCGCCGATGGTGCCGAAAAATACTACACGACGGCCACCAATGCCACGCGCTACGAGCAGATGAACGAGGAAGGACTGCGCATCGCCCGCGAACTCGACAAAAAGGTCGTGAAGGCGTGGTCGAAGCATCCGCACCTGCGTGTCATCAACAACAACGACGACTTCAACGCCAAACTCAACCGCGTCATCAAGGAAATCGCCCACGTGCTCGGACTGCCGCAACCCATCGAGGAAGAACGGAAATACATCGTCGAAATCGTCGGCGAAATCCCCGAAAGCATCGGTTTCACCGAGAGCGACATCACGCAGACCTATCTCGTGGCCGAGCCGGGTACGGAAATGCGCCTGCGCCGTCGCGACTGGCAAGGAAAAGTGGTCAATATCCTCACGACGAAGAAGAAAATTTCGGAAACCGACCAACTCGAAACCGAGCGGCAGGTCGATAACAACCTCTACGAGTCGCTCGTGAAGCAGGCTGACCCCTATCGCCAGACCATCCGCAAAAAGCGTCGCAGTTTCATCTGGAAAGGTCAGTTCTTCGAACTCGACACCTTCTTGCAGCCCGTCGAAAACCTCACGATTCTCGAAACCAACGGCATCAAGAACCACGAGGAAGTGAAATTTCCGCCCTTCCTGCGCGTCATCGAAGACATCACGGGAAAGACGGAATACTACAATTACAATTTGGCTTTGAAGCGGTAACTACCGATTGAGTTTCCACGTCGCGCCGTCCTTCGTGTCCTTCACTTCGAAGCCGAGGGCGGCGAGTTCGTCGCGGATGTGGTCACTCGTGGCCCAGTCTTTCGCGGCTTTTGCTTTCGCACGAAGTTCAAGAACCATATCAACCACCCGACCGAAGGAATCCTCGCGGGCGGCGTTGCCGCCAGTTGAGAGTTGAGAGTTGACAGTTGACAGTCCCAAAATCTCTTCGGCGAACAACGTCATCGTCGATTTCAGTTCTTCGAGGCATTCGGCACAAATCGTCGCCTTGTGGTCGATGAGTTTATTGACGACGGTGCAAGCCTCGAAGAGATAGCTCACAACGAGTTGCGTCATCAAGTCGTCGTTCATCGCGTCGTAACAGCGTTGGCGCAGCGATTTCACGAATTGCTTGGTCTCCGCGTCGCAATGCTCCGAAACAGGCACTCGATTCAGGTTTTTGAGTCCGTCGATCAGTCGTTCGAGTCCTTTTTGCGAGGCTTGCAGTGCTTCGTCGCTGAAATCGACGGTCGAGCGATAGTGCGCCGAAAGAATGAAGAAGCGAATCGTCATCGGCGAGTAGGCCTGCGAAAGCGACTCGTGGTTGCCCGTGAAAAATTGCTCCAAGGTGATGAAATTGCCGAGCGACTTACCCATTTTCTGGCCGTTGATGGTAATCATATTGTTGTGCATCCAATATTTCACCATCGGCTTGCCCTGCGAGGCCACCGCCTGTGCAATCTCGCATTCGTGGTGCGGGAAAACGAGGTCCATACCGCCGCCGTGGATGTCGAACTGTTCGCCGAGATACTTCCGTCCCATCGCCGTACATTCGCAGTGCCAGCCCGGAAAACCGTCGCTCCACGGACTCGGCCAGCGCATGATATGCTCCGCCGAAGCCCGTTTCCAAAGTGCGAAATCGGCCTGATTGTGCTTTTCGCCGACACCGGCCAGCGAACGGCTTTCATCCTTGATGTTCTCTAGCGACCGACCACTCAAAACACCATATTGCGGCCAACTTTTCGCCTCCTGACTCTTCTGGTTATACGCTTCGATGTCGAAATAAATCGAGCCATTCGACTCGTAGGCCAGGCCGTTGTCGATAATCTGCTGCACGAGTTGCTGCTGCTCGATGATGTGGCCCGTGGCCTGCGGCTCAATCGACGGACGCAGCACGCCGAGCGCATCCATCGCCGCGTGGTAGCGGTTCGTGTAGTATTGCGCGATTTCCATCGGCTCCAACTGCTCGAGCCGTGCCTTTTTCTCGATTTTGTCGTCGCCTTCGTCGGCATCGTGCTCCAAATGGCCCACGTCGGTGATGTTGCGCACGTAGCGCACCTTGTAGCCGAGGTGTTTCAGGTAACGGAAAACAATGTCGAACGTAATCGCCGGACGGGCATGGCCCAAGTGCGGGTCGCCATAGACCGTCGGTCCGCACACATACATGCCCACGTGGGGCGCATTCAACGGCTCGAAGCGCTCTTTTTGGCGCGTGAGCGTATTGTAAACCAAAAGAATTTGCTTGTTTTGTTCCATAAATCTTGATTTTTCCGCTGCAAAGGTACGAAGAAAAGATGAAAGATAAAAGATGAAAGATGAAAGATTTTGTATTTTTCGAGCAAAAAAAAGGCGACCCCTTTCGGAATCGCCTTCAAAAATTCTTACAACTGCTTACTTCTTGTTCACAGCAGTAGCGAGCTCAGCGCCCGGCTTGAACTTAGCAACCTTCTTGGCAGCAATCTTGATCTTTTTCTTCGTGGCGGGGTTGATACCCTCACGAGCGGGCTGCTTCTTCACAGAGAATGTGCCGAAACCAATGAGCTGAACTTTGTCACCCTTGGTGAGCGCACCCTTGATGGCTGCTACTGTGGCATCGAGTGCCTTCTTTGAATCAACTTTGCTGAGGCCAGCAACTTCTGCAATCTTTGCAATCAATTCTGTCTTGTTCATAACTTTTTGAGTTAAAAATGATTATAAAATTAGATGAAAAAACAAATTCTGCGACAAATTTATGATTTTCATTCGATAAAAACAAATAAAAACGTGAAAAAATGACTTTTTTTTTGAATTTTTTTATTTCTAAGCCCATTTTTGCCCGAAATCACGTTTTTTTTTCGTACTTTTGCCGCAGTTTTAGAAAAATAACGATAACATGATAAGAAACATACCTGCAGTCACGAAATTTCTGCTGATTGCCAACATTTTGATCTTCTTGATCACAACTTTCGCGGGAGTCGATGGAAGGGGAGGCTACGTCTTGAACAATGTCTTCGGATTGCACTTTTTCCTCTCGACCGATTTCCACATCTACCAACTTCTCACCTACATGTTCATGCACGGCGGTTGGGAACACCTCTTCTTTAATATGTTCGCGCTGTGGATGTTCGGTTGTGTGGTGGAAAGAGTGTGGGGACCGCAAAAATTCCTTTTTTATTACATCGCCTGCGGTGTCGGTGCCGGACTTTTCCAAGAAGCGGCGCAGTTGGGACAGTTCTACATGATGGCCTCGGAGCAAATCGCCGAGTTTGGTGCAACGGCTGTGGTGAAGGCGAATGCCGCCGCACTGAGCAGTTGGACGACCGTCGGTGCTTCGGGTGCGATTTATGCCATTCTGCTAGCCTTCGGCATGATTTTCCCCGAAGAGCGAATCTTCATTTTCCCGATTCCGATTCCCATCAAGGCGAAGTGGTTCGTGATGTTCTACGCCGGACTTGAACTGTTTTTGGCGATTTCGACGACGGGCGACGGCGTGGCCCACTTGGCACACCTCGGCGGCATGGTCTTCGGTTTCTTCATGATTCGCTACTGGCGCAAGCACCCCACGGCAGGCTACGGCAAGTCGCGGGGCGAGGAATTTTTCGACAACCTGCGCTCGTCGTGGGAAAAACGGTCGAAGAAAAGTGCCGACTCTTTCACGCAAAACTACCGCAGTTCGGGCAATGCCGACTGGGACTACAACGCCCGAAAACGACACGAAGAGGAGGAAATCGACCAAATTCTCGATAAAATTCGCAAAAATGGCTACGACAGCCTGACGAGCGAGGAAAAACGGAAACTTTTTGAACAGAAAAAATAGTCGAGGGAGGTTTTTCGAGGATGGAGGAAGGAGAAACGAGGAACGAGGAGGAAGTAACGAGAAATGACGAACGATTTATGCTGAAAAAACTGAAGAAATTCACTCGGAACATGATTGCCGGCGCCAACGTGGCGACCATCGTGCTCATGCTACTCATCGGCTATTCCGACCGCCTCGACCCCATGGAATTTCCGCGTCTGACCAACATCGGACTGGCGTTCCCGCTGTTCCTGCTCATCAATGTCGGATTCCTCGCGTTTTGGCTGCTGTTCAAAAAACGCTTTGCACTCATCCCGATTGCCGGTTTTCTCATCGGCTACAACCCCATTCGAACCTATTGTCCGCTGAACCTGCCGAAAACGGGCTCCGACAGCACGCTGAAAGTGCTTAGTTACAACGTCTATTTCGCCCACGAACGCGTGAAAGACGGCACGAAAGAGCGCGTGCTCGACTTTCTGCGCCAAGAAAATGCCGACATCGTCTGCCTGCAAGAAATTTATTTCAAAAAAGATGACTACCCCACGCTCCACGCCATGTATCCCTACGTGAGTTCGGAATACGGCAGCGGCGGCACCGACTACATCACGACGCTGAGCCGCTACCCCATTATCAAGCGCGAGGACGTGCCTTTGGAAAAGAAAAAAGGCCGACATTCCACCACCGTCTTCCTCGACATCGACGGCGACACAGTCATCATCGTCAATAACCATCTGGCATCGACCATGCTTACCATCGATGACCGCGAAAATTTCAACAAAATCGTCAAAGGTGACTATTCTGGCGACTTCGCCACCGAAAAATCCAAGCGAATCGCCGAAAAACTGGTCGATGGCACCATCCGACGCGTGCCACAAGTCAATGCACTCGTCGATTTCCTCCACGAAAACAAAGGGAAAAGCATCATCCTCTGCGGCGACTTCAACGACGGACCCATTTCCCACAGCCGACACGCCATCGCACAGCACCTTACCGACTGCTACCGCGAGGCAGGCAACGGCCCCGGCATCAGTTACAACGACCACCATTTCTACGTCCGCATCGACCACATTTTCTGTTCCAACGACTGGGAACCGCAAAGTTGTAAAGTCATGTCGAAAATCAAGCATTCAGACCATTATCCCATCGTTTCGAGGCTAAAAAAACGGCCAAAACATTAAAAAATGAATAAATAAAGGCTTGAAATTTCCGTAAATCGTAAAAAATGCGTAACTTTGTGCGCTAAAATTGGAAATAAGTATAAATCAAATAAATAATTAACAAAAATGCAAAACAAAGGAATTGTAATTGTAACAGCCGTCTTACTGACGCTGGCAAGCATCTTCTACCTGTCTTTCTCGGCAGCCACGAGCTACTACGACAAGCAGGCAGCGAAGATCGATGACCCCATCAAACAGCAGGACTACAAAGATTCTGTGAGGTATCTGGGTACTTACACCTATCAGAACTGTCTCGAGACCCAAATCGGACTCGGACTCGACCTGAAAGGTGGTATGAACGTGATTCTGGAAATTTCTGTTCCAGACGTAATCGACATGTTGGCCGACCACAAGACCGACGCCACCTTCGTGAAAGCGATGAACGAGGCGAAGGCCGAGGAGGAAAGCAGTCAGGACGACTTCATCTCGCTCTTCATCAAGGCTTGGAAGAACAATGCCGGCGAGCGTCGTCTGGCTGAAATCTTCGCCACGCAGCAGTTGCAGGGAAAGGTGTCGCCGCAGAGCACCGACAAGGAAGTCGAAAAAGTGCTGCGCGAAGAAGTGCAGAACGCCATCGACAACTCGTTCAACGTGGTTCGCACCCGTATCGACAAGTTCGGTGTCGTTCAGCCCAACATCCAGAAACTCGAAGGTCAGGACGGTCGTATCATGGTGGAAATGCCGGGTATCCGCGAGCCGGAGCGTATGCGTAAGTTGTTGCAAGGCTCTGCCAACCTCGAATTCTGGGAGACCTACAACGCCGAGGAAATCGTTCCCTTCCTCGTGCAACTCGACACACGCGTAGCCAA
Source organism: uncultured Prevotellaceae bacterium (assembly GCA_902776665.1). Lineage (GTDB taxonomy): Bacteria > Bacteroidota > Bacteroidia > Bacteroidales > Bacteroidaceae > Prevotella. The sequence continues at coordinate 90,088 of CACYQZ010000005.1, forward strand.
CGAGGGTGTTGCTGCGAAAGCCGACACCACCGCACAGGTTGCTGAAGAGAAAGTGGAAGAAGTGAAGGCCGACAGCGCCAAGGCTCAGCAGAAGTTCCAAGTGAAGAACGAGGGTGAGAAAATCGCTGCCGCCACCGATACAAAGCAACTTGAAGAAGCCAAGAAACAACATCCGCTGCTCGCCATCCTGCAGACCACCGGTCAGGGTTCGCTCTCGCTCGTGGGTTATGCCAGTGTGCGCGACACGGCTGAAATCAATAAAATCATCTATTCGGAACTGGCCAAGCAGATCATTCCCTCCGACTGCAAACTCCTTTGGAGTGCGAAGCCCGAGGACGGCATTCAGGCCAAGAACATTTATGGCCTCTACGCGCTGAAAGTGACCAGCACTTCGGGTCGTGCACCGCTGGAAGGCGACGTCGTCACCGACGCTTCCGACCAGTTTAACCACTTCACGGGTGCTCCCGAGGTGTCGATGTCGATGAACACGGAAGGTTCGCGCCGTTGGGCTGCCTTGACAAAGGCTAACGTCGGCAAGGCCATCGCCATCGTCCTCGACGGTGTGGTTTATTCGGCTCCGCGTGTGAATGGCGAAATCGACGGCGGTCAGTCGTCTATCTCGGGTAATTTCACCGTTGAAGACACGAAAGACCTTGCCAACACGCTGAAATCGGGTCGTATGCCGGCTCCCGCACGCATCGTGCAGGAAGAAGTGGTCGGTCCGACGCTCGGCGCACAGTCGATCAAGCAGGGTGTCGTGTCGTTCATCATCGCTTTCGTGCTGCTGATGATCTACATGCTCATGATGTACAACATCATTCCGGGCATGATGGCCAACCTCGCCCTGTTGGTGAACATCTTCTTCACGCTCGGTATTCTGACTTCGTTCCAGGCCGCACTGACCATGTCGGGTATCGCCGGTATGGTGCTATCGCTCGGTACGGCGGTCGATGCCAACGTGCTGATTTACGAGCGCATCAAGGAAGAACTCCGTTCGGGTAAGCAGATCAAGCAAGCCGTTGCAGCCGGTTACGACAACGCATTCTCGGCTATTTTCGACTCGAACTTAACCTCGATTATCACGGGTGTGATTCTCTATATGTTCGGTACGGGTCCGATTCGCGGTTTCGCCACGACTTGGATCATCGGTATCATCTGCTCGTTCTTCACCGCCGTGTTCCTCACGCGCATCGTCTATGAACACCAGATGAACAAAGACCGTTGGCTCGGCCTCACGTTCAGCACGCCGTGGTCGAAAAACCTGCTGCAGAACACGAAGTTCCGCTTCATGTCGGCATGGAAGACCACGCGCTGGATTGTCGTCAGTGCCATCGCCGTGTTCGCTATCAGCCTTGCAACGATGGGTCTGAGCCGCAGCATCGACTTCACGGGCGGTCGCAACTACGTGATTCAGTTCGAAAACCCCGTTGAGCCGGAGCAGGTTCGTGGCATCCTCGCCGAGACCTTCCCGGGCTGCAACACGGGCGCACTCGCACTCGGTACGGACAACAAAACGATTCGTATGTCCACCAACTACAAGATTGAATCGAACAGCGCAACCGTCGATGACGAAGCCGAGGCCATGCTCTACGAAGGTCTGAAGAAGGCCGGACTGGTCAGCCAAGCCGACGTAGCATCGTTCAAGAACCCCGACATCCGCGAAGGTGGCTCGATCATCAGTTCGACGAAAGTCGGTCCGTCGATTGCCAAGAACATCACCCACGGAGCCTTCATCAGCGTCTTCATCGCCCTGATTGCCATCTTCCTCTACATCTTGCTGCGCTTCCGCAACGTGGCATTCTCGGTAGGTTCGACGGCAGCCCTCGTGTTCGACGCTCTGACGGTCATCGGCTTGTTCTCGCTGCTGCAATACGTCATGCCGTTCTCGCTGGAGGTTGACCAGACCTTCATCGGTGCTGTGCTGACGGTGATCGGCTACTCCATCAACGACAAGGTGGTGGTGTTCGACCGTATCCGCGAGAACCTGAAACTCCATCCGAAAAAAGACATCCAGCAAGTCTTCAACGACTCCATCAACCAGACGCTGGCTCGTACCATCAACACGTCGCTCTCGACGCTGATTGTGTTGCTCTGCATCCTGTTCATCGGCGGCAGCAGCATCAAGGGCTTCGCCTTCGCCATGACGCTCGGTGTCATCTTCGGAACGCTCTCGTCCATCTTCATCGCATCGCCCATCGCCTACCGCGTCATGGGTCGCAAAATCAAGGAAGAGGCCGAGAAGGCATAAAAATTGAATCCTCACGCGCACACGCGCGCGATAAAAATAAGGTTAAACAGAAAAAAGTGGAAAGTTTTCGTGCTTTCCACTTTTTTTATTGAAAAAAATGTCGTAACTTTGTCAAACAAAACGAATAATTCACTAACCTATACAAAAAAATGATTAGAAAAATGTTTTTTTCGGCGGTTCTTGCACTGACAGGCATCACCGCCATGGCACAGGAAACGCCGCTCTGGATGCGTTATCCCGCCATTTCGCCCGACGGCGAAACCATCGTGTTTTCTTACAAAGGCGACCTCTACACCGTTCCAACGACGGGCGGACAGGCTCGCCAACTGACGACCAATGCCGCCTACGAAGCGTGGCCCGTGTGGAGTCCCGACGGACGAAAAATTGCTTTCGCATCCGACCGTGAAGGCAACTTCGACGTCTATCTCATCAACCGCGAGGGCGGTGTGCCGAAACGCCTGACAACCAGCAGCGTGAAAGAAACGCCGATTGCCTTCCGCGACAACGGTCGCGTACTTTTCCGCGCTGCTGTGATGCCGACGGCGAAGAGCAGTCTGCTGGCCGAAAGCGTCTTTCCGCAGGTCTATGAAGTGAGCACCGAGGGTGGTCGTTCGAAACTGTTTTCAATCATCACAATGGAAGACATCAGCATCAATGCCGACGGCGACATCCTCTACCACGACGTGAAAGGCTACGAAGACGCGCTTCGCAAGCACCATCAGAGTGCCGTGACACGCGACATTTGGCTGCTCAGCAAGGGAAAATACACGAAACTCACCGATTTCCGGGGCGAAGACCGCACACCGGTGTGGACAGCCGACGGAAAATCGTACTACTACCTGAGCGAAAAAGACGGCACGTTCAACGTCTGGAAAAGCAATGGCACACAACTCACTCACCACAAGGGCAACCCCGTGCGCTTCCTCACAGCAGCGAAAAACGGTACGCTCTGCTACGGCTACGACGGTGAAATCTACACGTTCCGCGAGGGTGGTTCGCCCCAAAAAGTCAGCGTGAGCATCGTTGCCGACCGCACCGACCGCGACCTCATTCGCCAGACGCTCACCAGCGGTGCAAGCGGAATCAGCCTCGCGCCCTCTGGCAAGGAAATCGCCTTCATCGCCCACGGCGACGTCTATGTGACATCCATCGACTACAAAACCACGAAGCGCATCACCAACACGCCCGAGCAGGAGCGCAACGTCAGTTTCTCGCCCGACGGTCGATGCCTCGTCTATGCCGCCGAGCGCAACGGTGTTTGGCAAATCTACCAGACCAAAATCAAAAACAAGGACGAAAAACGCTTCACTTATGCGACTGAATTCGCCGAAGAGCGTCTCACGCAAGGAAATATGACCTCGATGCAGCCGAAATACAGCCCCGACGGCAAGTCGATTGCCTTCTTCGAGGACCGCGGTGCCCTGCGCGTGATGAACGTAGCCACGAAGCAGGTTCACACGGCGATGGACGGCAAGTTCAACTATTCCTACAGCGACGGCGACCTCTGGTTCGAGTGGAGTCCCGACAGCCGTTGGCTGATGACGGGCTACATCGGCAAAGGCGGTTGGCACAGCACTGACATCGCCATCGTCGAAGCGTCGGGCAGCGGAAAAATCCACAACCTGACGAACAGCGCCTACAGCGATGAACGCGGAAAATGGGCACTCGGCGGCAAGGCGATGCTCTACCAGAGCGACCGCGCCGGCTATCGCTCGCACGGCAGTTGGGGTTCGGAAAACGATGCCTATCTGATGTTCTTCGACCTCGATGCCTACGAACGTTTCCGTATGACGAAGGAGGAAAAGGCGATTCTCGACGAGAAAATCAAGGAAGCCAAGAAAAACGAGGCTCCGAAAGATGATAAAAATACAGCTAAGAAAGGCAAAAAGCCGGCTGCCAAGACCGAGAAACCTGCAGAAAAGGTCCTCACACTCGACCTCGACAACTGCCGCGACCGCATCGTGCGCCTCACCACCGCGTCGAGCCGCATGGGCGACGCCATCCTCTCGCCGAAGGGCGACACGCTCTATTATCAGGCGTCGTTCGAAGGCGGTTACGACCTTTGGAAGCGCGATTTCCTTGAGAACAAGACCGAACTCGTGTTGAAAGACGTGGGCGGAGCGCGAATGGAGGTCGATAAGGCGTTCAAGAACATATTCCTCAGTTCAAACACCATCAAGAAGGTCGATTTGGGCAAGAACAAGTCGGAAGTCATCGCCTTCGAAGCCCCCTTCAACTTCCAACCCTACGAGGAGCGCCGCTACCTCTTCGACCACGTCTGGCGACAGGTGAAAGACAAATTCTATGAGCCGAACCTGCACGGAGTCGATTGGGAAGGCTATCGCGCCATCTACGAGAAATTCCTGCCCCACATCAACAACAACTACGACTTCAGCGACCTGCTCAGCGAATTGCTTGGCGAACTCAACGCCTCGCACACGGGCGCACGCTATCGTCCTGCCGCATCGGGTCTGGCTACGGCTCAACTCGGTCTCTTCCTCGACCAAGACTACGAGGGTGACGGCCTGCGCGTCGAGGAAGTCATCAAGCGCGGTCCTTTCGCCGTGAAGAAAACGGGTGTCACCGCTGGATGCATCATCGAGAAAATCGATGGCAACGACATCAAGGCTGGTGAGGACTACAACTGGATGCTCGACGGAAAGGCTGGAAAGCCCGTGCGCGTGACGGTCTATAACCCTGCCACGAAACAGCGCAACGAAGTGACCATCAAGCCCGTCAGCGTCGGCCAACTCGGCGACCTGCTCTACAAACGCTGGGTGGAACACAACCGCCACCTCGTCGATAGCCTGTCGAACGGTCGTCTGGCCTACGTCCACATCAAATCGATGAACAGCGAGTGTTTCCGCGAACTCTACAGCGACCTGCTCAACGACGAAAACCGCAACCGCGAGGGTGTCATCGTCGATGAACGCTACAACGGCGGCGGCTGGCTCCACGACGACCTCTGCACGCTGCTCAGCGGCAAGCTCTACCACAACTTCCTGCCGCGTGGCGAGTATGTCGGTCGCGACCCGTTGGCCAAGTGGGTCGGCACCTCGTGCGTGCTGATGAACGAAGACTGCTACAGCAACGGCGAAGGCTTCCCGTGGGTCTATCGCGAACTCGGCATCGGCAAACTCGTCGGAACGCCCGTCGCAGGCACTGCCACGAGCGTCTGGTGGGAAACGCTGATGGACCGCACCCTCGTCTTCGGCATTCCGCAAGTCGGCAAGAAAGACCTGCGCGGCCAGTGGACCGAAAACGCCGAACTCTGGCCCGACATCGAGGTCTATAACTCGCCCGAAGACTACATCAACGGACGCGACCCGCAACTCGAGGCCGCCATCCGCCACCTGTTGGGGCAGTAACACCGTTTCATCAACAAAAAAAATCGAGGCCCGAAAGCCTCGATTTTTCTTTGATTCGCCCAGCGAAATCCTTAGTCGTTATCCACCATCGGGCGAACCGAATGCGGCATGTTCTGAGTGTTATTATTCAGGGGAGTGGTTCTCGTACTCGTGTAACTCAAGTGAACAGAGCAAGCACCATGAACGCCTGTGTTTTGATTCAGACTATTTCCTTCGCCATAATAGTTGTCATGCACAGCACTCGGCGTGGCCGACCATACCCAACTGCGCTTATTCCAACTTTCCAGTCCACTATCTTTCAATCTTCCTGTTGCCGGGAAATAGATAGTTTTTCCACTCGTTCCCGCCGCATAGAAAGCAAAGCCTTTTCCCGTCGTATTGGGTTCACCAGGATTGTCAAACGATCCTTCTGCATTGGCACTATAACCTTCCAATGCAAAATTCGTAAATACACCCGACGGCGGCATCTTGAATCCTGGAGGACAGGGGTCGTAAAGCGTCTTATGTTCATGCTCGTCTTCATCGTCAACCGAGCCAATGATGAAATTGTCCGATCCATCGGGGTCGTGACCATAACCCGTCGCCGAGCCAGCCGTCTGGAGCGTGTTCTTAGCAGCCGACCATGCATTGATATACATCCTATTGGACCAACAGCCATTTGGATGTTCTTCGTTGCCTGAACCTGAGTTGTTGAGTCTCTTGAGCGGATACTGAATAGATTCGCCGTATGTCCAGTTTTCAGAGATCTTTTTAGCCTTGGGTTCATAGGCATAGCCACTTGCTGTAAAGAATCTGCAACCGAAATCATAGTATGGACTGGGTGAAAAATCTGCTCCTGCTTCATTCTGACCTGCGATACCTGTTCCCGGAAGGGCGTCTTTGCGACCCCATTGGTATTTGGTGTCCCAGTCGTAGTTTTGGCTCTTGTATTGACTGCCTTCATTTTGGGTAATGACCACTTCGGCAAGTTGTCCGCTCTCATCCTGCTCGATGAGCAATTTGATTTTGCGTACTGGGAAATCATAGGTTCCTCGGTTGTTCTTCGACACATAGCCGAGGTTATAATTAGCCAAAGTGAACTTATTTCCAGCCTTATTTGTCACTTCTGTTTGACCTTCATCAGAAATCCAATTGTCGTAGGTAATGTAGATTTGCCAACTCCATGTAATTTTTCCGGCACCGTTCTTGACGGCAATCACCGCATTTCCTTGCTGGATGGTGTTTTCATCGACGGTGAAAGTCACAAACTTGGAAACCAACCCGTCGGCACCCTCGGTGGTGATGGAAACATCCTTGATGACGGTCAGTTCGTCTTCACGCTCGGTATCTGAGAAATCGTGCCACAAGACAAATGCACTTGTCGCATCGACTTGATAGTTTGAGGCTGTCACAAGATCGTTTTTGTAATCGACAAAGGTTTGCTTGCCAAAATAGAAATTACCTTTAGTTTCTTTGTCAAATACAATCTTATTTTTATATGTACCTTCAGTAGCCTTTTTGTTTTTACTGACCTTAAACCATCCACTGCCATCGGCGCAGGAGTAATCTTCTGGTACATATTTCGCACTGTTCTTAATCGTGTTGCCCATGACAAGCGGGAACTTGTAGGTGCCACCATAACGCACGATGTAGGTGTTGGCGGTATTGCGAACGTTGCCAGGCCAAGGTGTGTCGTTATCGACCTTGTACAACGAGAGGTCGAGGTTCTCTTTCAACTCGCGGTTCGGGTCGCGCAATTCATTCTGCTGACGCTGGGTCTGGGTGGGGCTTTGCCTATAGACAGCCACCTGTTTGGTTTCTCCCGTGACACTGCCAGTGCCGGTGCCCTGAACCGAGTTCAAGACTCTCGGCATATCAGCCTGCCATTGGGCATCCGACGGGAAGTCTCCTCCGGGCTTGGAAACCTTGTAACCAATCACTTTCCAACCTTTTTCCGTATTGATGCCGCCATCAGTATAATAACTCTTGACCGTGAACAAATCGGAATTGGCCGAGATAGGATCACCATTCCAAGTAAATTCGGGATTTTGCGTCACGTCAAAGGTATAACTACTCGGATAATCACTCGAAGAAATGACGTAGGTGTAGGTGTGTCCTGGAAGCCATGTGGGAGTCATGGTCTTCAACTGCGCATTGAGGTACTTAGGCGATTCTCCCTCTTTCACCAGCGTGACAATCGCATAGGCATCGTCGGGAAGCGTTTGCGGAAGAACGAGGAACGTGGTTCCCACGGTTTTATTGGCTTCGCCGTCGTTGGTAATCATCTTGTTGGCTCCGCCTGTCGTCGAGAACTCGGTGGCTACCGAGGTCGTGAACGGTGTGTTGGGCGTTCCCCAGCCCGTGCTGAAGTTGTACGTGTTCTTGCTGTTGATGTTCATCAGCTCCAATTTCGTAATCTGATAACCGCTGGCAAATTTGTTGCCGAGTTTGAATTTGATGGCAGAAAGAACATGCTGGAACTTGAACAGGATGTGGCGGTCGTTGACCTTCGTCGAAGGACCGACCATCAGGTCGATCTGGTTCTTTGAATCGGTTTGGGTCGTAAACGTGAAACCTGTTTGAGATGTACCGGAAACACCCTCGTTATTGGCCGGAGCAACGCCATAGAAAGTGTTGCTGCCCCACGTCACGCTGCCACTGACCGACCATTCGTTGTCGTGTTTCCACGTGGCCAGAGCGCCACTTTCAGGGGCATCGGTTCCAAAGATGTTGAAATTGTTATAAAAACTTTGTTTGTCGAAATTTTCGATGCCATCGCCCGTATTGTTGTCATGGCCGTCCATCAGCGTGCCGCGAGTGGTTTCCTCGGCATACGTCTCATCGACCACCACAGAGTGACCCTTGCCGTCGATGCCGTCGAGTTCGTCGCACCACATATAGATGGGTTCACCCTCAAGCGAGCCTTCCGTCGTAATGACTTTTTCCACGCCTGCGGCCTGCTTCTCATTGATGCGTGCCAAACGGCGGGCCGACCGCGTCTTTTCGTCGTCGTTCCAACCTTGGTGAACGCTGACGCCGATGCTCAAAGTCTCGTTGTTATTGGCATTGTTGTTTACCTCCACGTTTTCTGAACAGGCAGTAAAACCGAACGCCACGGCCACGACTGCGGCCATTCCTGTCAATATCTTCTTGTAGTTCATTTCTCTGATTCGCAAAATTTGTCTT
>CACYQZ010000006.1 GCA_902776665.1 uncultured Prevotellaceae bacterium
AACCAAATTCTCTGAAGCCCAAAGGGTTGAAAATTTTTCGGTCTTCCCTTGCATTTACATTCCTTCTCCTTGCCTGCTCCGTATTGCAGCGTAAAAATTACAAAGAGCGCCTCGGCGCAAAACATCTAAGTCAAACAATTTAAAAATTAAAAGTTATGGTACACACAGTTCAAACATCAATGTTCACACACGGCAGGTTGTATAACAAGCGTTACTATCCTGGCAATTTCTATCAGGTCATCGTCAATACGGAAGAAGGCGAATCCTATGAGTACGAAGTCGAAGCGGACACATTCGCCGAAGCCACGAAAATCGCAGAAAATTTAGCCTATGAAGTGTTGGCAGACATTACCTATATCGAGGTGTATAATGAAGCAAATTTCCAATAAAATCAATGTTTAACATCTAAAAATTCAAAATCATGGAAGCAAAAGTTATTATCGTATCAAGCGTGAAGTCTAACAAGAGTGATAACAAAGTTTGGGCAGTAGCCATCACGGGTGAGCAGCAGCCACAGGCACATTGCAAGAGTGCATACAAGGCGATGCGCTTTGCCTTCCTGCTGAAGAAGCGGACGGGATTGAACATCTCCGAGAATTGTCTGGCAAGGCTCTCGCAAAGCATCAAAGAGGCGAAGCCCGCAAAAGCGGACGCACTGCAAGAAATCGTCAAAGATTTCGCTGAAAGCCACAGCGTCGACAACATTCTGGCGAAGCCCGAAGAGCCGAAGAAAAAGGCGCGGAAGCCGCGAACAAAAAAATCCGCTGAAGTGATAGCCCTCAATTAAGGGCTATCTCTTTTTTTTTGTCTTTTCCCACCCACCACCCAAGATGTACCTTTGCACTGAATCACCAACAATCAGTACAAATATGGCCATCTCTGTCAGAACGGTTTTTAGTCAGATCTATCTCTCTGCGATGTTGCCCGATACGGTAACATTCTACACGCAGGATGACACCGCATCGGCGAACGTCACGCTATATGTCAATAGCGCACCTATCTTCAGAACCACCCTCTATCCCTACGAGCGAGTGATGAACCTGAAGGATATTCGTTCCATCATCGAAGGGCAACTCCATAAAGACAACATCGCCAGTGCGGAATGTTACATCGCCATCTACGACCAATTTTCCCATGCCAACACGCAGACGTTCTATGTCATCGCATCGGACTACGCGATTCCAAGCCCTGCCCATTTCCTCTCTACACACTTCCTGACCACCCGCAACTCCTTCCGAATCCACCGAAAAGGCAAGCAAAACCTGTCATGGTTTGTGCCTTCTTATGCGAGGGTGTCCTATTATACCGAAGCACTTATCTTGCCCGATGGACAGGTCTCGCCGGTGTTGCTCAGACGCGACGAAGGCACCACGCCGAACTATATGGGGGCGGTCTATCGAGAGGAAATTTCCGTGCAGACCGTCGCCGAACAGTTTGAACGAGCCTTCCCGAATAGCCGGGGAAAACTCTTATCGTTCACCGTTCATCGGGGAAATCGGGCAATGACGTTCTACGTCACGGATGAAAAGCCGGATTTCCACCTCGCATTTTACAACACGTTCAATGTCACGGAATACGCTGAGTTCTACGCCACTACGACACAGAAACAAAAGGTGCAGCGAAGCGAGGCGCTTTGCAACAATATCCGCACCCAATATGACCAGTTCACAGAACACTCCTTCGACGTCGAGACGGCTGCCGTGCCATACGAGGAAGCCCTGTGGATAAATCAAATCTTTTCCAGTCGCTTCGTGTCGATACCCATATACCTCGATACCTATGTGGAAATTCTCATTACGGAAAGCACGTCGGAAATCAGCGACAGCGACAAAGAACAAAACCGACTGAAATTCTCCTATAAATACGCGAAAAACGTATTGCACAAATACGTCAATTTCGCACCATCTTACTTCACGGAGGAATTCAGCAAACAATTCATGTAGCCATGCAGAACATTCACATTTCGAACGCAAGGAAAATCCTCAACCGCCCCGAACCCATCGACATTCGACTCTGGACCCGAAGCGGTGAGATTCAAGAGTGGAAACGATGCATCAGCATCAAGTACGAACACTACAAAGGAATACGCAAAATGAAACTGCTCGACAGCCGACAAATCAGACAGTGCCGAGAGTGCTGCATCTTTGAAATCAATGGAATAGAAGTATATCTGTAAAACCCAACAATATGAAATACGACGCGCTCAATTTTAATTCTGTGGAAATCATACCCGACCTGAAAGCCAGTGCTGCCTTCACGGTCAATTCTGCCGAAGTGTTCAAAGAACAAGGCGACATAACACCAATCCAAATCGACAAACATACAAAGTTCATGCCTTGGGGGGCTGACAACGAACTGCCATACAAAATTCTCGACTTGATTGAATCGGACGAAACGCTCTCCACCTGCCAAATGTTCAATGCCGAGGTGTGCTTTGGTTCCGGCTTAGTCTATGACACGACGGAAGCCGATCAGAAAACAAAGGAACGGGTAGCCGAATTCTGTATGGAAAACGACCTCGCATATTACTTCCTCGGCGTTTGTCAGGACTTCAAACACTTCGCTTTCTGCGTGTCGGTCATCATCCTCAATGCCGACGGCTCACAAATCGTGCGACTGCTCAGAAAGGAGGCCTGCTACTGCCGTTTTGCTGAAGCAGACAAATACGGACGCATACCGTACATCCTCTATGCCAACTGGCGACGCACGGACTACAAAGACAACATCGAGAAAATTGAACTGCTCGATATGCTTTCTCCATGGGCGGACTTACAGGAGAGAATGAAAGACAAAAAATGCAAGGTACGAAAATTCGCTGTCGTTACACGGGTGCCTACACCGGACAGTACCTATTATCCCATCCCGTACTATGGCTCTCTTTTCAGGGGCAACTGGTATAATATCAAACGGCTCATCGGAATGGCGAAAGAGGCGAAACTGAAAAACTCCGCGCCCATCAAGTACCACATCGAAATCGGCAACCGCTTTTGGGATGCCATCTTCAAAGCGGAAGCCATCACAGACCGAAAGAAACAACAGGAAAGGGTAGTGGAGGAGAAAGAGAAAATTATCAATTTCCTCACAGGTATGGAAAACAGCGGAAAAGTCCTATTCTCTACGTTCTATATCTCGCCCGATGGAAATGAACAACACGACGTAGTAATCAATAAAGTGGAAACGGACAAAGAGGGCGGCGACTGGAGTACCGACATCATCGAGGCGGTCAATATGTTCTGCTTCACAATGCGCGTACACTCAAACCTCGTCGGTTCGGTGCCGGGCAAATCGCAAACGAACAATTCGGGAAGCGACAAACGGGAACTATACACCATCGCACAAGCACTGCAAAAACCCTACCACGACCTGCTCTTCACCGTGCATCATATCATCATCAGACACAACGCATGGAAAGGTGTAAAGCCCGACTGCCCCTTCATCATGCTATCCACTCTCGACGAAAACCGTGACGCTAAACTCGTAACCCCCAACACCCAACAACCATCACCCACCACCTAACACCCACCACCTATGAAACTCTCCCTCACTGAAAAAAAACTACGCCACTACCTACCCAACTTCTTCGTGACCGTAGAAGGCGAAACACCATTGTTGGAAAAACTCACGCCATTCATCGAAATGTCGGAAGACTGGATCATCCAAACCTTTACGTCGGAATCGACCTTCAACACCATTCTCGGCTATATGGATGCCAATTTGCTGAAACCAATCCTGTATCGCGTAGTGGTGAACAACGCGCTCATGGCGGCTATCCCGACGCTCGACTTGGTGCTGACACCGAACGGATTCGGTATCGTCAGCAACCAAAACATCGCACCGGCATCAAAAGAAAGGGTCGATAGACTGCTGGCATCGCTCGAAAAAGAGCGAGACAACGCGATCGAACAGATGCTGCTGCGGCTGCCCGTCGCCTCGAAATGGCTGAAGTCTGAGCAATGCGCATACTTCACGGCCACGCTCTTTCCAAATCTCTCGCTGTGCAGAAGACTCGCCATCAGCGAACACCTTTGGGAGCAGTACCAAGCACTGCATCCCAAACTCGTGAAAATCGAATCCGTACTGGCGGAAACGTATTTCTCACACGAACAAATGAATCTCTTCCGCGAAAAATCTCTCTATGCACTCACCAACTGCCACCCACTCATGGAGCAGGTCATACGCTCTCTGCAATCGCTCGAACTAATGCTCGTGTCGGATATGAATGTCCACACGCAAGCATTCTTCGACCTCGTAAACATCATACGCGAAAACAAAAATGTATTCCCGCAATGGCACGCCTCTAACGTCGCACAACTATACATCCCGAAACTTTTTTCTAACAAAAAAACGTCGGGAGGATACTGGTTCTAAAAAATTCTTTCTTATGATAGTCAATTTGAATGTGCCCACAACGTGGGAAAATCTATCCGACAAACAACTGCTCATGGTCTATCGACTATTCGCACGTGATTTGTCGGCATCGGAAGTCAAGACCATTTGCCTGCTCAAATGGACTGGACTTCACATCATCGGCGAACAGTCGAAACAGCAGTACCTCGTAAAAAAAGGAAGAAATAAATTCCTCCTTTCAACGAAGCAAATCCAGCAGGCTACTACTGCATTGGATTTCCTTGACGATGTACCCGCTGTGCCTGTTCGCCTCAAAAAAATCGGCAGACACCGCCCACTGTCTGCCGACTTCGAGAAAGTGCCATTTGAAAAATACCTCTTCCTCGAAAACCTTTTTCAAGGCTACCTCAATACACAGCAAGAGGAATTGCTCACACAGATGGGGCAAATCCTATACGACAGCGACCAACTGAAGCCGGACGCTGCCGAAAGAATTTGCATCTTCTACTGGTTCGCAGCACTCAAAAGGTATCTCGCAAGCCTTTTCCCGAATTTTCTCACGACATCGACGGCAACAAGCGGCAACCAAATGGGTGCCGACTTGTTCACAGTCCTACGCGATGCCACAAACGCGCAAATACGCGCACTCACTGGTGGCGACATCACAAAGGAAGCCACCATCAGACAGATGGACACCCACCGAGCACTTACAGAACTCGATGCCAAAGCACGAGAAGCAGAGGAATATCGGAAAAGTTTAAAAAGAATGTAATCACACTCCATACTTCCACGAAAGTGAAGTACAAATAAGAAAGCCTAGAGTATTGGAGTAGGTTAATACTACAAAACGCAGACTACATGCAGAGAGAGGTACATTTTATAATAGATGGGAACTTATATAAATGCAGAAACCGGACATAAGTCCGGAATCTGTTTTTTTCCCCAACTTCGCGGGCTGGTTTCAGTGGTTACATCTCCCACGCTGCAAAGGTACAACAAAAATTTGAACCACCAAAATATTTCAAGAAAAAATCAAAAATTATGACAAACTTCAACTGGAACGCAACGGCCTTCTTCAAAGACCTAACCAACAAAAACAAACTCGCTATAAATGGCGAATTTGTTTTCTGCCGAGTCAGCGGACTCGAAGGCTTCGAAGAAGCACTCGAAAAAATGCAGACGAAAAAAGCCTTCGTCTGCGTGTCCGATATATCACAAGGATATACCGAACTCAATAACACACCGCACACAAGACGAGTAAAAACAATTTTCCTCGCCATGCGTCACGCTCTAAACGACTTTGACGCAAGAGACCGCTATATGGATACCATGCGCGAACTCTTCCGTCAATTCATGTCAGTGCTCATTCTGGAGCAGACGCGCCTGAAAGAGCATTGCATCTTCATCGACCCTCGAATTTCTTTTCAAGAAATCGACCGATTCTTCTTCTCTGGATGCGCCTGCGCATACTTCCAAATCGCCGTCGATACCTACACCGATTTGCAATTCAATACCAAAGAATGGAACAAATAAGACACGCACAGGCGGAAAGGGAAAAGTATATCCTGGCATTCAACGATACCATGCTGAAAATATGGCGTGAACAAATCACGCTGCTCGACGTCATCGACACGGGCAGATTACTCAAATCTCCCAAGTCGATTGCCGTCAGGACGGATGGACGATTCATCGAAGCCACGCTGTCGCAAGGCTTCCTCGAATACGGACTGTGGCAGGACTTCGGCACGGGAAAGGAAGTGCCAAGAGGAAACACAGGTGACATCGGAAGAGAGAAAAAACGCATCGCGAAACGATGGTTCAGCCGAAAATACTACGCATCCGTGATGAATATCCGCGACTTCATGGCGGAATCCATCGGACACGAATTCGTTGGAATCGTCGCGAACGCCATCGATGACCACTACCGGCGATACAACCACTAAGGGCTGTCTTTTCTAACGCGCCAACACCTTAATATCTTTGCAATAAATAGTCAAATAGTCAAATAAATGGATATTTCAACTCTTACCTCACTCATTTCTGCCTTCCGAGCCGAAACACGAGAAGACAGCATCACACCCGAATCTCTGGGAGCACTGCTACAGAGAATCGTCAATGAGTTCGCTTCCTCCGCAAACAGCGGACAGTCGCAATCATCGTCGGACTGGACTTGGTGCAAAAACCAAATCCAACAAATCAATGGACAAATCAACACTCTACAAACTAACTTGACGGCCACCACGCAAACAGCACACCGAGCAAACACGTTGGCGTTGGACGCGGGAAACAATGTGCAAACACTCGATGGGAAAGTCAAGCAACTCGAAGCGAGGCTGAACAGCATCGGCTCCTCGACGGGAGGAAACAACGGCAGCACACCCACCATCACCATCGAACATAAAAACTTCATCGCACTACAGGCGATTGAGGGGTCTTTGTTCGTCAGGGGAAACCTCGCATACCTGCGAGAGCAAGGTCTTGTGCCATACATCTTCCGCTACACCGTCAAAGAACATCGAGTCAATGGACCCGATGGAACACGAATCAAAGGACCGAAAAAAACAGGGTGGCACGTTTTCTACGGAACGTCGAAAATCCTTACGGATACGACGGGATTGGTGCAAATTCTTAGCGAAAGAGAAGGCACGAAGGGACAATACTTTTCAGACCCGGAATTCCTTTTTGAAGCACCCACCTTCCACGAAGATGGCTACGGCAACGTGGCAAGAATCACCGTGCCCTATGGAAAATACAATTACGACGTACACTATAAAAGCAAAAGATTCCGATTCGCCATCGCATACGGACTGCCGGCAGCGGAAGGAAATTTCTCA
The DNA here is from genome assembly GCA_902776665.1 of uncultured Prevotellaceae bacterium. Taxonomy (GTDB): domain Bacteria; phylum Bacteroidota; class Bacteroidia; order Bacteroidales; family Bacteroidaceae; genus Prevotella. Next base: position 7,182 of record CACYQZ010000006.1, read on the forward strand.
ATGCATCTCTTAAGGACAAACCTCGCTTCCATCAAAGTGAAAGTCTATCAAGAAAGCACAACGGATCAGGTAAAATACAAATGGAGCAGATAAAAAGGTAGGTTGGCTAAATAGCCAACCTTGTCTAGTCAGGATCGCAAAAGCCATCCGATGGGGATATCAGTTGGCGAAGCCAACCATAACGATGCAAAGGTACTAACTGAATTACAAAATACAAAAGACAAAAAATGACAACAAACAGCAAAGAGTGGTTGCAATACATGACCGCTGTTCTTATGGTAGTTTCTGGCGTCGTGCTGACTTTCATATCCTTCTTTACAAAGGATGAAGTCACAGACGGAGTGTTATGGTACATGGCACAAGCCCTGACCTTCACAGGTGCGGTATTCGGAGAAAACATCTATTTCCGAACGAAAATAGGGGAGTCCGAATCACGCATCAAAAAGTATTTCGACGAACAACTACAACAGGCAAACGCAAATGAGAACAATCAGTAAATTCATCATACACTGTAGCGCAACCCCAGAGGGGAGCGACTACACCGTATCTCAAATACGCCAATGGCACTTGAAGCAAAACTTCAAAGACATCGGCTATCACTACGTCATCTATCGCAACGGCAGCATACACGCCGGGCGACCAGTCGCACAAGCAGGAGCACACTGCCGAGGACATAACGCCAACAGTATCGGTATCTGCTACATCGGAGGACTCGCCAAAAATGGCAAGACCCCGAAAGATACACGAACTGAGGCGCAAAAGGTAGCAATAGAGCAACTCCTGAAGGAACTGCACAATCGCTACCCAAATGCCACCGTTCACGGACATCGAGAATTTGCAGCAAAAGACTGCCCATCCTTCGATGCCAAGAACGAATACAAAAATTTATTCTGATAAATCTTCCGAAAATGAAAAAGTTGCACTTCTTGCTTTTTGCCGCTTTCGTAGGCTTTGCTGGTTCCTGCAAAACCACGAAATCGTCCGTGTCGGTGCAAGAAAAGAGCGAGACGCTTTCGCAAAGCGAAGAGCGTCTGCACTCTCTCCTGCTAACCGACACCTCAAGCCTATGGCTCAAACTGCAGGCGGATAGCCTGCACATCACCGAATTCCCCATTTGTAGTAGTGAGCAACCATCCGCTAAAGCCGATGGGGCACACAACACAAATCAAAAACAAAAGCCAAGGCTCATCAAAATGTACGGACTTCACATCGATAAAAATATCGAAAAGAAGTCCGAACAACACGCTTCCTTGACGGAGAGCAACGACAAGTCGATGCACTCCGAACATCACAAGGAAGCCAACAAGACAAAGTCCAAAACAAAAACACCGCACAAGTACATCTTCATACTCTTCTTCATAGCACTGGCGGCTATCCTATACAAACGCTTCGCGCAGAAATAGCCCCACCCCGCAGCCCTTCGTGTTGTAATCGCTCATAGGATTCCCTGTGAGCGATTACGCTTGTATGGGCTGATGGGGTCGGTCGCGATGTTCCGCTTACAATTCGGGCAAGTCTGTGTGATGGCTTTCCTTTGCCAAACCCCTCAAATGGAAGGAGTATGCGCACCAACAAGTCGGCACGCATACACGTCCCATTTGTACCAACGGTATCGGGGATTGACAAATCGCTACCACGCAGACACACCCTCCTTGACACTCCACATCGACGACGGACCCAATCTGCCCACAAGCGAGCGTTCACGCTACAACACTCGCCATTTTGACCTCATGCAAAGCATCTCACCGCACATTCGCGGCGGCGAAGTGGCGCAGGGGAAACCAACGATTTTCGGGGAGACCCTTGAAAGAAAAAAAGCGGTACATATTCCGAGCGAAACCAACGAAAGGCGAGCCGAAGCCCCAACAGGGCGCGTGGGGGGTCTTCCTGCGGAGCGGTTAAGGGGAAACCCCTTAACAATCCCCGAACACATTGACAATCAGCGTGTTAAGTTTTTAATACCTTTACAAACTTCGGATTTTCTCAAAAATCAATGCCCAAAATATGGGCTAACACGCTGATGCAATGTCTTTTAATACACGCTTCTTTCATACTAATTTCGCGTGTATTTATTTTTCATCTTTCATTATGTCATCGATTAACACAAACGCAACTGTCACGCTGACCGTGAACGGAAAACAGGCACAGGACATGCTCGACAAACTCAAAACGAAGTCGGTCGAACTGGAAAAAGCCATCGAAAATGCTGCAAAAGCAGGGGATAAAACAAAACTCACGAAACTACAAAAGGAACTGCGACAGACGAACCGACAAATCGCACAGATTGAATCGGCTACCGTCGGTGTCGAGAAAGTTCTGCGAAACCTCGACAAAGCAACGCCGAAAGAGTTAAACAAAACGCTTTCGACGCTCAAAAAACAACTGAATGGCATCGAAAGAGGGACAGAGGAATGGAACCGACAATGTGATGCCATCAAAAAGGTACGCAAGGAAATCGACCGAATGAATGCTGACCTCAGAACGGGCGAAAACCTTTGGGAACGCTTCAACCGAACCATGAACAACTGGCAGGCTACGATTGTAGGCGCTGCCGCTGCCATCACAGGGCTTGTCATGGCAGGTCGTTCGGCGGTCAAAGCGTATGCGGAAATGGACGCGGAAATGGCAAATGTACGCAAATTTACAGGAATGACTGCCGAACAGGTCGAGGACTTGAACGAGGAATTTAAGAAAATGAATACCCGAACCAGTCGCGAAGAACTCAATAAACTGGCGGAAGAGGCAGGACGCTTGGGCAAAACCTCGAAAGAAGATATTCTCGGTTTTGTCCGCGCTGCCGATAAAATCAATGTGGCTCTCGACGAACTCGGTGAGGGGGCTACGCTCACTCTCTCGAAACTGACCAACATCTTCGGGGACGAGGAACGACTGGGTACGGAAAAGGCGCTCATCGCCGTCGGCTCTGTCATCAACGAATTGTCGCAGAACTGCACGGCATCGGCTCCATACCTCGCCAACTTCGCACAACGAATGGCAGGCGTAGGAGCACAAGCACGAATGACAATTCCTGAAATCATGGGACTGGCCGCAGTCCTCGACAGTCAAGGCCAAAAGGTGGAAATGTCTTCGACAGCCGTTTCTAAGGTCATCATGAATATGTTCAAGGAACAGGACAAAATCATCAAGGCTACTGGATTGAACGCACAGAAATTCAAGGAAACGGTCACAAAAGATACCAACGAAGGACTGCTGATGCTGCTCGAACAACTTCATTCCTTAGGAAACATCGATGTGCTGGCTCCCGTTTTCAAAGATATGGGGGAAAACGGTGCTCGTGCATCTCAAGTGATTTCGGCTCTCGCAGGCAATATCGACATGATCAAATGGGAACAGCAGGAGGCTAACAAGGCGTTCGAGGAAGCCACTTCTGTAGGAAAGGAATACGACGTACAAAACAATACGGTGCAGGCAGGACTGGATAAGGCTCGAAAGCGCGTGAAGGAACTCGCCATCGAACTCGGACAACAACTTATGCCGGTCATGCGACACATTATGACAAGCACCACCTTCATGCTCAAATTGCTTTCGTCGGTGGTGGGCTTCATCACTCGAAACAAAGTGGAAATCATCGCTGCTACCGCAGCACTGACAGCATTTGCCATCGCCACAAATCTTGTTGCTATCCGTACCAAAATCGCAACCGCAGCGCACCTGCTATGGAACGTGGCCGTCAAAACGGGAAATGTTTTGCTGCCCATCGCACAGGTGATGCTGAACGGACTCAAACTGACATTTGAAAGGCTCATTTGGCAAACACGTGGAGCAAACGCTACACAGGTGGCTTATAACAAGTCTTTGGCTGCCCTGAAAACCAATGCAGCCGCCGCGAAAACGGCTTACGGACTGATGGCGGTGGCGATTGTCGGGGTGACGGTTGCCCTCGTCAAGTTCATCAAGGCGAACAGCGACGCTGCACAAGCACAGCGCAGACTGCAAGAAATGGAGGAAGCCGCAGGAAAGGCTTGTGGCGAAGAGGTACGACAAATCGAACAACTCAAGAAAACCATCGAAAACAATAACCTCTCCATCAAAAACAGACAAACGGCCATCGAGGAAATGCAAAAAATCATTCCGGGCTATCATGCAAGCCTAACGGACGAAGGAAACCTCATTGGACACAACTCGAAAATGATTGATATTTACGTGAAGCAACTCAAAAACATGGCTATGATAAAAGAGGCGATTTCACGACAAACGGATCTGGAATTCAAATACAAAAAGTTCGAGCAGGAAACGCCCGAAAACCTCATGGATGCTTTCTTCCAAGAGAAAACGAACGGTATGGATGAAGCACAGGCAGCGGCTAAGGCAAACGCTTCTCTCGCCGCATACAGGGCATGGAAAGCGAAAATGCGAAAACTCGACCAAGAAAAGGAGCAGTTGGACGGCATCATCGAGGCGAGAACAAAAGAAAACCAAGACTTGACAGACCAAACGAACGAACTTACGGTTACGCCGACTGGAGGGAGCGGACTAACGGGCGACACTACGAATGATACGAACAACACGAAACACGAAGATAAGTTCAAGGCCGAAAAGGAATGGAAAGAAAAGGAGGAAGCCCTCAATCGAATCGCATACGCTACGGGACTGAAAAATTATGAGGACTATACGAACCGAATCCTTTACATCGAAACGCAATACCATCAGAAAATTCTGCAACGGACTGACCTGACCGAAAAGGAACGGCTCAGTGCGGAAGTGGGTTACTACGAAGCCCTGCAAAAAGCAAAGGAACAGCAAACGAAACTGACCGCAGAACAGGAAAATGCTTTCTATCAAGAAACGGTGGCCAACCAAAAACAACGATACATCGATGGGGAAATCAGCCAAGAACTCTATCAAGAAACGCTCGAATTGCTCGAACTGAAACACCTCAAAAGGATGCTTTCTATCTATGAAGTGGGAACGAAAGAACACCTGCAAGCGCAACGAACATACCAAGATAAACTGATTCAAGACCAACAGCGCAGACAAAAGGAAACGGAAGAGAAAGAGAAAAAACACCAACAGGCTCTACAGAAACTCAAAGAGGACTATTTCGGGGCAAACAGCGACGAAAGGTATAGCAAATACTATGCGGACTTGCAGGGACTGAAAGAGGTGTATCAAATCGAAATCAAGACTGCCGGAAACAATGCCAAGGAGAAACTGCGCATCGAGGAAGCCTATCTAAAGGCGAAACTGGCACTGAGAAAGAAATATGGCATCGACGAACTGGAAGACCAAAAGAACTTCCTCGAAATCTGGAACGATGATATGCAGGAATGGCTGCAAAGCGACTTCGGAAAGGCTGTTACTGGCTCCATTGAAACGCTGTCAGCAGGGATGGGCAGCATCTTCTCGCAACTGACTTCACTCATTCAGGCCGAAACGGACATCCAAACGGCTGCCATCGAACGACGATACAAAAGCGAAATCTCAAATGCTGAAGGTAACAACTATATCGTGAAGCAACTGGAGAAGAAGAAACAAGCGGAAATCGCCAAACTCAAAGACGAGGCAAACAAAAAAATGTTTGCCATGCAGGTAATCCAAGCCGTCGCACAGACAGCACAAAACGCCCTCTCTGCCTACGGAAGCGCAGCAGCAATTCCTGTAGTTGGATATATCCTAGCACCCGTCGCAGCAGCAATGGCTGTGGCGGCTGGCGCACTACAAATCGCTGCCATCAAAAAACAACAGCAGGCATCGGAGGCACAGGGATATGCCGAAGGTGGTTTCACACCGCAAGGAAGCAAGTACGACGTGGCAGGCGTCGTACACAAAGGGGAATGGGTGGCTTCACAAAAACTACTGCAATCGCCCGTAGCCAGACCCATGATTGATGCTCTCGACTATGCGCAACGAACGAACACAATCGGGTCGTTAAGGAGTGAGGACGTTTCACGCTCAATTACTCCTTTTTACGCACAGTCCCATCAATCTACGCCAACCGTCATTGTGCAACCATCTACGACGGATGCACAAGCCGAGATTGCAGCAGGCACCGCCATCAAGGAATACGCTGCCGTCATCAAACAACTCAAAGAACGGCTCGATGAGCCTTTTGTGACGGTCAATACTGTGTCGGGCGACAACGGCATCAAACAGGCGCAGGACGAATACAACAAACTGATGAGAAACAAAACACCCAAATCAAGACGCAAATAATGGAAATCATCATCAACGGCAAACAAGCCTACCTCAAAGAGAAAACTTCTTTCGAGTTCATATCTGAAAACTCGATGTTTACTGGCTCTGATAGTTATACGCTAACAATCTCCTTCCCACTGAAGGACTGCCCGCAAAACATCGAAATATTCGGGCACATACACCGCTCAGACGTGGAAAAGAAGAAAGTTGTATTCAACTGCGATATTCGCGACAAATCGTTTTTCAAGTCTGGCTCCATCACCGTCACGGAAATTAACGAGGTGGAAGTGAAAACGCAGTTCCTCGAAGGACGAAGCGAACAAAACTTTGATGATTCCTTCGATGAAATATACCTCAATCAACTTTCTTTGGGCTACCCGTCTGAGAGAAATCCCGCCAATGTGCCATTGCCAGAGGCGTGGAACAAATATCCCGAAAACAACTATGTGCCGCTGCCGTGGGTGAACAATACCACCGGCAACTTACAGAATGAGGTGCAATGTACTTCCATCGAACAAAACCAGTTCCAATGGAAAAACCTCTCGAAAGAAGTGACCTATCAGCCTTATTTGCTCTATATCCTGAAAAAAATATGCGCATACTTAAACTATACTTATGATTTAGAGGCCATCGAACAGACTAACCTCAAATACCTCATCATCTGTAATACCTTACCTGCAACATGGGGCGTGAGAAACTTCGCGGTGGCTCTTCCTCACTGGACGCTCACAGAGTTCTTTGAACAACTGGAGCTGTTTCTACATGGGGAATTTACCATCAATCACAAGGCAAGGCATATCTCTTTCCGTTTCTTGACGGAACAGATACAAAACACCCGGACGATTGCCATTGATAAGGTAGTGAACGAATATGTTGCAGAAATCAGCAGGGATGAAAACTGCGACTACATCGGTTTGAAAAACATCGTGTATGCGGACAATGACAACCGATTTTGGGCGTATCGTTCCTGCGAATGGTACCTCGAAGAACATCGGCACGAAGCCGTCATGTATGACCGCTTAGCCGATTTGCTGACCTTCGCACGAACACTGAAAGAAAGTGGTTATTACAAATCCACAACACCCACAGGGGGAATCCGCGAAATGTATTGCAGGGGCTATCCGAGCGGAAGCGATGGACACAAACTTTTCTACGCAAAGGATGTGGACACCTATTTTATTATGTTCTGCTACCGTTCGGAACTGCTGAAAACAACCAACTCAGGCGGAAATACCCTACATTGGTATAAGTATTACAACCGACTCGAACCGATTAACCAGTTCGGCAGTCCCGAAGTCAATCCCGAATCGGACACCCTTGAAATCAAGATTGTTCCGGCATGGATAGATGACACGGACGAAGAACATGGCCCGTGTCTGTTCCTCGATCCAGGAGAGATGGGAAGTGCCACATCATGGACGGACGACACCGACAGCAACGGAAATACCTCTGGCGGACTAACGGGAGGAAGCACTGGCGGCGGTGGCTTCGGTGGCCGTCGGGCACCTGCAAGGGGCTTCGGCGGAACAGGTAATGCAGGCAGCACCACCTTCGACGATGCCGACTACGACGGTGGAGCATTGGCACAGGGTAGGGTAGGAAAAGCCATCGAGCAGGGCGAGGTCGAGAAATCCGATGCCTATTACGATCGCATCTATGTGGCTTTCTGGAACAACTACCTGCTCTGGCAAGGAGCGCAACCGTGCCCTATTATAGATAAGGTGATGCTCGACAACCATTTTATGTATGTCACCTCAAATTTCTCTTTGCGACTGAAGAACCCCATTCCGCAAATCGACCGAACAACGGTGTACCACATCGACGGAAAGAAAAAATATACTTTCTCCTTCCTGTCTGATGAGATACCCGATGCCCGTGCGCTGTTTCATATCAATGGCGGTAAATACCTGTGTGAGAAGATAACAGCACGATTTACGGAAAATGGGATGAGCAAGATGCTAAAAGGAGTGTTCTACAGATTGGAAGAATAACTCCCAGTCCATAGAACACCCCTTTTCGTGCTACTTGCTAACTAAAGAATGTTCTTCGCAAGAGAAACAGAATGGCGCTCAATCGTCGAGCGTAGGATTTTGGCGTAAATCTGAGTCGTCTTGATGTCCTGATGGCCGAGCATACGAGCAACATTCTCGATGGGCACGTCATGAGCCAGTGCCAACGTAGCGAATGAATGCCGGGCAACATGGAACGTCAGATTCTTGTTAATCTTCAGTTTCTCCTCAATCAGATGCAAATAGTCGTTGGCTTTCTGATTGCTGATTTTCGGCAACTGATAGTTGTACTTCTTCAGTACGTCCATCGCAGGTTGCAAGATGGGCGTAAAGAACTTGCTTCCCGTCTTCATTCTTTTTCCGTCGATGTAGTACATATTATCGACCTTATCCGTCATCTCCTCAAAGTGGAAAAGTTGCGTGTCACAGAATGCCAAGCCCGTGTAGGCAGCGAAGATGAAAAGGTCGCGAACACGTTCCATCTTCCCCGACAATTTGGCATCGCGCATCTTTTTCAGTTCCTTCTCGGTGAGAGGCTCCCGCTCTTTGCTCTTGCCACGTTTGAACGCCACTTTGTGGTATGGGTCGGCAGAAATCATCTCTGCCATACGCAGTTTCTTCGTGTAAAACTTCATTTTTTTGTGGTAGCCATAGATGGTTAAGTCCGTCCGCGTACCATCATGCAACCACTCGTCGAAAGCAGTGATATTCGAAGCCGTCAAGTCAGAAAGTTTCTTAATCTTTCCGAATCGGCGAACCGCATCCACCACACAAGCCTTATGCTTTCTCGTGCCGCTCCGAATATCCTCAGCAGCGATGGTCTTCTCCATGTAGTCGATGAAACTCATGTTGAGCGATGGGTTTACTACCTTCTTCTCCTTCTTTTGTGGCACGGTCTCTTCGATACCGGCGCACACGTTGAAACTCGAAATCGTCATCTCCTTTCCGAGAATTTCCATCGCGCCAAGGATTTCCTCGTAGTGCTTCCTGATGTCCGCAAACTTATCCTCTCTCTCGTAGGCTTCCCATTCTTCGGGCGTCGCTTCTCCGAGAGTGATGTACTTGCGCTCAGTCCGCGAGAGGTAAATCCGAGCTTCAATCTTTCCTTTACCCCGTCTGTTCGACGAGTTCTTTCTGTCATAGATGACAGTTACGATGTTTTTTTTCATAATAGAAAAATTTTTTAGGCTCAAAAACTGGGAAAGTGGTAACACATTTTGGCGATTTTGGTAACACATGGTAACACAAAAATGTCCAATTATGTCCAATGTAGTCCAACTATGTCCCATTTTTTTTTGCCGAGTTAAACAACAATCGTAACTCTTCAATGTACTATAAACAGTGATAAGCACTGTGTTCCTCGTTATTTTTAGACGATTAAGAGAACATTCTTCCGAACATTCTCTTAAACCTCTTTGTGATTCCGTTGGGATTCGAACCCAAGACCCACAGCTTAGAAGGCTGTTGCTCTATCCAGCTGAGCTACGGAACCAACGCTTTGCGATTTGCGGCTGCAAAGGTACAAAAAAGATTTCATACGGCGCTCAAAATCGCCATTTTTTTCATTATTTGTACTTCTCGATGAGTGCTGCGGCACGCTCGTCGCCCAATTCTTGGGCTTTTTTCAAGACTTCAATTGCCTCGCTCTTCCGTTTGAGTTCGCCGAGCGCAACGCCTTTCACGATGTAGGGGTCGGTGTATTCGGGGGCGACGGCAATGCCTAAGTCGGCGGTGCGGATGGCATCTTCGAGTTGATTGACGCGAAGTTGCAGCGAGGCCATCTCGGCGTAGTAGGTGGGTTCGGCGCGGTTGAGCACGATGGCGTGGGCGATGTCGTTGAGTGCCTGCTGATACTGGCGAATCTTCGACTCGGCCTTGAATTTCAGGTAGTAAAAATCGTGCGAGGCGCGACCGAGCATCAACGTGTCGTATTTGTTGTAGTCGCGTACGGCTTTGCGGGTCTCGCCAGCCTCGTCGAGCAACCGGCCACGCGCCAGATAGTAGGGTGCACTGATGTTGCTGTGGGGATTGACGGCGACGGCACTGTCGAGCAGGGCAAGGATTTCGGGCGTTTCAGCACCAAGCGCGGTCCGACACTGCGCCGCTTCGTAGAATAGTTCGCCGTTGCGGATGTCGGTTTTCGTCAGGTCGATGAACATCTTGTAGGCGTCGGCATAGTTGCCCATCGAGTAGATGATTTGCGCCTGTTGATGCTGATAGACGGGCATTTTTTTGATTTCGTAAGCCTTTTTTGCTTCGTTCAAGGCACGGTCGAATGTCCACGAAACATCGGTGGAATCGGCGAAATAAAGTTGTTTCTGATAGATGAGCGTGGCGAGTGCGGAATGGGCTTCGTCTTTCGCTTCCACGCGCTCGATGGCGTTTTGCATCGTCGTTTCTGCCTCGGCGAACTGGCGCGTCCAAAGTTGCTGTTGGGCACGGGCGGAATAGCCGTCGATGGCCTTCGGGAAGTAACGAATCATATCATCGACATACTGCGAATAAATGGCTGAATCGCCGCGTTCGCCCGCCATCATCAGTGTCAGTTTAGCACCGTCGAGGTCGCTCGGAAGTGCCGCGCGAATGGCGGTTTGACGCAAAACGGCATCGTTGAGGCTCAGACCGTTGGGCGCGAGGGCCGTGATGAATCGAGCATCGACGGCGTGGGTCTGTTCGCCGCTTTTCGAGTGCTGCAACAGACCGATGACCTCGCCATTTTTATTGACAAAGGGGCAGTTGGTGTTGTTTTCAGCCGCTTTTTCCTTGAAAATATAGTAGCCGAAGCCCTGATCGCCGAATTTCTCAACATTTTCGACGGTGAAAGTCTTGCTCGAAGCACTTTTGAGCGCGTATGTGAGCAGCGACACTTTACTGCCAGCCGCAGCGTTCGACTTGCAGAGCGGGGCAGACTGCGTTACGCCATCGACGCGAAAACGGCACACATCGTAAAGTTCGTTGGCTCCGTAGATGGCTTCGACGTTGTGTTTCCGACCGTCGGCATCGATGCAAACCGCCGATTTCGCGCCGATGAACGGTGTCCACGCGCTCACGGCATCGCCTTGCGAACCGACGAAAACGCCGTTGGTCGAGGCGAGAATCGTGCCGTCGGCCTTGAACGTGGTGAGCGTGAAAACGGCTTTTTCGGCCTTCTGATTCTGGGCGAAAGCGACCACGAGGGTCAGCATATAAATCAAAGTCGTGATGATTCGTTTCATAGTTTTTTATAGGGATTGGTTCAACAATTGTTTGGCATTTTCGATGGCGGCCTCGGTGATTTTGCTGCCGCTGAGCATTTGGGCGATTTCCTCGATGCGTTCCGCGTCGGAAAGGCGTTTCATCGTGGTTTTTGTGCCATTTTTCGTCTCGTTTTTCGACACTTTGTAATGTGTCGTTCCCGTGGCGGCGATTTGCGGCAGATGGGTGATGCTGACAACTTGTCGGTCGTTCTCGCCCATCTCGCGCATGATGTGCGCCATCTGTTCGGCCACGCGACCGCTCACGCCCGTGTCGATTTCGTCGAAGATGATGGTCGGCAGTTTCACCGCACCGCTAATCATCGCTTTCAACGAGAGCATCACACGCGCAATTTCGCCACCCGATGCCACTTCGCTCACGGGCTGCATCGGCGTGCTTTTGTTGGCACTGAACAGAAATACGATTTTGTCGGCGCCGTCGGCACTCAAAGGCTTTTCTGACAATTCGATTTTGAAGCGAACATTCGGAATTCCAAGCAAAACGAGCCGTTCGAGTACCTCTTTTTCGACCTGTCGGGCGGCTTTCGTGCGCAGGGCAGTCAGTTTTTTTGCTTTCGCCTGCGATTCTTGTTGCAATGCGTCGGCTTTTTGCCGCAAAAGAGCCAGTTCCTCGTCGCTGTTTTCGATGTGGCTGAGTTTTTGGCTGAGCTCGTCGCGAATGGCGATGAGTTCGGCCATCGTCGTCGCCTGATGCTTTTTCTGAAGCGAATAGATGAGGTCGAGCCGTTGGTTGATGCTGTCGAGTTGTCGGGGGTCGAAGTCGATGTTTTCGAGTTCCTTTCCGATTTCGTCGGCGATGTCTTTCAGTTCGATGTGGCACGTGCTGAGGCGTTCCGAAAGATCGTTGGCAGTGGGGTAGAAGCGAGCCAGTTCGCTCATCTGTCGGGCGATTTTCTGCGTTCGTGAAACAATGCCGTTTTCATCGTCGGAAAGCGTCGTTTCGGCCTCGTAGAGCACCGATTTGATGTCTTCGGCGTGGCTCATCGTATCGCGCTGTTGTTCAAGTTGCTCCTGTTCGTCGTCTTGCAGCCGCGCGTCGAGCAATTCGTTGAGTTGGAAGCGCATAAATTCGGCATTTTGCTGGTTTTTCGCCACCTCCTCGCGGAAAATCTCGTAGTCTTTTTCGGCCTGTCGAAAATCGTGAAATTTCTGCCGATATTCGTCGAGCATCGCCTTGTCGGCAGCGATAATATCGACCACCGAGCGTTGGAAATCCTCCTTGCTCAGCAGCAGGTTCTGGTGTTGGCTGTGAATATCGACCAACTGTTCGCCGAGTTCGCGCATCATCGTCAGCGAAACGGGCGTGTCATTGACGAAGGCACGACTTTTTCCGCTTGCATTCACCTCGCGGCGCACAATGCAGTCGTTGGCGTCGTAGTCGATGTCGTTTTCATTGAAAAACGGCTCCAACTCGTAGCGTCGAAGGTCGAAATGCGCCTCGATGACGCAGCGTTCCTCGCCTGCTTTCAGCAGTTTCGCGTCGGCGCGGTTGCCCAAGAGCAGGCCGATGGCTCCGAGAATGATACTTTTTCCCGCACCCGTCTCACCCGTCACAACAGAAAAGCCCGACTGAAAGTCGATGTCGAGTTCGTCGATGAGCGTGAAGTTCTTGATATACAGTTGTTTCAGCATGATTTACTGCTTGATTTTCTCCCAAGCGTTGTTTTGCGAGGCATTGATGTTGAAAAGAATGTCGTAGATGCTCTGCTTCTCCTTCTGTGTGCCTTTTCCTTGATAAATATTGGCGAGTTCGTCGCGTTTGTAGTCGGTCCAGATTTGCGGCAGAAGGCTCAGCGGCTTGTCTTCGTGGCACTTTTTCAAGTGGGTTTCGATGGCGGTGGTGATGTTGGTTCGTCCGCGTTCGGCATTGCTTGCCATTTCGTCGAGTCCCGTGCGATAATAGTCGTATTGCAGTTGTCTGAACGGTTGCATCGCGCCGTCGAGATAATCGTTGATGATGGCGAAGCGGTTGCGGCTGTTGTCGAATGCCTTCCAGCCCGGATAATTCAGGTTTTGGGCATTGTTGGCGAGGTTCATACAGCGTTGCAGAATGTCTTCGCCACCCATCGGGGCAAACGAATCGAGGTCGAGCCCGATGATGAGGAACGCGTAGTAGGCGATAAGTGCAACGAGTTGATTGTCAATGACTTCCTCGTTGAATTCGAGTTGGTCGAACTGCGAAAACTGAAAATTGAAGTCGGCATCCTTATTATTATATAAGGTGGTGGTGTAAGCCGAGTTATAAACGGGTCGGTTGGCCTGAATGAGCGCGTTGCAGGTGAAAACATTGTCGTCTTTGTTGTATTTCGTGACGGTGATGTTGAAATTGCAGGGGATTCGCTCGTTTTTCTGGAATTGCAGGTTGGTCCACTGGCGGTCGTTGATGAAGCGTTCGAGGGTCTGTTGCAGACTCTCGAAAACGCTGGCATCTGTGCCTTGAACTTGATTGCGGTTGATGGTGACTTTCGCTTGTAATTCCTGTGCATTCAGGGGCATTGCCGAGAAAAGGCTCATCAGGAAAACGACGAGCATCGTCATCACTTTTCCCATCGACTTTAGTCGGATTCGCGTCAGAATTTGCTTCGTGTTGGCAGTGAAATCGCTCGTCATAATCCAACTGTAGTAGCCTGGGTCGCGTCGAAGTGCCTCCATCACGTCCCAACCCTTGTATTTTCCGAAGTTGAAAACCTCGTGCTGGCGCGGATTGCCGTCTTTGTCGAGTAGCACGTTGCCCTGACCATCGACCATATCCTGCCAAACGATTCGCCCTGCGAAATCGACGTAGTTGTTCGTCTTTGAGAAAGCCGCCAATTCGTCCATGTCGTTGCGAAGAATGCGGTCTTCTTCCTCCTGATTTTCAGGCGAATACATATCGAGTTCGCCCATCAGCACGCGATAGGTCGCCTCGGTGTCTTGGTCGGCGCGGTGAGCCTCGAAATCGTCCTCCATCTTGCGTCCGCAGTAGAATTTATAGGCTGCGGCAAGGTTGCGACGCTCCATTTTTCTGAAAATGGCCTGCGCGTCGATGAGTCGGCGGGCGGCGAAGTCGAAATCGATGCCTGCACGCAGAAATTCCTCGGCCAGAAGTGGCACGTCGAAGTGGTTCGAGTTGTAGCCTGCGAGGTCGCTGTCGCTGAACTTCTTGCTCAGTTCGGGTGCCAGTTCCTTGAAGGTTTTGGCCTCGGCCACCTGTTCGTTGGTGATGCCCGTCAGTTCCGTCACGTCCTTCGGAATCGGGATTTCGGGGTTCACGAAGATGTTTTCACGCTCTTCGCGTCCGTCGGGATGAATCTTGATGAAGGAAATCTGGATGATTCTGTCCCTGACAAGGTCAAGCCCCGTTGTCTCCAAGTCGAAGACAACGAGGGGCTTCGTCAGATTTAGTTTCATTGTATGATCAGTCGTTGAGTAGCATTGGCATAATGAGCATCAGAACGTCCTCGTTTTCGGGCTGCACGGCGGGCAGGATGATGCCGGCGCGGCTCGGGTCGGCCAGTTCGATGATGACTTCGTCGCCTTGCAGGTTGTTGAGGATTTCCGACAGCGAACTGCCCTTGAATCCAATGTTCATCGCCTGTCCGGCATATTCGCAGTTCACCACTTCCTTGGCGCTCGTTGCGAAGTCGATGTCTTCCGACGAGAGTTCCAGACGGCCTGCGTCGAGGTGGAAGCGCACGAGTTGGCTGCTTTCGCTGGCGAAGGGCAGCACGCGCTTCAGCGCTCCGATGAGCGAGCGGCGGTCGATGGTGAGTTGGTTCGGGTTGCCCTGCGGAATCACCGAGTTGTAGTTCGGATAGCGACCTTCGATGAGGCGGCAGGTCAGCACGCCCTCGGCGAAGCTGATTTCAGCCGTGCGGTCGTCGAACTTGATGACGACTTCCTCCTGCTCCTTGCCCAGCACGTTTTTCAGCAGTGTGGCAGGCTTTTTCGGCAGGATGAATGCGGCGGGCGTCTCGCTCTTGATGTTGAAATTCTTGTTACGTACGAGTTTGTGGCCGTCGCTGGCAACCACGGCCAGACCGTCGGCAGTCAGGTCGAAGTAGATGCCGTTCATCACGGGGCGAAGTTCGTCCTGAGCCGTGGCGAAGAGCGAGCGCGTTAGGTTGTCGTTGAGCACCGTCGAGTCGATGCTGATGACCGTTGCGTTGTCGGGAATCTGCTGCGAACGCGGATATTCGTCGCCGTTCTGCGCCGTGAAGTTGTACAGACCGTTCTGATAGATGATTTTAATCGTCAGATTCTCGGTGTTCACCTCGAACGTGAGCGGCTGTTCGGGCAATTCCTTCATCGCGTCGAGCAGCGTGCGGTTGGGCACAGCGAAGTTGCCCTCGCCGTCAACTTCGTCGAGTTTCAGCGTCGAGCGCATCACGTTTTCGCTGTCGCTCGCCGTGATGGTGAGTTGCTGGTTATTCACTTCGAACAGGAAACTGTCGAGAATCGGCAGGGAGTTCTTGCTGTTGATGACCCTTGCCAGTGTCTGGAGGCGACTGCTCAGAGCAGTGCTGGATACGGTAAATTTCATTGTTATTTAAAATTTAAATGTTTAATTTCGGGTTCTATCGTACAAATATCCCACAAAAATACGAAAAATCGCTCGTCAAAACAAAAAAAAATCCAAAAAATTTCTTTTTTTTGAACTATTTTACTAATTTCGCCAACGAATTAAGAAAATTGAATACATTTTATTTACACATAATAGATTTTTAAGACAATGGAACTACAAGGAAAAGTGATTGCCGAAACCCAGGAGAGAAAGGGTACTTCGGCGCGTGGAGACTGGAAAGCGAAGGATTTTGTGATTGAGACGCACGAGACCTATCCGAAGAAGATGGTGTTCTCGGTGTTCGGCGAAGAGCGTCTGAGCCGTTTCAATATTCAGATTGGACAGGAGGTGCTCGTTTCGTTCGACATCGACGCCCGCGAGTATAATGGTCGTTGGTTCAACAGCATCCGTGCCTACGACGTGCGTCAGGTCGATCCGGCACAATATGGCGCTGCTGCTCCGGCTGCTCCCGCGGCATTTGCTTCTGAACCCACTGCGGCTCCGGCTGCTGCCCCTGCTGCTGAGGCTCCGTTCCCGCCGGCTGCCGAGGGCGAAAGCACCGACGATTTGCCTTTTTAATGGCTGACAGAACAAGTTTAATGACTGATTGAACACAGAAACAAAAAATGGCAGGACGAAAATCCTGCCATTCTTTGTGGTTCGACATTTCGATTACTTCACGACGAACTTCTTGCCGTTGGCAATCACGATGCCCTTGTACGAGCCGCTGACGCGCTGTCCAGCCACGTTGAAGAGTTGTCCGTTGCCTGCGTTCTCAACATTCAGGTTGCTGATGCCAGTGGTGTCCTCAACTTTCTTGAAGAGCTTAATCTGGTGAGCATTGTTGTTGGTGTTGGCAATACCCACGACGGTGATTTCCGTACCTTCTTCAATCTTGTCGAGACCCATGCCGTTGTTCACAACGACGATTTTCGTATCGCCATCTTGCAAATAGTAGGTCGTCGAAGTGTTGCCGCCATCGCTGGTTTTCACTTCCTTGACGAGCGTTGCTTTCAGCGTTACGAGGTCGCAAACATTGTTACCAGCAGCCACATTAGCAAGCGTCGTTTCTGTCGGAACAGCGTCGTCTCCGTCGGTTACGGTCAGGTTGTCGGCAGTAGTGTTCTTGTTGGTCTTCACCTCGGGCAACAACTTATAAACCTCGTAATCAACATTGATTTTACCATTGAGAATCGAGTTTTTCTTAACAACTTCCTTGACGGCATTCACCTGATAGAAGCAGATGGCCTTTCCGTTCTCGCGTACATAAATATAATTGTTATCGACGATGAGCACCTGGGCGTCGGTCAGCGTCAGTTCGAGGTTTGTCGAGGGGCTTTCGAGGCCGAGCAGAGCTTCCACGTTAGCAACGGGCGTTGCGGGGTCGTCCACAATGTCGCCACCACCTGCCAATGTAACTTTTGTCACGACAAGTTCGGCACCGTAGGTTGCACCACCATCATACATCAGACCGTAGAAGTCGTACTTCGTTCCGTCTGCCTTCAGGTCGTTCACGAGCGACAATTTAAAGCGGTCGTAAAGCAGAAGTTCGTCGCCATCAACGACAGCTTTCTTCTTGTCACTGGTAATCTCTGCGTTTTTCACAACGACATAGTCGCAATAGTAACCGGCCACTTCGTCGATGCCCAGATCCAAGGCTTCAGGCTCGCTTCCATTGGTCATGGTCACGTTGAAACCATCGGTATATGTGCCGCCTTTCACCATCGCATAGATGAAACCGTTACGCACCGAGCGCTTGCCGACTAACGAGCCGTTGAGCACCTGTCCTGCCGTTGCATTGATTCCCATTTCATAAATGTCGAGGGCAGCACCGCTTGCGTCGCGCACAAAAATCTCCTTCGTGTTGTTGTACTCATTCACGTAGAGCACCACAGCATTCGTCAGCGTCAAGCGAGCCTCGGTGTCGGCTGCCAACGCGTTGAACGCAGCGATGTTTTCCACCGTCTGACCCGTGAAGTTGTTGTCTTCTTGGCCACCGCCACCATCAGATGCAACCATTTTAATGTTGTCAAGACGAGCATTCGAGTCGCTTCCCATTGCAAAAGTCAAAATCAATTTGTTGGTTCCAGAAGGAACTGTAATGTCGTATTCCGTATTTGAAACTTTTGTAAGTTTTGCCCCAGATGTAGTTGAAGTTAGATTGACATTTTTGTTAATGTCAAACGTAAGTTTCATCGAAGTAGCACCATTCAGTGTTATTTCAGCAGAAAAGGATACATTACGGCTACTTTTAGGAATAAGCAGCTCAAGATTTGTTTTGTCAGAGCTGTTTTCGTACAATTTTACATACCCTCCATTGTCTCCAGTGTAAGTAGCATTAGCGTTAGTTACTTCTTCTACTTTGGTTCCAGCCGCAGAGGAATCCCAGTTTTCTTGCCAAATGACAGTCTCATCGGCAAACATACTACCGCAGAGCATCATCAAGACGCTCAGCATTGAAAAGCGTAATTTTTTGTTCATAAATTTGATGTGTTTAGTTAATAATAAATAATGTCGTATTTGGGTGCAAAATTACTCATTTTTTATGATAACTCCAAACTTTCAAATGTTAAATATTCAACTTTTTCCATGAAAAATTTGGTATTACGAAATAAATGCCTTATTTTTGCCGTATCTTTTTGATTTCGAACTTTACGAAATCGCTTGTCGAGGTTGGTAGCGTCCTGCACCAACCTCATTTTTTTAAGAAAAATTTGGTGGTTTGTCAAAAAATGCGTACCTTTGCCGCCGATAACTCGAAATTATTCACTTTTAACAACAACAAAACGCCTATCGAAACATCATTTACTTAAGTAACAGTAAAGCTTAAAGAAATGAAGAATCTGCATGATATGACCGACGAGCAGTTGGCCTTATCCTACATCGATGGAAACAATCGGGCATTTGATTTGTTGTTGTCACGCAACCAGTCGAAACTCTATTCATACATCCTTTTCGTGGTGCACGACCGCGACAAGGCCGACGACGTGTTTCAGGAGACTTTCGTGAAGGTCATCACACGCTTGCAGGCCGGGCAATATGCTGCCAGCGGCAAGTTCAGCGCGTGGATTATGCGCATCGCCCACAACATCATCATGGACGACTATCGCGAGCAACGCAACGAGCGAATCGTCGAGCCGACGGAGGACAACGACCTGTCGAACCTCAGCGGCGGCGACCTCTACGAGAGCGACATCGAGCGGCAGTATGTCAATCAGCAGGTGATGGCCGACGTGCGCCGAATCATGGACAAGTTGCCGGCTCCGCAGCGCGAAGTGGTCTATATGCGCTTCTATCAGCAGATGTCATTCAAGGAAATCGCCGTGACGACCAACGTCAGCATTAACACTGCGCTGGGTCGTATGCGATACGCGATTCTCAACATGCGCCGTCTGGCTAAACAGCACGATATTGAGCTTTCAATTCTTCAATAGTCTTTAGTGGGTCGGGCGAGTTGAAAATGTAACTTCCGCTCACCAGCACATCGGCTCCGGCCTCGACCAGTCGCGGGGCTGTTTCGGCCTGCACACCGCCATCGACCTCGATGAGCGCATGGCTGCCCGACTGACGAATCAACTCGCGCAGTCGTCGAACCTTCTGAATACTGTTTTCAATGAATTTCTGACCTCCGAATCCCGGATTCACACTCATCAGCAGCACCATATCGACCTCGCCGATGATGTCTTCCAACACGCTGACGGGCGTCGAAGGATTCAGCGTCACGCCGGCCTTCATGCCAGCCGCGTGAATCTCTTGAACGGTGCGATGGAGGTGAATGCAAGCCTCGTAGTGCACGTTCATCATCATTGCGCCGAGTTTCGCCGTGCGCTCGATGAACTGCTCGGGGCGGACTGTCATGTAATGCACGTCGAGCGGCTTCCGACAGCGCTTCGCCACAGCCTCCATCACGGGAAAACCAAACGAGATGTTCGGCACGAACACGCCGTCCATGATGTCGAGGTGGAGCCAGTCGGCCTTGCTTTGGTTGATCATGTCGATGTCGCGGTCGAGCTGTCCGAAATCAGCCGACAGCAACGAGGGAGAAACGAGCGTTTCCATCATTTTTCATATTTAGTTGAGGCAAAAAGCCATAGGCTTGCCGTTCGATTTCATCACTCTGTAGGTGTAGGCAATCTGCCGAATCAGATTCAAAGTTCTCTCAGATGGCCTGATTTCTTCTGGGGTAAAATATTGCATAGGCAAAAGTGTTTTAAGTGGTTATATTTTATCAACGTGAAACGACACCTTTTTATTATATAGAATGAAGAAAAAATTTTTTCGCCGATTTTATTTTCGTAATTCAAGAATTATTTATAATTTTGCACCCGATTTTGACGATGACCAATGTAAATTGTTAATTGTCAATTGAAAATTGAACACGGGCCAGTCCTGTACGGCCAGCTCCCTCGGAATCCTCCAGGGCTTGACCGCAGCAAAGGTACTTGGTTGTAGCGGCGCGATACAGATCGCTGGTCCACCCGCCTCTTTAGCTCAGTTGGCCAGAGCACGTGATTTGTAATCTCGGGGTCGTTGGTTCGAATCCGACAAGAGGCTCAAAGAAAATCAGCATTCAGCGAAAGCTTGCTTTCAGATGAAATGCTGATTTTTTTGTAGGCCTGCCCACCGGCAGGGCTTACGGATATTTAATCCGACAAGAGGCTTGATGGTCTGCCCACCGGCAGGGCTTACGGATATTCAATCCGACAAGAGAGCCCCCTCCCTGCTTCCCCAAAAATGGGGAGGAGATTATACATCGGCTCAGTCATTTCGGGACCTCCCTGGCTGCCCTACATAACTGGCTACCATTGTTTAATGCCTACGGCATTCGAAAACCCAAAAGAGGTTGAAGGTGTGCCAAATAAAAAATGTATCAATGAAATCAACATATTGAAATCATTGATACATTCTTTTTTATCAGTCAAACCTAAAAGGTTAAATGTGGTCTATTCCATTCTTGACATTTTCAGTCCATTTTGGGAAAAATCCATTCTCTTTACAAATATTGTAAAATTTTTCAAGAATGCCCATAGTTTCCATTTCGTTGATAGTGCCAAGTTTTAGAACTATATCATCACCCAACTCTTTATGAGTTTCAATGGATTTATCGATATATTCCAATTCAGAATTTGTAAAGACAGAGGACATCTTTACCTTCTCCATGAAATTTTCTTTAGAAGTGTATCCCATACCAATCTTATCTAATTTTTGTAGCTTTAAGTCTCCAATCGGGATTTTTTGCTTGAGAAGCACTCATATCAGAATAAAACCAACCGTCGTTAAGGAAACAGAAATCTCCCTTACCTCTATTATCTCCACCTTCGAAATAGAGTAATGGCGTTGAGCCAGAAAACTGCAAAGCGATTCCTGCCTTATAAATTGAGAAATTTGTCCATGAGCCATAGAAGGTTTTATTCTCACCACGCACACCTGTTATTGTTGCAGTTTCATCTTCGTTAAGAGTGATTCGAAAAGTACAGCCAACTTTATCCGTTACTTCGTAAGTACCAAGGAAACTTTTTTTCTTTTCTTTCTTTTGTTCCGTTGGACTATCATTAACGGGTTTTACTTTACTATCATTAGTAGATGCCGTTGGCTTTTCATTAACAGATGTTGTTTGACTATCATTAGTAGATGTCGTTGAACTATCGTCCTCAGAAGCAGCAAATCCTACTGCAAACAATGCCAATGTCAGCATTGAGAATAAATATTTTTTCATTTTGTTACAATTTTAAAAATTCTTTTTTGAAAATAAATAATGATAAATAGGTAATTGGTGGTATCGCATAGCATACCAAGTCACAATAATCAAATGTTCCTTTAACAAAGCCGAAGTATTGTAATACTTCACTACAGATAGTAATAAATGGAACGAGAAAGATGGCGATGTGTTTTTTCCATCCATTTTCTTTATTCCATATCACATCCATTGTAAGTATATATGCAGCGCAATACAGCCCATCTGGTAAACTGAACTTGACAAGCTCTGACACATCCCAGTTGTTCGCAACGAAACGCATAGAATCAATGTTGTTAGAAAAACCAAGTTCGGAACACCATTTATATATGTTGAGCGATTTGCTTCGGAACAGAAGGTAAATGCCACTACCGCATAACAACATCATTACAGCCAATGACATTTTGGCAGTATCTTTCGTTATATATGATGAGATATTGGGCATTCTTCTATTTTTTTGATTATTCACTCATAGTCCAAAAGTCGGAGGGAGACAGAAAAAGAAAACGTGGACTATCCGCTACTATCTGATTCTGAGGTCTTCGACTACCTATCACTCAAATATGGAATAAAGCCCACGACAAAGCGTGAGCATCGCTATCATTCCGATGAGTGATTGTTGAAAGTGTCGAAGTTTCAGAATCACAGAATTAAGCAGACGCTTTTTTTCTATATGTCTTTTGTCAGTTTTATGTCATAGGCAGTTTCGTTTAATTAAAAATGTACAATTAACAATTATCTGTGATACCTGTCAATGCACTCGCGCTTCCGAAGTTTTGCTCTCTGGAATCGAGTCAGTGCCTGTTCTCGTGTTGTTGCCATTTTTTTATTATTATTGAGTTTTGGGAATTATTTCGTTTGCAAAGATATGAAAAAATATCCGAACCGCCAAACGATTCGGATATTTTTTTCTTTTCAGATGGTCTTAAACTCGTATCCCTCAGCTTGCAGCCATTCGATGGCGCGGGGCAGGGCGGTGCGGAGTTTGTCGATGCTTTTCAGAGAGTCGTGGAAGGTGACGATGGAGCCGTTGCGGGCATAGCGGCGGACATTGTCATAGACGTCGTCGGCGGTGAGCCACTTGGAATAGTCGCGGGTGACGAGGTCCCACATGACGATTCGGTAGCGCTTCGAGAGCCAGTAGTAGATGCTGTGGCGCATCCAACCGTGGGGCGGACGGAAGAGGGGCATAGTTCCCTCCGACTTCTCCCCACTGAGGGGGGCTTCCCCTTTGATGAGCAACTGACATTCGTAGGTGTCGATGAGGTAGGTTGCGGTCCAGTGCTTGAAACTGCCGAGGTGGTGGTTGGTGTGGTTGCCGACTTGATGGCCTTTCTCGACGATTTGGCGGAAGAGTTCGGGGTATTTCCTGACGTTCTCGCCGACGACGAAAAATGTGGCTTTCACGCCGTATTTGTCAAGCGTTTCGAGCAGAAATGGTGTCGATTCGGGGATGGGACCGTCGTCGAAGGTCAAGTAGATGCTTCGTTCCGACGAGTCCATCCTCCAAATGGCCTTTGGATAGAGCCATCGCAGCCATTTTGCCGGTTGCTCGATAATCATATTGCTCTTATTTCTTCAAATGTCACATCTGGCGTGCTCGCGTGGAGTAGGCACTGTAGAGCGAGTTGAGTTTTTCTTCCATCTTCGCACCCATATTCTCATCGATGATGTTGGTAATCAGGATGATTTGCTGCATGACGTAGAACTGCGTCATGGCTTCTCTCTGCGTCGTAGCAAAGCGATTGCCCGAGAACGAGAGGTAGTAGATGATGTATTGCTCGGCGGTTTTCCACAGTTCGTCGAGAATCTTCATCGCCTGCGGCTTTTTGCCGAGTAGGGCATAGGTTTCAGCCATGTCGAACGAGCCGCTGCGGAAGTTGATGGGCACATTGTAATAAGGTATCTCTTTCTCGCACTTCTGAAGCACTTCGAGGGCCTTTTCGGGCTGGTTTTCGTCGTAGAGCGTCTTGGCGAGCGTTGCCATGAGGTTGCGATGGGTGTAGCACATGCGCATGACGGTTTCGTCGAGGTAGAGGCCAGGCTTTTGCAAACCGCCGTATTTGTAGCGTTCCATCACGTTTTTATAGGCTTTTTCCGTGTCGAAACTCTTCACGCCTTCGATGGGAACGAGGTTGCCCTTTTCGTTGGTGATGGCGGTGGTGAACGGTGTGATGCGGTTGGCGAGGCCTTCCTGCACGAAGTTTTCACCGAGGTTCATGAAATTCTCGGCTCCGACGGTCGTGGCGACATAAATCGGGCGTGTCCAGTTGGCTTCGGCAATCATTTCGAGCATCATCAGGTCGTTTTTGTAGAGCGCACGACGACCAGCAAGCGAGATGATCATCTTGTCGGGAATCGAGTCGGCTGCCATCAACATTCCGCTCTTGCGCACGGCCTCTTTGTCGATGGTGACATAGACGGTGTCGGTCGGAATGAAGTGCATGTCTTTTTCTTTCGCACGAACCCAGTATTTCAGGATGTTTTTCAACTCGAAAGGCTCGTCGCCGAACTGCTCACGGGCAGCGTCGGGATTCTCCTGATAGTATTGCAATACCTGTGCTTTGGCATCTGCCACGATTTCCACCGCCTCGTTTGTACCCGAACAATAATCGAGTCGAGGCCACGTGATAGGCAGCGAGGGCGAATCGTAGGCTGGACGCACCATTTGGTCGATGTACCAGTCGGTTTGCAGATACGAGAGGTTGCAGACGCGGGCATCGGGGCGCACGCCTTCCACATCTTGATTGTACCAGAGCGGGAAGGTGTCGTTGTCGCCATTGGTGAAAATGATGGGATTGCCCTCGTCTTGCAGTGTCATGAGGTAGTTTTGACCGAAATCGCGGCAAGCGTAGCGACCCGAACGGTCGTGGTCGTCCCATGTCTGCGAAGCCATCTGAATGGGAACGAGCAGACAAATTGCACCGATGACGGCAGCGACAACTGCGCCTTTCAGTTTCAAATATTTCTTGGCGAGGTCGATGAGGGCTGCCACGCCGATTCCGCACCAGATGGCGAAGGCGTAGAACGAGGCAGCATAGGCATAGTCGCGCTCACGCGGCTGGTTGGGCGTTTGGTTCAGGTAGATGACGATGGCCAAGCCCGTCATGAAGAACAGGAAGAAGACCACCCAGAACTGGCGGATGCCGCGCCGTCCGCGCCATGCCTGCCAGAACAGACCGATGAGGCCGAGAATGAGCGGCAGACAGTAGAACACGTTGTGACCCTTGTTGTTTTTCAATTCGTCGGGCAGCAGCGACTGGTCGCCGAGCATCAGGTTGTCGATGAACGAGAAGCCCGTAATCCAGTTGCCATGCTCGAGTTCGCCATAGCTTTGGATGTCGTTCTGGCGACCAGCGAAATTCCACAGGAAATAACGCCAATACATGAAATTGCACTGGTACGAAAGGAAGAATTTCAGGTTCTCGAACATGGTCGGCATCTTCACGTTGATGTTTTCGCCACAGCGGTCGAAAGGCACGAGCGTGCCGTCGATTCCACCCATCCATTGCTCGTAGGCAGCGGCATGGGAAGCCGAGTGCATACGCGGGAAGAGCATGTTTTGGGCATATTCGTAGCGATTTTTATAACTTACGATGAAGTAAGAGTCTTTTTCGTCGGCCGAAGCCTTCTCTTTACGGCTGTAAATCGGTGCTCCGTCGCTCATGCGCGGCTTGCACATATTTCCTTCCACGTCGAGTGCCACCTGCGACGAGTAGGCCGGTCCGTAGAACAACGGGCGGTCGCCGTATTGGTCGCGGCTCAGATAACTTCCGAGCGTGAAAATGTCCTCGGGCGAGTTCTGGTCCATCGGCGGATTGGCCGACGAGCGAATCACGATGACGGCATACGACGAGTAGCCAATCATCATCATCAACAGGCAGAGCAGAATCGTGTTTTTCAGGCGTGCGCCAACGACGGGAATGGCCTTTTTCTCGATGGTTTTCTTATAATTGAGCACAAACCACAACGCGGCGATGACCACCACGCCGATGGCCACTGCCGACCAGCCGTAGCCGTAGAACGGAATGCCGAGCATGGCAATCGCGGTGACGAAAGCAAGGTTTTGACGTTTTTCGTGACCTTCCTGATAAGTTTCCCAAATTGCCCAGCAAACGGCGGCGACAAGCAAAATGATATAGATGATTTCGCCCGTGTTGAAAGGCATTCCAAGCACATTGACGAAGAGCAGTTCAAACCATCCGCCGACGGTGATGATGCCCGGCACAACGCCGTAGAGCACGGCGGCGACGATGGCAAACGACACGAGCAGCGCGATGAGCGAACCTTTGATTTCGATGTCGGGATAGCGGCGGTAGCAATAAACCAGCACGATGGCCGGAATACAGAGCAAATTCAGCAGGTGAACGCCAATCGACAGGCCCGTCATGTAAGCGATGAGCACCAGCCAGCGGTCGCTGTGAGGCTCGTCGGCGTGGTCTTCCCACTTCAAAATGAGCCAGAAAACGACTGCCGTGAACGCCGAGGAATAGGCATAGACCTCGCCTTCGACTGCCGAGAACCAGAACGTGTCGCTGAACGTGTAAATCAGTGCGCCGACGAGTCCCGAAGCCTGAATGGCGATGAGTTTCGCGGTGGTCAGTTCGCTCCAATCCTTCAGAATCAGCTTGCGCACGAGGTGGGTAATCGACCAGAAAAGGAACAGAATCGTCATGGCCGAGAGCAATGCGCTCATCATGTTCACCATTCGCGCCACCTGCGAGGGGTCGCTGGCAAACTGCGAGAAAAGGTTGGCGGTGAGCATGAAAAACGGTGCGCCCGGTGGGTGTCCGACTTCCAGTTTGTAACCAGTTGAAATGAACTCGGGGCAGTCCCAGAACGATGCCGTCGGCTCGATGGTGGTGCAATAGACGATGGCTGCGATGGCGAAAGCGAGCCATCCCATCACGTTGTTCACAAGCTTGTACTGTTTCATTCTTGCTATTTTTTTTGTTATTATTTCGTTTTCAAGCCGCAAAGTTACGACATTTTTTCCATTTCGCCCTCACAATATTTCCTAAAAGAACAAAAATAAAGTTTTTTAGGCTTTTTCCGTCGATTTTCGAGCCAATCAGAACGCCAGGTGAAGCATCAGTCTGACGCCGTGTTTGTGGGCGGTGGGGAGGTCGTTGTAGGTGAGGCGGCGCACGTATTCGACATGGAGGATTTTGAAGATGTTGTGGACACCGGCGATGACCTCAACGTAGGGCTTTTTCGGGTCCATCACGTTGCAGCCCTCGGGGAACGGCATCAGCACGCTATTGCCTTGATTTTCCTCGAGGAAGGGATTGTTTTTCGACGTGAGGTCGCCCCAAAGCATCTTCGCGCCGATGATTTCGCGCCATTTCAGGTGTTTCAGTAGTGGCACGCGATTGAAAATCTTGCCGCTCATGTCCCATTTGACGTCGAGCGAGGCATAGCGGTCGTTGAGAAATTCCATGTTGTTGATGAGGTTGAACGTCTCTCTCTGGATGATGTACGAGAGGTTGGCGGCAGGCATGATGAGCAGCGGATAGGGTACTTGGTCCCACTGCGCTCCAGCCTTGGCATAGACGTCGATTTTTCCCCACGATTTCATCCAAAACCGCTTGAAAATGGAGGCTTCGGTGAAGTTGTACTTGTATTGTCCGCCGAGAAATCCGTCGAAACCCATCGTGTGCGACAGCGTGAAGACGGGTGCTTCAAGATTGACGGGTCGGCGACGCTGTTTCGTGTTGATGAACGTGCGTCCAGGGGCGAGTTGAAGTTCGATTTTTGCCTCGGTCGTGCGCATCTTGAAGTAGGGCAGCGACCCCGTCGATTCGTTTTCCTCGGTTTTCAGCAGTGCCGTTGTTTTAAAGCCCCATTCTTCCTCGCGTTCGTAGGCGAGTTGCTGTCGGTTGTAGAACATCATTTTATCGACTTTCGTCCATTTGAAAGCCGTGAAAACATTGTCTTTGTCGGTCTCGATGAAGCGGTCGGACGGCGAGGTGACGTCGTAGGTGCTCGTGAACGTCAGCGCGTGCTTCGGGAAGTCGCGTGGCAGATACTCCTTTTTGTTGAAGGAATAGGTGAGTTCGCCTTTGTAATAGGTCTTTTTCGAGTCGAGTCCGTAGGCGACATAGCCCGACGCAAACAGGTGCGGATTGAGGTTGGCGGTGGTCTGTCCCGAGAGTCGGAAGCGGAATCCGTCGATGAAGTTGCGCGTGATGGTCGTATTGACGGGGCCGATGTCGAATTTCGAGGGTTTTCCCGACGGACTGGTCTCGACGAAGTTCTCGATGAGGGCTTTCAAGCCAAAAAGCACGTATTTAAAGCCTTTGAGTTGTTCGATTCGATGGATGAACGCGTTCATCGACGACTCCGACTTCGTGAGTTCCACCGTGCGATATTGGTTCCAGAACGCCTCGTCGCGCCCCATGGCATCTGCCTCGTGTCGCTTGTGGACCCTGCCCTTGAAAAGTTGCTTGGAAATCGGCGAGAAATCGTAGTCCGAGAGGCGTGTCGTGCGAATGACGATGGCCTTTGAAATCAGGTCTGTCACCTTCATTTCGACAATCATGTCATCGACCGACAAGGCCCATTCTCCGTTGGGTAGCCGCTTGTATTCCTGTTGAACCTGCATGTTTTCGACGAAATTCACGTCGGTGCGCTGTGGCAGTGTCAGGTCGCATCGCTTCACGTGGAGCGTGGAGTCGGCAAGGATGAAAAGTTCGCCTCGGAAACCGAAATCTTGCTGGTTGTTGGGGATGAACTGGAGGTGATAGCAGAGGTCGCGATCGACGAAAACGGTGTCTTCGATGTAGAAGCGGTAGAACGAGATGGCGTCTTTGCTGATGGGCGACGTGAATTGGTGGTGCAGCAGGCGGATTTGCTCGTCGTAGATGTCGATGTCGGTGAAGAAATCCTGCAAAATGGTGTTGAGGATGTCGCCCGTCTGGATGAAGTGGTTGATGCCCGTCGAATTGATGCCGCGCACGATTTCAACCTCGTCCTTCGGGTCGCGTCGGTAGAGGTGTTTCGACACGGTTTCATCGACCGACAGCGGCAGAATCAGTTTGCCGTTGTAGGGGCAGGTCTCGACTTGGTCGAGCAGCCATTTCCGCTTGCCGATGGCCCCCTCGTCGAGCAGTTCGAAGGGGTTGATGTCGTTCATCGCAAGCGTGATTTTTTGGTAGCGGTCGTACTGGTAGAAATCGTGGTTTTTCAGGTCGGTGCGCTTCTTCGCGGCAATGACGCGGCGCATCAGTTCGACGGCGGGATTGTCTTTCCTCGAATATTTCGAGCGTTTTTCCTTGACAACGACTTCGTTCAACTGTTTGGAGTCGGGTTTCAACTTGATGTCAAGGCGCGAGGGCGTTTTTGTGTCGATGAGAATGCGCTTCGACTGGTAGCCGACGGCAGAAAACGTGAGGTACCAACCGTTGTGCCGCTCGATGGTGTATCGACCGTGGGCGTCGCCGCTGACAGCGACGTGGTTGCCCTTGTACGAAGCACTCGGGTAGAGCAGTGTGTCGCCTGTCTGTGCGTCGGTGACAACGCCCGTGATTTGGGCTGAAATGGTCATGGAAACGAGCTGAAACAGCAGGATGGCCAGAAGTTTTTTGTACTTAAAGTTTTTATTCATAGAAGTTCTTGTAAGTCGTTGATAATCAAATCGGGAATTGTTTCGTCGAAAGTTTCTTCAGTCCAACCTTCTCCCTTGAACCACGCCGTTTTGCAACCTGCTTTTTGGGCTGGCAGGATGTCCTTGTAAAAACTGTCGCCGACGACGAGGATTTCACTTGGGGTGAGAGCCCCCCTCGCTCCCCCCAACTGGGGGGAAGATGAAAAATGCTTGTTGAGGGCTTCGACACCGAGTGTAAAGATTTTCGGGTCGGGCTTGCGAATGCCGACAACAGCCGATTCGACAATGTCGAGGAAGAATTTTTCGAGGCCGAACTCACGCAATACGCAGGCGATGTTCCCGTAGAAATTGCTGACGAGCACCATCGGATAGCGTTTGTGCAGTTCAGTGAGCACTTCCGCGCTGTGGGCGGTGATGCGCTGCACCTCGCCGTAAAGGTCGTCGAGCACGGCCTCGTGCTTCTCCTTGAAATCGTTTTCGCTCGCGTCCCACGCGCCCTGCGTGCAAAGATGCTCCATTTCGAGGCGAATTTTCGCGGAAAGCGTGCGGTGGAACGTGTCGTCGGGCTTGATGATGGGGTTGCGGGCCAGTGCGCGCTCGCCAAAGACGTAGGCGTCGCGAAACTGCTGCTCGGTGACGGGCACCTGTTGCCGCTCGTAGGCGTGCCAGAGCATCTTTCCCCAGTGGCATCCCGCGGTGTCGAGCGTGCCGCCGTAGTCGAAAATCATTCCTTTTATCGTCATTTTTTACTTTTTAACCTTTTTACTTTTTAACCTTTCACACAAATTTTCGTGTTTTCGGTGCATATAAACGTAGAGCGCCTGCATCACAGTGATTTCAAACACGGGATAAATCCACGGCTGATTGATGAGGCACGAGAGATAGACAACGATGGCGCGTGTGTTGAAGGTCAGGATGTTCGTGTAGGGCATTAGTTTCCGCGATTCTTCAAGGAAATTTTGGGAAATGTCTTCACTCCTTAACTCCATCACTCCTTCACTCCTGAAAAACTCCTGAAATTGCGGTGTTCGACGCTCTTGCGAGCGGCAATAGTTGGCGTAGTTATAGAAAAACAGCTGTCCGATGATGTTTCCGTCACGTTTGTGCTGTTCGTAGATGGCGCGTTGCTGTTCTGAATGGTCGAGTTCGCTGCCGTTTTTGCCTTTGAGGAAAAAGAGGTGAATTTGTCGGTAGTAGTCGGCCAACGACGACTGCGGCGAATGGAAGAAAATGCCTGCCACGGCACACAACACCCAACTCCAAATGCCCCATTTCACGGTCGTAAACGGGATGGTTTCGGGCATCAGTCGCCACGCGATGGCGGCGTAGATGGCGGCAAACCAAAGGTCGCCCGAAAAGCCGTCGAGCATTCGTCCAATGAGCGTTTTTTTGCCCGTCAGCCGTGCCATTTGCCCGTCGGTAGAGTCGCAGAAATTGGCGAACATCAGCAAAACGACGCCCCAAATGTTGTGCGCGAGGTCGCTGTAATGGAACATCCAACCTGCGCCCACGCCAAGGAATATCGACAAAATCGTGATGACATTCGGATGAACGCCCAAACGGTTCCAAAACAGCGCAAACACCAGGCCGATGGGTCGCGTGAAATGCACGTCGAGCCATTCCTCGGTGTCGTTCGACTTGAATGATGCTTGCAGCAGTTGTTTGAATGTCGCCATTTTTGAATTTTGAATTTTGAGTTTTGAGTTTTGAGTTTTGAGTGGTCGGCTTCGCCGATTGTGAGTTGTGAATTGTTGAATTGTTAATTGTTAATTGTTAATGATTTCCGCAATCGCCTCCGCCGCTTCGTCGCTACAACGCGAGAACGAAGGCCAGTCGTTGAAGTCGATGATGCAATACGAGCCGTCGGGACGCACGATTGCGTCGCCGCCATAAACCTCGATTCCGACCAGTTTCGCCAGCCGACGAACATCTTGTTGCAGTTGCGCCGCGTCAAAGGCGTAGTGGTGCGTCGGTCCGTTGATTTTTTCGTGCTCGAATTTCGTTTCGCCGTCGTCGGTAGGGTAGAAATAGCGGAAAAATCGGTCGCCAACACCATAAAACTTGACGATGTCGCCCACGACGTGTTGGCTTACGACATAATCCGCGATGTCACGCTGTTTGAACGTGCCCACCGCTTGCTGAAATGCCGTTTCGTTCTCGCAAAACACCACGTCTTCCTCGCTTTGTGCGGCTCCGTCGCCACGTTTCAGCCAGACAGGAAAATCGAGTGTCGATTCGGGCATTGGAATGTCGTTTTCGCGCATCAGTTGCTGCAAACGCGAACGTTGGCAGTTGCTCACGCCACTCGGACGATTCACCACGCGCCGCCCTTGCCGCTCAAACGCCTCCAAAGTGCGCAACGCCTCGGGCAGTCGAGCCATCGAGAGGTAGATTTCAGCCTCGTCAGCAAGGCTGAAGTCGCGCTCCTCGACCCATCGGACTTCGCACGAGTCGCCCTTTTTCTCGAAACGCTTGCAGACTTCCCTGCTCGCAGCCTCAAGAATGGCTCGGTCTTTCTCCGAACAATTCGGCGAAAAACGCGCGTCGCGGCGTAAAGCGATCATTTTCATTCTTTCAATTTTTCATTCTTCAATTCTTCCTCCGCTTTCTGAATGTCGGTTGCGTGGTCGATGTCGAGCACTTTTTGGAAAGGATAGGCTCGCAGTTTTAGGCCGTCGGCAACGAGGGCGCGTTGGAAATTGCGCATCCGGCTTTCGCCTCGCTCGATGCTGTCGTTCAGCGTTTGGAAAGCGTGTGGCGTGAGGCCGTAGATGCCGGCGGAAATCAGGGGAGCCCCCCTCATTCCCCCCAATTGGGGGGAAGTTTGGGCTGTTGAATGTTGGGTGTCGAGTTCTTCCAACGTGTCGAAAAATCCCGTAATCCTCGGAAAACCCTCCTCACTCCTCACTCCACACTCCTCACTCCTCACTTCACACTCCTCAACCCCCACGTACAGCGGTTTTTCGTCATCAATAAAGTCCGTCATGCCCATCAGTCCGTCGTCGCCCTCGTCCAGCACCTGCTTGAAGGCACGGAGATAGCCCTTGAACTCGTCCTCGCGGAAAATAGTATCGACCGTCGTCAGCACGAAAGGCGCGTCGCTGCCGTCGTCGAGCAACTGGCTCAGTTCATAAAAACTGTGCATCGAACTCGGCGTCGTTTTCACCACGAAACGCAGCGGTGGCAGCGGTTTTTCGTGTAATTTTCCTTTGTCTTGAAGCCTCCGCAAATGTTCGCTCACCTCTGGTCTCAAATCGTTGCAGATGACGACGATTTCCTCCGCCTCGTTCGATATAAAAATGCGAATCAGGCGGTCGATCAGGTGTTCGCCGTGAATTTTCACGAGCGGTTTCGGCGCATCGATTCCCTCCTGTGCGAGCCGAGAGCCCTCGCCTGCTGCTATGATGGCGTATTTCATCTTATTTTTTCATTCAAATGGGTCGCAAAGTTAGTCAAAATTAGCGAAAAATGGGTAAAAATTTCCGTTGTTTTTGTTTTCTTTAACGCGAATCGGTTTACTCGATTTGAAATTTTTGTTACCTTTGCATCATAATTCTTTCTTGAAAATAATGAAAAATCGAATTTTGACGATTGCCTTGTTGATGAGCGCAATCGGTTGTGCACAAGCGCAAAAATTGCTGCCGATGCTCGTGGGAACCTACACCGACGGCGGCAGTTGTGGCATCTATTCGTTCCGTTTCGACCAAGTAAGCGGAAAAGTCGAAAAACTCGATTCGTTGGCGTTGCGAAATCCGTCGTTTCTGACGCTTTCGCGCGATGGTCGCCACGTTTATGCCGTCGGTGAAACGGATGACCGACAGGCTTCACTCAACACGATTCGTTTTGACGCGAAAAATGGGCGGATGCAGTTGCTTTCGAGTGCCGCCACTGAGGGACAATCGCCCTGCTACGTGGCGACGAATGACAAAATGGCGGTCACGGCGAACTATTCTGGCGGTTCGATGAGTGTTTTCCGACTTGAAAACGGCGGTTCGCAGGTTACACTCACGCAGCGATTCCTTGGTGCGAAGGGCGGTCCCGACTTGAGTCGTCAGGAAGCGCCGCACGTGCATTGCGCCACCTTCACGCCCGACGGAAAATACATTCTCGCCACCGATTTCAGTGCCGACCGCATTTGCTCGTATCGCCTGCGTGGAACGACCGTCGTCGCCAATGGCATCGCCGCCCAAATCGCCCCCAGTTCGGGTCCTCGCCACCTCGTTTTCAGTCGCGACGGGCGCTTTGCCTATCTCATCAGCGAACTGTCGGGGAAAGTCAGCGTGTTCAGTTATCGCGACGGTCGGCTCAAGGAGATTCAAACCGTCGTTTCCGACAGCGTTGGGGCGCGTGGCAGCGGAGACATTCACCTGAGTCCCGACGGGAAATTCCTCTATTCGAGCAATCGCCTCAAGGCCGACGGAATCGCCATTTTCGCCGTCGATACACGCACGGGAAAACTCACCAAAGTGGGCTATCAGCCGACGGGTCGCCATCCGCGCCATTTCAACATCACGCCGAATGGTCGCTACCTGCTTTGCGCCTGCCGCGACGACAACAAAATTCAGGTTTTCCGACGCGACGAAAAAACGGGTCTGCTCACCGACATCCATCAGGATATTCCCGTCAGCAAGGCCGTTTGCGTACAATTTTTTTGATTTTATATCATAAAAAGAGGTCGTTTCAAAAAAAATATGTACCTTTGCACAAATTTTATAGATTATGGAATACCGAAAAACAGAAATCGAGGGCGTTTACATCATCGAACCGCGAGTGTTCGGCGATGAGCGCGGCTATTTTTTCGAGGCTTGGAAGAAACAGGAATTCGAGGAAAACATCGGAAAAGTGAATTTTATGCAAGACAACGAGTCGAAATCGGTGCGCGGTGTGTTACGAGGTTTGCACTACCAAAAAGGTGAGTTTTCGCAGGCGAAACTGGTGCGCGTCATCAGCGGCTGCGTGCTCGATGTGGCAGTAGATTTGCGGAAAAGTTCGCCGACTTTCGGAAAATATGTCGCGGTGGAACTGAGCGGCGAAAACAAGCGTCAGTTCTTCATTCCACGCGGTTTTGCACACGGCTTTTTGGTGCTGAGCGACGAGGCTGTCTTCACCTACAAGGTCGATAATCCCTACGCACCGCAGTCAGAGGCTTCGATCCTCTGGAACGATGCCGATTTGGCTATCGAGTGGCCGATTTCAACGGAAAAATTGATTCTCAGCCAGAAAGACCGCGAGGCAACGCCTTTCGCCGAGGCCGAATATTTTGAATAATTTTTCAACCAATTTGAATGAATATACAATAAAAAACTTAAAAAATACAGTTATGAATATTGCAATTGTTGGAACGGGCTATGTCGGACTGGTGTCTGGCGCGTGTTTTGCTGATACGGGTGCTAACGTGACCTGCGTCGATGTGGATGCAGCGAAAATCGAACGGCTGAAAAAGGGCGAAATTCCCATTTATGAGCCGGGACTCGACGAACTGGTCTTGAAAAATGTCAATGCAGGCCGATTGAAGTTCACGACGTCGTTGGCCGATATTCTCAACGACCAGGAAATCGTGTTTTCTGCCGTTGGTACACCGCCCGATGAAGACGGTTCCGCCGATTTGAAATATGTGTTGCAAGTGGCCGAGACGATTGGCCAGAACCTCGATAAATATATGGTTGTCGTAACGAAGAGCACCGTTCCTGTGGGTACGGCGCAGAAGGTGCACGACACGATTCAGCGCGAACTCGACAAGCGCGGTAGCAAGGTCGAGTTCGACGTGGCGAGCAACCCCGAATTTCTCAAGGAAGGCAACGCCATCAAGGACTTTATGAGTCCCGACCGCGTGGTGGTTGGCGTGGAGAGCGAGCGGGCGAAAAAACTGCTGTCGAGGCTCTACAAACCGTTTATGATGAACAATTTCCGCGTGATTTTCATGGATGTTCCGAGTGCTGAAATGACGAAATATGCCGCCAATTCGATGCTCGCCACGCGCATTTCGTTTATGAACGACATCGCCAACCTCTGCGAACTCGTCGGTGCCGACGTGAACATGGTGCGTCAGGGCATTGGTAGCGACACGCGCATCGGTCGCAAGTTCCTCTTCCCGGGCTGTGGCTACGGCGGTTCGTGCTTCCCGAAAGACGTGAAGGCGCTTATCAAAACCGCCGACCAAAACGGCTATTCGATGGAAGTTTTGAAGGCAGTCGAGGAGGTGAACGAGCGTCAGAAGAGCCTGTTGTTCCGCAAACTTCAGGCGGCTTTCGAGGGCGAGTCGTTGCAGGGCAAGACCGTTGCGCTGTGGGGACTTTCGTTCAAACCCGAAACCGACGATATGCGCGAATCGACGGCATTGGTGATGATTGATTTGCTGTTGAAGGCCGGTTGCCGCGTTCGTGCCTACGACCCCGTGGCAATGGACGAGTGCCGCCGTCGCATTGGCGACCAAGTCGAGTATTGCCGCGATATGTACGACTGTGTGCTCGATGCCGACGCGCTGTTGCTGCTCACCGAGTGGAAGGAGTTCCGCCTGCCGAGTTGGGAGGTCGTTGGCAAGGCCATGAAGCACCGCCTTGTCATCGACGGTCGCAACATTTTCGACCATGTCGAACTCGCTGAAGCTGGCTTCGATTATCATTGCATCGGAAAAAAGTAAACGATGGATTTGCCAGAGAACGATATTGATATAAATTCAAAACATTTCTGATATAATATGGATTATGACAGAATTCGTTGCCCTTTTTGTGGAAGTAGAAACCTTGAATTCTCAAAAGAGGATTTCAACCACAGAGCGGCTTTTTGGGGAACTATTTTCCTAAGTCTTTGGGGCATTCTGTTCGGACTGTTTTGCAGAAAGAGAACTTACTGCAATTGTAGGGATTGCGGAAGCGGATTTGCATTCTACGAACAATAGAATTTATACGATGGATTGTTTGTGATGTGCCTTTAGGCTTTGCGATTTTTTCCATTCGGTTTCCCTTTCCCACGACCTTTTCCGCCACCACGCCGCTTGCCATTCCATTTTTTGCGGCGTTTCGGTTCTTCTGATTTGTATTCAGGACCGTCGCCGAGGCCGTCGGGTAGGGCGTTTTTCGTGATTTCGCGCTCGAGGAATCGCTCGATTTGCTGGAAATAGCGGATGTCGTCGGGACTGACGAAGGTGACGGCGCGACCGTCGCGGTCGGCACGGGCGGTGCGACCGATGCGGTGAACGTAGTCCTCGGCGTCGCGCGGCACGTCGTAGTTGATGACCATCGCAATGTCGTCGATGTCGATGCCGCGAGAAAGGATGTCGGTGGTGACGAGTACGTCGATTTTTCCACTTTTGAAGCGGAACATCATCTCGTCGCGCTCGGCTTGCGACAGGTCGCTGTGCATTTCACCTGCGTTGATTTTCAGGCGGAGCAGGGCGCGATAGACGTCTTTCACCTTATTGATTTTTCCAGCGAAAATGATGACGCGCTTCAGTTCGTTTTCCTTGAACATCGACTCGATGATGCCGAGTTTCTGCGGTTCGTAGCACACGTAGGCCGACTGCTGAATCTTTTCGGCGGGTTTGCTCACGGCAATTTTCACTTCGGTCGGATTTTTCAGCAGTGTTTTCGCGAGTTGTTCGATTTTTTCGGGCATCGTGGCCGAAAACATCACTGTTTGACACGTCGGCGGCAGTTTTTTTGCGATTTTCAGAATATCGTCATAAAAACCCATGTCGAGCATTCGGTCGGCCTCGTCGAGCACGAAAAACGACACGCGGCTCATATCGACATTGTCCATCGTCAGGTGCGAGATGAAGCGGCCAGGCGTGGCGATGATGACATCGGCACCGGTTTTCAGCGCGTTGAGTTCCTGATAGTAGCGGTTGCCGTCGTTGCCGCCATAGACCGCCACCGAGCCGACATTGCTCAGGTAATAGCTGAAGCCCTGCATGGCGCGGTCGATTTGCTGTGCGAGTTCGCGTGTCGGTGCCATGATGATGCAGTTGATGGCATCTTTCGGAAAATCGACACTGCGACCGTCGGGAAAATCGGCGTAGCCGTCGTCGAGCATCGAGAGAATCGGCAACAGATAGGCCGCCGTCTTGCCCGTTCCCGTCTGTGCCACGCCCAGAATGTCGTGTCCGTCGAGGATTTCGGGAATGCAGCGTTCCTGAATCGGTGTCATTTCCTCGAATCGCATGTCGTAGAGCGCGTCGAGGATATTATCGTTTAAATATGTTTCTTCAAAATTCATTTTTCAATTGTAAATCGTAAATTGTCAATTAGTTTGGTGCTTGCCGATAGCAGAAATATGCCACGAAAGCAAAAATGATGTTTGGCATCCACGCGGCGAGCATCGGCGGGAAGTTCGCGTTCACGGCAAAGGTCGATGAGATGGCTTGGAGCAGGATGTAGAGCGCACTCAGCGCGAGTCCGATGCCGAGATAGAGACCCATGCCGCCTTTTCGCTTGCGTGAGGAGAGCGACGCACCGATGATGGTCAGAATGAACGAGGCGAACGACATGGCGATGCGCTTGTGGTATTCCATCTGGTAGCGCACGACGTTGCTGCTGCCGCGTCCGATTTGTTTCGAGATGAAATCGCGCAGTTCGGGGCTTGTGAGCGTCTCTTGCTGACCCTTGGAATAGACCAAGTCGGCAGGTTCCATCATGATGACGGTGTCTTTGTTGACACCGCTGGTGATGTGCTCGCGAAGACCTTTCAACTCGCGGATTTTCCAGTTCGTCGCCCGCCATTGGAATTTCGTGTCGGAAATCGTGTCGTATTGAATTTCCTGCGCCGTCATGTGGCTGACGAGTTTCTTGTTTTCAAACTTGTCGAGCGAAAAGCCGTAGCCGCGTTTCATCGTGTTGTCGTAGTGTTGGATATACGCGATAACACCTTGACCTACTTGCAGTTGCACGTTTTCGGCAGCCGTCGTTTTCCGTTTGTTTTTGTAGATGGTTTCAAAATTCTGTCGCACGATGGTTCCCTGCGGAATGACGTAGGCGCTGAGGTAGTACGACAGCATCGAAATCAGCACGCACGAAATCATGTAGGGGCGCAGGAGCCGCTTAAACGACACGCCCGAGGCCAACATGGCGATGATTTCGGAATTTCCAGTGAGTTTCGAGGTGAAGAAAATCACGGCGATGAAGACGAATAGGGCACTGAAAAGGTTGGCGTAGTAGGGCACCCAATTCATGTAATAGTCGAAAATGATGGCCTTCAGCGGTGCGTGATACTTGATGAAAGAGTCGAGATATTGGTTGATGTCGAAGACGATGGCGATGGTGATGATCAGCAGAATCGAGAATACATAGGTGCCGATGAATTTTCGGATGATATACCAGTCGAGCCGCTTGATGAAGGTGGGTTTGAGTTTCTTCAACAGGCCGCCGAGCCGACCGAAGATTTTTCGCAGCCCTCGTCCGACTTTCAATGCTTTGCGGTGTTTCTTGATTTTGCTATATTTCATCGTCATTTTTTACCTTTTAACCCTTTAACCTTTTAACCCTTTAACTTTTTCTAACGTCTTCTTCCAAGATTCTCAACGACACTCCGTTTCCACTGCGTGAAATCGCCCTGTTCGATGTGCTGTCGGGCATCGCCGACCAGTCGCAGGTAGAACGCGAGGTTGTGAATCGAGGCAATTTGCATCGCGAGCAGTTCCTGCGCCTTGAACAGATGGTGCAGATAGGCTTTCGTGTGCAGGCGGTCGATGGCGCAGCCGTCGGGGTCGATGGGCGAAAAGTCGTCTTCCCACTTCTTGTTGCGCATATTCATCGTGCCCTCGTAGGTGAACAGCATCGCGTTGCGACCGTTGCGCGTCGGCATCACGCAGTCGAACATATCCACGCCGCGCTCGATGGCTTCGAGGATGTTCTGCGGCGTTCCGACACCCATCAGATAGCGCGGTCGGTCTTTCGGCAGAATCGCGTTCACGACCTCAATCATCTCGTACATCACCTCGGTGGGTTCGCCCACGGCCAGTCCGCCAATGGCATTACCGTCGGCGCCTTTGTCGGCGACGAATTTCGCGGCCTCGCTGCGCAAATCCTTGTAGGTGCAGCCCTGCACAATCGGGAAAAGGCTCTGTTGGTGGCCGTAGAGCGGTTCGGTTTCGTTGAATCGCTTGATGCAGCGGTCGAGCCAGCGTTGCGTCAGTTCGAGCGAGTTCTTGGCATATTGGTAGTCGCTTTTTCCGGGCGGACATTCGTCGAATGCCATCATAATGTCGGCACCGATGATGCGCTCGGTATCCATCACGTTTTCGGGCGTGAAAAAGTGCTTCGATCCGTCGATGTGCGAGCGAAATTCACAGCCTTCCTCGCGCAATTTTCTGATGCCCGTGAGCGAAAACACCTGAAAACCGCCCGAATCGGTCAGAATCGGCCTGTCCCACGTGTTGAACTGGTGGAGTCCGCCTGCTTTTTGCAGAATTTCAAGGCCCGGACGCAGGTAGAGGTGATAGGTGTTGCCGAGGATGATTTGCGCCTCGACTTGCTCGCGCAGTTCGCTGAAATGCACGCCCTTCACCGAGCCACACGTGCCGACGGGCATGAAAATCGGGGTTTTGATTTGCCCGTGAGCCGTGGTAATCAGGCCTGTTCGTGCGTCGCTGTAGGGGTCGGTATGTTGTAATTCAAAGGTCATTTTTTATCTTCTTCAATCTTAAATTCAATGGGATTCGCCACCATTTCGTCGGTGAGGGCGAAATTCCATACGTCTTGAATGTTCTCGACATAGTGGAACTGCACGCCGCGCAGGTAGATTTCGGGAATTTCCTCGATGTCCTTGCGGTTGTCGCGACACATTACAATGTCGGTGATTCCAGCGCGTTTCGCCGCCAGAATCTTCTCTTTGATGCCACCGACGGGCAGCACCTTTCCGCGCAGGGTGATTTCGCCCGTCATCGCCGTGTTTTTGCGCACTTTCCGCTGGGTCAGTGCCGAGGCAATCGACGTGGCGATGGTGATGCCGGCCGACGGACCGTCTTTCGGCGTAGCGCCCTCGGGTACGTGGATGTGGAGGTTCCACTGGTCGAAAATGCGGTAATCGACACCAAGTTGATCGACGTGCGCCTTGACGTATTCGAGCGCGATGACCGCCGACTCTTTCATCACGTCGCCGAGATTGCCCGTCAGCGTGAGTTTGGCGGCTTTGCCTTTCGACAGCGAGGTTTCGATGAAAAGAATCTCACCGCCCACGCTCGTCCACGCGAGTCCCGTCACCACGCCAGCGTAGTCGTTGCCTTGGTAGATGTCGCGGTAGAATGGCGGTTTGCCGAGCAACGTTTCGATTTCGGCAGGAGTCACCTTGTAAGTCGCTGTTTTCGGCGATTTTTCAGCCTTTTTGCTCGTTTTTTTCGTCGATTTCTCGACTTTTTCGTCCGTTTTTTCGTCTTCCGGCGCGTTCATCACCTTGTTGAAGGCAATTTTTCGAAGCGCCTTGTTCACCTGCTTTTCGAGTTGTCTGACACCGCTTTCCCGCGTGTATTGCTCAATGATTTTCTCGATGGCATCCTTGCTGAACGACACCTTTTCAGGACTGTTTTTCAAGCCCGTGTTCTCGAGTTCACGAGGAATGAGGTGGCGCTTCGCAATTTCGGTCTTTTCTTCCGTGATATAGCCGCTGACCTCGATGATTTCCATTCGGTCGAGTAGGGGACGCGGAATCGTCGAGAGGTTGTTGGCCGTGGCGACGAAAAGCACTTTCGACAGGTCGTAATCGACATCGAGATAATTGTCGTGGAAGGCCGAATTTTGCTCGGGGTCGAGCACTTCGAGCATCGCCGATGCAGGGTCGCCGTTGTGGGTCGATTGCGTGATCTTATCGATTTCGTCAAGGATGAAAACGGGGTTCGACGACCCAGCCTTCTGAATCGACTTGATGATACGACCGGGCATCGCTCCGATGTAGGTTCGCCGATGACCGCGAATCTCGCTCTCGTCGTGCAGTCCGCCGAGGCTCATCCGCACGTATTTCCGCTTCATCGCCGACGCAATCGACTTTCCGAGCGACGTTTTTCCGACACCCGGAGGTCCGTAGAGGCAGAGAATCGGCGATTTCAGGTCGCCACGCAGTTTCAACACTGCCATATATTCCAAAATGCGCTCCTTCACTTTCTCCATACCGTAATGGTCGCGGTTGAGGATGCGCTCGGCGCGTTTCAGGTCGAGGTTGTCGGTCGTAAATTCGCCCCACGGCAGTTCCACCATCGTCTGCAAATAGTTCAACTGCATACTGTACTCTGGACTCTGCTGATGCAGCAGGTCGAGCTTGTCGATTTCCTTGCTGAACGCCTTGCTCACCTCCTCGGGCCACTTCTTTTTCTCGGCTCGTTTGATGAGTTCGGCCCGCTCTGGCGTACCCTCGCCGTTGCCCAGTTCCTCCTTGATGTTCTTGATTTGCTGTTGCAGGAAATATTCGCGTTGTTGTTCGTCGATGTCCTCGCGTGTCTTCGAACGGATGTCTTGCCGCAGTTGCAGCAGTTGAATCTCCTTGTGCAGCGTTTTCAGCACCTCGATGACGCGCTCCATCATCGTCGTCGTGCGCATCATCCGCATTTTGTCGCCGATGTTGAACGGCATATTCGTACAGATGAAATTCACCGCCAACACCTGATTTTGGATGTTGTTCAGCGCGAATTGCGCCTCGTCGGGAATGTCCTCGTTCTGGTGGATGTATTCGATGGTCGTGTTTCGCAGGTCGTCGAAGGCCGTGCGCCACGTTTTGTCGCGTTTTTCGGGCAGTTCCTCGGGTGCCGCCGTCGTCTGCGCCATAATACAGGGCTCTTGCGCTGTGAAATGGTCCAGTTGGCAGCGTCCCAGACCCTGCACGATAATCGTCACGTTGTTGCCGCCAAGCACGGGCATATCGAGCAGTCTGACGAGTTTCGCGTAGGTGCCGTATTCGCAGAGGTCGCCCTCTTCCGGCACTTCGATGTCGGCATTTTTCTGGCAAAACACCGCGAAGGTCATATCGGGGTTCCGCTTCAGTTTCTTCACCAGATTGATGCTGTGCTCGCGAGCGACGATAATCGGTGCGATAATGCCTGGAAACAGCACGATGTTGCGCGTCGCCAGAATGGGCACTTCGCCCTCGACCTCCAATTCAAAAAGTTTGGTGATATCGCCCTCGTAGTCGGCAATCATCTGAATCGATGTATTGGTTCTTTTATTCATTGTTGTCGTTTTCTCCTGATTTTGAACCTGCAAAGTTACGAATTTTTCTCGGCATTTCTTCATTTTTTACGAGAAATTGCTTTGATTTAGTCCTTTTTATGTGATTTTTGACAGTTTTACGACTATTTATTCGTAACTTTGCGTCGAATTTACGATTATTTTGACGCGATATTGACGAAAAAATGAGCCATTTCGATTTCAAAAAATTTCGGATTGAACAAGACCGCTGTGCGATGAAAGTGGGAACCGACGGTGTACTACTCGGCGCTTGGGCCGAGGGCGGACGACGGATTCTCGACATCGGCACAGGAACGGGCGTCATTGCACTGATGATGGCACAGCGCTTTGCCGACGCGACGGTGACCGCCATCGACATCGACGCGGAGGCTTGCGCTCAGGCACGGGAAAACGCTTCGATGTCGCCCTTTGCCAATCGAGTGTCGGTCGTTCATTCGTCGGTGCAGTCGTTCGCAGCTGATTTCTTGGAAAAATGTTCCCAAAACGATTCGTTAGAATTGTTCGACAGCATCGTTTCCAATCCACCCTTTTTCGAGCAGAGCCTGAAAAATCCCGACAACCGAAAAGCCACTGCCCGACACACCGATTCGCTTCCGTTCGCCGACCTTTTCAAAAGCGTTTCTCACCTGCTTAGCGACGAGGGAGTTTTTAGCGTTATCATACCTGTAGAAAAACTTGAATCGTTTTCTTCAAATGCTTATTTATCAAGTTTTTATATCTCTCGTCAATGTATGATAAAAACAACTTTGAAGAAGCCCGCAAAACGCTGTCTTTTAGCCTTTCAAAAACACCTTCCAACGTCGGTTGAGCGAACAGAATTTTATCTGCAAAACGACGATGGAACGCGCAGCGATTGGTATCGGAATTTGACGGGAAATTTTTATCTTTAAGTGAAAAAATAGTGTTTTTCGTTCCGTTTTGTACAAAAATTCGTACCTTTGCAGCCGATTTCAGGAATTGACAAGACAAACAACTCAAAATAGCAAAAAAATGAAAGCATTTGTATTCCCTGGACAGGGTGCCCAGTCGGTTGGCATGGGCAAGGAGCTTTACGAGCAAAACGAAGTGGCTCGTGAACTTTTCGAGAAGGCCAACGAAGTCTTAGGTTTCCGCATCACCGACATTATGTTCAAAGGCACCGACGAGGAACTCAAGCAGACGCGCATCACGCAGCCTGCCGTGTTCGTTCACAGTGTGGTTTCGGCATTGGCTCTGGGCGACGATTTCCAACCCGCGATGGTGGCTGGTCACTCGCTCGGCGAGATGTCGGCACTGGCGGCGACGGGCGCTCTGAGTTTCGAGGACGGTCTGCGCCTCGTGCAAAAGCGTGCGCTGGCAATGCAGAAGGCTTGCGACGAGAATCCGGGTACGATGGCGGCGATTATCGCGCTGCCCGACGAGGTGGTTGAGGCCGTGTGTGAAAACGTCTCGAAGCCCGATTGTTTCGTGATTCCCGCCAATTACAACTGCCCGGGTCAGCTCGTGATTTC
Source organism: uncultured Prevotellaceae bacterium (assembly GCA_902776665.1). Classification (GTDB taxonomy): domain Bacteria; phylum Bacteroidota; class Bacteroidia; order Bacteroidales; family Bacteroidaceae; genus Prevotella. Next base: position 51,140 of record CACYQZ010000006.1, read on the forward strand.
GGGTCACGTCGAGGCCGTGAGCGTTGCCTGCGAGAAACTGAAAGAAACGGGTGCGAAGCGTGCGCTGGTGCTGCAGGTGAACGGTGCGTTCCACTCGCCGCTGATGCAGTCGGCGAAGGACGAACTGGCCGCTGCCATTATGCAGACCGAGTTCAAAACGCCGTGCTGCCCTGTCTATCAGAACGTGGATGCGCTGCCTCACACCGATCCCGAGGAAATCAAACAGAACCTGATTGCCCAACTGACGAGCCCCGTGCGCTGGACGAAGACAGTGCAAAATATGGTGGCCGACGGTGCAACGGAGTTCACCGAATGTGGTCCGGGCAAGGCTTTGCAGGGTATGATTACGAAAATCGCCCGTGATGTAACGGTGCAGGGAGTCTGATTCGTGAAGTGTATTTCGTGAAGTGTGAAGTGTGGAGTGAGGAAGCCGATTATTTATCAATTATTTCCGCGATGGTTCGGCAATAAGAACACGACGCGGAAACACGACGGTAGCATTGAGGAAAATGGCTGTGGAAAGTTCAACGACCTCGATACCGCCACGCTTCGTCGCATCCGAAGCCTCGGCGCAACGCACCTTTGGCTGACGGGCATTATTCGCCACGCCACACAGACCGATTACTCGCGATTCGGCATTCCGCGTCAGCATCCGCAGGTGGTGAAGGGTAGGGCAGGGTCGCCCTATGCCATCGCCGATTACTACGATGTCGATCCCGATTTGGCGGTCGATGTCGAACGTCGGATGGAAGAATTTGAGGCGCTAGTTGGTCGCGCACACGCGCACGATATGAAAGTGGTGATCGACTTCGTTCCGAACCACGTTGCGCGGCAGTATCAGTCGATTGGCAAGCCCGAGAACGAGCGCGATCTCGGCGAGGACGACGACCCGACGATGCACTTTTCCACCAACAATAATTATTATTATCTTTGGGGGCAACCACTGGAACTTTCGTTCCTCGCTCCTCATTCCTCGACAAATTCCTCGACGAATTACCACGAAAATCCAGCGAAAGCCACGGGAAACGACCAATTTTCCAACTGTCCGAGCCGAAACGACTGGTACGAGACCATCAAACTCAACTACGGCGTTGATTATTGCGACGCAGGCGGTCGTTCCGAGCATTTCGACCCGATTCCCGACACGTGGCAGAAAATGCTGAACATCCTGCTTTTCTGGGCCTCCAAGGACATTGACGCCTTCCGTTGCGACATGGTTTTCATGGTGCCCGTCGCCTTTTGGAAGTGGGCGATTGCGCAGGTCAAAAACGAATATCCGAACATCAAATTCATCGGCGAAATCTACGATCCTCCGCTCTATCGCAGTTACATCGACGCCGGTTTCGACTGGCTCTACGACAAAGTCGGCATGTACGACTGTCTGCGCGATGTCGTTTGCGGAAGGCGGCCTGCCAGTAGCATCACGGCGCAGTGGCAGTCGGTCGATGACATCCTCGACCACATGCTCTATTTCCTCGAAAACCACGATGAACAGCGCATTGCGAGCGATTTCTTCGCCGGCAATGCCCAGAAAGCCATTCCTGCCGCCATCGTCAGCGTCTTGCTCAACCGTTGTCCGTTTATGCTCTACGCCGGACAGGAATTCGGCGAGCGCGGCATGGACGAAGAAGGCTTTAGCGGACGCGACGGTCGCACGACGATTTTCGATTATTGGTGCGTCGATTCGCTGCGTCGCGGCTATTATTCCCCGATGCACCTGAACAATGCCGAAAAGCGCCTGAAAACGTTTTACACGCGCCTGCTCACGATTGCCAATACGGAAAAAGCCGTCTCCGAGGGCGAATTTTTCGACCTGATGTATTGCAACATGCAGTCGTGGCAGTTCAACCCGAATCAGCAATACGCCTTTTTGCGTAAGGCCGACGACGAACTGCTGCTCGTTGTCGCAAACTTTTCCGACGATGCCGTGCGCTGCGGCGTTTTGATTCCGCAACACGCCTTTGATTTCTTGAAAATCGCCGAGCGGAACGCCATCGTCGCCACCGACCTGCTCACGGGCGAAACCCTCACGACGAACCTTCTTGCCGACTCGACGGTGGAAATCTCCATAAATGCGTTCAGCGGTCGGGTGCTGAAATTCAGCCTTTAATTTCCTCGAAATGGCATTTGTGTCAGACGATTTGAAAAAATATCGAGTATGATACATTCAGAATTGACAGAAAATAGAATTGATGGATTGGAAAAACTATTCAATGTCTTTCCGAGGGATGTTTCATTTCGTGGTGCCTATCTGAAAGGAGTGCTGTTGCATGACAATGGAGATGTACAATTGACCTATTCAATCAAGTCAGAAAAAACGTACATCATTGTTTTTGTGATGTCTGACTGTGAAGATTTGACAAATTTTCGTGTAACAGCCCAAAAAATAAAAATCGAGGGAATTGACATCGACGTAGTTCAGAATGATATGCTGCATTTCGTCGATCAGTCGAACGAGATAGACATCGTTTGTCGAGGTATAAAAATTGCGACAAATGTATTGCTGTCCGAGGATTTTGCAAAAGAACAGGCCACCAAACTGACACAAGAGTATTCTGACATCATTCAAAAGAAGTTCCTCGATTTAGAGAAACTCGAACCATTGCCCAACGGCGAACCCTTGTTCCGCAGAGACGACAGTTATCACGGCATCCATGCGAATCACCACACCATGTACAAACTGAGGGATTTGAGCAACAAAGACAACAGCATCGTCTATGAATTTCTCATTGAATTTGACAGAAACAATCCCAGTCTGGGCATCTATTATGGTTGCAAGGCACTCATCAAAAAAGGCGACAATCTGGAGCAGCAAATATCGTTACAAAACGAATGGAACGATATTATTAAAGATGAAGTAAAGGAAAAGCTAAACAACTTGTTCCCAGATAAAAAATTTGACAATAGGTTCAAACCGACAGACAATGCCAACGACAACACTTTTTGGCCTTTTTGGATTTCCTTGCATGAAGATGAAAATATCGTGGAAGTCGCTGTGCGGGCAATGATTGTCATTAGGAATGAATACAAGCGATTCTTGGAAGGAAAAAAATATACTGCCGACGACACTTGCAATTATCGGGTCAAAGCCGTTTTGAAGGGGAAAAACGACGAGATACATTCCCAATCAAGGTTCACGGAAGAAAGTTGGAAAGAACTTCGGCGACCGTGGAAAGACACAAAGGGAAAAATCAATCCATATCTGGAAGAACTCAACGAAAAGTGGGCAGAATTGTTGGACAAATTCATCGCCAGAGCCGTCGAAAACGGAATTGTCACGGAAAACGTCGATGGCTACGAAAACGCACTGATGTATCACGTCACCACAACAGAATTTTCCCTGATGCTGCGACTGCTCATGCACCGTTTGCCCGATGAAAAATCTGTGCCTTGGACATTGATTTGCAGGCAATTCCTCGACAAAAAAGGTAAAACCGTCAGCGAAGACACGATGAAAAAGTCTTGCGAAAGACATTTGAAGACTCATCTTTCCGACTATTTTGATTGTGAAACGAACGCAGAAAGAATCAAGTGGGAAGAAGGCAAAAAAGACAAATCTGTGGTTAAATTCAGAAAATTGATGAATTAACTTTTTTTCTGTTCCCGTGAACAAATCGGATTGAAAGAAATCCCTTATCTTTGCGCCATATTTTAAAATTTTAAGATTATGGGAAAAGCAATCGTTTTAATTATCGTCGGCCTCCTGTTGTTGGTTGAAGTCAGTGTTAGAGTTTTTGGTTGGAAATATCCAACCGAGTTCTCCTATCGGATTTGCCGTCCTTTCTGGATGTCGTGTTCCATGCGCATCGGCCTCCTCGTTACAATGGCAGAAATCATTGCCGGTGCTATCTTGATATACAAAGGATTCGTAGGGGTCTTCTGATAATAAATAGGTTAAAAAAACATTTGAAATATGCGGAAGAAATTTAGAACATTAAATAAACTGAAGTCGCGAAAGGCAGTTTGGGAGGAGTTGAGAATCCTTACCGCCAGACCTGTAACTGGTGTTCGCCAGTTGGAGAGACGGATGGTAAAACTCTATAGAAAATATGCAAGAGAAGACCTTGAGTATTATACCGCAGAGTGCATCGACGACTTGAAGAGGCAGCGATGGTGTTTGCTGCGTGATAGTTTTGAGTGGACGGACGAGAATGTCGCACGACTTGAAGCTGCAAACGAACGGCTGAAAGAAGCCTTGCTTGATATGCGCCGACAAACCATCGAGGTGTATGAGGATGTCCGAAAAAGGATGACGACAGACCAAAATCTGTACGTTTATGGCTCTCTTTGGGTGAAAGAGATGGCATTTGAGAATTGGCAGCACGACGAGGATATGCAATATGACATGTTTGACATAATGACCTCTAGTCCTTATAGTGGTTTTTACTCGGTTGATGGCGTAAGTATGACGTATCATTTTTATCACGATGAAATCCAGTCGGATAGTCCTGATGATGCCTATAAGTCGGAAAACTATTTGCTCTATCTGGAAAATAAGCTTGACAACTGGAACGAGCTGATGCCGATTGAAAAGACTGCCCATTTGCATTTGGTCTATGCGATACATAATCTATACGAGCATTGTAACTGGTCGTTGCAAGATATTCTTGCCATCAAGTCGTATCAGACGAAAATAGAAATAGAATACGCTCCTCGATAGGTAGCGATGACCGATAAACAAACCGTTATCGCATGGCAGTTTTTCCTTCATTTGAAAAAATCTTCAGAAAAAATTTGATGGTTCAAAAGTTTTTTGTATCTTTGCATCGGCTTGAGGGAGAAATCTCGAGTCGAAGATGCATTAGCTTGTTATTTCGCACTTTACCAAAGCGACCTGAGAAACCTATTTGGAATAAGTCCGATTTAAAAAGTAAAGGGAAAGGCCAAGAAGAGCCATTCCTGTTCACAGATGTAGCTATGCACCACGCTGGCGTGGTAACATTCTTATTTGTGAACAGGGGTTCCAACTTCTCAGGTCCGCCCTTAGGTAAAGTGCATAAGAGTGGCCACGCCATTCTTTATGCTCTTTCCTTAACATTTTAAGTATATTCGCCAATATCAGATATGGATGGAAAAATAAACGAGGGTAGCCGAAAATCGTAGTAATTGAGTAGGTGTTTAAAAAAAAATAAAAATAAATATGACAAGAAAAGAAATAACCAGTTTGACATTATTGGGGTTGGCTGCTGTGTATGACATCAGCCCGATTGATATAATACCTGACATTCCCGTCGTTGGGTGGGTTGATGATTTTTTCATTACAGCCACAACTCTATTGAACTGTGTACAACAATTTACAGCAGAAACATCTCAGACTTTATCAGCTATAGCTAAGACTTTAAAGTGGATACTGATACTTGTTGGAGGGGTTTTAATCGTGTTAATCGTGCTGCTATTAGGCTTTATTATCGGTAAATTTTAAAAAACATGAATAATCTTTTTTAATAAATTATTACATTATGATTGCATCAATTTTTCAAATCATTGTCGGCATTTTGTTGTTGGTCGAAGTCAGTGTTAGAGTTTTTGTATGGAAATATCCAACAGAGTTCACCTATCGGATTTGCCGTCCTTTCTGGACATCGTGTTCCATGCGGGTCGGCCTCATTATTACAATGGCTGAAGTCATAGTCGGCGTCGTCCTAATCTGCAAAGGAGTTATGGGGCTGATTTGACTGTCATGAACAATCAAATAAAGTTTGAAAAAATCCAGAAAAAATTTGATGATTCGATTATTTTTTGTATTTTTGCGGTCGAATCATATAACTTTTTAAATAAACAATATGAAATTAGAAAAAATAAACGAAATAATTGAAAGCTACAGCAAGGAATATCGCTCTCAAAAATTGGAACCATTTAAAATTAGTTTAAAATATCATTTGTTCCCCCAAAAAGATGAGTATGGATGGCCTGAGACTTGGCCACACACGGGTTCTGGTGTTTATATCATTTGTGATGATACAGATGAGATTATTTATGTTGGTCAAAGCAAAGAACTCGGTTTACGTTTAAGTTCCTATTTTTCCTTTGGAGAAAATAAAAGTGTACGTATTAAACATAACGGTTGGCATCCAACTTCATTAGTAACAATTAGTGTGCCTAAGAGTTCTCCATTTGAGCGACTTTCTTTAGAAGAATTTCTTATTAATAAGCTTAATCCATTATACAACATAATAGGTAAATTTGTTGAAACATAATAATTATTTTTATGAAATTGATTGTATATTTTATTCTATTAACAGGCTTGTCGTTAATAAGTTGTTCTTCTACTGATAATAATGAATACGAGAAGAGGGAGGAATATGCCCAAATAGCGGAAAACAGAACAGCTCAAGACTTACTTGATGACTTATTTATTGGTTGTGATGGAGATGTTGAATCTTTGGCAAGAATGTTAGGTGTTACCCCTTCTACCATTAACAGAATAAGGAAAGGAAAGAGTGACGCTACTCCCAAATTTGAGGAAAAGATTAGAGAGGTGACTGTGTATTATTATCAGAATGACCAATCTTTTATAAAACTGCGTTCTGTGATTGATGAAGAATGGGGATGGTATGATTCCATCCTCAATTTTCCCTCATTACATCGCTTTTGGTTTTGGGGACTCATTGTATTATCAATTATAATTAACAATGTCTTTTGGATTAACACAGACTCAGATCTTTTAGGGAAAATAGCTTCATATTCATGCTTAGTTGGACTTATTGCTTTTATTATGCTACTTATTCCATGGAGTTGTAGTTATTTTTTCTCTCCATCTCCAATGGAAGACAAGTACCAAGAGATTATAAACCCCGTAGTAGAACAATTAACATAAGATGAATAGACTATTCTTTTTTCTCATCTCTTGCGTATTCTTTGTTTCCTGTTCAAATGAAGACGACGAAAAATTGAGGAGTATAGTAGATAGTAATATTCAAATTACGGAATCCGATACAATAAAAGATTCCGAGTTTGAATTGGCTCAATACAAAACAGAAGAACTTGAGTTAAACAAAATATTTGTTTCTGATCTTGAACACCTAATAAATTCGGCTTATGAAAAACAACTGGAAAATTTTGAGGAAGAAGAACTTGGTTTCATTGCGGGATATGGATATATGTTCTCATATTTATTTAAAAGCAAACAGGGATGGGAAGATGAAATGCGACTAAAGAGTGGAAAATACTTTGGCTCGTTGAATATTGAACAAAATGCATACTCTTTATTTGAGTCCTATCAAAAGGATGTTTCGAATCTTAGAAAACGCTTTTGGAACAGGAGTAATAACAAAACACTACCTTTACATCCAAAATTAAATCTTCCAGACAAGCGTATTTCTTTGGGCGAATTAACATATCACTCTAGGAATAATGTTATAATTGAGATTATAAGCGAGGGATTAGAAAAAATGGCAACTTGGCTAATCTATCCTTTCATAGTATGGGCTCTTTCTTTATTCTTCCCTGCATTTGGGAAAGTAGGTTGTATAGCAAAAATAATAGTTTTCTTTATTACTATTATGTTATCTGTTGTCATTTCAATATGGAATGATAATAGTCTTCTTGAGAAATTGCGAGAACAAAATAAGGAACAAGTAACTTTGGATTACCAAAACATATTAAAAGAGTTAAACAATAATACACAGAAATTCTATGAAAACGATTAAAATTATTTTGGCAATGTGTTTTGTCATCTCATGCTTCTCTTCATGCAAAAAGATGGCTAAGTCATTTACTAATGAAATCGCATCTGAAACGGCCGAGAAATCCACTAAACAAGTTGGCGAGGAAGTCGTTTATGGAGTAGGCGAAAAGGCCATCAAAAAGATGGATGTATCTGAGTTGATAGGTTTTATTCGTAAGAATAATGGACCACTAGCGAATAGTTTTGAAAAGTTAGATAACTCTTTCCAAAAAAGTATAAAAAAAGCAATAGACGAAGATACGAATTTCCTTAATCATCTTTTGTGTTCTAACACTCTCCTTGATGATTTTGGTACTCTTGTAGAAAACTCTCCAAATGTTAAAAGGAACGTTAATTTACTAAAAGGCTACGCTAAATCAACATTTGATGCTATACGCTATTGTAAACAAAACTATTTCAATGATATTTCTTTAAAAGAAATTGATGGAGTAACTTTATTTATGAACAAAGCTGATAATATAGAATATGCAAGAATGCTTGATGGTATTATAGAATACACTTCTAAAGGTTCTGATGCAAACAGTATTGTTAAAAGTAGTATTATAAATCGAGAGTTAATTCCTAACTGTGTATATAAGATAAAAGGAGATAATATTTCATATATTATAAACGTTGATAATTTTGGAATGGTGTCGAACATCAAATTTTCCGGAAATTTGAATGATTTTAATAATGTTATTAAAACTAATCAAGATGTCTTTCTGGGAAAAGATTTTGATGATTTCATAAAAAAAGCATCAAACGAAAAGCCTAACGTATATTCTATCTCATTTAGTTACAATAGAAAGGATGCTTCTCCTGATTTTATTCATATTAAGCCACAAAAAGGTAGCAAGAAACAGAAAGCTTCATTCCGAAATATAAACAAAATGTCAGAAACAGTTTTTAGTCAAGCTGACAACAAAGCACTCATTGAGCTTTATATGAAACAAAAACATATTAGTGAGCAAAAAGCCAAGGATTTGATAGAGGCTATGAACAATAATGATGGACTCGCCAAACTGATTCACCAAAACCCTGAGAAAAATATTCCCAGATGGTTGAACACCCAAAATCCCGTAGACAAGTCAAAAATAGCAGTAACACCAAAAGGTAGTTATCCTAAAAATGCTGAAATCTATGCAGGTAATGTATACTATTTTAACCCAATTTTAAACCCAAATTTAATGGAACGTTTAAAAAACGGTGGTGGCACCGCAAAATTAAGAGATTGGGATGTGCTAACATATGAAGATTTATTGGTTTTAGACAAGCTTTATCCAGATGGAGTTCCTTTCACAAAAGAAGGCTTCCCTGATTTTAGTAAATTAGCGACCAAGGATAAAAGCGGCAAAGTCATCTCTGTTGATGTTGGAGTTATTGGCAACACCAATTCGGATAGAGACAAAGCGAAAGGGATTTTTAAAAACATGGGATATAAAGACGAAGGAGGATTCACATGGCACCATGTCGAGAACTCCACATCGTTGATAAGAGTACCTTCTATAGTTCACGCTTTGATTGACCACGCAGGCGGTATTAGTATGGCAAAATGATTTTCAGGCGATAACAACCAAGATTGTACAAAGGTGAAAATTATGCCCGTTTATCACCCCTCCGTCGGCTATTCTTGGGACTATTGGCACAAGGTGATTTCGTTATTCCTCGGTTTGTGATTCGTTAAGAATAGAACAAATCTTTCTTCGGAAAACATAAAAAAGTCCTATAAGAGCATCAGCTCTTATAGGACCATTTTTTAGACCCGAATGGGAATTATTTCTTACTGAGGTACTCGTCCATATTGGCAGCGGCACGACGACCGTCGCCCATCGCCAAAATCACCGTTGCACCACCGCGAACGATGTCGCCACCGGCGAAAATCTCGGGACGGGCCGACTGCATACCTTCATTGACCACAATCGTGTTCTTCCGACCGAGTTCCAAGCCCTCGATGGAGTTCGGAACGAGCGGATTCGGGCTCACACCGACGGCCACAATGACCTGATCGACTTCGAGCGTGACGGTCTTGCCTTCGACGGGCACCGGCGAGCGGCGACCGCTGGCATCGGGTTCACCGAGTTCCATCACCTGCAGCACGGCGGCCTTCACAGCACCGTTTTCGTCGGCGATGTACTCGATGGGGTTGTGCAGCGTTAGGAAGTCGATGCCTTCCTCTTTCGCGTGCTTCACCTCCTCGAGACGAGCCGGCATTTCCTCTTCCGAACGACGATAGACGAGCGTGACGTTTCCGCCCAGACGCTTCGCCGTGCGGCACGAGTCCATAGCGGTGTTGCCACCACCGACCACGAGCACGTTCTTACCGAAGTTAATCGGCGTGTCTGTCTGCGGATTGGCAGCGTCCATCAGGTTGACGCGGGTCAGATATTCGTTCGACGACATGATGTTGATGGCGTTCTCGCCCGGAATGCCCATAAAGTTCGGCAGACCGGCACCCGAACCCACGAAAATGCCCTTGAAACCTTGTTCTTCGAGGTCTTCGACGGTAATGGTCTTGCCCACGATGACGTCGGTCTGGAAGTGTACGCCCATCTTGGCGAGGTTCTGGATTTCCACATCGACAATCTTGTTCGGCAGACGGAATTCGGGAATACCATATTTCAGCACGCCGCCAATCTCGTGGAGAGCCTCGAAAACATACACGTCATAGCCTTTTTTTACCATATCGCCAGCGAACGAAAGTCCTGCGGGACCGCTACCCACGACGGCAATCTTCATACCATTCGACGGAGCGATTTCCGGCAGCGAAATCTGGCCGCTCTCGCGCTCGTAGTCGGCAGCGAAACGCTCCAGATAGCCGATAGCAACGGCGGGTTCGTTCATCTTCAGATGGATACAGCGAGCCTCGCACTGCTTTTCCTGCGGACATACGCGACCGCAAACGGCAGGCAGGGCCGATGTTTCTTTCAGAACCTTCGCAGCAGCGAGGAAGTCGCCACGCTCAATGTTCTTGATGAACGACGGGATGTTGATGCTCACCGGACAGCCCTCGACACACGACGGTTTCGGGCAGTCGAGACAGCGCTTGGCCTCTTGCATCGCCATTTCCTTCGTCAGACCGATGTTCACTTCCTCGTCGCGAACCTTCGCACGGTATTCGGCATCGAGTTCGGGCATCGACACACGCGGAATCTGCGTGCGCTCCTTTGCTTTCATCGTAGCACGGAGTTCCTTGCGCCATTCGGCATCGCGGTCGGTGAGGCAAGCGGCATCATCCGTCGAGGGGCAGGCGTTGGGCTTGCAGCAGTTGTCAGCGTCGGCTTTCGGAGCGGCTTCAGCAACGGGGCCGAGATGTGCCTCGAGATTCGCCATATCTTCCTGTTCAGCCTTCTTGAACGTGCCCATGCGCTTGAACATTTCGTCCCAATCGACCAAAGCACCGTCGAATTCGGGGCCGTCGATGCAGACGAACTTCGTCTTGCCGCCAATCGTCAGTCGGCAAGCGCCGCACATACCCGTACCATCGACCATAATCGTGTTCAACGACACTTCGCAGGGAATGTTGTGCTTCTGCGCCGTGAGGTTCGAGAATTTCATCATGATGGGAGGACCGATGGCAAACACCTTGTCGATGTGCTCCTGTTCGATGAATTTCTCAATTCCGACCGTCACCACGCCCTTTTCGCCGTAGCTGCCGTCGTCGGTCATGATGATGACTTCGTCGGACGTTTCGCGAACCTTGTCCTCAAGGATGATGAGGTCTTTCGAGCGACCTGCCAGCACCGACAACACGCGGTTTCCGGCACGTTTCAGCGCCTGAATGATGGGCAGCATCGGAGCCACGCCCACACCACCGCCGGCACAAACCACCGTGCCGTAGTTTTCGATGTGCGTCGGCGTTCCGAGCGGTCCCACAACGTCTTCCACGTAGTCGCCCTCGTTGAGCATACAGAGTTTCTGCGACGACAGACCGACGGTCTGCACCACAAGCGTAATCGTACCCCGTTCTGTGTCGGCCTCGGCAATCGTCAGCGGCATACGCTCGCCACGCTTATCGACGCGCACAATCACAAAGTTACCAGCTTTACGGCTCTTGGCAATCAGCGGAGCCTCGACTTCGAGCAGGAACACTTTCTCGGAGAACTGTTCCTTCTTAACGATTTTGTTCATAACTAACGTTTTGTTTGATTATTTAGGTTTAAAAATTCAGTCTTTATTCAAAAAACTGCGCAAAAGTACAACAAAATTCGGGAACTGCCAAGCAAATCGCGAAAATTCTTCACAAAACGAAATTATTTGACGATTTTGGCCTTGCTTCATTGAAATTTTTGTACCTTTGCAGGTCAATTGAAGAATTCAAGAAAATCGATCAGGAGAACAGAGAAAATGAAGGTTTTAAAATTTGGCAAAACGTCGGTTGGAAAGTCGGCTGAAAACATAGATGTTGTTCGGAAAATCATCGAAAATGAGGCTCGGAATGGTTCGATAGTTGTGGTGGTTGATGCTGCTGAGAATGTAGCGGAAACACTGCGAATGGAACTTGGTGCGCGAACCGATGGAGCCATTCGGATTGTGACGGGAAGCGACTACACCGCCGCCATTCTCGCCGCCGAACTACAAGCCGAGATTCTTGAAATTTGGACGGATGTCGATGGTTTTATGACCGCCGACCCACGCGTGATTTCGTCGGCTTATACAATCAATGAATTGTCGTTTATCGAGGCGATGGAACTCTGTAATTTTGGTGCCGAAGTCATCTATCCGCCGACGATTTACCCCGTTTGCGTGAAAAATATTCCGATTCGCGTCAGAAATACCTTCAATCTCGCCAATCCCGGCACACTCATCAAACAGCAAATCGCCAACGACCAAAAGCCCATCAAGGGAATTTCGAGCATCAAAGGCACCGCACTCATCACGGTGACGGGTCTGTCGATGGTGGGTGTCATCGGTGTGAACCGCCGCATTTTCACGACACTCGCCACGGTCGGAATCTCTGTGTTTATGGTCAGTCAGGCGTCGTCGGAAAACTCCACGTCGATTGGTATTCGCGAGGAAGATGCCGACGAAGCTGCCCGCGTGCTTAACGAGGAATTTTCCAAGGAAATTGCCACGGGTGCGATGTATCCGATGCGCGTCGAAAAAGGGTTGGCGACGGTGGCTATCGTGGGCGAGAACATGAAGCAGACGCCGGGTATCGCCGGAAAACTCTTCGGAACGCTCGGACGCAGCGGTATCGTGGTCATCGCCATCTCGCAGGGTGCGTCGCAGACCAACATTTCGTTCATCGTCAAGGCCGAGGAACTCAACAAGTCGCTCAACGTGTTGCACGACTCGTTTTTCCTGTCGGAATACAAGGTTTTGAACCTTTTTATTTGCGGCGTGGGAACGGTTGGTAGCAAACTCATCGAGCAGATTCGTTCGCAATACGACGAATTGAAGGAACATTCGCGCCTGAAACTGAACGTGGTGGGCATCGCCAACTCTAAAACCGCCATTTTCGACCGCGACGGCATCGATTTGGAGCATTATCGGGAAAAATTGAAAGCCGAAAAATCCGCCAACACCCAACCTGCAACACCCATCACCCACCGCCTTCGCCATCAAGTCATCGACATGAACATCTTTAATTCTGTTTTTGTCGATTGCACCGCCAGCAAAGAGGTTTCTGAACTCTATCAAGACTTCCTCGAACACAATATCAATGTCGTCACGGCGAATAAAATTGCGGCTTCGTCGGCTTTCGACAATTATTCGCGGCTGAAGAAAACGGCGATGGAACGCGGTGTGAAGTTCCTTTTTGAAACCAACGTCGGTGCCGGACTGCCCATCATCGGAACCATCAACGACCTGCGCAATTCTGGCGATAAAATCCTAAAAATCGAGGCCGTTCTGAGCGGTACGCTCAACTTCATTTTCAACGCCCTTTCGTCGGAGGTGACCTTCTCCGAGGCCGTTCGTCAGGCGAAAGAGCAGGGCTACAGCGAACCCGACCCGCGCATCGACCTTTCGGGCACCGATGTCGTCCGCAAACTCGTCATTTTGACCCGCGAGGCCGGCTATCAGGTCGAACAAGCCGATGTCGAGCAGCAACTGTTTGTGCCCGACGAATTTTTCAAAGGTTCGATGGATGATTTTTGGGCGAAACTGCCCCAACTCGACAACGAATTTGAGGCGCGTCGCCGAAAACTCGAAGCCGAAGGAAAATACCTGCGCTTCGTGGCCACGATGGAAGGCGGAAAAACGCGTGTCGCCCTGCAGGAAGTGCCACTCGGCCATCCGTTCTACAACCTGCAAGGCTCGAACAACATCGTCATGCTCACCACCGAGCGCTACCGCGAATTCCCGATGCTCATTCAGGGCTACGGAGCCGGTGCGAGCGTCACGGCGGCAGGCGTTTTCGCCAATGTGATGTCGATTGCGAACATCTGACTTTTCGCCCGAATCGTCGCTCACACAAAAATTTTCCCAAAACATTTTGCCATTCGACAGAAAAAGCGTAAATTTGCCGATGCATTCAGAAAATGCAGTAAAAATCGTAAAAACGAACGACGAAGAATGGTCTATATTGCCCTGCCCGACGAGAAAACACGACGATTGAGTTTCTATCTGGCCATGGAGGAATATGTGGCGCGACGGCTGAACACCGACGACGACTGCTTCTTCATGTGGCAGGTGAGGCCGACGGTGATTTTCGGGCGCAACCAACTCATCGAAGCGGAGGTAAACCTCGATTTTTGTCGGCAGAAAGCCATCGAGACCTATCGCCGGAAAAGCGGTGGCGGCTGCGTCTATGCCGATATGTCGAACGTGATGTTTTCATACATCACACGCGACGAGGAGGTGAATTTCACGTTCAACCGCTACATCAACATGGTGACGCTGATGCTCTGCAAACTGGGCGTTGAGGCGGGGTCGAGTGGACGGAATGACATTCTGATTCGAGAAACGAGAAACGAGGAGCGAGAAGCGAGGAGCGAGGAGCAAGGAGCCAGTGAATGGCGAAAGGTTTCGGGCAACGCGTTCTACCACATTCCCGGCCATTCGATAGTTCACGGCACGATGCTCTACGACACCTGTATGGAAAATATGGTGGGTTCCATCACGCCGTCGGACGAGAAACTGGTGAGCAAGGGCGTGAAAAGCGTGCGACAGCACATCGCGCTGCTGAAAGACCACATCGACCTGAGCATCGACGAGTTCAAGGCATTTGTGCGGCGGAACCTCTGCGACCGCGAAATCGTGCTGAACGCCGACGACATCGCCGAAATCGAGGAAATCGAGCGCGAATACCTCACCGACGAGTTCATCTACGGCAACAATCCGCGCTACAGCCTCGTGCGCAAGGCTCGCATCGAGGGCGTGGGCGAACTGGAAGTGAGGATGGAGGTGAAAAACGATGTCATCAAGGCGGTGAACCTCGTGGGCGACTTCTTCCTCGTGGGCGACCTCGACACGCAGGTGCTCCGACGGCTGAAAGGGGCGAAATTGACTCGCGAAAGTCTCGAAAATGCCCTGCCAGAGCGACTCGACGATGTCGTCAGAAACCTGAAACGCGAAGATTTTATCAATATTCTAATTAACAATAACATAACAACTTAATAATTAAAAATTTATGGAAAAAAAGACCTGTCTTTATGACAAACACGTGGAATTGGGCGCACTGATGTCGCCGTTTGCCGGCTTCAACATGCCCATTCAGTACACCAACATCACCGACGAGCACAATGCCGTGCGCCAAGCCTGCGGCGTGTTCGACGTTTCGCACATGGGAGAGGTGCTCGTCACCGGTCCCGACGCTGAGCGCTACGTTCAGCACATTTTCACCAACGATGTGGCCGGAGCACCCGACGGACAGGTGTTCTACGGTATGATGTGCTACCCCGACGGCGGCACGGTCGATGACCTGCTGGTCTATAAGATGGGTGCCGAGGAGTTTTTCCTCGTCATCAACGCCGCCAACATCGACAAGGACGTCGATTGGATGAAGCAGCAACTCACGGGCTTCAACGTGAATTTCGAGCATCAGTCAGACTATTACGCACAACTCGCCGTGCAAGGTCCCGAGGCCGAGACGGTGGTTGAGGAAGTGCTCGGACTGGCGTGCAAAGACCTGAAATTCTACAATGCCAAGAAACTCGAAGTCGGTGGCGAGACCATTATCATCTCGCGCACGGGCTACACGGGCGAAGACGGTTTTGAGATTTATGGTTCCCATCAATTCATCGTCGAAAATTGGGACAAACTCATCGCCAGCGGACGCTGCAAGCCCTGTGGACTCGGCTGTCGCGACACCTTGCGCTTCGAGGTCGGTCTGCCGCTTTACGGCGACGAACTGTCGGCAGAGATTTCGCCCGTGATGGCTGGTCTGTCGATGTTCTGCAAGTTCGAGAAGGAAGAATTCATCGGTAAGGAAGCCCTGCAAGAGCAGAAGGCCAACGGCGTGGCAAAGCGCGTCATCGGCATCGAACTGACTGACAAGGCGATTCCCCGTCACGGCTACGCAGTGATGAAAGACGGTGTGCAGGTGGGCGAAGTCACCACGGGCTACCACTGTCTGTCGGTCGATAAGAGCGTCTGCATGGCCCTCGTCGAGACGGCTCACGCCAAACTCGGAACGGAACTCGAGATTCAAATTCGCAAAAAGACCTTCCCGGGTGTGGTGGTGAAAAAACGTTTTTATGACAAACATTATAAGAAAGACTAATATTAACAATTTAAATTCAAAAAAACTATGGCAAAAGTAATTGAAGGACTCTATTACAGCGAGTCACACGAGTATGTACGCGTTGAAGGCGATTTCGCTTTCGTAGGTATCACCGACTATGCACAGCACGCACTGGGCAACATCGTCTATGTCGATATGCCCGACGTCGATGACGAAGTAACGGCCGAGGAAGATTTCGGCGCAGTGGAGAGTGTGAAGGCTGCCAGCGACCTGATTTCGCCCGTGAGCGGAACCGTCGTCGAGGTGAACGAAGCCCTCGAAGACCAGCCCGAACTCATCAACCAAGACGCTTTCGAAAACTGGATTATCAAGGTGGAACTCTCTGACAAGGGAGAACTCGACAACCTGATGGATGCTGCCGCTTACGAGGCATTCTGCGCGAAATAAGAACATTTGTAAATCGTAAATTCGGAAATTGTAAATGTTTAAGTATTTTCCCCACACCGACGAAGACTTGCAGGCGATGTTGAAAGTGGCGGGCGTGAAGTCGCTGGGCGACCTCTATGCCGACGTGCCCGACAGCATCCGCTTCAGCAAGGACTACGACCTGCCCGAGGCCCAGTCGGAAATGGAGTTGCGCCGGCTCTTCGAGTCGATGGCCGAGCTCAACGCGCCGCTCACCTGTTTCGCAGGTGCCGGCGTCTATGACCACTATGCACCGTCAGTCGTGCAGAACCTCATCGAGCGTTCCGAGTTCCTGACGTCATACACGCCCTATCAGGCCGAAATTTCGCAGGGCACGCTGCACTACATCTTTGAATTCCAGTCTATGATGACCGAACTTACGGGTATGGACATCTCGAATGCGTCGATGTACGACGGTGCGACCGCCACTGCCGAGGCCGTGATGATGGCGTTCGCCAATGCGAAGAAAGCCACGAAGGTTCTCGTTTCCGAGACGGTCGATCCGAAGACTGTGCGCGTCGTCGAGACCTACGCGAAATTCCACGGCATCGACATCGTGAAAATCGCCCAGAAAGACGGCGTGACCGACCGCAACGACCTGCTCGCCAAGTTGAACGAAGGCGAAGTGGCTGGCGTGGTGGTGCAAGCCCCGAACTACTTCGGCATTGTCGAGGACTTCACGGGCTTCGCCGACGCTGCCCACGAGCAGAAGGCGCTATTCATCATCAACAACGTCGCTGCCGACCTCGCCATCTTGAAGACACCCGCTGAATGGGGTGCCGACATTGCTGTTGGCGACGGTCAGTCGCTTGGTATTCCGATGTCGTTCGGAGGCCCCAGCGTCGGCTATATGTGCTGCACCGAGAAACTCATCCGCAAGATGCCAGGCCGCATCGTCGGAATGACGAAGGACAACCGCGACCAGCGTGCCTTCGTGCTGACTCTGCAAGCACGCGAACAGCACATCCGCCGCCAGAAAGCCACGTCGAACATCTGTTCGAACCAGTCGCTGATGGCGCTCTACGTGACGATTTACCTCTCAGTGATGGGCAAACAGGGACTTCGCGAAGCCGCCGAACAATCGTATGCCGCCGCGCACTACCTCTGCGACGAACTCACCGCGACGGGCCTCTGCAAACTCACCTATCAGCAGCCGTTCTTCAACGAGTTCTGCGTGACATTCAACGACCTCAAGGCCGACGACATCCTCTCGGAATGTGCCGACTATGGTATCGCCGCCGGCGTGAAAATCGATGAAAACACGCTGATGCTCGCCGTCACTGAACAGCGCACACGCGAGGAAATCGACGACTTAGTCAGTATCATCAAACAAATGAAGGAGGACAAGGCATGAACAACAAACTATACGGAAACCTGATTTTTGAACTCTCGAAAACAGGACGGAAAGGCTATTCGCTGCCGAAAACCGACTTTCAACACTCGACGAGCGAACTGCCGAAGGCTCTTTTGCGCCAGAACGAGGCAGAACTGCCCGAGTGCGACGAACTGACCGTCGTGCGCCACTATACGAATCTGAGCCACAACAACTTCGGCGTGAACGACGGGTTCTATCCGCTCGGCTCCTGCACGATGAAATACAACCCCATCATCAACGAGGAAATCGCAGCCATGAAGACCTTCGCCGGACTTCATCCGTTGCAGCCTGCCGACACGTGCCAGCACGCGCTGGAACTGTACTACGCGCTGCAAGAGTCGTTGGCCGAACTGACGGGTTTGAGCGAGTTCACGCTGAATCCCTGCGCCGGTGCTCACGGTGAACTGACGGGGTTGATGATCATTCGCGCCTACCACGAGAGCCGCGGCGACGAGAAGCGCACGAAAGTGCTCATTCCCGACTCTGCCCACGGCACGAATCCGGCTTCGGCAGCGGTTTGCGGACTCGATGTCGTTGAAGTCAAGAGCCTTGCCAACGGAACGGTCGATGTCGATGACCTCAAACGACTCATCGGCGAGTGTGGCGACGAAGTGGCTGCAATGATGATGACGAACCCCAACACGCTCGGCATCTTCGAACAAGCCATTCCCGAAATCACGAAACTCGTCCACGACTGCGGCGGTCTGATGTACTACGACGGTGCAAACCTCAACCCGATGCTCGGCGAATGTCGTCCGGGCGATATGGGCTTCGACGTGATGCACATCAACCTGCACAAGACGTTCTCGACACCTCACGGCGGTGGTGGTCCCGGTAGCGGTCCCGTCGGCGTGCGCGAAGGTTTGGAGCAGTTCCTGCCCACACCGCGTGTCGTGTTGCGCGAGGACGATGAAAACGGCGTTGCCTTCCACGTTGAAACGGGCGATTACGAGAAGACGCTCGGCAGCGTTGGTAATTTCTTCGGAAACTTCGCCGTGATGCTCAAGGCCTACACCTATATCCTCACGCTCGGGCGCGAGAACATCAAGATGGTGGGTCCGCTCGCCACGCTCAACGCAACCTATATCAAGGAGTCGTTGAAAGATGTCTATGAACTGCCCATCGACGGACTCTGTAAGCACGAATTCGTGTTCGACGGCCTGAAAGACAAATCGACTGGCGTGACGACGATGGACGTGGCGAAGCGACTGCTCGACTACGGCTATCACGCACCCACGATTTACTTCCCGCTGCTCTTCCACGAGAGCCTGATGATTGAGCCGACGGAAAACGAGTCGAAGGAGACGCTCGACAGCTTCATTGCCGTGATGCGATGCATTGCCGAAGAAGCCAAGAACGACCCCGAACTGGTGAAAACAGCACCCCACAACACGCCCATCGGACGTGTCGATGACGTGCTCGCCGCCAAGCATCCGATTGTCACGTGGCGTCAGTTGAAAGCAGAACAATAATGTTCAATCTTCAATGTTCAATGAATAAATCGGATTTAATTATCATCGGCAGCGGCCCGGGCGGCTATCGTGCTGCCGAATATGCGGCTAAAAACGGTCTGCAAGTCGTCATCATTGAGAGCGCACAGGCGGGTGGAACCTGTCTGAACTGCGGATGCATTCCCACGAAAGCGTTCTGCCACGATGCCGAACTGGCCGAGATTCGCCAGTCGTTCGATTTCCAGCAGGTTGTCGAGCGCAAGCAGCAGATTGTCGAGCAACTGCGTTCGGGTGTTGAATCGCTGATGCAACAGCCCGGCATCACCTTCATCCACGGTCACGGCCATTTCCTCGATGCAAACACCGTCGAAGTGGTTTCCACCGTCGATGAAGAAACCGTCGTGCAGCAGTTCCAAGCCAAGAACATCATCATCGCGACGGGTTCGCGCACGAAGATTCTTCCCATCGAAGGCATCACCGGACCGAATTGCGTCACCTCGACCGAACTTCTTGATATTCAGGAAGTTCCGAAGCGACTCTGCATCATCGGTGCAGGTGTCATCGGAATGGAATTTGCCAGCGTTTTCGCCAGTTTCGGCAGCGAAGTAACCGTTGTCGAATACCTCAAGGAATGTCTGCCCGCCCTCGATAGCGACATCGCCAAACGACTGCGCAAGCAACTCGAAAAACGCGGTGTGAAGTTCTATCTCGGCGCAGGCGTGAAGAAGGTCGATGGCGGTACCGTCGCCTTCGAGCGCAAAGGCAAGGAAGAAAGCGTCGAGGCCGATGTGATTCTCGTCGCAACGGGTCGCACGCCCAACATCGAGAACCTCAATCTCGACCGCGCCGGCATCGAATCCGACCGCCTCGGCATCAAAGTCAATCCCGACACGTTTGAGGTGGTCCAGCAGGCAAGCGGTGAGTGCCGCGTCTTCGCCATCGGCGACGTCAATGGCCGGCAGTTGCTTGCCCACGCCGCCACGATGCAAGGCATTCGCGTGGTGAACACGATTCTCGGTCGCACCGACAAGATTCGCCTCGACATCATGCCCGCCGCCGTCTTCACCAATCCCGAAGCCGCCAGCGTAGGCCCCACCGAGGACCAGCTGAAGGACGAAGGCCGCGAGTTCACCTGCCACAAAGGCTACTACCGCGCCAACGGCAAGGCACTCGCCATCGAGGCCACCGAGGGCATCGCGAAACTCTTCACCGACAGCGACGACCGCATCATCGGCTGCCACATCCTCGGAGCACACGCCGCCGACCTCGTGCAGGAAATCGCCGCGCTGATGAACCGCGACACAACCCTCGCCGAACTCCGCGACATCGTCCATATCCATCCCACGCTCAGTGAGATTTTGCAGGACATCGGATAAGGCTTATCAATAAGAAAATCCCCTCAGACGATAGTTTGAGGGGATTTTTCATTTGTTTTTAGCGAAATATCTCACTCATATTTTGCCATCCTTCAGTAGAACCCTGTCTGTAATGATATTCGGCACGACTGTTACAATACCACATTGCATTAGCTTCAATAACAATTCCACCTTCATAGCGAATACCTTCACGGTCATATCCGTTCAAATTCCTAATTCGGCGCTGTAATTCTTCCGCTTTATTTTTCGTTTCTATCGACGAAGCAGTCTGACCACCTTTCGTGTCCCAAATGCCGATGGTGCCATCTTTCTTTTTATAAATCCAGTCTGGATAGAACAATTCTTTTTTCTGTGAAACTTCATTGAAATATCTGATAGATAGCCAATCCTTGCCATTGTCTCCATTTTTCATCCACCATTCTATACTCTCCTGACGGTCAAGATATTTGGCAAACTTCAATTCATTTTCCCGACCCTGATAGTTTTTTCCAATATAGAAAGGCTTGAATAAACAACGCTCCATTTCCAAAGCCTCGTAATCATCACTGTAGGCATAACTTTTCAGAATCTTGAAAGTGGTAGTTTCTTGCTTTTCTGCTTCTTCCCTGCGCTTTTTAACAAACTCTTCGCGCATGGGGAAATGGTCTTTCAGCGTTTTTGTCACCAGATACTTGAAAGTACTACGGTCGCCTTTACCGATAACATCCGAAAGGAATATACGATAACGAGCATCGTCATCTTCTATACGGAAAGCAAATGATTTGAACCACAACCGCAAAGCACTTTTCAACGTGCCGAATGAACGCGCAATATTGGCAATCTTGGCGTCATCGTCGGTTTGACCTCTCAACAAATCCACGCATATTTTCGAGAAGAGTTTTTGCACATCGTTGCGACTCACATCACGACTCATGTCGTTGCCATTGAAGTGAAGGCTGATTTGGTCAAGATCTTTGAATTTTGCATTGACAACAATCTGCTGTTCCAAATGGGGAATGAGTTGCACCCCTTTCGCCTTCAGTTTATCCCTTACATCATTAATCGCATCTTCGGCAGTGATGCCGAAATACTCGTTGAATGAATTGACAAGACACTGTTGAAACTCCCAACTTTTTCCCAAGTCTCCGTAATCAACACGCGACATATATTCTGTTTGTAAAAGTTCATCAACGACAATTTCCCTGCCCAGCCTATTCTCTGCTGCAAACACTTTAGGTTTGTTGCCAACTTCTTTGTAATCGGCAGCCAAAACCGCATGACGAGAAAAGTTGGTATAAATGTAGCCAGTTTGAAAAACCTCAGAACCTTGCTGCCCTCTGACGGGAATACGGACGATGCGCCCGATGGTCTGCGTCTGAAAAACTTCCGATTGAATGTCGCGCAACATCACCAAAACCTGTGCTCTC
This sequence comes from uncultured Prevotellaceae bacterium, assembly GCA_902776665.1. Lineage (GTDB taxonomy): Bacteria > Bacteroidota > Bacteroidia > Bacteroidales > Bacteroidaceae > Prevotella. The sequence goes on from CACYQZ010000006.1 coordinate 73,505, forward strand.
GGGCAGTCCCAACCTGTGCCGGCAGCCATTTTGAACAATAAGTAGTCATAGGGGCTGTCGTTGTCTTCAAGTCCACTCGGCTTTTTCTCATGGGTAAACCATTTGGCAATTCTCGATGGTTCAACACCGTGACTCGTTAAGTATTCGGTGACGACTTCTTCCTTTGTCTGGTCGCTTGTATCAACACTTGAATTGTTCGGCAACTGTATGATTACCAACGGATTGACGTTCATATCAAATTGTTTGATTTTCGACACCAGTTCTTCCCTTCGCTCCATTGCCAAATCAAGTAGCAGGTTGTCAAGGTCTTCGTTGCCACGGCTCTTGATATCATCCTCAGTTTGGCAAATCAACTCACGTTTAATCATCCCTGCGTCTATCACATCTTGACGCGACACCTCCACAAAACCCGCTCTGTGGTTCAAAATGTCTGAGGCTGTTGGCTCACTTTCAGGCGTAGCAGACACTTTCAGAATTATTTTCGGATTGATGGGGTTGATAACATCACGCACGGCAGCATCGGTAACATTTTTGTGGCTTTCGTCAATAATCATCACAAACTCGCGGCCTTCGGCATGGGTTAGTTCCACCACATCTTCGAAATAAAACCCTGATTCCTTCTCGTTTCGTTTGTCATCGGGACGACGCAAAACGCGATTTTCTGCGCTTCGGCTCACCAACTTCTGCCAATTCAGAAAAATAATGTCACGTTCGAGCAATGCCCCTTGTTGAAAATCTTGAATCGTCAGCAACCGACCCGGTAGCGATGTGGGAAAATAGTCCATAAACTTGTCGCGACTTTGCATCGCCAAGTCGTCGCTGAATGTTATCCAAATGAAAGCCACGTCTTGCACCCAGTCAGGCTGTTTCGAGAGTTCACAAATAAATTTCTCCGTCATATAGGTCTTGCCGCTTCCCGTCGGGGCTTTCAGCGTGATGGGAATCTGATACTGTGGCTGCTTCCAAAGTTCTTTAAACTGATGCAGCAATTCTTCTACGGCCTTCTCTTGAAATTCTATTCTTTCCATAGTTTTTATGCGTTCAATGATTTGTAAATATCGAGTATCGGTTGCGGAATGCTTTTCACCGTTACATTCTTCTCAAATTCAAATTCAGTGGCGAATTCTGCGCCGTCGGTCCAACAGAACACATAGACGCTTTTTTCTTTGCCATCTAAAGCCAACACTTTATTTCGGAATTCCTCAAAGCGAGAATAGTCTTCTTGGAAATAGATGCAAGTCCAACGACCTTTTTCATCATTAAAAATTTGATAATAGTCAGTCACCTCCGTTTCATAGAGCGTGTTTTCTGCCAAACTCAGCAGACAGCCGGCTTTCTTTGCCAATACCAATTTGTCATCGTCTGTTGCTGCTTTGGGATGGTTCTTGCCGACAAAGGCCGTGCGGTAGTATTTCAGAGAATTACCAAGACCGGGGACATCGTTACCTTTTGCATTTACATATCCTTGTATGATGCGTTTGTTTCTTTCGTAAGTTATATCAGTACAAATATTTGATTCATTTAACTGACAAAGTATGCATTGTCGTTTTCCATCATCCTCTTCATTTTGCTGCATAACCGAATGAAGTGTTGTTCCCGAACCTGCAAAAAAATCGAGGACAATAAAATGTCTATTTTTTATTGTATTCAACAAATATCTAATTAGTCCAACGGGCTTCGGGTTAGAAAATATAGACAGACCATTAAATATATCTGTCATTTCAGCATTTCCTTGCTGATTAATTGGGTCATATATTAAGTTGGAAAAAGCTCTTCCTAATGTTTTTCGTGGTTTTCCTTCATTATCTACAAACTCATATACTTTATATTTAATAGTATAACTCGAACCTTGACTTTTTTTCGATTTAATAAATTCTAAAAACTTATTTTGAAGTCCCCATTCTACTTTCTCTTTACTCCATTTCCATATCCATCCATCATTTACAAAAGAAGTCCTGCCATTAGGATAAATCCAACCACCATCGGGAGCTTCAATTCCATAATTCATTGAATCTGAATATTGAAGTCCTCCTCTATCTAAGGTATCATAATAAAACTTGCCTCGAACGTCAACAAACTCATCTGACAGTTTGTATCTATTAGCATTTCTTGATTCTCTATCTCTATTCCAAATCTCGTTTCCAATTGTTATCCGATGATTTTTAGCATATAACATAATAGATTCCGTAACAACAGCAATATCTTTGGCATCATTGGCTCCTGTTTTTTTTCTCCAATCAAATTTCGCTACATAATTTAGCTCGCCAAAAATATTATCACATAATAGTTTCAAGTTGGCTTGTTCATTATCATCAATAGAAATAAAAATAACCCCAACATCTGAAAGTAATTCTTTAGCAAGCTTTAGACGCTTTTGCATAAACGACAGCCAGGCACTATGCCGAAGAGGGTGGTTCTTTGGAATTGGAGTCCCATCAGGATATTCTTCCAAGAATCTTTTATCTTTATAGCTGAATCCGTCACTTCCCGTATTATATGGAGGATCGATGTAAATAACATCAATTTTTCCCCGATGCGTATAATTCAAACACGTTAGCGCATGATAATTGTCACCCTCAATTAAAATATGTGTCGGTTTTCCATCGTCGTTATGGATAGCCAATTCTGGCACTTCCTCCAACACAGGAATGCTGTTTTCGCTTTCTTTTTCAAAAGCCTCTGGCACGTCAATCCATGTAAGTCCGAAGCGTTTTTCTTTCAGTTGGGCATTCAGGCGTTCCACTTCTTTTTGAAGTTCCCTAACCTTGATTGCTAATTCTTCATGTGTTTCAGCCATGATTCGCATGTTTTCGCACTGACCGATACCCAAGCGTCAGAATTATTTGTACTTTTTTGAACCACATACGAAAAACGGGGTATCTCCTGCTGCCCATTCCCCGTTTAGGCCCTGAGAAGCCTTCCAAATAGAACGAACAGAGTTGATACCCACGCTGGAGTATATACGAAAGCACCCGAAAAGTGTGCATGAGGGCACAAGTACCCTCGGCACACTCCGGCTGCGTATATATACACATCCGTAGGCGACCTCTGCATTTGTCTTTGATTTGGATTTGAGTTTCTCAGGTTCAAACGGTCAAAAACAGCGCATCAGTGTCGCTTTTCCACTATGTAGTTGTCTCGCCCAATGGTTATCTAGGCATAGACCTTGCAAAAATACGAATTTTTTCCGAGAAAAACCATTTATTGGAGAGAAAACTCATTTTTTTTGTTTTTTCTCCCTAATTTTCGACCATCATATACAAAAGGGGTACAATTTGTACCCCACTAACTGATAAATACAACCAATTTTCACCGACAAATTTTCTTGTACGGACAGTTTTTGCAGCGGTCGAGGTAGTCGGTGGGTGGGAAGGTTTGCGAGGGGTCGAAAATTTCTTCGAGCAGTTGCTGGAGCCGTTGTTTGAAATCGTTTTTATATTGGCGGATGTCGCTGATGGGCTCTTTTCCAAAGCAAAGCGTGGGGTCGTAGTTGTCGCCGCTGGTGTGTTGGATGAAAATGAGGGCGGGGGAGATGGGTGTTGGGTGATAGGTGTTGGGTGATAGGTGTTGGGTGATGAGGGTTGGATTTTCTTCGAGAATGGTGGCGTAGAGCAGGGTCTGGAGGTAGTAGTCGCTGTGTTTCTTCGTGATGTTGGCTGGGTCGAAAATTTCTTCGACAGAGTCAATCGTTTTCGCGGTCTTGCCGCCGGTCTTGTAGTCGATGACGCGGATTTGGGAAGCGGCTGATGGGTGTTGGGTGTGAGGTGTTGGGTGTTGGGTGTTGATGCAGTCGAGGCGGTCGATGATGCCTTTGATGGTGATGGGCCGGCCGTGAACCGTGAATTCGTGGCGGATGGGGGTTTCCACGTCGATGACGGTGAAGGGCGTGAGTTTTTGGTCGATTTCCAAAAGTCGCTTCAAGTAGTCTATGATGACTTTCCGATTGATGATTTGGAGGCCGTTTAATGTGAGGTGTTGGGAGTTGGGTGTTGGGTGTTGGGTGTTGGGTGTTGGGTGTTGGGTGTTGGGTGTTGGGTGTTGAATTGTTGAATTGTTGGATGATTGGGCCTTTGCAAGTTCCTCGTTGAATGCCTGATCGACGGCCATTTCGATCTGTTGGGGTTCTTTGGTATAGGGTTCGAGGTCGGATTTTTGTA
>CACYQZ010000007.1 GCA_902776665.1 uncultured Prevotellaceae bacterium
TGATTCGCTTCTTCCGCAACCTGCTGCTTGGTGAGAACAATGAACTGAAGAACAGGTATATGATGATCAATCCACCTGAAGGACATCAGATGCCAGAGAACACCCCTCAAGTACAGGACAAGCACAGGACAAGCACAGGACAAGTTCAAGACAAGATTCACACAGACAATTATAACATTATTGGTATTATTAAAGTTATAGAATTCCAACAACTGTCTGTGAAAGAGATAATGACAGGCTTACAACTCAAGGGTAGAGATAACTTCTTGAACCTTTATCTGTTGCCTGCTATCGCAGAGGGCTATGTCCGTTTGCTCTATCCAGACAAACCCCGTCATCCACGTCAGAAGTACCTGCTGACCGTTAAAGGACTGGCACTATATAACGAGATGTTAGAAAGAAAGGAGGATGGGGTATGAGTGAGTGGAAGAAAGTGAAGTTAGGGGATATTTGTGAAATAAAGAGTGGGAAAAGACTTCCTAAAGGGAGTGATTTCTCTTCAATTCCTACGGAATACAAGTATATAAGAGCTCGTGATATTAAGAACGGAATTATTAATGATGATGAATTAGTATATATTTCTGAAGAAGTAAAGCAAAAGATCTCAAAATATATTGTTAACACAAATGATATCGTTATTACAATAGTTGGTGCTTCTATTGGTGATGTTGCTTATGTTACTTCACAATTTGATGGAGTTAATTTAACAGAAAACGCTGTAAGATTGACGAATTTCATTAATCATATTAACTCGCATTATATCTTTTATATTCTTAACTCTCCAGATTATTATATGTTGATGCAGAGGATTGCAGGAGGTGCAGCTCAACCAAAAATGGGAATATATAAGGTTGAGGCAATTGAAGTCACAATTCCTTCTTTGCATATACAGGATCAGGTTGTTGCCATCCTTTCCCGCTACGACTCTTTGATAGAGAACTATCAGAAGCAGATAAAGCTATTGGAAGAAGCGGCACAGCGACTCTATAAGGAATGGTTCGTTGACCTCCACTTCCCTGACCTCCACTTCCCCGGCCACGAAAACACCAAGATTGTCGATGGTGTGCCAGAGGGATGGGAGAAGAAAACTCTGGGAGAATTGATTTCTTACGTTCGCGGTAAGTCATACTCATCAAATGAAATATCAGATGAAGGTTGTATAATGGTCAACTTAAAAAACATCCAAGCATTTGGTGGTTATAAACGAGATGCAGAGAAAAGGTTTATTGGTGAATATAAGCCAGAGCAGACACTTCAAAAAGGAGATCTGGTCATGGGTGTTACGGATATGACACAAGAGAGGCGATTAGTAGGACATGTGGCATTGATTCCTGACTTTAATGAGCCTGCGACATTCTCAATGGACTTAATAAAAATTATTCCGTATAGTGTTCCAATAATTTATTTGTATTGTGCAATGCGTTATGGGGGAATAAGCAAGCAGATTTCACCACTTGCAAACGGTGTAAATGTATTGCATTTGAAGCCGGATGCAATGATGGGAACAATGATGGTGATTCCACGTAAAGACCTGATTGAAAGATTCTGTCCTTTTGTGGAAGAAATGACAAATAAGATTCTAAAGAATCAATCTCAAATCCGCCTCCTTACCGAAGCTCGCGACCGCCTGCTTCCAAAGCTGATGAGCGGTGAGATTGATATAAACGCCCCGAAGGGGCAATGAGCTGCCAGCCCTGAACAACGTTCTGGGCGAAATGAATACAACGAATGTACAACCAACGCCCCGAAGGGGCAAAAGCATTGAAGAATATGTCACAGTCGCTATGTAAAATCTACCTGCACATCGTCTTCCATACGAAAACCACCAGCCCGACGATTGAAACGGAGCATTTGGAACGAGTGCATAGCTATATTGGTCAACTTGTCAATACAACAGGTTGCCAAGTGTTGCGCGTTGGAGGTATCGAGAACCACATCCATGCCTTGATAATGTTCTCTAAGACGGAAACGGTGGCGCATGTGGTGGAGGAGATGAAACGGAATAGCAGCCGATGGATAAAGACACTCTCTCCCAAATATGAGAAATTTGCATGGCAGGGAGGCTATGGCGCATTCTCCGTCAGCCAATCGCAAGTCGATAGAGTGATGAATTATATCGAGAATCAGGCGGAACATCATAAGAAACAGAATTTTAGAGATGAATATCTGGGCTTTTTGCGAATGTACAATATTGAGTATGATGAGAGGTATGTGTTGTCGGATTAATGCTTTTGCCCTTTCAGGGCGAGGGATACCGCGTATTACGACACCCAGGGCGATGCCCTGGTCATGGAGCAATTCTGCCCTTTCAGGGCGCATGCTAATATTATGGGCAACGCCTTGTGGTATGGTAAACAAACAACGACGCCCTGAAAGGGCAATAACCTCATAACCCAACGGCAACGCCTTGGGGAAAATGGATAAAAAACAATAATCGCCCTGAAAGGGCAAAAGCTTCACAATTATGGCAAAAGACTATAGCGAAGACCAACTGATACAGCGGAGTGCAGCCGAGTTGCTGGAGAAGGAGCTTGGGTGGACGAACTTGTATGCCTTCGACAAGGAGGTGCTCGGCGTAAATGGCACGCTGGGGCGCACATCCTATCATGAGGTGTTGCTGGCGGGTCGTTTCCGCAAGGCGTTGAAGACGTTGAACCCCTGGCTGACGGACAAGCAGCTGCAGGAGGCTACTGAGCGCATGACGGAGCACATGAGCTCGCAGACGCTGATGCAGATTAACGAGCAGAAGTATCAGTATATCAAGGACGGTGTGCCCGTGACTCGCGTGAAACCGAACGGCGAGACGGAAGAGGTGCGTGCCAAGGTGATAGACTTCTCTTCTCCTGAGAAGAATGACTTCCTGTGTGTCCGTGAGCTATGGGTGTATGGTGCCTTGTACCATCGTCGTGCCGACATCGTGGGCTTCGTGAACGGGTTGCCTTTGCTGTTTATGGAACTGAAGAACCACGACGTGGAAGTGGTGGATGCCTTCAACAAGAACTATCGTGACTATCTCGATACGATACCGCAGCTGTTCTACCACAACGCCTTCATCATGTTCAGCAACGGACTGGAGGCACGTGTGGGAACCATCGACTCGAAGTGGGAATTCTTCCATGAGTGGAAACGACTGACGGAGCAAGAGGCTGGCAGCATAGAACTGCCCACGATGTTACGCGGTATCTGCAAGAAAGAAAATTTCCTCGACCTGTTGGAGAACTTCATCCTTTGCCAAGATATTAGCACGCAACCACCAGTATTTGGGAGTGAACCAGGCTGTGGAGAAATATCGTGACCGAGAACTACATGAAGGAAAGCTGGGCGTGTTCTGGCATACACAAGGAAGCGGTAAGAGCTATTCGATGTTGTTTCTGTCGCAGAAGATACGTCGTAAGTTTGAGGGCTCGCCAACGTTCCTTGTGCTCACAGATCGTGACGAGCTGAACAAGCAGATTAGCGACACCTTTGAGAACTGTGGACTGCTGGGCAATGTGAAAGCCAAGAAGTTCATTGCCAGCAGTGGCGAGGACTTGAAAGCGAAACTGAAAGGCAATCCTTCGTTCATCTTCTCGCTGATTCAGAAGTTCAATGATGCCAATGCAGAGCCTATCTATCCTGACCATGACATCATAGTGATGAGCGACGAGGCACATCGTACGCAGAACGGTATCTTTGCAGACAACCTGATGCATATTCTGCCAACAGCCCATCGTATCGGTTTCACAGGCACACCGTTGCTGTCGAACGATAATATCACAGCGCGTACCTTTGGTGGCTACGTCAGTATCTACGACTTCAAACGGGCTGTGGAGGATAAGGCCACCGTTCCACTCTATTATGAGAATCGTGGAGAGAAGCTGCAGGAACTGAAGAATCCGGAAATCAATGAAGAGATAGCTGCTGCATTGGAACAGGCAGGTGACCTGGATGCCTCGCAACTGGCCAAACTGGAACGCGAGTTTGCCAAGGAAGTGCATTTGTTGACAGCTAAGAAGCGCTTGCGTTTGGTGGCTCAGGACTTTGTTCGTCACTATAGCGACTTGTGGACTTCTGGCAAGGCCATGTTCGTCAGTTATAATAAGGTGACATGTGTCCGTATGTACAACTATGTGCAAGAGTACTGGCAGAAGGAAATCAAGCTATTGGAGCAAGCCATAGAGAAATGTGACTCACAACAGGAAGTGCAGGAGATGGAGCGCAATTGGAGCAAGCCATAGAGAAATGTGACTCACAACAGGAAGTGCAGGAGATGGAGCGCAAACTGGAATGGATGCGCGAGACGGATATGGCGGTGGTGGTTTCGCAGGAGCAGAACGAGATACAGACGTTCCAGAAGTGGAAACTCGACATCAAGCCACACCGCGAGCGGATGGAGAAAGAGGAACTGGACAAGCAGTTCAAGGCCGACGATTCCCATCTGCGCGTGGTCTTTGTCTGCGCTATGTGGCTGACAGGCTTCGATGTGAAGACGCTCTCGTGTCTCTATATCGACAAACCCATGAAAGCGCACACGCTGATGCAGACCATTGCCCGTGCCAACCGAGTGTCGGAAGGAAAGACCAACGGCTTGATTATCGACTATATAGGCATCGTGAAAGCCCTGCGCCAGGCATTGGCTGATTATACTGCCAACCCGGAAGGTGGTACAGAAGGCAATGACCCAACCATCGACAAGAAGGAACTCATCAAGCATGTGCTGGAGACGATTGCTGCAGCTACAGCTTTCCTGAAAGAGCACGACTTTGACTTGGACGACCTCATCATGGCAGAGAGTTTCGAGAAGCTGTCGTTGCTGAAGAAAGCTGCCAATGCGATGTGCGAGACGGCGGAAATCAGGAAGTCATACTGCACGTTTGCTTCTACGCTGCTGAAACTTTGGAAATACCTCGACCGTGAGGATATAACACCCGAGATGAAGCTGCAGAAGGATGCCATCGAAGCCATCTACAAGGAACTGCAACAGAAACGCAAACATGCTGACATCACTGACTTAAGCGTAGCCATTAACGAAATAGTGAATGAGCATCTGGAAGTAGATTCCGAAGCCACGATGGTAGCAGAATCACGACGCTTCGATATTAGTGGCATCGATTTTGATTTGCTCCGTCGTGAGTTCGCCAAGAGTAAAGAAAAGAATCTTGTTCTGAAGGATATACAGGAACTGCTGCAAGAACGTATCGCTCAGATGTTGGCACAGAACCCTTCGCGTATCAACTTCTACGAAAAGTATCAAGAAATCATCCATGACTATAACCAAGAGCAGAACCGCGCTACAATTGAGAAAACCTTTGAAGAACTGATGAAACTCTCTCACGAACTGACCGAGGAAGAAAAGCGCTACATTCGTGAAGGTTTCGAGAACGACGAACAGCTTTCGATGTACGATGTGCTGATGAAAGACAACCTTTCAAAAGAAGACATCAAAAAGTTAAAGACTGTTGCCAAGGAATTGCTGGAGAAGATAAAGACCCAATTGGCCACGATGGATCATCCGTTCGATAAGCAAGAAACCAGAGCGTCCATCATCATCACCATTCGCGACATCCTCTGGAAGGAACTCCCCGAGAGCTATTCCGACGAAAGCATCAACTACTACCGCGATGCTGTGTATAACTACGTTAGCCAGCATTATGGAAGTGTGGCTTAAACAAAAGGGGTAACCGAAGGTGAAAGCCCTGCCCACAAAAAAGAGAACCTAAAAGTTCTCTTTCGTGGACCAGGTAGGGCTTGAACCTACGACCTCCAGATTATGAGTCTGTTGCTCTAACCGACTGAGCTACAAGTCCATTGCGATTTGCGGCTGCAAAGGTACGAAGAAACGGGCAAAACGCAAAATAAATTCGATTTTATTTTTATTCTGTTGCGGCCAGTCCGCCCTCGCTGGTTTCTTTGTAGAGCGACGGCAGGTCGTGACCGGTCTTTTTCATCACGCGAACGACGCGGTCGAAGGTGACGCGGTGGCGACCGTCGCTAAACGCTCCGTAGAGTTGCGAATCGAGGGCGCGTGTGGCGGCGAAGGCGTTGCGCTCAATGCAGGGAATCTGCACGAGGCCGCACATCGGGTCGCAGGTCATACCGAGGTGGTGTTCCAGACCCATTTCTGCAGCGTATTCGATTTGCGCAGGCGAACCGCCGAAAAGCTGACACGCAGCGGCGGAGGCCATTGCACAGGCTACGCCAACCTCGCCCTGACAACCGACGTCGGCACCCGAAATCGAGGCGTTTTGCTTGACGACATTGCCGATGATGCCTGCCGTGGCGATGGCGTGGAGAATGCGCTTCTCAGAAAAGAGATGACCGCGTGAGAGGTGATAGAGCACGGCGGGCAAAACACCACTGGAACCGCAGGTTGGTGCGGTGGCGATGATGCCTCCCGACGCATTTTCCTCGCTGACGGCGAGGGCGTAGGAAAAGACTAGTCCGCGACTTTGCAGGTGGGCTTTGTAGCCCGATGCCTTCACGTAATAGGTTGGGGCTTTGCGAGCGAGTCCGAGCGGTCCGGGCAGTACGCCCTCGTTGTCGAGACCGCGCTCGACGGCAGCCTGCATCGTGTTCCAAACTTCGAGCAGATAGTCCCAAATGCCACTGTCCTCGCACTTTTCGACATATTCCCAATAGCCGCGACCGTAGCGTTCGCACCATTCTTGAATCTCGCTGAGCGTTTGCATCGAATACACATCCTCGCCGCCGTGGTGAAGCGTGTCGTTTTCGCCCTCCGAGAGTGCCCCGCCACCCACGCTATAGACCGTCCATTCGTCGTGGCGGTTTCCGTCGCCATCGATGGCCACGAATTTCATTCCGTTGGGGTGGAAGGGCAGGAATTCACGCGCATTCCAGACAATTTCGACTGGTGCGACGCATTGCAAACCTTCGCAAATGGCGACATCGGTCATGTGCCCCTTGCCGGTGGCAGCGAGGGAACCGTAGAGCGTCACCTCGAAGCGTTGGGCTTCGGGGTGACGCTGTGCATAGATTTGGGCGGCTTTCTGCGGTCCCATCGTGTGGGAACTCGACGGCCCTTTTCCTATTCTGTAGAGTTCTCTAAGCGATTTCATTTTATTTCTTTGCCTTTTTGGCAGCCTTTTTCTTGGCGGTGGCGAGGGCTTTCAGAGCGGCTTTCTCGCCTTTCTTTTCGAGGGTTTCCCAATAGACCTTACCGACCGACTTCAACTGCTCGGTGAAGGCTTTTCCGCTGGCGTTGGTGGCAGCCTCGACTTCGGGCGATGCCCATGCGTGGCGATAACCCTTCACGTCGTTCCAGTGGCCACGGGTGAAGTCGGGCACTTCGACAGGCATGTTGCCTTTGTCCATCGAAACGGCTCCGAGTTCGGCCAGACAGCACCACTCAGCGAGGTCGTAAACATCCATGTCGAGGGGCAGGCCGTTGCGCAGACAATAGACGAAACGGGCATCCATGATGAAGTCCATACCGCCGTGTCCGCCGACTTCCTTCGCCTCTTCGCCGTATTTCTTGACGATGGGCGAGGTGTATTTCTTCAGCAGCGCTTCCATATCCTTCTTGCTCATGAAGCTATGGGCGTTGAGGTTTTCGTGGTCGGGCTTCACGCCTGCTTCTGCCATGTCCTTACCCGAAAGCGCATAGCCTTCGACGGGATATTTGTTGGCAAAACCCTTCGTGCCCGTGAGTTGATACATACGGCTGTAGGGCTGCGGTGTCATCACGTTGTGGTGGATTTCGATGACCTTGCCGTTTTCGGTCGAGATGAGCGTCGTGGTGTGGTCGCCGTTGCGGAACTCCTCGTCCTTGCCCGTGCGGTCTTTCACCAACTGACGGCCATTGAACGGCTTGGTGTCCATAGCCACGAGCGTCTTCATGCGGTCGCCGCGGTGGATGTCGAGCACCTGAGCCACAGGGCCGAGTCCGTGAGTGGCATAAACGTCGCCACGGAATTTTTGGTTGTAGTCGAGTCGCCAGCCGAGTTTGTCGTCATCGCCCGTCTTCCAGTAATAATCCCAGAACTGCGAGAGTTCATGGCGATAGGCGCCCATCGTGTAGATGACCTCGCCGAAAAGACCCTGTTGAGCCATGTGCAGCGAGTTCAACTCGAAGAAGTCGTAGCAGCAATTCTCGAGAATCATACAGTGCAGACGCTTCTGTTCCGAGAGGTTGATAAGTTGCCAGATTTCATTCATGTTCATTGCCGACGGCACTTCGATGGCCACGTGCTTACCGCTCAGCAGCGCTTCTTTCGCCACGAGGAAGTGGTGAATCCAGTCGGTGGCGATATAAACCACGTCGATGTCGTTGCGCTTGCAGAGTTCCTTGTAGCCGTTTTCGCCCGAATAGATGTCGGCAGGCGGCATCGAGGCATTTTTCAGGTACTTCTGACAGCCTTCGGCACGCTTCTCCACAAAGTCGCAGAGCGCCACGATTTGAACGCCCGGAATGTGGGTCCAACGCTCCACGGCACCAGGGCCGCGCATACCCAGACCGACGAATGCCACGCGCACCACGTCCATTTTCGGCGTGACGAGTCCGAGGGCGGTTTTTTGTCCGGCGGGCATCGTCGGAACTTCCGTCACGATGGTGCCGTCTTTCACGGTGTAAGGCCAGTCGAACTTACCGGCTTCGGGCTGCTGAGCCCACATTGTTACAGGCAGCATCAGTGCTGCGACCAGAATCGAAAAAAATACGTTTCTTTTCATTTTGCTATGATTTTGATTGTTTGAAATTTGCGACATTGCCCTGCAAAATTACTACAAAAATTCGATTTTCTCGTCTTTTGACAGAAAAATCTTTTTGGAAAAGGCGAAAATCAATCTGATATAATGTTTTTTAACAAAGAAAATGCCTTCAACTTCGGGTAAAATCGGGGAAGGCGACGGGCTGACTGCCGTTTTCGATGGAAATGCGCGAGAGTTCGCTGACGGCGCACCATTCGGCGAGGTCATAGACGTCGATGTCGAGCGGAAGACCGCGATGCAGGCACTCGACGAGGCGGCTGTCCATGCGCTGGCTCATCAGGTCGTGGGGCGTGCTGTCGCTGCTCTCAATCGACTGCCGCGTGCCGACCACGTGGTAGCGGCGCGTGTATTCGTGGGGATTGACGACATTGTGCTGCAAGAGAATGGTTTTGCCGTTTCGCGTGCGCATCAGCGTGGTGGTGTGGTCGCCGTTGCGGAAATCGTCGCGCTGAAACGCATTCGTGTCCATGCTGACGAGCGTTTCGAGGCGGTCGGTGCGGTGGATGTCGAGCAATTGGCAGGCCGGACCCATTCCGTGAGTGGGGTAGAGGTCGCCGCGCAATTGTTGGTTGGCCTCGATGCGCCACGGCGTCCAGCGGTCGCCAATCGGGTGGATGTAGGCACCCTCGACGTGGACAACCGTGCCGAAATCGCCCTTTCTGACGGCTTCCATCACGGAAAGGTGGCGACTATCGTAGCAGCAGTTTTCGAGCATCGTGCAGTGGCGTTGCGTGCGCTCGGCGGTATCGACCAACGCCCAACAATCGGCCAATGTCATCGCGGCAGGAACCTCGATGGCGACGTGCTTCCCGCAGTTCATCGCCTCGAGCGCAATCGGTACGTGCGATGCCCAGTCGGTGCAGATATAAACGAGGTCGAGGTCGTTGCAGCGGCAAAGGTCTTGGTGGTGGGGGAAGGGTGTTGGGTGTTGGGTGATTTTTTGCATCACCGATTGCAGGCGCTCTTCCGAAACATCGCAGAGGGCGGTAATTTCGGCGTGTTCAATCTCCAGAAATCGCTCCACGGCCTTCTGACCGCGCTCGCCGAGTCCGACGATGCCGATGCGTACGAGCGGTAACGGGGCCGTGCGCAACTGAAACACCGACTGCTGTCCGTCGGGTCGTTTCGGGGTGTCGGTCGTGATGGATTGGGGCATCATTTTTTCGATTTCTGACTGATAAAACGTGCAAAATTATTCTTTCTGACTGCAAAAGTAAGCATAAAAACTGTATTTTGCTTATTTTTTATTCGAAAAGACGCTTTTTCTAACAAAATTTGTCTAACTTTGCAAGAAATAATCGTCAAACGACAAGAAAATCATTCAAAACGATATGAAAAAATCAGTTTTTGCCGTCATTCTGGGTCTGATTGCGCCCTCGGCAGTGGCGAAAGACATCAAAATTGAGCGTTTCCGCTATGCCGGACCCTATGAAATGCGTGCTCCGTTGATGCTCGACAGCGTTTCGCTCGACTCCCAACCGTTCAAAGTGGAAAATCTGCTTGAAACACCTTTGAAACTCGGTCTTGTGAAGTCGGCGAAGGTGGTCGCAGACACGGTTTTCTCGCACTCGGGCACGCCTTCGCTCCATTTGCTGGGCTTCCAAGTGCAAAATTCGGCTTTTGCGAAGGCGAAAATCAGCGTGAAAGGACTGAAAAACTACCATCTTTACATCGATGGCACTAAAACGAGCGGCGGCGAAACGCAGTTGCAGCCCGGAACGCACGAAATCGTCGTGAAATACCTCACAATTGATGCCGGCAGCGACACGGTTCGCGTGAATTTGACGAGCGACGCCGACCTGACAGCCGACGCTACGACGGGAAAACGACTGCTGACCATCAACGACCTCTACGACGGTCTGCGCATCGGTGGCGTGAGCCTGAGTCCCGATGGTCGTTATGCCATCACGAGTTACACCGAGACGCTCAGCACGGGCAGGTCATCGACGCGCTACCGCGTGACCGACACGAAGACGGGCACCATCGTCGGAGAGAGCGACAAGGCGATTTCATGGATGCCGCGCTCGAACCGCTACTACTACACGCAGCCCAGTGAGGGCGGTCGGCGGATTGTTACGGTCGAGCCTGCCACGGGCACCATCAGCACGTTGGCGACAGGTCTCAGCGAAGACGGCTTTGTCATCGCTCCGAACGAGAAATTCCTGATTCTTACGCATCGAAACGACGGTCCGAAGGGCGACAAGGACGTGCACCAATACGTCGAACCCGACGACCGCCAACCCGGCTGGAGAAATCGAACCAGTTTGCTCTATCACGACATCGCCACAGGCTCTTCACAATCGCTCACCTACGGTCACCACGATGCCCTGCTGAGGGACATTTCCGAGGATGGTCGCTATGTGCTTTTTATGACGTCGAAAAGCCGTTTGACCCAGCGTCCGACAACACTTTACTCGATTTTGAGGCTTGATTTGCAAACGATGATAGCCGACACCATCGTCAAGGACGACGGTTTTATTGGTTCGGCGAAATTCTCGCCCGACGGTCGCACACTGGCCGTGCAAGCATCGCCCGAGGCATTCGGTGGCATTGGCAAGAACCTGCCCGCTGACCGCACGCCCAGTATGTACGACTACCAACTTTTCCTCGTCGATGTCGCCACGCGCAAGGCCACACCGCTCACGCGCTCGTTCAACCCTAGCATAGATGACTACGAATGGTGTCTGACCGACGGAAAACTCTATTTTACCGCTAACGACCGCGATAAAATCAATCTTTTTGCAGCAGATACTAAAACACTGAAAATCAACCAGATTAAACTACCCGAAGACTGCGTTCGCCAATTTTGGTTGGCCGACACACAGCCGTTGATGGCGTGGACGGGCGTGAGTGCGTCGAACAGCACGCGCAGTTACCTGACCAACCTGAAAACGCAGAAAACGACCCTCGTCGAAGACCAGCACGCTCGCCTTTACGGCGACATCGCCCTTGGCGACTGCAAGACGTGGGACTTCGTGAGTTCGCGTGGCGATACGATTTGCGGTCGCTACTACCTGCCGCCGCTGTTCGATGCCACGAAAAAATATCCGATGCTCGTATATTATTATGGTGGTTGCTCGCCCACGCCCCGCTATTTCGAAAGCGGCTACGCGCCCCATCTCTATGCCGCGCAGGGCTACGTCGTGTTCGTCGTGAATCCCAGTGGTGCCGCTGGTTTCGGACAAGAATACGCCTCGCGCCACGTGAACACCGCAGGCGATTTCGTGGCCGACGACATCATCGAGGGCACGCGCTGTTTCGCCGAGGAACATCCCTTCGTCGATGGCAAGAAAATCGGCTGTCTGGGTGCCAGTTACGGCGGTTTTATGACGCAATATCTCCAGACGAAAACAGACCTTTTCGCCGCTGCGATGAGCCACGCCGGCATCAGCGACCACACGAGTTACTGGGGCGAGGGCTACTGGGGCTACAGCTACAGCGAGGTGGCGATGGCCAACAGTTATCCGTGGTCGCACAAGGAACTTTATGTCGAGCACAGTCCGCTCTACAACGCCGATAAAATCCACACGCCGATTCTCTTCCTCCACGGAACAGCCGACACCAACGTGCCCGTTGGCGAGTCGATTCAGATGTACACCGCGCTGAAACTCCTCGGTCGTGAAACCGCATTCGTCGTCGTCGAGGGCGAAAACCACTGGATTCAAGACTACAAAAAGCGTCAGAAATGGCAGGCCACCACCTTCGCGTGGTTCCAGAAATGGCTCAAAGGCGACCCCACGTGGTGGGACACGCTCTATCCCGAAAAAAATCTCTAAAAATCCCTAACTCCTTTACTCCACAACTCTTCAACTCCTCAAAACAATGCATATCGCCATCGCAGGAAATATGGGCAGCGGCAAGACAACGCTCACCAACCTTCTCGCCCGTCACTACGGCTGGGAACCGCGTTTCGAAGCCGTCGATTACAACCCCTATCTCGAAGACTACTACGCCGACATTGCCCGCTGGTCGTTCGCCCTTGAGATTTACTTTCTCAAGCAGCGATTTCGCGACCTGCTCGACATCGCCAAGGCCGAGCACACCGTCATCCAAGACCGCACCATCTACGAGGGCGTCTATGTCTTCACCGCCAACAACCACGCCATGGGCAACCTCTCCGACCGCGATTTCCAGACCTATATGGAACTCTTCGAGTCGATGCTCTACGTCATCAAAGACCCCGACTTGATGATTTATCTCCGTGCCTCCGTGCCCCATCTCGTGCAGAACATCCAGAAGCGCGGTCGCGAATACGAACAGAGCATTCACATCGACTATCTACGCGGTCTGAACGAACGCTACGAAGACTTTATTTTCAATAAATACAAAGGAAAACTGCTCGTCATCGATGCCGACCCCATCGACTTCGAACACAACCCCAAAGAGTTCGCCTCGATCATCGACAAAATCGACCGCACCCTCTTCGGCCTTTTCCCAGATTAAATCCCCTTTCACTCCCCATTAATAACCCTTTAAAACCAAAAAAATATGCATATAGCAATTGCAGGAAACATCGGCAGCGGCAAGACAACGCTCACAACGCTGCTCGCCAAACGCTACGGCTGGACACCCCGATTCGAGCCCGTGGACAACAACCCCTATCTCAGCGATTTCTACGCCGATATGGCACGCTGGTCGTTCAACACCCAAATCTACTTCCTCAACAAGCGATTCAAGGAAGTCGTAGAGATTTCGCGCTCGCCCGAGACCGTCATCCAAGACCGCACCATCTTCGAGGATGCGCGAATTTTTGCGCCCAACCTCCACGCCCAGGGACTGATGTCCGACCGCGATTTCGAGAACTACACCGACCTGTTCGACCTGATGATTTCGCTCGTGAAACTGCCCGACCTGATGATTTACATCCGTTCAACCATCCCCACGCTCGTTGCCCAGATTCAGAAGCGCGGACGCGAGTTCGAACAAGGCATCCGCATCGACTATCTCGAAGGACTCGGTCGCCGCTACGAAGAGTGGATCGAGGGCTACAAAGGCAACCTCATCATCGTCGATGGCGACAACTTGAAGTTCGGCGAGTCGGCAGAAGACCTCCAGAAAGTCATCGATATGATCGACGCGAAACTTTTCGGTCTTTTTCCGATGGAATGATGTGCGATTTTTGTAAAAATTTCCGTAATTTTAATAAAAAACTCGGAAAAAACACCCTATTCCAAAAAAAAGTAGTAACTTTGCCCCAAATTTCAAGGATAATCGCGCGCACGCGTATAAATATAATGTATAAATAAATAATTAAAAATCGTTTAAACGTATGAACTACCGCTTTTTTAAACTGTCCAGAAAGGTCTTTTTGGGCCTGAGTCTGGCAGTGATTTGTGGCGGATTCTTTTCGTGTCATGACCGCTACGACCTCGACGAGGAAGGCAACTTCCCGAGTTGGCTGGGAGAGAGCATCTACGACCAGTTGAAGAATCCCAATCCGGAAGTGCTTTCAGGTACTTTCAACAATTATGTGCGGCTCATCGATGATTTAGGTTTCGCCGAAACGTTGGGCAAGACAGGTTCAAAGACCGTCTTCCCCGCCAACGACGAAGCCTTCGAGCGCTTCTACAGGAATAACTCTTGGGGCGTGACGAAGTACGAAGACCTGACCGAGTCGATGAAAAAAATGCTGCTCAACACCTCGATGCTCAACAACCCCATCCTCGTGGAAATGCTTTCCAACGCGATGGTGTCGGGAGAGTTGTCGCAGGGTGTCGTACTGAAACACCGCATTGGTGGTGAGCGCTACGACTCGATTACCTACATCTACGGACCTGCTGGAATGCCCAAAAACAATGTCTATTGGGAGAAATTCTACGACAGAGGCATCAACCTCGTCATGGACGCTTCCGACCCGATGATGGTGCACTTCACCGCCGAGCAGATGATTGGTAACAACATCACCACACGTGGCGACGGCAGCGACTTCGAAGTCATCACTGGCTCGAAGTACAACGACGACGAGAAGTCGGCTTACATCTTCCGCAACAGAATCCTCAAGGCCGATGTGACCTGTAAGAACGGTTACATCCACCAGTTGGAAGATGTGCTCGTGCCGCCGGGAAACCTCGCCGAAGTGATCCGCAACAATGGCAACAGCAACTATTTCAGTCGAATGATCGACCGTTTCTGCGCTCCTTACTACGATGGTGCACTCACCAATCGCTACAACGACTACGCGCAGGCCTACGGCAAGCAACTCCTCGACTCCATCTTCCAGTTGCGCTATTTCAGCCAGCGTTCGCAGGGTTCGAAAGCTTTGGACATCGACCCGAACAACTCGCAGGTTCCCAACCTGCTCAGCTACGACCCGGGATGGAACGCCTACACCAACGGTATGGGTGGCAACGAACTCTCCGATCTCGGAGCCATGTTCGTTCCGACCGACGACGCCATCAAGAAATACTTCTTGCCGGGCGGTAGCGGTGCATTCCTCATCGACCAATTCGGTGTGCGTGAGAACACCGTCGAGAACCTCAACGAGAATATCGACTCGATTCCGGGCAACATCATCGTGGCCTTCATCAACAACCTGATGAAGTCGTCGTTCGTCAATACTGTGCCGAGCAAGTTCGGCGACATCATGGACGACGCCTCCGACCCGATGGGACTCACCCTCGACGTCATTAACCGCAATGAAAACGGCCAATACGACGTGAAAATCGCCAACAACGGCGTGGCATATATGCTCAACACCGTGTTCGCACCGAACCAGTACGTCGCCGTGTCGGCTCCTGCCTTCTTGAGCACCAACATGCGCATCATGAACACCGCCATCCAAGACGGTTCGAGCACGATGGGTACGCCCCTCGGCTACAGCATGAACTACTATGCCTACCTCCTCGCCATGAGCGCCAACTACGGCTTGTTCATCCCCACTGATGAGGCTTTCGGCAAGTATTATATCGACCCCACCATGCTCAAGAGCCCGCAGCCTCGTGCATTGCGTTTCTACTACGATGCCAAAAGGAGTCCCTACGTGTTCTGTTCGTCATGGAAATTCGACCCGACGACAGGCGAAGTGGGCACCGAACCCACCGACTCCATCGAGCGTCTGACCAAGGACAAGTTCAGGTCGCAGTTGAAAGACATTCTGAACTACCACACTGTCGTCTTGAACGATGGCGAGGAGATTGGAACGAACCGCTTCTACAAGACGAAGCACGGCGGCGAAGTGTTGTATGAGAACGGCACCGTGATGAGCGGCGGCCAAATTGACGAGGGACTGCCCGTGTCGAACATCCTGTCAACCTATCGCCAGAAAAACGGTACGGCTTTCGCCATCGACCAACTGATTCAGGCTCCGCAGAAGTCCGTTTACAAAGTGCTCAGAGATAATGAAGCTTTCACGGAATACGTTCGCCTGCTCGACGGATTCGGCAACGACGAACTCTTCTGGTTCGCTTCCGACCGCATGAGAGAGAAGAACAACCTGACGAAAAAGACCCGTCGCGACGGCTATCTGATTTTCGTCAATGAGGCCGGCCACTACGGACTCGACTACGACGTGAAGTTCTTCAACTCGTATAACTACACCGTCTATGTGCCCGACAACGAAGCCATGCAACGCGCTTACGACCTCGGACTGCCGAAGTGGGAAGACATTCAGGAAATCTACGATGCCCATGCCGAGGAGTGGAGCCAGTCGCCCACCAATCCCTCGCCCGCTTTGCAAGATGCCCGCAACAAGGTGTTGGCGATGATTGAAGAAATCAACGCTTTCGTGCGCTACAACTTCCAAGACAATTCGGTCTATGCCGACAACGTGGTCGATGGTGGTGTCTATGGCACAGCCTGCTCCGACACGCTCGGTATCCGCGAAAAACTCACCGTCAGCGGTGGTGGCAACACCCTCACCGTGACCGACAACCGCGGCAACCAAGTCAGCGTGAATGGTAACTCTGGAAAAATTGTGAACCAAATGACTCGCGACTACGTGTTCAGCCACAAGGCCGACGCTGTTGACCGCAACGGAAAGCCGCAAGAGAAGTCCATCACGACCTCTTCGTTTGCCGTGGTCCATCAGATCAGTGCGCCGCTGAACCACCACCGCAACACCGACCGCTACGACGGGCTCTGGAGCGGGTCGCAAGCCAAGAAGAACCTATCGGCCTTCAGAAGGTTATACGACACTCGATTGTATCAGAAATATTAAAAAAAGAGCCAGAATATGAAAACAAAGAATATCAAATATCTCATAGTAGCCGTTTGCGCCTTTTTCAGCACGGCAGCAATGGCTCAGGGCACGCGCATCTCGGGTACAGTCAGTGACTTGGAAGGCCCGATTATGATGTGTAACGTCGTCGAAATCGACGGCAACAACCGTATCGTGTCCAATGCGCAGACCGACATCAACGGTAACTTCTCGATGGAGGTCGTCAATACGAAGAATAAACTTCAGGTGTCCTACGTTGGCTATCGGAAAGTGACCATTCCCATCGGCGACAAGACCACGTTCAACATCACGTTGGAAGAAGAAAACACCATCAAGGAAGTCGTCATCAAGGCAAAGCCGAAGTATCGCCAAGGCGGTCTGGTCATTCCCGAAAACGAAGTGTCGTCGGCCAAGCAGACCTTCAACATGAGTGAAGTGGAAGGTCTTTCTTTCACCTCAGCCGACGAAGCCCTGCAAGGTAAGATTGCCGGTCTCGACATCGTGGCCAACTCGGGTAACCTCGGTTCGGGAACCTCGATGCGTCTGCGTGGTGTCACCTCGATCAACGGTTCTTCGGAGCCTCTGATTGTGGTCGATGGCAACATCTTCGACAACCCCGACGAGTCGTTCGACTTCGCCTCGGCCAACGAAGAAACTTACGCAGCACTGCTTTCGGTGAACCCGTCGGACATCGAGAAAATCGACGTCTTGAAAGACGCTGCCGCAACCGCCATCTGGGGTTCGCGTGGTGCCAACGGTGTCATCTCGATTACCACGAAGCGTGGTTCGCGCGGTGCCACCCACGTCGATTACTCGTTGCGTGTGCAGGCCAACTGGCAGCCGAAGGGTTACAACCTGCTCAACGGTGACGAATACACGATGATGCTCAAGGAAATGTACTACAACCCGCAGCAGAGCGCATCGGCCACCGACGACATCAACGAAATCAACTACAACCCCTCGTGGGCTGAATACGAGAACTGGAACAACAACACCGACTGGGTGAAAGCCGTTCAGCAGGTCGGATGGAGCCAGTATCACTACCTGACCATCTCGGGTGGTGGTGAAAAGGCCAACTTCCGCATCTCCGCCGGTTACGACCACCAGAAAGGTACGATCATCAGACAGACACTCGACCGTTTCTCGACGAAACTCGCCCTCGACTACTTCGTCAGCGACCGCATCGTGTTCCGCACGACCTTCCCGCTGACCTACACCTATAATAATAAGAACTACTCAGGTATTCTCGGCATCGCCCAGAAGATGGCTCCGAACATGAGCATCTACCGCCAGAACGCTGACGGCACCGACACCGACGAATACTACATCATGCTGCCCTCGGGCAACAGCCGCACACAGCCCAACCGCTCGTCGTCGCAGCTGTCGTCGATTCGCGGCCTCGGCAACCCCGTTGCCATCGCCGAACTCGCGTGGGTTCACGATAAGACCTATCGTATCTCGCCCGAGTTCAAACTCGACTACTACCTCTTGGGCAAGGACGAGGACAAGACGCGCCTCGACTACTCGGGACTGGTCTATATGGACATCTTCTCGGAGAGTCAGCCCAAGTTCTACCCGGGCTCGCTCAGCACCGACGGTTGGGCCAACGACAACTACAACCGCAACGAGGTCTATGACTACAACTCGCAGGCCATCACGACCCGCCACACGCTGACCTTCACCCCGCATTTCCGCAACAAAGACTGGTACTTGACCATGCTCGGACGCTGGGAAATGTCGATTGGACAAAACAACAGCCAGACCTCAGGCGTGGTGAACGTGCCGAACGGCATCGAGGCACCCTCGGTCGATGGTAAGCATAAGCCGATGAGTACGGGTAACGGCGAATGGCGCTCGATGTCGGCCTCGTTCCAGCACCACATGTCCTATAAGTCGCGCTACGTGTTGGGCTTCTCGCTCCGCGCCGACGGTACGACCAAGTTTGGTGACTCCAGAAAATGGGGCTATTTCCCCAGCGTCTCGCTGCGTTGGAACCTCATCGACGAACCCTTCTTGAAATGGGCGAAGCCGACGGTTTCGATGCTGTCGTTCCGTCCCTCGTGGGGTATCGTGGGTCGCCAGCCCGGTGGTGAATATCTGCAATATGCCCGCTACGCTTCGAGTGGTACCTATGGTATCTCGGGTGACGCCATCACCTATCTCGAAGGCTTGCAGCTGAACCGCCTACAGTGGGAGCGCACCATGCAGTACAACATCGGTGGTGACTTCGGTTTCTTCAACGACCTCATCACAGGTGACTTCAACTATTACTTCAAGCGCACGCGCAACCTGCTGATGTCGGGCGTCCGCATTCCCTCGACCACTGGTTTCGGAACACTCGCATGGACGAATGTCGGCGAAATGACCAACCAAGGTTGGGAATTGAACATCAATGCCAACCGATTCCTGAAAATCGGTAAGTTCGAGGTGAGCGCCAACTTCAACATCGCCCAGAACCGCAACGAAATCGTGGAAATGGACCAGAGCGTGCTCGAATCCATCAACTCGGAATGGGATGCCGGTTCACGTGGCCAGTATCTGAACCGCATTCAGACGGGTAACCCCCTCGGTTCGATTTACGGACTGCGCTACCAAGGCGTCTATCAGTATTCTTACGACTACCTGCTCAACATGAAGAACAGCCACGGCTGGGATGGCGAGCAATTCCGCGACTACATCAACAACGACTTCCTTGCCAGCGGCAAGACTGCTCCGATTGCCATCGGTGCCGACGGTCGCGTGCTGATGGACTCCCACGGAAACCCCATCCAGCAGGTGTATAACTTCAAAGACGGCACACCCTTGTATAAGTTCCAAGGTGGTGACGCCATCTATGAAGACGTGAACAACGACGGCCAGATCAACTCACTCGACATCGTTTATCTGGGTAACTCCAACCCGAAGATCAGTGGTGGTTTCGGCTTCAGCTTCTTCTACGACAACTGGACGCTGAAGACCAGTTTCACCTACCGCCTCGGCCACAAGGTCGTGAACAACGCCCGCATGAACCTCGAAAAGATGTTCGATGCCTACAACCAGAGCTCAGCCGTGAACTGGCGCTGGCGTAAGAACGGCGACGTGACGACCATGCCGCGTGCCATGTTCAACTCGGGTTACAACTTCCTCGGTAGCGACCGCTACGTGGAAGATGCCTCTTTCATTCGCATGAGCTACGTGCAGCTCTCGTACAGGTTCAAGAAAAAGACGCTCCAGGCCCTCGGTCTGCGCAACTTGGCCATCAGCCTGTCGGGACAGAATCTCCTCGTCTTCACGAAGTATAGCGGAACCGACCCCGAACACGGTGCCGGCGCATGGGGTATTGCCACCGACGGCTCCCAGACTCCGCGAAGCAAGTCGATTACGATGAACATCAATGTTGGATTCTGATAAATTGGTAAAAAGGTAAAAAAGTAAAAAGGTGAATTATATGAAAAAGGATATTTTCAACAACATGGCGAAAAAAGGATTCTACATACTCCTTTACTCCCTTGCTCCTTTACTCCTCGTCAGCTGCAACGACTTCCTGACCATCTACCCGACCGATAAAACCATCGGCGAAGACTTCTGGAAATCGAAGGAAGACGTGAAGAACATGGTGACGGGAGCCTACAGCCAAATGACTTCAGAAGGTTGTCAGGAGAAAGCCATCGTCTGGGGCTCGTTCCGCTCCGACGAACTGGTGCAGTACAAAGACAACGGCAATTCCGACTTGCAGAACATCAGTGCTGTGAACCTGCTGCCCACCAACGGATACAACTCGTGGGAGAACTTCTACAGTGTCATCAACCGTTGTAACATCGTGTTGAACCACATCGACGAAGTGCTCGAAGTCGATCCCGCCTTCACACGTGGCGACTACGACGAAACCCGCGCACAGATGCTCGCCCTGCGCTCGCTCTGCTATTTCTACCTCGTGCGCACCTTCCGCGACGTGCCCTACACGACACAGTCGTATGAAGACGACGACCAGGAAATGATGATTCCGCAGACCACGCCCGACAGCGTGCTGCAATTCTGCATCCGCGACCTCGAAGAGTCGGAGCGCTACATCTTGAAATCGGGAGCCTACGGAGTAGGAAACTGGCGCAACAAGGGCTATTTCACGACCGACGCCGTGCGTGCCCTGCTCGCCGACATCTACCTCTGGCGCGCCTCGATGACCCACAACGCAGCCGACTACATGAAGTGTGTCGAATATGCCGACAAGGTCATCCAAGCCAAGCACGAATATTACGAGACCGTCAACCAAGGTCGCTTCAAACAGATTGAAGACGACATCTACCACCTCGACGAAGGCGGTAGCGAGATGTTCATCAACCTGTTTGTTCGTGGAAATGCCCACGAGAGCATTCTCGAATGGCAGTTCAACTCCGTAAACAGCGGAATTGGTAAGTATTACGTCAATGGCCACGGTGCAAACCATGGAATCATGATGGCTTCGAAGATTTTCACCCTCTATGAAAATTCGGCCAACACCCCGCAAGGCCTGATGGCATTCCATTCGAGAAACGACTATCGCTTCTGGATGACTTCCTATGATGCCGGCAACGGTGAAGCCATCTACGGTCTCGACATCCGCAAAATGGTGGAATCGGCCTATGCTCCGATTGGAAACCCCGGCTCAGGCAACGCCGCCAAGGAAAAGCCCGACAACGTGGCTCGCAGCAACCGCAACTGGATTGTCTATCGCCTCACCGACGTGATGCTCATGAAGGCTGAAGCCCTCGTGCAACTCGCCGGCGACGAGCCCGACGATCCCAACCTCAACAACGCCTTCTGGCTCGTGCAGAAAGTCAACAAGCGTTCGATGTATCGCCTCGCTACCGACACCCTGCAACCCAGTGCTTACAACAGCAAGGATCAGATGGAATTCCTCGTCCTGGCCGAGCGCGGACGCGAACTCACCTTCGAAGGCAAGCGCTGGTACGACCTGATGCGCTACTGTTATCGCCACATGGATGGTGTCGATATCAAGACGAAGATGGCCGACAAGACCGAATGGCCCGCCCTCTACGACGGAATGCTCAAAATGGTCGTCAGAAAATACGTGAACGGTGGCGACGCTGTTTCATACAAAATGAAGAGCGAACCCTTCCTCTACTGGCCTGTCTTGGAGCGAGAACTGCGCGTCAACCGACTACTCAAGCAGAATCCCGTCTTCATTCAGGATGAAACTACGACTAAACGATAAACCCCATTAAAACGATTCAAGATTATGAAATTCAATGTAAGAAAACATATCGGAAAGCTCTTCCTCGTCATGGCCGCAGTCATGATGGTCGGGCTGAACAGTTGTAGGGAGGAAATCGACGACTCGAACCTCTACACCTTCACGGGTGAGACCATCGAGGACTACATCGCCAATCGTCCCGACCAATTCAGTAATTTTAACTACATTCTCAAGCGTATCGGCTACGACCAAATTCTCTCGGCCTACGGCACATACACCTGTTTTGCGCCGACCAACGATGCCGTGACAGCCTACGTCGATAGCCTTTACAACGACATGAGCAAAGACGGACTGCCCCACAACGGCATGACCGGCCCCGGACTGGAAGGCCTCACCGACTCGCTCTGCAACGACATCGCTCTGTTCCACCTGCTCTATAGCGAGGTGATGGGTGTCGATATGAACAGCGGAATGACCATCAACACGATGCTCGGACGCGACATCAACACATCGATCGACCCCGAGTCAGGCCGCCTCGTGCTCAACGAGCACTCCATCATCACACTGATGGACAACGACCTCGAAAACGGCGTGCTCCACGAAATCAACCACGTGCTCACCCGCTCGAACAACCTCATCGCAGGTGAACTCAGCAAGCACGAGGAATTCACCATCTTCAACCAAGCACTCGTTGCTACGACGCTTGCCGACTCGCTTTCCGACCTCGAGCGCAAGAACGTCATCCTGCCCAAGCAGTACAAATGTAACAAGTCGAAAGACAAGCGAATCTACACGGCAGGACGAACGGCATTGGAAGATGAACTGGGAACGTGCAAACTCGGATTCACCATCTTCGCCGAGACCGACGAGGTGTTGAAAGCCAACGGCATCAACAACATCGACGACCTCGCAGCCTTCGCCAACCAAGTCTATGCCAACTGCGCCAAGCCAGAAACCGGCTGGTACGACTACTTCCGCAACAATGGCATCGAAGTGAGCACCGGAACCGACTATTCCAACCCCCACAACGCGTTGAACATGTTCATGCGGTATCACATCCTGCGCTACATGGTGTCTTACGACAACTTCTTCTTCACCGACAAGGAAGGCGTGTCGAACCATTCAGCCGCTCCCATCTACGAGTATATGGAGACGATGCTGCCCTACACGCTGATGAAGCTCTCGCGCATCAACGGTTCGCCGCGCATCAACCGCTGGGTGACCAACAGCACGCTGACCGACCGCGAGGCAGAACTGGCTTCGCCCGCCATCGCCACCGTGATGAAGGAAGGAATCCTTGTCGATAAGTCCAACATTCAATCGCTCAACGGCTACATCCATCCCATCAACGGCATGTTGGTCTATGACTACGACGTGCCCCACGGAACGCTCAACGAGCGCATGCGCTTCGATATCCTGTCGCTGCTGCCCGAAATGATGAGCAACGGACTGCGCCGAATGAACCCGAAAGACGTGAAAGCACGCGCAGGCGGCACCTTTGACACCTTCGGTGGTGACGGAAACATGCGTATTCCCGAGAACTTCTGTAAGAACATCAAGGTCTATAACGGCGACAACTCCGAAATTTACTACCTCGGCGGTCAAGACGTGCCTTGGTGTAACTACCAGCGCGATGAGTTGAACTGTAACGGTGCCTACGACTTCGCACTCCGCCTGCCGCCGCTTCCCGACGGCACCTACGAACTCCGCCTTGGCTTCACCGCCAACGAACTTCGTGGTATGATGCAGTGCTACATCGGCCGCTCCTCGGCCATCACGTCGATGCGCGCCCTCGACATTCCGCTCGACATGCGCCACAAGCCTTATAACCTCGACGAAACCAACTCCAACTACGTCAGTTCCGACGGAACCGTCATTCCCGACGAAGTGACAGGCTGGCTGCCCTACTATCGCTACACGTCGGACAACGGTGTGGAAAGCGACGCCAACATGCGCAGCCTCGGCTGGATGCGTGGTCCGATGGCCTACATGTACATCGGACAATCGAAAAACTCGCGCCGCTATCCGGGCTGTCTGCGCCGAATCCTCGTCAAGCAGCAGTTCGAGCAAGGTGAATATTGGGTTCGATTCAAGACGGTGCTGCCCGACAACACCTCTTCGGAATTCTATCTCGACTACATCGAACTCTGTCCCGAGAACGTCTATAACAATCCGATGTACTTGGAGGATATGTTCTAATTGATTATGAATTAAGAATTAAAAATTATGATAAGCAAGATGAATATGAAAAAGGTGAGTCTGAGGTTTGGAATGGTCTCCTTACTCCTCATCTCCTTAATCCTCACCTCCTGTAAAGAATGGGACGAGCACTACGACGCAGGCAGTGCCGTAGAAGGCTCGGCCACAGCAACCATCTGGGAGAACATCACGGCCAACAGCAATCTCTCGCAGTTTGCCGCACTGGTGCAGAAAGCCGGCTATGCCGAACTGCTGAAATCGACGCAGACCGTCACCGTTTGGGCTCCGCTCAACGACACCTTCGACTACGAAGCGCTGATGAACGAAAGCAACGAGACGCTGCGGAAAGAGTTCGTGCAGAACCACATCGCACGCAACAACTATCCTGCATCGGGCCGCGTCGAGACCTCGATTTCGATGCTCAACCTCAAGCACCTCGTCTTCGAGGGCAACGGCAACTACACGATGGACGGAATCGCCGTGGCACAGCCCAACGTGGCCAGCCTCAACGGCGTGCTCCACACCATCAACGGCAAGTTGCAATTCCGCTCGAACATTCTCGAGTCGCTCAACAACAAGGACTTCCCCATCGACTCCATCAGCGATTTCGTCCACAGTTACGACGTGTTGCGCCTCAACGAGTCGAAGAGCACACCCGGCCCCGTGGTCGATGGTCAGCTCACCTATCTCGACTCCGTTTTCGACGACTACAACTTGCTCTGCCAGAACTATGCCTACATCAACCGCGAGGACAGTAACTACTCGATGGTAGTTCCCAGCAACGAGGCATGGACCAAGGCGATGGACTACATCAAGAAGTGCTACAACTACGTGGACTTCTCCTATTTCGACAAACCCTCCTCGAAAACGACCAACCCGACGCAGGAGCGCGTGAAGCTGTCGCCCAGTCCTGAATATTGGAACGACTCCATCAGCCACGACAAGATGCTGACAGGCCTGTTCTACAATAACAACCTCTTCGACAACAAGAAACTGATGAAGTGGGCCGAAGGCGAACAACCCCAAATCGACTCGCTGATGACGACGTGGTACGACCGCATCTACACCGAAGATGCCGAGCAGATGCTCAAGGCGACCACACCCGTGAAGAAGAGTAACGGTGTGATGTTCGTCACTGGCGACTCGCTCCACCTGCAGCCCTGGCTCTTCTGGAACCCGATTATCAACGTCGAAGCAGAGTTCGGCAGCAACTTAGCCGCCGTGGAGAACGGTAGTGACAGAACGGAAAGAGTCAATGCCGAAACGCAGAATCCGCTCGTTCCCGGCTCGGTTTCGAACGAAGGCTATGTCACGGTGTCGCCGAACACCAACATGTCGAATGTCGAGTTGAACTTCTACCTGAGAGGTGCCCGCTCCACGACCTACGTCCTCTATGGCGTGTTCGTGCCGGCCAACATCACCAACCGATTCATTCCGCAGGAAGACATCAAACCCAACCAAGTGCAAGTGCAGATTGGTATGAACAGAGCAAACGGTTCGTTGCCTGCCAACCCGACCACGCTGACAAGAACCGACACGATTGGCTACGATGAACAAGGAAAGCCGATTACCAAAACCGTCAACCTCTTCACCAACGATCCGTCGAAGGTCGATACCGTCTGCTTCGGTGAAATCACCTTCCCGATTTGCTACTACGGTATGGCCGGCTCGCCCTACCTTCGCGTGCTGAGCCGCGTGCCCGTCGGCAACACCGAGTTCGACCGCACCGTGCGCATCGACCGCTTTTTCCTGCTCCCCAAAGAGTTGGACGCATATATGAAGCAACATCCTGACTATAAGGTTCATTACTAATTCAAAACTCCATGACAATGAAAAGACATATCATTCTTAGTTTCGGTATCCTGCTTGCGTGCGCCGTCAGCCTGCCCGTGTTGGCACAAGACGACTTGGATGCCGACGACACACGGGAGGTCGTCAAGAAGAAAGTACAGACAAAACTTCCCACCTATCCCATGATGGAAGTGAAAGGCATCGTTGTCGATGCCGTGTCGAAAGAGCCGCTGTCGGGTATCCAAGTTCAGACACTCAACAACCGCCTCTATGCTGCCATGACCAATGAGCAGGGCGAATTCACCATCAAGGTGCCGACCTTCGCCACCTCGCTCTATGTCTATGCTCCGCGCTACCTCAGCCAGCAGGTCGGCATCGGCGACGGCAAGAAGACGCTTCGCATCACCATGCTGTCCGACAAATTCAAGTCGATGTACGAAAACGGCACGAACGTGACCGCTTTTGCCGAGGCAAATGTCAGTAACACCACGTCGCTTACCGTGGAAACCGAAATTGAAAACAACATCGGTGCCGACATCCACGCCATCAACCGCTCTGGCGGTCCAGGCTACGGCGCAGCCATGTTCATTCGCGGATTGAACTCGCTCAACGCGAACGCCATGCCGCTCATCGTCGTCGATGGAATCATCCGCGACATGCAGGAGACCCGCAACACGCTCCACTACGGCGACTACACCAACCTGTTGCTCAACATCAATCCCTCCGACATCGAAAAGGTGCAAGTGCTGAAAAACGCCACTGCACTCTACGGAGCAAAGGGCGGCAACGGTGTGGTGCTCATCACCACGAAGCGCGGTCACTCGATGGCCACGCGCATCGATGCCAACATTGGCGCAGGTGTGACGCTCGTCGGACGCCTTCCGGAAGTGATGAACGCATCGCAGTATCGCCTTTACGCATCGGAAATGCTGGGAACCTATCCCAACATCGGTCGCTACACGGACGAATTCAAGTTCCTCAACGACGACCCCAACAAGTATTACTACAGCGAATATCACAACGAAACCGACTGGACGAAGGAAGTCTATCACACCGCCGTCACCCAGAACTACAGCATCAACGTACAGGGTGGTGACAACGTGGGTATGTACAACCTCTCGCTCGGCTACACCGACGCGCAGAGCACAGCCCGCAAAAACGACTTCAACCGTCTGAACGTGCGCTTCAACACCGACATCGACGTCATCTACAAGCTCACGACACGTTTCGACATGTCTTATACGAAACTCAACCGCAACGTGTTCGACAACGGTGCACCCGTCGATTTCGGCATCGCACCCGTCTCGTCGCCCACGCTGCTCGCGCTCATCAAGGCTCCGTTCTTGAACCCCTACGCATTTAACAGTGTGACGGGACAACTCACCACGCGCCTTTCTAACGCCGACAACTTCCTGACGGCGCTCGACCGCGACCTGACACTCGGTAACCCGACGGCACTGCTCGAACACGGTAATGCCATCAACAAAAACCGCGTCGAGACGATGGTGTTCAACACCGTCATCGCACCGCGCTACGAATTCTCGCGCTATCTCTCGCTGACCGAGACCTTCAGCTACACGCTCGACCGCACCTCGCAGCGCTACTATCGTCCGAAAGGTGGTATGCCCATCTTCCTCATCGACGGTATCGGCCGCGTGGAATCGCTCATCAGCACGATGTTCTCGAAGCAGACCAGCGTCGTCAGCGACACGCGCCTGCAATTCACCAAGCAATTTGGCGAGCACTTCATCGACGCTTACGGAGGCTTCCGCTATGCTTCCTATTCCTTCGACGACAACACACCGGAAGGTCAGAACGACTCGGGTACCAACGACAAGCAGCCCAACATGAACGAAAACATGACCTACATCAATGTGAAGGGTATTGCCGACGCTTGGAAAAACTTGACATGGTATGCCAACCTCGACTACAACTATCGCAACCGCTATTTCGCACAACTGACCCTCGCCGCAGAAAGCAGCAGCCGCTTCGGTGAAAACTCCAGTGGACTGAAACTCGCAGGCGTGAAATGGGGCATCTTCCCCAGCGTGCAACTCGGTTGGGCAGTGACCAACGAGGCGTGGTTCCCGAAGACCGACGCGCTGAACTACCTGCTCGTGAAAGCTGGATTCGACCTCTCTGGTAACGACGACATCAACAACTATGCTGCCCGCACATCGTTTGGCGTGGTGAAATACCTGAACAACCTCACGGCAGCACAGCTCAACAACATCGGTAACGACCAAATTACCTATGAAAAGACCCGTCGCATCAACCTCGGACTGCAGTCGTACTGGCTCAACAACCGCCTCGGTGTGAACTTCGACTATTACATCAATAAGACGTCGAACCTGCTCACGCTGAAGAGCTTCGACAACCCCGTCGCCGGTATCAACAACTACTGGTCGAACGGCGGTTCGCTCCAAAATACGGGCTTCGAACTCACCGTCACAGGCAAACCCATCGTCTCGAAGAACTTCAACGTGGAAGTGGGTGCCTCGATGGGACACTATGTCAATAAAATCCAGACGCTGCCCAACGACGACAAGATTTATATCGGTGGACAACTCGCCGGACAGGGCTACACCTCGTCGATCTACGGCAAGGACAACATCGCCACCATCGTCGGCTACGAGGCAGGCAGTTTCTACGGCTACAAGTTCCTCGGTGTGTTTGCCGACGACGCACAGGCTGCACAGGCAGGCAGCGCCGGCTACCTCTACATGCTCGACAACACTGGTGCCCACAAGAACTTCCGCGCTGGTGACGCCCACTTCGCTGACCTCAACGGCGACGGCAAAATCGGCATCGAGGACCGCACCATCATCGGTAACCCGAATCCCGACATCTACGGAAACATCTTCACGAACATCATGTGGGGCAACTTCACGCTCTCTGTCGGCTTCAACTACTCGCTCGGCAACGACGTGTTCAACTACCAGCGCAGCGTGCTCGAAGGTGGCAACAACTTCTACAACCAGACTGTCGCCATGACCAACCGCTGGCGCTACGAAGGTCAAGTCACCGACATCCCGCGTGTCAGCTACGACGACCCGATGGGCAACAGCCGCTTCAGCGACCGCTGGATTGAAGACGGAAGCTACCTGCGACTGAAGACCCTCCGACTCAACTACAAGGTGCCCGTCAGCCTCTCGTGGTTGCAGGGACTGCAAATCTGGGCCGAGGCCAACAACCTCTTCACCGTCACGCGCTACATCGGCAGCGACCCCGAATTCTCGGTGGCCAACGGCGTGCTCTATCAGGGCATCGACGCAGGCAACGTTCCGCTCAGCCGCACCTTCTCCATGGGTATGAAGATTAACCTCTAATTGAAAGGTAAAAAAGTAAAACATATAAAAAGTAAAGAATATGAAAGCAATGATATTTGTAAGGAAAATGGCGAAAGCGGTTTTACCCTTTTACCTTTTTACCCTTTTACCGATGATGACCTCCTGTCAGGATATGCTCGAGACAGAGTCGAACCTTCAAATCTTCGACCCCGAACTCGACCAGAAGACCGACTCGATGTTCTACACGCTCGGCATTCTGAAAGGCGTACAGCAGGCCATCGACCAGTATGTGCTCTTCAACGAGATGCGCGGCGAACTCACCGCAGTCCACCAGTACACCTCGACCGACCTGCGCCAACTGGCCAATTTCTCGGTAACGAGCGAAAACAAGTACGACTCGGCCTACATCTTCTACCGCGTCATCAACAACTGTAACTACTTCATCGCCCACCGCGACACCAACCTGCTCACAGGTTCGCGCAAAGTGGCTATGCCCGAGTATGTGCAGGCCTACAGCATCCGCGCATGGGCCTACTTGCAGTTGGCGAAGATGTATGGCGAAGTGCCTTTCTTCACCGAGCCCATCACCAACATCAGTGAGGCCAACGCCATCCGCGAGAAGAAAGACATCAGAGGCATTTGCGAGGCTCTCGCTCCGCAACTTCGTCTCTATGCCGACAGTACGGTGCTTGCCGCCGTGCCCGACTACAACGCCGGCAACTTGGTCGATGCAGGTTACTTCAATAACAACACACAGAAAAATGTGAACGTCAAGAAAATCATGTTCCCCGTCGGGCTCGTCCTCGGCGACCTCTATCTCGAGGCTGGCGAATATGAAAATGCTGCGAAGTGCTACTTCAAGTACCTCAATGACAATAAACTTCTGGCGAAACCTTATCATTCAGAAGTCGAGAATACAGACGAATTCCGCAAGAACCGTCCGACCGACTGGCACGAGTACACCGAGGGTTCCACTTGGAGAGGCTTCTTCACATCTGACGACCAAGGCGACATCATCACTTATGTGCCGATGGGTGTGAACAAACTCAAAGGTCAGACCACCGACCTGCCCCGTCTGTTCGGTTACGACCTCTACACCACCGAGGCTTCGTCGAGCTATTCGTCGAATATGTACTTCTTGGAGCGCGAAATCGACCCCTCGAAGACCTATACCGACTTCTCGGCTGCGCAACCGTACTACTACAGACCCAACTCGTCGAGTGCCGACCCGAAGTTGATTGAGGACATTGGCGACTGCCGCCGCAACGAAGTGCTCAGATTCGTTTCCAAAGACGACTCCACATTCCTTGAAATGAGAAAATACGAGCGAGGAAACGTCTTCATCTATCGCACCTCGACCGTCTATCTGCGACTGGCAGAGGCGATGAACCGCATGGGCTATCCCGATGCTGCCTTCGCTATCTTGAAAGACGGCTTCAACGATGACCTTGAGAACGACTCGACCTACCTCACGGCCGAATCGCACGCCATGTTGCGCTCAACCATCCCCTTCTATTCGACGGAAAACAAGGCTACCTTTGCCAAGAGTTTCGGTATCCACTCCTACGGAGCAGGCGAAACCAGAGGCGACCGTTCGCCTTACCAGTTGAACATTGTGGGTGTGCAGAAGTATTATGAATTGCAGGCTCAGTTCGGCAAGGAACTTTTCCCCGACATCATCGGCGAGCAACAGGCTGTTGACGAAGAGGGCAACCCGATTTACGACGAAGAGGGCAATCCCGTGATGATTACGGTGCTCACATGGTCGAAGGAAGCCCAGATGAACGTCGTCGAGGACATTCTGTGTGACGAATACGCGCTCGAATTGGCATTTGAAGGCCATCGCTTCGGCGACCTCTGCCGTCTGGCCCGCCACAAGAACGCTGCCGGCACCTACGGAAGCGATTTCGGCAACCGTTGGCTGGCTCAAAAACTTGCGAAGAAGAATCCGGTCGTCGATCTGACGAATCCGCAGAACTGGTACCTGAAAATGAACAAATAATTTTCAAGCCAAACCAAAATCAAGCCCCGAAGGTTGCGACCCTCGGGGCTTTTTCGATGTAGAAGGCGTCGGAAGATTCCTCGTTTCTCCTTCCTCGTTCCTCAACCTACTTCATGTAAGTGTAACGATAGTCAGTCGGCGAAACGAGCGTTTCCTTGATGGCGCGCGGCACCATCCAGCGGATGAGGTTGAACTCGCCACCGGCCTTGTCGTTCGTACCACTGGCACGTGCGCCTCCGAAGGGCTGCATACCGACAACGGCACCCGTCGGCTTGTCGTTGATGTAGAAATTGCCGGCAGCATAGCGCAGCAGGTTGGTGAGTTTCTCGACAGCCATGCGGTCGCGACCGAAAACAGCACCCGTCAGGCCGTAGGGCGAGGTCGTGTTGCAGAGTTCAGCCGTTTCCTCGACCTTCTTGTCGTCGTAGGGATAAACCGTCAGTACGGGGCCGAAAATCTCCTCTTCCATCGACTTGAAATGCGGATTTGTGGTCTCGATGATGGTCGGTTCGACGAACCAGCCCTTCTTCTTGTCGCACTTGCCGCCCATGACGACTTTCGCGTCCTTCGCCTTCTCTGCGAAGTCGATGTACGACTTGATTTTGTCAAACGAAGCCTCGTCGATAACGGCGTTGATGTAGTTTTTCGCATCTTTCACGTCGCCCATCTTCACCTCTTTCGCCATCTTCTTGACATCGGTCAGCACCTCTTTCCAGAGGCTCTTCGGGATGTACATGCGCGAAGCCGCCGAGCATTTCTGGCCTTGGAACTCGAAAGCGCCGCAGAACGCAGCCGTGGCAACAGCCTTCGGGTCGGCAGAGGGATGCACGAAAATGAAGTCCTTACCACCCGTTTCGCCGACGATGCGCGGATAGCTGACATATTCGCCGAGGTGCTCTCCAGCCTGGCGCCACAAGGCGTTAAAGGTCGAAGTGGAACCCGTGAAGTGGATGCCTGCGAAATGCTTCGACTGCGTGGCCACCTCGCCGATGAGCGCACCGCTGCCGGGCAGGAAGTTGATGACACCGTCGGGCAGTCCGGCTTCCTTGTAGAGCTGCATCAGATAGTAGTTCGAGAGCAGGGCAGTGGTGGAAGGTTTCCACAGTGCCACGTTACCCATCAGAACCGGCGTCATGCAGAGGTTCGAGGCAATCGACGTGAAGTTGAACGGCGTAACGGCCAGCACAAAGCCCTCCAACGGGCGATATTCCATGTGGTTGAGGTGCATGAGTCCGTCTTTCGGCTGCATCGCGTAGATTTTCGACGCATAGTGGACGTTGTAGCGGAAGAAGTCGATGGTTTCGCAAGCCGAGTCGATTTCCGCCTGGTAGATGTTCTTGCTCTGGCCGAGCATAGTGGCCGCATTGAGGATGGGGCGATACTTCGTGGCGAGCAGTTCGGCCATCTTCATCACGATGGCAGCGCGGGTCGTCCAAGGCGTCTCGCTCCACTCTTTCCAAGCCTCCATCGCGGCATCGACTGCCATTTTTACCTCTTTTTTACCTACCTTGTGGTAGGTGGCGAGCACGTGCTTGTGGTCGTGCGGGCAAGTCACCGTGCCCGTCTCGCGTGTGCGAATCTCCTTGCCGCCGATGATAATCGGAATATCGACGACGAGTTTCGACTGCCGCTCCAGCTCTTTTTCAAGTGCAACACGCTCTGGCGAACCAGCCAGATAACTCTTCACCGGCTCGTTGGCCGGAAGGGGGAATGTAATCAATGAATTGTTCATAAAAATAGGTAGGTTAGTATAAAATTAGTATTTTTAAAAGATTCTGACTGCAAATTTACGATAAAAAGTGAAGAAAAACCACTGATATGAAATATTTTTTTTGAGTTTAACTTTTTTTTTGATGCCACTTGCGATAGATTGAGAAAAAATGACTAATTTTGTGCCCGAAAAAACGGAAGTTACCTAAATTTCTATAGTTTTTTATCAATTTTTAAGTATGCAGAACCGTAGTTTGATTTCCATTTCGGACTTGACCAAAGACGAAATCTTGTCGCTGCTGCGACGGGCCAGAGAGTTTGAAGAGAACCCCAACCAGCGCATTCTCGAAGGCAAGGTTGTGGGGTCGCTGTTTTTTGAACCATCCACACGCACGCGTCTCAGCTTCGAGACGGCGGTCAATCGTCTTGGCGGTCGCGTGATTGGCTTCAGCGATGCCAGCACCAGCAGCCAGTCGAAAGGCGAGACGTTGAAAGACACGATTGTGATGGTCAGCAACTATGCCGACCTCATCGTTATGCGCCATCCGCTCGAGGGTGCCGCACGCTATGCGAGTGAAATCTCGAAGGTGCCCATCATCAATGCCGGCGACGGCTCGAACCAGCACCCCACGCAGACGATGCTCGACCTCTACACCATCTACCAGACGCAAGGAACCCTCGAAAACCTGACGATTACGATGGTGGGCGACTTGAAATACGGCCGCACGGTTCACTCGCTGCTCGAGGCCATGCACTTCTTCAAGCCCCGTTTCAAATTCGTGGCCTGCGAGGAATTGCGCATGCCCGAACAGTACAAGCAATACTGTAAGCAGCACGGCATCGAATACGAGGAAACAACCGAGTTCAGCGAGCGCATCATCAACCAGACCGACATCCTCTACATGACGCGCGTCCAGCGTGAGCGCTTCAGCGACCTGATGGAATACGAGCGCGTGAAAAACGTCTATACCCTCACGGCCAGTATGCTCGGCGGCTGCAAGCCCAATATGCGCGTGCTTCATCCGCTGCCCCGCGTCACGGAAATCGCACAGGACGTCGATGACACGCCGCAGGCCTACTACTTCGAGCAGGCTCGCAATGGTCTCTACACCCGTCAGGCACTCATCTGCCGCGCACTGGGAATCTAAGTTGAATTTTGATTGTTGAATTTTGAATTAGTAATTGAATTATGAACAACAATAAGAAAGAAATGGCAGTTGCCGCATTAAAGAACGGCATCGTCATCGACCATATTCCCTGCCCATCGCTCTTCAAAGTGGTGAACCTGCTGGGACTCGACAAAATGGAAAGTAGCGTGACCATCGGAAACAACCTCGACAGCGGTAGCATGACCCGGAAAGGCATCATCAAAATCGCCGACATCGAACTGCCCGACGACACGCTCAACCGCATCGCCGTCATCGCGCCGAATGCCGTCATCAACATCATTCGCGACTATGAAGTGGTGAAAAAACATTCTGTGACGCTGCCCGATGAACTCATCGACTTCGTGCATTGCAACAACCCCAAGTGCATCAGCAACAACGAACCCATGCGCACGCACTTCCACGTTGTGGATCGCGGCAACACCACGTTGCGCTGCCATTATTGCGAGCGACTCGTGAAGCACGGAGAAATCAACCTGAAATAAACCTGATTATTTTATTCCTATTTCTTTTATTATTAACTTAAACAATTTATTAACATTATGCCAAAAAGTTTGTCAGGGAGAAGCTTCCTGAAATTGCTGGACTTCTCCACTGAAGAGATTCAGTACCTGCTGAAACTCTCGAAAGATTTCAAAAACCTGAAGCGGACCAACACACCGCACAAGTACCTGCAGGGCAAGAACATCGTGCTGCTGTTTGAGAAAACATCGACACGCACCCGCTGCGCCTTCGAAGTGGCCGGAAACGACCTCGGAATGGGCGTGACCTACCTCGATCCGGGTTCGTCGCAAATGGGTAAGAAAGAATCGCTCGAAGACACCGCCAAGGTGCTCGGACGCATGTTCGACGGTATCGAATACCGCGGTTTCGACCAGCAGATTGTCGAAGACCTCGCCAAGCACGCTGGCGTGCCCGTTTGGAACGGTCTGACCACCGAATTCCACCCCACGCAGAT
The DNA here is from genome assembly GCA_902776665.1 of uncultured Prevotellaceae bacterium. GTDB lineage: Bacteria > Bacteroidota > Bacteroidia > Bacteroidales > Bacteroidaceae > Prevotella. The sequence continues at coordinate 35,148 of CACYQZ010000007.1, forward strand.
GCTGGCCGACGTGCTCACCATCGAAGAGAATTTCGGCTATTACAAAGGCCTGACGATGGTGTTCATGGGTGATGCCCGCAACAACGTGGCCAACTCGCTCATGGTCGTTTCGGCGAAACTCGGCATCAATTTCGTGGCCTGCGGTCCGAAGGCGAACATGCCTGAAAAGAGCCTCGTCGATACCTGCAAGAAGATTGCCAAGGAAAACGGTTGCACCATCACGCTCACCGACGATGTGAAGAAGGGCACGAAGAACGCCGACGTCATCTACACCGACATCTGGGTGTCGATGGGCGAGCCCGACGACATTTGGGAAAAGCGCATCAAACTGCTGAAGCCCTATCAGGTGAACGATGACGTGATGAAGAACGCCAGCCCGAACGCCATCTTCCTGCACTGTCTGCCCTCGTTCCACGACTTGGAAACGACCATCGGTCAGGACATCCACAAGAAGTTTGGTCTGAAGGAAATGGAAGTGACCGACAAGGTGTTCCGCAGCAAGCAATCGAAGGTGTTCGACGAGGCCGAAAACCGCATGCACACCATCAAAGCCGTGATGTTCGCAACGCTGAAATAATGAAAAAGCGTCTTGTTATCGCTCTTGGCGGCAATGCCCTCGGCAAGTCGCCCGAAGAGCAGTTGAGGCTGGTGAAAACCACGGCCTCAACCATTGTGGACCTTGTGGAAGAAGGCTACGACGTGGTCATCGGCCACGGCAACGGCCCGCAGGTGGGAATGATCAATCTCGCTTTCGAATACTCGGCCAACAACGGTAGCGGAACGCCGCTGATGCCCTTTCCCGAATGTGGCGCCATGACGCAGGGATACATCGGCTATCATCTGCAGCAGGCTATTGGCCGCGAACTGGCCAGTCGCAAAATCAAACGGTCTGTCGCCAGCATTGTTACGCAGGTGGTGGTCGATTCGAAAGACAAAGCGTTCAAAAATCCCACGAAACCCGTCGGAATGTTCTATTTCAAGGAAGATGCCGAGCGTATGATGAAAGAAACGGGCTACACCTTTGTCGAAGATGCTGGACGTGGCTGGCGGCGCGTCGTGCCGTCGCCAATTCCGAAAAAAATCGTGGAATTGCCAGTCATCGAACAGCTTGTCAGCAAGCACAACATCGTCATCACCGTTGGCGGTGGAGGTATTCCCGTCGTGGAAAAGGCTGGCGACACCTATGAAGGTGTGGCGGCAGTCATCGACAAAGACCGCGCCAGTGCGCTGTTGGCACTCGAACTGAAAGCCGACATGCTCGTGATTCTGACGGCAGTCGATCGCGTGTCGATCAACTACAACAAGCCGAACCAGTTCGACCTCAGCCAGATGACGATTTCAGAGGCGAAGAAGTACATCAAGCAAGGGCACTTTGCACCAGGTTCGATGCTGCCGAAAGTGGAGTCGTGCATCAGTTTCGTGGAAAACACGGATGGCGGACGCGCTCTGATCACCTCGCTCGAACGTGCGCGTGAGGCACTGAGAGGCGAAACAGGCACGAGGATCGTGAAAAAATAATCAAAAAAATCGGGATCTCTGAAGATTCCGATTTTTTTTTCATCGATTTTCGATGGATTATTTCAATTTTCAATCGCCAGAATCAATTATGCCATTTCTTCAAATGTCTTCTTGATGATGGCAATCGCCTTCTTGATTTCTTCCTCCGTGATGCAGAGCGGCGGAGCGAAACGGATGATGTCGTCGTGGGTCGGCTTGGCGAGCAGGCCATTTTCCTTCATCTGCAGGCAGATGTCCCACGCGGTTTTCTTGCCGATGGGCTTCGTCACGATGGCGTTGAGCAGACCGCGACCGCGCACCTCGACGATGAACGGCGACTTGATTTTCTTGATTTCGGCGCGGAAGAGCTTACCCATTTTCTCGGCATTTTGCACGAGTTTCTCTTCTTTCACCACTTTCAGTGCTTCCACAGCCACGCGAGCAGCCAAGGGGAAGCCGCCGAAGGTCGAGCCGTGTTCGCCGGGCTTGATGTTGAGCATCACATCGTCGTCGGCCAGGCAAGCCGAAACGGGCAGCACGCCACCGCCAAGTGCTTTTCCCAGCACCACGATGTCGGGACGGATGCCGTCGTGCATCGAGCAGAGCATTTTACCCGTGCGAGCGATACCTGTCTGCACCTCGTCGGCGATGAACAGCACGTTGTGCTTCTTGCAGAGGTCGTAGCATTTCTTCAGATAACCTTCGTCGGGCACGAACACGCCAGCCTCGCCCTGAATCGGCTCAGCAATGAAGGCACAAACCTCTTTTCCGTGTTCCTTGAGCGCTTTTTCAAGGGCTTTCGGGTCGTTGTAGGGGATGCGGATGAAGCCCGGCGTGAGCGGTCCGTAGTTGGCGAACGAACTCGGGTCGTCGCTCATCGTGATGACCGTCACCGTGCGACCGTGGAAGTTGCCTTCGCAGCAGATAATCTTGATTTTCTCGTTGGGAATGCGCTTTTTCACAGCACCCCAGCGACGAGCCAGTTTCAAGGCGGTTTCAACGCCTTCGGCACCCGTGTTCATCGGCAGAACGCGGTCGTAGCCGAAGAAGTCGTGGATGAATTTCTCGTACTCGCAGAGCGCGTCGCTGTAGAACGCACGCGAGGTCAGACACAGCACGTTGGCCTGGTCTTTCAGTGCCTTGACAATGCGCGGGTGACAATGTCCCTGGTTCACAGCCGAATACGACGACAGGAAGTCGAAATACTTCTTTCCCTCGACATCCCAGACATAAATGCCTTTTCCTTTGTGGAGAACTACTGGAAGCGGATGGTAGTTGTGCGCACCATACTTCTCTTCCAAATCCATGAGTTTCTGACTCTCGGTCTTCACACTCTTCGCCTTCGGAGCGCATTTTCTTGCGCAGGCTTTTTTTGCAGGCTGTTTAGCTGCAGTTTTGGTTGTCTTTGTAGCCATTTTTTAGATTAAAAATTTAGGTTTAATAGTGAAAATGAATAAATTTGCGACAAAGTTACAAAATTTCCGTGAAAAACATACAAATAATTTCGATTTTTTTTGTTTTTCCACCACGAAATTGTACCTTTGCACGCGATTAGACAAATGAAAATCTTCAAAATCAAGCGTTTATGAAAAAAGTTTACATAACGACAAAAATCATGGCCCTCGCGATGCTGATCGCCTATCCGTTCACCCAAGTCGATGCAGCACAGGCTCCTTCCGATGAAAAACTTGTCATGGTCTATTACGACAATGGTCGTCTCGACGTTTTTCCCGAAGCGGTGGTCGAGTCACGCGAGAACGTGCGCGGACAACTGCGCATCACGACCGTTTCCGACACTTCGTTCTACTACAATCTGAGTCGCGTCGATTCGGTGGTGGTTCGCACGAAAGACGAAATCAACGGTCGGTTGGCAAGCATCACGCAGTTGAAGTTCAACAACAAGTACAACGACCAAGTCTATTCTGATGTGTTTGCCGACATCGTGCAAGACAGCATCATCACGGCCAGCATCGGTGCCATCGGCAAGTGGCTCACGCCGTCGTTCCAGTTGTCGGACGAAAACGCCCGCCTTTATATCGGTCATGAGCGGCAGGAAAGCAAGAAGTCGCGCCGCAGTTATGCCAACGATGTCTATTACACCGTGGCACAGCCCAATCAGCGATTATTCGCCCAGAAACTCGTGAAGGAAGCGGTCTGGAGCGAGCCCGTTGGCGAATTCAGCGAAACGCAGGTGGCTCTCAACGCTGGAATGTTCTCGACGAACCTGCCTGGACAGACGGGCGAGGGCTTCGAGCAGATGCTCGACGGCAATATTGGGACGATTTTCCACAGCACATGGAACATTTCCGACCCTGACGAGAAGGCAAGAGTCATTGCGACGCACCCCTACCTCAACATCGCATTGCCCGAGTCGATGCGCTATATCCGCTTCGGCTACACGACGCGAACGACGGGTCAGTATTGGCCTGTTTCGATGACGCTCTCGGCCTCGAACGACGGTCAGAACTGGACGGAAATCAAGACGCTGACAACCGCCGACGGTCTGCCAGCAGGTGCCGGCGCAGAGTTTCTGAGCGACGTCATCGACCTCGGTCAGAATTACAGGCATCTGCGCCTCTTCCTCAATGAAATCGGGCGCAGCGACAGGTTCTATATGGTGTTCGCCGAGTTCCAACTGAAGAAAGCCGTGCGCAACGCCAATCCGCACGATGCTGAAATCATCGAACCCGCCGAATATCGCTACCAGATGGAGCCGTTCGGTCGCAACTACCGCGTCCACATCGACTGGCTCGCGGATAAGGCCGAGAACGTGCCGACGGTGAATATCGACGTGGAGGGTCGCCTGATGATTACGAGCAAAGACTATTATCTCGATGCCGACATCACCATCGACGGCGGTGGCGTATTCCCCTCGATGGAAGCAACACCGATGCACATCAAAGGACGCGGAAATTCGTCGTGGCAGAGTTATGGCTATTACTACGACGATTATCAGCCCGTGGACTACGGCTATGCCTACAAAAATCCCTATCGCATCAAATTCGACGAGAAACACAAGCCTTTCGGTCTGACAAACGGCAAAAACTGGGTGCTGTTGGCCAATAAAATCGGGGGCTCGATGCTGTCGAATGCGATTGGCATGAAGGCCGCTTGCCTCGTGGGAACGGAGGGAGCCAACCACATTGTGCCCGTCGAACTCTACATCAACGGCTACTATTATGGTAACTACAACTTCACCGAGAAAGTAGGCTTGTCGAACAACAGCGTCGAACTCGACGACGAGAGCCGTGCCGCGTTCTTGGAACTCGACACGTATTTCGATGAACCCAACCGCTTCCGTTCCAACCCCTACAGCCTGCCGGTGAACATCAAGGAGCCCGAGGATTTCAACGACGAAACCACGACATTGCTGACCAAGGACGATATCGTACTCGATTTCAACGCCTTTATGCAAGCCCTGAAAGACAAAGAAGACATTTCCGACTATGTCGATATTGAGTCGCTGGCACGTTTCCTGATGGTCAATGAGTTGATTCTCAACCATGAACTGAAGCACCCGAAGAGCACATTCCTCTACAATCCGTCGGTGGGAACGGAAGAGAGCAAGTTCTTCTTCGGTCCCGTTTGGGACCTCGACTGGGCATTCGGCTACGAGGATTCATACAGCACTTCAAGGACTTATTTCCAAGTCGGTGCCACGACCGACTACTATACTTCGACCACGATGGCGGCCAAGTCGTTCATCCACGACCTGCGCTTTGTCAGCGAGAAACTCGACAGGGAATATTACGCCGTTTGGAAGCGATTCATGGAGCATCAGTTGGAGGAACTCATCGAGTTCTGCGACGACTATTACGCCTACGCACGGCCTTCACTCGAGCACAACGCCAACGGCAGCTATAGTGTTTACGACGGCACCGACTACCAGCGTTCGACCGAAAATGCCAAGAAATGGCTGCGTCAGCGTGCGAGTTTCATCTATTCCAATCTGACGACCTACGATGTGCCCGACGACGACCCGATCATCGACAATTTCGACGATGAGGGCGATGTCAGCGGTGTGGAAATCAATACGAAGGAAGAGCCCGAAAGAACACAGGTCGATGTCTATGACATCAACGGACGGCTCGTGAAGCGCGGTGTGTCGGTGTTCGACCTGCGCACAGGCTTGAAACCAGGTATTTATATCGTGAACGGTAAAAAGATGGTGATTAAGTAATTTTTCCGAAAAATGAAGATTGAACAGCAGATTGTGGGCGGCGTGATGGCCGCAGTGAAAGAATTATACGGCGCAGAAGTAGCCGAAAGTCAAGTACAATTGCAGAAAACGCGCAGCGAATTCGAGGGAAACCTCACGGTGGTGGTGTTTCCGTTCGTGAAAATGGCGCGGAAAAGTCCCGAACAAACCGCCGAAGACATCGGAAAATGGCTCGTGGAACACGAAATGTGGGGCAATGTGAAAGGCATCGTCAGCCGCTACAACGTCGTGAAAGGCTTTTTGAACCTCGTTGTTGCGCCCCAAGCGTGGTTGCAACTGCTCAAAGACATCGACCAAGACGACAAATTCGGTTATAAAGCCCCGTCGGAGTCTGAGGCTCTCTGTATGATTGAATATTCCTCGCCCAACACCAACAAACCGCTGCACCTCGGCCACGTTAGAAACAACTTGCTCGGTTGGTCGCTGGCGAAAATTATGGAGGCCAACGGCTGGAAAGTAGTAAAAACGAACATCGTCAACGACCGCGGCATCCACATCTGCAAGTCGATGCTCGCGTGGCAGAAATGGGGCAACGGCGAAACGCCCGAGTCGAGCGGCAAGAAAGGCGACCACCTCATCGGCGACTACTATGTGCTCTTCGACAAGCACTATCGCGAGGAAATCAAGCAACTCGTGGCCGGCGGAATGGACGAGGAACAGGCGAAACTCGAAGCACCGCTCATCAAGGAAGCCCGCGAAATGCTCGTGAAATGGGAGCAGAACGACCCCGAAGTGCGCAATTTGTGGAAAATGATGAACGACTGGGTCTATACTGGTTTTGACGAGACCTACAAGGCACTCGGCGTGTCGTTCGACAAGATTTACTACGAGTCGGAAACCTATCTCGCAGGCAAGAAAAAGGTCGAGGAAGGGCTCGAAAAAGGCCTTTTCTTCCGCAAGGACGACGGCTCGGTCTGGGCTGACTTTACTGACGAGGGTCTCGACCAGAAACTCTTGCTGCGCAGCGATGGCACCAGCGTTTATATGACGCAGGACATCGGCACGGCGCAGATGCGTTTCGAGGACTATCCCATCGACAAGATGATTTACGTCGTGGGCAACGAACAAAACTACCATTTTCAGGTGCTTTCGTTGCTGCTCGACCGCCTCGGATTCAAGTGGGGCAAGGAACTCGTGCATTTCTCTTACGGAATGGTCGAACTGCCCAACGGCAAGATGAAATCGCGTGAGGGAACGGTTGTTGATGCCGATGAACTCGTGGCAACAATGATCAGCGATGCACGTCAGATGAGCGAGGACAAGGTGAACAAGCTCGAAGGCATCAGCGACGAAGAACGCAATGAAATCGCCCGAATCGTGGGTATGGGTGCCCTGAAATACTTCATTCTGAAGGTCGATGCGCGGAAAAATATGCTCTTCAACCCCGAAGAATCCATCGATTTCAATGGAAACACGGGTCCGTTCATTCAATACACCCACGCTCGAATCCGCTCGATTTTAAGAAAAGCCGGCGACAATATTCAATGTTCAATGTTCAATGTTCAATTGAACGAAAAAGAAGTTGCCCTCATCCAAAAACTCAACGAGTTCCCCGTCGTCGTCGAGCAGGCTGGCAAGGACTATTCGCCCTCGGGCATCGCCAACTACTGCTACGAACTGACGAAGGAATTCAACCAGTTCTACCACGACTACAGCATTCTCAATGCCGAGAGCGAAGAAGCGAAGCAAGTCCGCCTGATGATTGCCCGCAACGTCGCCAAAACGCTGAAAAATGGTATGGCGCTGCTCGGAATCGAAGTTCCAGAGCGAATGTAAAGCCCCACCCCAACCCTCCCCGAAAGGGGAGGGAGCAGACAAAAACAGTTATGTATATCTACGAAACTGGTAATGAGAATTATCATCTTCTCAAAGAGTTTGCCGAACATCATCGCAAGCATCCCACTGAGGCCGAGCAGGTTTTATGGTATTTCCTAAGAAACAAAAACCTTGATGCCAAGTTTCGAAGACAACACATCATTGGCAATTACATTGCAGACTTTGTCTGTTTACACCATCAATTGATTATTGAAATTGACGGGGGGTATCATCTTGAAGGAACGCAGATTGTTAAAGACAATGAGAGAACAGAACAATTAGAAGATTTAGGGTTTAGCGTTGTTAGATTTACAAACGAAGAAGTTTTGAACGATACCAAACGAGTTATGAGTGAAATACAAAAAGCAATGAATGGAGTTGGAAAGTCTCCCTCCCCCTTTGGGGAGGGTCGGGGTGGGGCCTCCGCCTGGGCCGTCGATGCCGCTTGTTCGGGCAATCCCGGACAGATGGAATATCAAGGCATCGACCTTGCGACGGGCGAACAAGTGTTCCATTTCGGCCCCGTTTTCGGAACGAACAACATCGGCGAGTTTCTGGCGATTGTCCACGCCCTCGCATTGATGGAACAGCGCGGAATCACCGATAAAATCATCTATTCCGACAGTTTCACGGCGATGACGTGGGTTCATAAAAAACATTGCAAGACGAAACTTGAGCGCAATCCCAAAACAGAAAAAGTGTTGGATTTAGTCCGCCGTGCCGAGCAATGGCTTCGCGTCCATCCCGTCCGCGTCCCCATCATTCAATGGGAAACGAAACTCTGGGGAGAAATTCCTGCCGATTTCGGGCGGAAAAAGTAGTGCTAACTATTTCTTATAATAGCTGATGATGTTGCTGCCAAAACCTTGCTGCAAAAAAAGCGTGGCATTCGGGGGGAGTAGGGGAGCAGGTGTAGAACTGTCTGCCGTCAAATGGAAGCCATCGGCTGTTTCAACCCTGATTTCGTCCCAAAGGTCTTGGTCGATGAACGATTGAAGCGTTTCCCTGCCGCCCTCGACGATGAGCGACTGCAGTTGTCGCTCGCGACATTCGCGGAAAAGTTCTTCAAAGGTCCCGACTCTAATCTTTCCTCGCTCTTCCTTCCTCGCTCCTCCTTCCTCGAATCTCGTTCCTCGTTCCTCGCTCCTCGACAAAACAAACCGCACGGGCGACTTGCCGCACCACTCACGCACATTCAACTGCGGATGCTCGCGCTCGTCGGTGACGCGACCCACGAGAATGGCATCTTCCTCGGCACGGAGTTTGTGGACGAGCATTTTTGTGAACGGCGTGGAGATGGCGAGCGGTTTTCCGTCGCGGTCGATGAAACCGTCGGCGGTCTGCGCCCATTTCAAGATGATGTAGGGCCGATTATTCTGGTGAAACGTGAAAAAACGACGGTTCAACCACCGACATTCCGCTTCGAGCACGCCCACTGTCACGTCGATGCCAGCGTTGCGCAGTTGTTCGATGCCGCGTCCCTGCACCTCGGCGAAAGGGTCGATGCAACCCACGACGACGCGCCGAATGCCTTTTCGGACAATCAAATCGCTGCACGGTGGTGTTTTTCCGTGGTGCGAACAAGGTTCGAGCGACACGTAAAGCGTGGCCTGCGGAAGCAGTTTTTCGTCGTCGGTTTTTACGGAGGCAAAGGCATTCACCTCGGCGTGACCTTCGCCACAGCGCACGTGGTAGCCCTCGCCGATGATCCTGCCGTCGGCCACAATCACGCAACCCACCATCGGGTTCGGGCGCGACAAATTCCGACCGCATTTCGCCAGTTGAATGCAGCGTCGCATGAATTTTTCGTCGAGCGCGATTTGGTTTTTATCCATTTTTTTCGTATTTTTGCAGCATGACTGATTCGTTTTGCCCCACAGCCGACCGATTTCGCGCCACGAACTACCGTGAACTCTGCCGTCGCCTTGCCGAGAGATACGGCTTGGACGAGGCGCGTGCGATTGTCCGTTGGGTGCTCGGGGAGCGTTTCGGGCTGTCGATGGCCGACATTTTGTGCGACAAAGTTACGGAATTATCGGCAGACGACCGCACAGATTTGGAAAAAATGATGCTCCGACTCGAAAATGGTGAGCCGGTGCAGTATGTTTTGGGCTTTGCAGAGTTCTGTGACAGGCGATTTTCCGTGAACGAAAGTGTGCTGATTCCGAGGCCAGAAACGGAGGAGTTGTGTCGGTGGATCGTTGATTCGTTGAGTGAGGAGTGTGGAGTGTGGAGTGAGGAACGAGAAGCGAGGAATGAGGAGCGAGGAGTGAGGAGTGTGGAGTGTGGAACGAGGATTTTGGATATTGGGACGGGAAGCGGTTGCATTGCGATTACGTTGGCGGCGGAAATGCCCGATGCACAGGTTTCGGCGTGGGATATTTCGGAACAGGCATTGGCCGTAGCGCGAAAAAATGCCGATTCCATCGGAGTAAAAGTCGATTTCAAACAAGTCGATGTTCTCAATTTACAATTTACAATTAACAATTCAACTCTCAACTCTCACCTACCACCTATCACCTATCACCTATCACCTATCACCTACCACCTACCACCAATCACCCACATCGTCAGCAACCCTCCCTACATCTGCGATAACGAAAAATCCTCGATGAAACCGCACGTTTTGGAACATGAACCGCACGTGGCACTCTTCGTTCCCAACGACGACCCATTGCTGTTCTATCGTGCCATTGCCGACTTCGCCATTCAATCGTTGGAATCCGACGGATGGCTCTATTTTGAAGTGAATCCATTGTATATCAATGACTTAAAAACGATGTTGGCGGAAAAAGGTTTTGAAAATATTGAAGTAAAAATCGACCAATTCGGGAAGGAAAGAATGATTCGGGCGAAAAAATCGAAAAAGAAGATATGAAAAAGACGGAAATCACCGAAAAACAGGCGCTGAGCAAACTGATGGCACTCTGTGCACGGAGCGAACACTCGTCGGGCGATATGTTGCAGAAAATGCGGCTCTGGGGACTCGACGAGGCGGCGCAGGCTCGCATCATGGAACGGCTCGTCAGTGGAAAATTCATCGACGATGAGCGGTTTACGCGGGCTTTCGTGAACGACAAAATCAAGTATAACCAATGGGGGCGTCGGAAAATCGAACAAGTGCTTTGGGCGAAGGGGGTTGAGCAGTCGATACAGCGAAAAATCCTCGATTCCATCGATGAAAATGAGTATTTGGCGGTCTTAAAACCGCTGCTGAAGAGCAAGGAACGCAGCGTCACCGGTCGCAACGAATTTGAACGGCAAATGAAGTTGATTCGCTTCGCCGTGAGTCGCGGTTTTTCGATGGAGCAAATCAATCGATGTTTGGAGGTTTGAGTTGTGGGTAGTTTTTGGACACGATTATTCGATTTGATTGCACCGCGTTGTTGTGTGGCTTGTGACAATCGGTTGGCAGAATCTGAGCAGCACGTCTGCCTGAATTGTCTGCTGGCACTGCCGCGCACGCACTACGAAGAACAGCCCTATGACAACACGATGGCGCAGGTCTTCTGGGGGCATTTTCGCGTGGAGAAGGTTGCGGCGTGGTTCTTCTACCAACCTTCGTCGCCGTTCAGCGGTATGATTCACGAACTAAAATACAACCGACAGCGCGAAATCGGCCATTTCATCGGTCGTGTGGCGGCTGAGGAACTCTCAAGGAAGCATTTTTTCGACGACATCGACCTGCTGATTCCCATTCCACTGACGAAGCGGCGGCAACGACAGCGCGGCTACAACCAAAGCCTTGAAATTGCGCGGGGAATCAGCAGTGTGACGGGTATTCCCGTCGCCGAGAAGGTGGTGGCTCGCACCCGTTTCGAGGAAAGTCAGACGCACAAAACGGCGAAAGAACGGCGCGAAAATGTGGCGGGTGTGTTCGAACTCGTTGATGCTGAGGCGATTAGAAACCGCCACGTGATGGTGATTGACGATGTCATTACGACGGGTTCCACGATGATTTCCTGCTGTCAGGAGTTGCAAAAAGACGAGTCGGTGAAAATCAGCATTTTCTCCATCGGTTTTACGCGGAGTTAGGTTTTTCGTTTATTTTTTTCGAATCAATGTTAGTCCGTCGCGAATCGGCAGGATGACTTGTTCGGTGCGTGGGTCGGCAGCCACATGGTCGTTGAAACGGCGAATGCCCAGCGTCTGGCGGTCGCTGTCGTAGGCCGAATCGGTGACGTGACCGTCCCAAAGCGTGTTGTCGGCGAGGAGAAAACCACCGTTTTTCAGCAAGGGAAGCACCGCCTCGTAGGTCTCGACATAGTTGCGTTTGTCGCCGTCGATGAAGGCCAAATCGAAGTCGAGATTGAGTTTCGGTGCCTCGGTGACGGCATCGCCAATCATAAACGTGATTCGGTCGTGATAAGGCGAATTTTCGAGCCATTTTCGCGTAAAATCCTCCATTTCATCGTTGATTTCGTAGGTCCAGAGGTGTCCGCCGTCGGGCAGTCCCTCGGCCATGCAAAGTGCCGAATAGCCGCTGAACGTGCCGACTTCGAGCACACGCTGCGGTCGAATCATCTCCACGAGCATTTTCAGCAATCGACCCTGCAAATGCCCACTGACCATGTGACCATGCAGCGTGTGAAGGTGCGTGGCACGCCAGAGTTGGTGCAGATATTCGGGTTCTGGCTCGGAATGGCTGAGAATGTAATCTTTCAAATTTGACAATTAGACAATTTACAATTTCTCATTATTTACCTAAAAACGCTTCGACAGCAAGGCGATAGGAGTCGAGGCCAAAGCCACAAATTGTACCCCGACAAGCGGCGGCGAGCAACGAGCGATGGCGGAACGGTTCGCGGGCGTGGATGTTGGAAATGTGCACTTCGATGACGGGCGTTTCGATGGCGCGAATGCAGTCGCCGAGGGCGATGCTCGTGTGCGTATAGGCACCGGCGTTCAGCACGATACCGTCGAAAGCCCCGAAGCCAGCCTCCTGCAAGTGATTGACCAGTTCGCCCTCGACATTGCTCTGCGCATAGCTGATTTCCACCTTGTCGGCATACTGCTCGTGAAGTTGCTGCAAAAACGCCTCAAACGAGCCACTGCCATAGATTTCTGGCTCCCGACGACCCAAAAGATTGAGGTTCGGGCCGTTCAAAATCAAAAATTTCTTCATATCTTCAAAAATTTTTTGTACTTTTGTCGGCAAAGTTACGAAAAATTGGAAAATTGAAAAAGAAATCGGAAGAAAATATCGTCAAGCAGTATGTGCGCTACCTGAAACTTGAGCGCAACTACTCGCCGAACACACTCGAAGCCTATCAGCACGACCTTTTGCACTTGCAAAACTACTGTCTGACTGAGGGAAAGGCGTTGCTCGACATCTCGCTCGACGACCTGCAACATTTCGCTGCCACGCTCCACGAAGTGGGCATCGGACCGAGTTCGCAGGCGCGGATTCTCAGTGGCATCCGCTCGTTCTACCGCTTCCTTTTACTCGACGGATTCATAGAAAACGACCCGACCGAACTCTTGGAATCGCCGCACTTGGGCGAACACCTGCCAGAAGTGCTCTCGACGGCGGAAATCGACCAAATCGAGGCGAGCATCGACCTCTCGAAATGGGAGGGACACCGCAACCGCGCCATCATCGAGGTGCTGTTTTCATGCGGTTTGCGCGTCAGTGAACTTGTGACGCTGAAACTCTCGGACTTGTTTCTCGACGAGGGCTATGTGCGCATTTTCGGCAAGGGCTCGAAGGAACGGCTCGTACCGATTTCCAATCGCGCTATCCACGAGCTGAATCTCTGGTTCGACGACCGAAACCACATGAAAATCAAGCCCGGCGAGGAAGATTACGTTTTTTTGAATCGTCGCGGTGCCCATCTGACCCGTGTGATGATTTTCATTATGTTGCGCCAACAGGCAGAACTCGCAGGTATCAAAAAGGTGATTTCTCCCCACACGCTCCGCCATTCTTTCGCCACGGCATTGCTCGAAGGCGGTGCCGACCTGCGCGTCATTCAGGCGTTGCTTGGCCACGAAAGCATCGGCACCACCGAAATCTACACCCACATCGACACGACCGCGCTGCGCGAGGCCATTATCGAGCATCATCCTCGCAATTTGAAAAGATGAGCGTTGTTTCCGACGTCAGAAAACAATGTTGATAGACAGCGTTTGCGGACCGACCGCCACACTGTAGCGCGACCGTTCGCCCGTAATTTTGTCGCCCAGCCAGTAGCCGAGTTCTGTTCCGAGCACGCCGATGGCAGCGCCAGCCGCCACGTCGTACCAATGATGGCGATTGCGACAAACGCGGTCGATGCCCACCGCCGTCGCCACCGCGTAGCCCGCCACGGGAATCCACACCGACTGACGGCTGTACTCCTTATACAACTGATGCGCACCCGCAAAGGCGAAAGTTGTGTGACCCGATGGGAACGATTTCTGGTCGGTGCCGTCGGGACGTTCTTCGTCAATGAAGTGCTTCAGTCCCCACGTCGCGCCCGACGAAATGGCGATGCTCGCCGCCGTGTTCACCACCAGCCGTTTCCACGATGAACTACTCTCCACGCCGCAGGCTTTCAATGCAAACACCGATGCCACCGGTACAAAGCGCAGCACGTCGTCGGATCCGTCGCCGTGATACGCCTTCGGTTGTGCGAAGGCAGGAATTGTCGCCAGCCATAGGGCGAAAATACAAACAAAATGTCTTACCATACAAAAAATATTATTTTCGCTGCAAAGATAATAAAAAAATAGGAAATGAGCCCAAAAGTCGGGAAACTTTTGGGCTCACTCGAATGTGTATTTCAGAGAATTCTATCTCTAAAACCTTACGGCATCGTCAGAATGTCGGTGAATGTTCCGAACGAACCAGCCGAAACCGTGTGCTTCAGTGTGAAGGTGGCCTTCTTGGTGGCGGGATCGTAAGGACCAGCATAGCCAGCTGCGTTACCGTCGGCATCGCCAACGAGCGAAACAACACCATAACTCGAGTGCTTCCACGAACCCTGCTTCGGAACCATCACTTTGTTGTCGTCGGTGATAGTGAATTCGATGTCGTAACCAGCGGCAAACAGGTTGATAATCTTGTAGAGCTTCGGCGAAGAGCCTTCAGCATACTCGATGTTCACATTGAGGGTCTCTTCCCACCATTCGGGAGAATCATAGACACCCTTACCCAGAGCGAGCCAGTTCCAGTCGCACTTCACGCTAATCGTCGTTTCCAGGGTAGCCGTGTTGGTTGTCGTGTCGGCTTGTGCCACTTCGGCGTCGCTCAGTTTCAGCTTAGCCTTGTACACGTTACCACCCAGCATGTTGTTGGCTTTCAAGGTGATGAATGTTTCAGCCATACCCGGTTCGAACGTAGCCTGTCCGCCACTTCCATCGGTGAAGATGCCTTGGTTTTCAGGAATCAGCGTGTAGTGTGCAGTATAGGCTTGCGACGTGTTGGAACGAATCAGGCGAACCACGATGTCGGTCGATGAGCTTTTGACCATCACTTGAGCCGGAGTTGCCGTTTCGAAAGAAACATTCTGGAAAGGAGGATTGTAAATCGCACCTTCATTTTTCGTGTCGCACGATGTCAGGACGAAGCCTGCCAAGAGTGCAAATCCTAAAATATATTTCTTCATAATCGTACGTTTTTTTTATTGATTTTACTCGTCTTTCGTATTATTCTGGTCCTTATCGACCGACATGTTTTCATTTCCGTCGAACTCGGCCTGCGGAATGGTGAGCACCCACATGTAGTTTTCAGGATTCGTCGTCGGACGACCCGGCAGCAGCAGACCACTGGGCCAGCCGTGAGCGCTGTCGCGCTTGAAGCCTTGCTTCAGACGGCGGATGTCGAACGTACGACCCATTTCACCCCAGAGTTCGATACGCTTCTGGATGAGGATTTCTTCGAGCAGCGAACCCGTGTCGTCGGTGGTCAGTTTGCCGAGGGCAGTGCCCGACTTCTCGCACTTGTAACCTGCATCGCGCTTGCTCATCACAGCCGTCAGGTGCTTCTTGGCGGTAGCCTCGTCGCCCAGACGGCAGGCAGCTTCAGCAGCGTTGAAGTACATTTCCTCTACGCGCATCCAAATGTAGTCGCCTTCCCATGTGGCAGCGTTCGAGAACGAGAATTTCTTCTGCAGATAGTTTTCGGCGGGATTCCACCATGCGCGGCGAGCGTCTTTTTCGCCCATCTTCTGGTAGAGGTAGATGGAAATCTGCTTCGGAGCACGTTGTGCATAGCTCACAACGGGATCCATGTGGGCGAAGAAGCTGGCGTACATACCGGCCTGGTCGCTCTGGATCTTGGCACCCCACATCACGTCGTTGTATTCAACGCTGTTCATGCCCGTGATGGCTGCAACGTCGCCGACGGCGCAACCGCTGGCAGCGATGGCCTCTTCAGCATACTTCTTGGCGTTGGCCCAGTCTTCCTTGACCAGAGCGATACGCGAAGCGATACCCAAAGCGGTGGCATAGCCCAGGTGGCTCTTGTTCTTCAAAGTAGTACCCTTGAGCAGCGTGAGGGCTTTCTCGATGTCCTTGTCAATCTGCTCATAGACCTGAGCAACGGTCGAACGGGGCTGACCCGTTGTGGTCTTGAACGTAGGCTCGGTGTAGAGCGGTACGCAAGGCTCACTCTCGTGGCCTTTGTAGGTGCGCGAGAACCACTGTGCCAGCATGAAGTAGCTGTAGGCACGCACGGCGTAAGCCTGACCGATGACGTAGTTCTTGTCTTCGGTGGCACCACCCATCGTTTCCTCGGCGGCAATCACGTAGTTCACGTTGGCAATCCATGTGTAGTGGGCATACCAAAGGTCGTAGCTGCGCCATGCACTGCTGTTGAAGCGGCCCTTCACGTTGTAGGCAGCGTCGAACCAGAACCAGCCCGAACCCTGAGCACCCATGATGAAGTCGTCGCCCATCACTTCTGCTGCGAGGTTGTAGGCCGAAATACCGAAGCACTGGTGAGTATTACCCGTGGTGGACCAGCCCGAGGTGTACATCGAGCGGTACAGACCGTTCAGGGGCACCATGGCAGCCTTCGCATCGCTGAAAAGCGTCGTTCCCGAAACCGAGTCGGTAGGCTGAGTTTCCAATTTGTCTTCCGAGCAGGCGGCCATGACCAGCAAGCCCATCAGAATGAAACTATATTTAAATAAATTTTTCATGTTATTTCCTTTCTAAATTGATTTAACTTGTCTTTTTTCAACTCGTCAATGTGATTAGAACTTAACCTCAAGACCGATGGTGAAGGTCTTGTTGGGAACGTAGTCGTAGTCTGTGCCACCGCCGAAGTTGTACTGCGGGTTCATACCGTCGAGGTGTGTGAACAGAGCTACGTTATCCATAGAGGTAAACACGCGGACGTTGCCCAGACCGACTTTCTTCACCCACAACTGCGGGAGCATGTAGCTCAGCGTGATGTTCTTGATGGCGAAGTAAGAAGCGTCGATCAGGTAGCGGTCGGTGACGAGCTGGTTACCATCGGCGATGGCCATACGGGGCACGTCGGTGATGTCGCCCGGCTTCTGCCAGCGGCGCAGTGCTGCGCGGTTCCAAGTGGAGCTGGCATACCAGAGGTCCATGTGTGCGCTGTAGTTGCTGTCGTAGATCTTGCCACCGAGCGAGTAGGTGGTCAGGATGCTGAGGCTCAGGTTCTTGTAGTTGAGCGCGGTCGAGAGGCTACCATAGAGGTCGGGGATACGGCTTCCGAGGTAGTACTTCGATGCGTTTGCCTTGGCATAGTCGCTGGTGATGTATTCGGTGCCGGGCTTCATGTTGCCGTCATCGTCCTTCTCGTATGCCCAGTAGAGCTGCTGACCCGTGAGCGGATCGACACCTGCCGACTTGGCCATGTAGAACGTGTTGAGCTCGTAGCCTTCCTTGATGACGCGCACACCATTGATGATTTCGGGCGATTCAGCCGTGAGTTTGGTCACTTTGTTGTTCAGGATTGATCCCATCCATGCGAGATTCCACTCGAAGTCTTTCATCTTCACGGGATAGCCGCTGACTTCGAATTCCCAACCTTGGTTGCGCATGTTACCGACGTTGGCGCTGTAGCCGGTGAAACCGGTGGAGAGCGGCAGCGGATAGTTCAGCAGCATGTCGGTGGTCTTCTTGTTGAAGTACTCGATGCTGGCGTGCAGGCGGCTGTTGAGGAAGGTTCCTTCAAGACCGATGTTCAGGTTGCCGTTCTTTTCCCAAGAAACTTCTTTGTTTTCCAATGTCGAAACGAATCCACCAGGAGCGTTACCGTTGGCGTAGCTCAGGTCGTAGAGGCTCTGCCAAGTGTAGTAATTCTGAGTTCCATCGGAGTGCAAAATATTGTCGTTACCCTGCTCACCATAACTGATCTTGAACGAGAGGTTGTCGAGCCACTTCACATCTTGCAGGAATTTCTCCTTCGAAACGCGCCAGTTGGCACCAATCGACCAGAACGTACCGGTGTTGTTGTCCACGTAGAAGCGCGAAGAAGCGTCCTGACGGAACGAAGCGGTGAGGTAGTACTTGTCGGCGAAGTTGTAGTTGATACGGCTCAGCCAAGAGTTGATGCGATACTTATCGGTGTAGGAGTCGGCTTCGTTGAGCGTGGTGCCCGGACGAAGTTCCTTGATACCGTTTACGAGGCTGGTCTTGCTGGCTCTGAGAAACTCGTAGGTGTAGTCGTACCACTCGTGACCGAGCAGGACGTCGATGTTGTGCGAACCGAACGAGCGGTTCCAAGTGAGCAGCTGGTTGAAGGTGTAGCTCAGCGTGCGGCCATTCTGCTTCCGAATCAGACCGCCGGCGTTCTTCTGGTTACCGTGCTCGGAGTTAATGTAGCGCATGTAGTTGGCGCTGGTGTAGTCTGCACCGAAGTTGATGGCAAACTTCAAGCCCTGCAACCATCCGAAGCGGGGAGCGTCTCCACCGAATTGCACACCTGTACGCACGCTGGCAGCGTCGCGCTTCGTGTAGGCGTCGTCGAGCATCAACATACCCAGCGAGCTGAAGTCGCTCATCGAACCGGGACGAGCTTTGCCGTTGGGACGAGTTTCACCCCAGTCGTAGAGAACATTGCCTTGGTCGTCGTACATAGTCTGACCATTTTCGTCTTTCAGATAGACGGGGAACAACGGGTTGATGAACTGTGCGGTGTACCACACGTTCGAGGTGCTCGTTCCGTCGTAGTCGCTGAAGTTCGAGCGCGAGTGCGACAGAGCGGTGCTCAGGTTGGCCTTGAACCAGTCGGTCACTTGGCTGTCGATGTTGGTACGAGCGGTGTAGCGCTGGAAAGAGGTCGTTTTCAACAGACCATCTTCGTTCAGATAACCGAGCGAAAGCATGTACTTGGTCTTGTCGGAACCGCCGTCGATGGAGAACTGGTGTTCGTGACGGAAAGCGTTCTTGCGGAGCACGGCATCCATCCAGTCCTCATCCCAAACCGACTGGGCGTCGGTGCGCACCTGACCCGTTGCGGGGTCGATGATTTCGTTCCACTTGTAGTTCTTGAACGGGTTGTAGTATTCACCACCCAGTTCGTCGCCGAGGGCGTTGCGGGCTGCAGCCTCAGCGTCGGCCAGAGCCAGGCCTTGGTTGAACTGGTAGTCGTTGCGCAGAGCCTCGTAGTAGAGCTGCACAAACTCCTGCTGGTTCACATGGTCGTATTTCTTGATGGCACGATTCGACCAACCGACGGTAGAACGCCAGTTCACGTTGGCCTTACCAGCCTTACCCTGCTTGGTGGTAATCATCACCACACCGTTGGCACCACGTGCACCATACAGAGCACCTGCCGAAGCGTCTTTCAACACGGTCATCGACTCGATGTCGGCGGGGTTGATGCTGGCGAGGTTGCCGTCGTAGGGAATACCATCGACCACGTACAGCGGTGCGCTCGATGCGTTGATCGAACCGAAACCACGCACGCGAATCACAGGCGACGAACCCGGCTGACCCGAACCCGAAGTCACCTGCACACCAGAAACGTTACCTTCCAGTGCTTTCACGGCACTTGTCACGGGGCGAAGTTCCATGTCTTTCGCATTGACATTGGCTGCCGAACCGGTGAACGACGTCTTCTTGGCCGTACCATAGGCCACGACAATCACTTCATCGAGGGCTTGTTTGTCACTCGTAAGCAGAATGCGCATGTTCGGGCGAGCCGTCACCTCGATCGGCTCCATGCCGACATAGGTAATGCGCAGCAATTCATGTCCTTTCGGACAGGTCAGCGTGAACTTACCGTCCACGTTCGTTGCTGTACCGACGCTTGTACCTACAACCATGACAGTTGCACCAACAACGGGTTCACCGTCGTCTTGAGATACCACGGTACCACTGACTTGCATCTGGGCCATTGCTCCTATTGCTGAGAACAGGAATGCGGCCAAAAACAAACTTAGTCTTTTAACCATAAATTCTCTCTTTTTAAAAGTTAATAATATAAATAATGTGTAAAATTTAGACTTTTTCGTGCCTCCGCGCGGGAGGTGGGGAGGCTTTTAAGTAAATTTGTGGGCGATTGCCCTTTCATTTTAATCTATGAGAAAAAAAGCAAAATTTTTTCACATGGCCACAGCGGTCATCGAGAAATGGAAACAGGACAAAAGTCCGAGTACAAATGCGAACTACCAGACGGCTCTTCGGTCGTTGAAGACGTTCACGGAGAATCAGGGAATCGACCTGAATGGGCTCAACGAACCGCTCATCAAGGCTTACGAGCACTGGCTGCGAGAGAAAGGTGTGTGCCTCAATACGATTTCGTGCTACATGCGGTCGCTTCGCTCGCTCTACCACCAACTTGGAGGAAAGGGCGACCCGTTCAGCGCCGTCTTCACTGGCTCGGAAAGAACCGAGAAACGAGCTATCAGCATCGAGGATGTCAGGAAAATTCGCCTACTGAAACTGCAAAAAGGCTCGCGCATCGACCTGACACGCGACATTTTCCTTTTCTGCGTCTATGCGCTCGGAATGCCCTTTGTCGATATGGCCCACCTGAGAAAACACAATCTTCGCAACGGTGCCATTGTCTATATGCGCCACAAGACGCAACAGACCATTCGCGTCCCCTTGGAGCCTTGCATGACTGACATCATTCAAAAATACACGAATTACGACAGCGACTATCTGTTTCCAATCATCCGTTCGCTCGACCCGAAAAAGGCCTATCGGCAGTATCAGGTATCTTTGGGGGTGTATAACAAAAATCTGAAGGAATTGTCGCACATGGCTGGAATCAAGGCCAATCTCACCTCCTACGTCGTGCGCCACACGTGGGCGAGCCTTGCCTACGAAAAAAACGTCGATCTCAGCGTCATTTCAAAGGCTCTCGGCCACACCGACACCCAAACCACTCAAATCTACATACGCGAAATCAACGACGAGCGGCTGGCAACTGCCAACCGCTCGCTGCTGTCGAGTTTTTGGGAGTAAATAAAGGCACATCAGTCTTTTAGGCATCCAATGGGAACGACAAAAATGCCGTCTTTTCGTTGGTAGGCAAATTCGCCGCATGTCACCACCATCAGGAAAGACGGTTTTCCCATTTTCTCCAAATCGACTTTATTTGCCAGTTTTTTAAGGTTTTCTGCGGCTTCTTCGATTTGCTTGTGTCCGAGTTTTACCTCTACGGCCGCCCATCTGCCGTCGTTCAAGGCTAAAATCATATCGGCCTCAAGCCCGTTCTTGTCACGGAAATGAAAGACGTCACCATCGTTGGCTTGTGTGTAAACGCGCAAATCCCTCGTACAAAGAGACTCAAAAAGAAATCCGAAGAAATTAAAATCTTCCAATAAGTGCTTCGGACTGATGCGCAAAACGGCGGTAGCAATTGACGGATCGGTGAAATGTCGCTTTGATGCCGTTCTAATGGCGGTTTTCGAGCGTAAGGACGGCGACCACGCCGGTTGGTCTTCTATCACGAAGATGCGGCGTAGGGCGTTCAGATAGGTGTCAAGTGTGGGTATGGAAATGCTTTTTTCGTCACCCTCGAAGTCACGCAAAATGGTGGTGTTTGTGGCCATCGTGGCTACGTTTCGAGCCAATGACCTCAACAAAAGTTGTACGCGTTTTGGATTCTTCTCAACACCATCTACGCGTGAGATGTCTTGATGGATAATGGCATCGACATAGTCACGCGACAAGGCCAGTGCATCTTCAGGAGCCAATCTGACAGAAGCGGGCCATCCGCCCCGGCAGATGGCATATGCGGCCTGTTCCACCGTCAGTAGCGATGGCGTGAGGTCGATAGGGTTGTTGTCGAAAAGATCCCTCAAAGAGATTTTTCCATTGGATTCTTGCGATTCATACAGGCTCATCGTGTGCATGGCCAAGCGCGAAATACGGCCTGTTCCTGTATGCAGGGTGGCGTTGTCCAGCGGCACTGCCGAGCCTGTCAAGATGAATTGCCCCGTTTGTTGGCGTTGGTCAACGGCAAAGCGCACCGCGTCCCAAAGCACAGGAGCCGTCTGCCATTCGTCTATCAGATGAGGCACTGCTCCTTCCAATAAAACTGAAGGTTGGGTGTCGGCAGCCATCATATAGCCCTTCGCCTTGTCGGGGTCCTGCATATACACGACACTTTTGGCAGCCACAGACGACGTGGCAGTTTTACCGCACCATTTCGGACCCGTCACAAGCACTGCGCCTGAATGTTTCAGTTTCTTCGCAAGCAAAGCATCGCCGATTCTCGGCAAATAATTCTTGATTTCCATTGTTTAAAGGATTGGTTCCGCCTGCAAAATTACGGAAACTTTAAGAAACGGCCAAAAATAATTTTAAGAAATGGCTAAAAATAATTTTAAGAAACGGCCAAAAGGTCTCAAAGATGAAAAATTTTGGCGGTTCACGAAAAAAAGTTCACTCGAAATCCATCACTTTTGGATCAAAAATAACGTTTTTTGAGCGTAAAATGTTAAAAAATGGGGTGGAAACAACTTTTTTTGAAAAAAAATTGTTTGTTTCATAAAAATGCACTATATTTGCAAAGTCAAACCCTAATAAAACTAAAAACGAAAAAAAATATCACAAGCGCGAATATTTCGAAATGAAAATTTGTGCAAAAAAAAGAATAAATATGTGACATATATTAACTATTAACCCTCAAAAAAAACAAAATTAAAATTTTTATGAAAAAAAATTGTTATTTATTTGGCAGTATGATAAAAATATGCTAAATTTGCAAATTGAAAGTCAGAAAAAAACGAGTTACCTCCCGCGCGGAGGTGTGAAATGTGGCAGCAAAGATAGAACTTTATTTACACATTATTTATATTATTAACTTAAAAAAGAGAGAATTTATGGTTAAAAGACTAAGTTTGTTTTTGGCCGCCTTCCTGTTCTCAGCAATAGGAGCAATGGCCCAGATGCAAGTCAGTGGTACCGTGGTGTCTCAAGACGATGGTGAGCCTATCGTGGGTGCTGCGGTCAGAGTAGAGGGAACAGACGTAGGATCTACGACGAACCTCGATGGTAAATTTACGGTGAAGCTGCCGCAGGGCAAGCATCAGTTGACTATTTCGTATATCGGCATGAAAACCGTGCAGGTGGCCGCCCGCGACGGAATGCGTGTCGTTATGTCAAGCGAAGAAGGCTCGTTAGACGAGGTGGTGGTCGTGGCTTATGGTACGGCCAAGCGCCAGTCGATTACGGGTGCTGTGTCGGTTGTGGGTGAGGAGAAAATCAAGGATCGCATCGCCACATCGGTGACAGCTGCTTTGGAAGGCTCGTCGCCTGGTGTGCAGGTGAACAACACCTATGGTGAACCTGGCGCAGCTCCGTCGATTCGCATTCGCGGTATCGGCTCGCTTGTAAGCGGTGCATCGTCTCCGCTGTATGTCGTGGATGGTGTTCCTTTTGACGGCAACATTGCCGAAATCAACGCCGCGGACATTGAGTCAATGTCGGTGCTGAAAGATGCCGCTTCGGCAGCCCTGTATGGTAACCGTGCAGCTAATGGTGTGGTGCTGATTACGACGAAGAAGGGTCGTGGAACAGCCAAACCGCAAACCTCGCTGAAAATCAATCAGGGTATCTACAGCCGCGGCATTCCCGAATACGATCGTCTGGCAGCTGAACCTTGGATGGAAGTTTCTTGGGAAGCAATGAAGAACTTTGCATTGAGTTCAGGTGTTGCAAAAGATGCAGCAGCAGCTGCCGCGTATGCTACTGAGCATGTCGTGAATGACTATGTGAAGCGTAACATCTTTGACGGTGATGCAAAGGCTCTGTTCGATTCCAACGGCAAACTGACCGCAACCCGTCTGGCTGGCTACACCGACCTTGACTGGGAAGATGCAGTCGAGCGCAAAGGCTATCGTCAGGACTATGTGCTATCGGAAGCTTTCGCAGGTGAGAAGTACAATATCTATGCCTCGGCTGGTTACTTGAACGAGAAAGGTTATGTGCTTGCCAGCGACTACGAGCGTTTCACGGGTCGTATCAACACGCAGTTCACACCGGTGAAATGGCTGAAGACTGGTATCAACCTGAACGGTACGTATGCCGAGCGTGACTACAACTCCAATGCAACAGGCAGCTACTATGCCAATCCGTTCTCGACGGCTCGCTACATGGCACCCGTTTATCCTATCTATTTGCACAACGACGACGGATCATTCCTGCTTGACGAGAATGGTGAAAAGCAGTACGATACTACCTCATCATATCTGTCGAACCGCAATATCGCTTTCGAGTTGCGCAACGACCATAACAAAAGCCGCCGCACGGCACTCGAAGGAATGGCTTTCGCCACCGTTATGCTGCCTTATGGTTTCTCGGCTACAGTGAAGGCCGACTTCACTCGCTCGACGACCAATCGTCAAGTGTATAACAATCCGAAAATCGGTGACGGTGCAACGAACAACGGTCGTCTGACAGAGTATGCTTACCAATACAACTCGCGCACTGCACAGCAGTTGCTCAACTGGGACTATGATTTCGATGTTCACCACATCGATGTGATGCTTGGTCATGAGAACTATGATCTGAAATCCCGCTATCTCTATGGTATGAACACGGGTATGGGTATTGAAGGCATCTATGTGATGGGCAATTTCACGACAAACAGCTATTTTGAGGGATACAACGATGTTGACCGCACGGAATCGTATCTGGCTCGTGCCCGCTACAATTTCGATGAGAGGTATTTTGCCGACTTTTCTTGGCGTCGCGATGGTAGTTCGCGCTTCCACAAGGACAACCGCTGGGGTAATTTCTTCTCGTTCGGCCTGAACTGGAATGCCAAGAAAGAATCTTTCCTGAAGGATGTGAAATGGGTAGATCAGTTGCGTGTACGCGCCTCTTACGGTGAGGTGGGTAACAATGCTGCCGTTTCACTTTACGGCTATCAGGCTCTCTATGGTATGGAGAAGAATGCTGGTAAGACGGCTCTCGTGAAGAAAAGCCTTTCTGCAGAAGACATCAAGTGGGAAACCGCACAGACCATCGACTTTGCCATCGAAGGCCAGTTGTTCAACCGCCTGAACTTCAGCCTCGGCTATTTCGACCGTCGCAACAAAGACCTACTTTTTGAGGTTCGTCTACCACTGTCGGCAGGTTCTTATGTATGGGCTGACGTGCTCAATCTGACCAAGTATCAGAACATCGGAACCATCTCCAACCGAGGTTTTGAAATTTCTCTCAATGGTGATGTCGTCAAGAAAAAACACCTCACTTGGAATCTGATGTTTGATGCAACGTTCCTCAGCAGCAAAATCAAGAAACTTCCCAACGGAGAAGACATTCTCAACGGCAACCAGAAATATTCCGAGAACCACGATCCTTACGAATTCTGGACCTATCACTTCGAAGGTGTGGATCAGATGACAGGTCAGTCGCTCTACACGCTTGATCCTGAAAAGAAAGATGCCGCTGCCTCTGCCAAGGAATTGGTAACTATCAACGGTACGGACTATACCACCAGCATCACCTACGGTTTGCGCGACTGGGCAGGTTCGGCTCACCCCGATGTCTATGGCTCGTTCGGATCCAACCTGCGTTGGAAAGACTTGTTCTGCAACGTGCTGTTCACCTACAGCCTCGGCGGTAAAGTCTTGGACGGTGTCTATCGTAGCCTTATGTCCACCAACTCGGCTTCGTCGGCTGGTGCCAACCATATCGACCTTCTGAACTCATGGAAAGCCGCTCCTGCAGGTATGACCGAAACTTCGGCCAACCGTATCGATCCAAACGGTCTTCCCATTATCGACTTCAACCGCAGCAGCTACAACAACGCCATGAGCGACCGCTGGCTGACCAGTGCTTCGTGGCTCGTGTTGAAGAACATTACCCTCGGCTATAGCCTGCCGAAAACCATCGTCAAGCAATTGGGCATTGAGGGAATCTCTGTGACCGCCGGTGTGGAGAACCTCTTCACTTGGACCGCCCGCAAGGGTCTGAACCCGCAATATTCATTCTCTGGCGGATGGGATGACACCTATGTCACTGCCCGTGTGTTCAATTTCGGTGTGCAATTCGACTTCTAATTGACTACTACATTCAGTTTAAATCATTTAATCATGAAGGAGAAACAAAATATGAAAAAGTATATCAATCAATTATTCATGAGTGCAATGATGGTCGGAGCTTTGACGCTTGTTTCGTGCGGCGAAGATTATCTTGACACGACTCCAACCGATAGTGTCAGTGATGCACAGGCTGCTGCGACCGTTGATAATGCTTATATGACGCTCAACGGTATTGCCAAGATTATGACCATCCAACATGGAAACTACAGGCAGGGATTCTGCGGAGAGAATGCCATCATCCGCCTGTATGAGAACTATCCGAGCCAGAACTACAACTACAATTCTTACGCATCGGGTTGGGCAGACATCCATAACCAGACAATGCATAGTCAAGACAATAGCATCTACAACAACTATGCCTGGTACTATTATTACCAGATTATCGCGAATGCAAATGTGCTTATCAATCGCATTGACGATGCTACTGGCAGCGATGCCGACAAGAAGTTCATTAAGGCTTCTGCCCTGACCTTCCGCGCCTACAGTTATCAGAAACTGGTGCTCTACTACTGCTATCGCTGGATCGATAGTGGAAACGGTTCCTCTCAAGGTGTAGTTCTTCGCCTCGACGAATCAACGGGCGACCTTGCTCCCTCAACATTGGCTCAAGTCTATGAGCAGATTTACAAGGACTGCGACGAAGCTATCGCTCTGTTTAAGGAAAGTGGCCTCGACCGTACTGCTGGCGAGTGCTGGATCCCCAATGAAAACGTGGCACACGCCGTCTATGCACGTGCTGCGCTGAACCGCCTTGACTATGCAAAAGCCGCTTCTGAGGCCAATCTTGCCAAAGCAGGCTACTCCTTGATGGACAAGGCCGCTTACAAGGCTGGTTTCTGCAATCCTACCAGTGAATGGATCATGGGTAGTTATGGTTCTGCCGATGAAAATAACTGGTATTGGAGCTATGGTACACAGTACGCCTGTAACGGCTACTATGCCGGTGCTACGGAAAACGGTGCAGGTTCCATTGGTCGTGAACTGATTAACCGCATTCCCGACGGCGACGTGCGCAAAGAGTTGTTCCTCACCGAAAGTGGCTTGGGCATCGATGCCAGCGACCCAAACGCTGTTGAGCAGACCTATGGAACCATCGGCCTGACACTTAATGCGCAGGGAAAATGGTCATATTTGAACAAGGAGGCTTATCAGAAGGCCGAAGACTATGTCAAGGCACATCAGGTGGCAGGTTTGGCTGCGGCATATTCTGCAGGCTTCTATCACATTGGCGACCACCTGAAATATTGGGTGTTTGACACTCCGGGCGTAGGCTATTTGCCTTTTATCCGCACTAGTGAGATGTATCTCATTGAGGCCGAGGCTTACTACAAACAGGGCAACGAAGGTGCCGCTAAGACTGCGTTGGAAACGCTTAACAAAGTACGTAATCCTCAGTACAGTGTAGGCAACCTTTCTGGCGATGCTCTTTGGAACGAGATTATGGACTATCGCGAGGTGGAACTCTGGGGCGAAGGCTTTGCTTGGAGTGACTATAAGCGTTGGAATCGTCCCGTCGTCCGTCATTCCTTCGCCGAAGGTGGAAATGCCCATACCGCAGTTGCCAAGACAATTGCTCCTGATTATGGCAATAAATGGACATGGGTTGTCCCCCTCCAAGAAATCGACTACAACAAGGGTTTTAAAATGGGACCGGAGAAGGAATAAAATAAAAAGTCAAACTGTTTTAGTTTGATAAGAATTTTAATCCATCGGAAACGCCCCGTGTGGTATTTCCGATGGATTTTTAATTAATCCTTCAGGCATCCAATGGGAACGACCAGCACACCGTCTTCTCGTTGGTAGGCATACGAACCCAACCCTGTGAGCACCATAAGAAATGAAGGTTCATTCATTTTGTCGGTGTCAATCTTGCGTGATAGTTTTTTTAGGTTTTCAGCTCCTTCTTCTTCAAGTTTGCTACCACCAAGTTTTACTTCAACAAGACCATAGTTGCCGTTATGCAAATGTATTACAGCATCGCATTCCAAACCGTTTCTGTCTCTGTAGTGAAAAACTTCTCCATCAATTGATTCTGCATATACTCTCAAATCGCGTATGGCAAGCGTCTCAAACATGAGTCCAAGTGTGTTAAGGTCGTTTTGCAAATCTTTCGGCCCTAATCCTAATGCGGCAGTTGCCACCGACGGGTCCACAAAAAAACGTGTGTCGGACGCACGTATGGCAGTCTTTGACCGCAGGTTTGGATTCCACGCCGGCATATCTTCTATCACGAATATCTTCTTCAAAGCAGCAATATATGACGATATGGTGTCTTCGCTCATCGAGATTCCCTCACTGGATGAAAGGTCAGTATAGATGGTGCTTATTGGGACTTGAGAGCCCTGATGCCGCGCATACGAACGCAACAGACGTCGCGCAAAGGTGGCATCTCTCTTGACATCATCAACTCGCGATATATCGCTCTCACAGACAGCAGAGATATAGTTCTTTGCTTGACGCAGCGATGCTTTTCTATTCATAGTCAGCGAACTGGGCCACCCTCCGCGGCATATCAAGTAGCATAGGTCATCCAATGAATAGTCTGGTGCAATCGCGCTTGAAATTTTCTTTGCAAAAAGATTCGTAAGGCTGATGGAGCCATTTGACTCCCCCGACTCCCATAAACTCATCGGTCGCATTGTCAACCAGGCAAACCGCCCTGTTCCAGAATGATGTATTTTGCTCTTATCGGCAGGAACAGCAGAACCGGTGAAGATGAATTGCCCCGGCTTCCCTCGCCTATCAACAGTAAAACGTGCCGCATCCCATAATTGTGGAGCCAATTGCCACTCGTCTATCAGTCGTGGAACCTCTCCCTCTAACAGGACTTCCGGATTTTCTTCGGCCATAAATAGGTTTTTTTCCAATTCACGAGGCCAATCCATATACTTTATACTTTTTGCAGCTTGGATGGCTGTTGTCGTTTTTCCACACCATTTTGGCCCTTGAATTAGTACCACTCCTGCGGCGTCGAGTTGTTCTAACAAGAGTCTATCGGCAATCCTTCTTCTGTAATTCAAATTATGATCCATCATTCTTAATATTTTTGACGCTGCAAAAATAGCACTTTATTTTTGATTATCAAAATCTTTTTTACTTTTTGTTCGGCAAATTGGCAAGTTTTCATTCGGCAAATTGGTAAGTTTTCATTCGGCAAATTGGCAACTCCGGATTCTTTCTTTGTCTTCTTTGAGATTGATTTTCTATGCTTTTTCTAATAAAATCGAAGAAAGAAGGGACTTATTCTAAATCTTTTATAATGGAATTTTGTTAGGCAAAATTCTTTCGTCTTCGGAAAAAATCGTAACTTTGCCGAAACCAAAACGAAATCGAGATGACAATACACGAGGCAATTCAGCAGCGGCACAGCGTCAGGCGCTATGCCGACCGACCGATTGAAGCGGAGAAAGTGGCTGCGCTCCGAGCGTTGATTGAACAGTGCAATGCGGAGAGTGGGCTGAACATTCAACTGGTGACGGACGAACCGACGGCTTTCGACTGTCGGATGGCGCGCTACGGGCGTTTTTCGGGTGTGAGTAACTATTTTGCGATGGTGGGAAGGAATGACGAGCCCAACCTCGACGAGAAAATCGGCTACTACGGCGAAAAACTGGTCTTGGAGGCGCAGATGCTCGGCCTGAACACTTGTTGGGTGGCGCTGACTTACAAGAAAAAGCCCGAATTTTTGCAGATTCGCGAGGGCGAACGGCTTCGTTGCGTCATTTCTGTCGGCTACGGCACGTCGCAGGGCGTTTCGCACAGAATTAAGTCGGTGGAAAAAGTGTCGAAAGTCGATGGCGCGATGCCCGACTGGTTCCGTCGAGGCGTTGAGGCGGCTTTGTTGGCTCCGACGGCCATCAATCAGCAGAAATTCACCTTCTCGCTCACGAATGGAAATCAAGTCAGGGCGAAAGCCGGATGGGGCTATTTCTCGAAGGTTGACCTCGGCATCGTGAAACTTCATTTTGAAATCGGGGCCGGAACGAATCATTTCGAGTGGATAAACATTTAATATAAAAATTACTATGGAAAAAACGATGAAATTTTGTCAGAGTTGCGGAATGCCGCTCACGGAACACGTTTTCGGCACGAATGACGACGGCAGCAAGAACGAGGACTACTGCATTTATTGCTACAAGGACGGAATATTCCTGCAAGACTGCACGATGGAAGAAATGATTGAGCATTGCGCGCAGTTTGTCGATGAGGTGAACAAGGGACTACTGCAGCCCATTACGAAAGAGGAATATATCGGCCAGATGAAGGTCTATTTCCCGAAACTGAAGCGGTGGCGCAAGGCGATGATGGTTGGCGGCGATGATGAAAAGCCCGAAAATCCTGCCTTGGCCGCAGTAAGGCCGCTTGTTGCCCAAATGGCTGATACGTTGCCAGTTGCATATATCTCTTCGGTCGATGACGAGGGTTTCCCGTGGACGAAGGCGATGCTTGCCCCGCGTGTGCGTGAGGGTATCAAGGTTTTTTATTTCACCACCAACACTTTTTCGCTGCGTGTGGCGCATTACAAGGCGAATCCGAAAGCGAGCGTCTATTTCTGCGATGCAGAGGGTTTCAAGGGTATAATGCTTCGCGGCACGATGGAAGTGCTGACGGATGCCAAGAGCAAGGAAATGATTTGGCGCGAGGGCGACGAGCAGTACTATCCGGGCGGCGTGACCGACCCGAACTATTGTGTCCTGAAGTTCACGGCTACCGACGGTCGTTTCTACAGCGATTTTTATCCACGCAGTTTTGTTCTTTAGAATATGAAAACCGAGATACTCCCCCCCAAGAAAGCCCTCGCGCTGAAGCTTTCAGCCTTTGGATGTCGTCGCCGATGCCGATGGTAACGCTGGTGAAAACGATGGACGGCGGCCATGCTGCACGTTTCTTGGACATATTGCAGAAAGAAATACTCCTTTTGTGTTAAATTAATGTTAAAATCAGAGAATCGCTTGATTCTTACGTCACGTCACGTTTTATCTTTGCAGTCGCTTAGCAAAACATCGATCGATTATGAGAGAAAAAACAAAGTTAAAAATTGGAGAGTTCTCAAAGATGATGCAAGTTACCGTAAGGACCTTGCGATACTACGAGCAACGGGGACTGCTGATACCTGACGAGGTGGACGAGTGGACGAGACACCGCTACTACAGCATCGACCAGATGCAGAAGTTGAAGGACATCCGCGACCTGCAACGACTCGGATTCTCGCTGGATGAAATCAAGGACCTGCACGAATATGATTCGCACACGCCCAGCATCCGCCAACTGACCGAGAAGATCAAGGAAACGGAGGCACAACTACAAGAGCTAATAGCCCGTCGCAACCAACTGCTCAATTGGAGAGACTCTCGCAAAAAAATGAAGACAATGGAAAAAATCAGTATTCAATCATTGCCCGAGATTATCGTGGCAAGTCATCGCGAAGTCATCCCCAATTACGCCGCTCTTGGACCTCTATGCTACGAAAAAATCGGGCCTGAGATGCAGCGATTAGGCTGTAAGTGTCCGCCTCCAGACTATTGCTTCACGATGGAGCACAACAAGGAGTACACACCAACTGACATCGATATGGAGTATTGCCAGCAGGTGGAGGAGATGGGACAAGATAGTGCTATCATCCAGTTCAAGCGACTGCCTGCTATTTCCAAGGCACTCTGCATGAAGCATGTCGGTCCTTACGAACGCTTCTACGAGTCGTTCATCGAGGCATTCCGCTACATCGAGGAGCAAGGCTATAAAGTAGTAGGACACCCTCGCACCAGTTATATTGATGGAGCATGGAATCAGGACGACCCAGAGAAATGGCTCTCGGTCATTCAGATACCGATACAATAATATGATAACCGAAGATAGACTCAGACAAACATTCAGTGAAGGCGGAGCACAAGAAATCTATCAAGAAGTGAAAGTTTCCAGTGATTTCCTCGGTTTTGCTCGTCAGTATGCATTCAGTCAGGATTATCGCGTGGCGAGAAGTGCGCTGTGGGGATTGACGAAGGCCAATATATCGGAACTCTCGCAGTTGCAACCGATGCTCGACGACCTCATCGACTTGGCGATGCAGACTAAAAACTCGTCGGTCAGGCGGCTGTCGCTGAACGTTGTCGAACGGCTGGCAATGACAGAGGACGACCTGCGGACCGACTTCCTCGACTTCTGCCTCGACCGAATGGTGAGCATCGAGGAATTCCCCGGCATTCAGGCGGTTTGTATGAAGTTGGCGTTCCGAATGTGCCAGTTCTATCCCGAACTGGCTGACGAGTTGCGGCGCACGCTCGAAGCAATGGAAATCGATTATTACAAACCTGCCGTGAAGGGTGTCAGAAAGCGGATTTTAAGCGGAAAAATCAGAACATTTTGAGGACGCGACGCAGGCCGTCGCAAAAAACGTCGATTTCATCGGGAATATTATAAAGGGCGAACGAGGCGCGGACGGTGCCTTGCACGTTGAGGCGGCTCATCAGCGGTTGGGCACAGTGGTGGCCCGTGCGCACGGCGATGCCGAGGCGGTCGAGTAGGGTGCCGATGTCGAGGTGGTGAATGCCTTTGACGTTGAAGGAAACGACCGACGAACTGTCGTGGCCGTAAAGGTTGATGCCGTCGATGTCGCGAAGTTGCTCCAAACAATGTTTTGTGAGCGATTTTTCGTGCTCAAAAATGCGATTTTGGCCGATTTCATCGAGAAAATTGATGGCGGTGGCGAGCCCGTGTGTGGCGATGTAGTCGGGCGTTCCAGCCTCGAATTTGAAGGGCAGTCGCTCGAAGGTCGTCTTTTCCCACGTCACGCGGTCGATCATTTCGCCGCCACCCTGATACGGCGGCAGTTTTTCGAGCCATTCCTCTTTGCCGTAGAGCACACCGATGCCCGTCGGACCATACATTTTATGACCGCTGAAGGCCAGAAAATCGCAGTCGAGCCTTTGCACGTTGAGTTTTGCATGTGGCGCGCTCTGTGCTGCGTCAATCAGCACTGGAACGCCGTTTTGATGGGCAATTTCAACGATTTCATCGACAGGATTCTCCGTTCCGAGCACATTGCTGATGTGTGTCACGCTGACGAGTTTCGTGCGCTCGGTAAAGAGTTTTTTGTAAGCCTCGATGTCGAGTTGGAAATCGTCGGTCATCGGGATGACTTTCACGATGAAACCGTGCTTTTTTGCCTGCAACTGCCACGGCACGATGTTCGAATGGTGTTCCATCTCCGACACGATGATTTCGTCGTTTTCCTGCATTTGCGACTCGCAAAACGTCGCTGCCACAAGGTTGATGGCCTCGGTGGTGCCGCGTGTGAAGACAATTTCTTCGATTTTCCGCGCATTGATGAAGGTTTTGACGCGCTCGCGGGCCGCCTCGTGCAGGTCGGTGGCTTGTTGTGAGAGGTAATGCACACCGCGATGCACGTTGGCATTGACGTTGAGGTATTCTTCGCGCATCGCATCGAGCACGCAGAGCGGTTTTTGCGTCGTGGCGGCGTTGTCGAGATAGACGAGCGGATGGCCGTGGACTTCTCTCGATAAAATCGGGAATTTTTCACGGATGGTTGCAGGATTGTACATAGTTTTGAGGGTTGAAATATTTGTCGTAAAGTTCTTTTGCAATGGTCACGCAATCGCCCTCAGGCTCGGCTATGAACGAGGCGTAGGCGTAGGGTGCGTTTTCGGGCAGAAATTGGGCGACGGCATCGAGGTTCCCCGTGACAAATGGCCATTCGAAGTGGTCGAACCAGTCGATTTTCGCCTCGTTCCTCGCAAAAAACGCCTTCCATCGCGGATAATAATAGGACGCGAGCAGTCCGTTCCATTCGCGGTTGGCATAGTCGTGCAGACCGCCTTTTTCGCATTGTTCGCGGTCGCCCCACGTCGTGAGCAACATTCGTGCATTCCTTTCGTAGTGGGCTTTTTCGGCTTCGCTTCGACCCCAATTTCGTGCCATTTCCGTCCATCTGCCCAGTCGAAATTCGCGTCGCGTGCCGAGTAGTCGGTCTTGGTCGAGTATCAGTTCAAGAAAACGCATTTCCAACGCTTTTCGGTTGCAAAAATCGCCCATTTCATCGGAATTGTTTGCGTTTGAAATCGAGTCGAGAAGGGTTTTTCCGTAGTCGGCCAGCACTTGTCGCATCAGGTCGGTCAGATCGTAGCGGAAATTCTCGTTATTCTTCATTTTTTTTGCGACGGAAAGCATCTCGCCAACGGCCTTCCGAAGTTCGTTGAAGTTCCAATACCACGACGAATTCGCCCAACTGCTCACCGTGCCCGCCTTCAACGACGGTCGCATCAGGAAAACGCTCTCGGTGGTGCCTTGTTGGCGGTCGTTCGGGCAGTTGTAAATGCCCTGCAACAGCCGACTCCAGACGCTTTCCAGCGTTTTTGAAGTTGTTTTGTTGGCTCCGTAGCGCATCTGCACATAGTCGCGAATCCACGTTTGCGGCGTGTAGTCGGTGTTCGTCCACGGCAGGGCGTAGAGCAGGTCGTACAACATTGCATTGTTTTCGATGCCTTCGGGTAGTGCTCCGATGCCGACGAGTGCGTTGTCCGAGGCATTGTCGCGAGCCTTGTAAAAACAGTCGATAAGACGATTGACGCGCCCGAAAATTCCGACATTTCCGCCGAAATTGCTCACCTGACCCCAAATCCAATCGTGATTTTGGCCGATTTCATCGGTGTGATGGCCGCTGCAAACGGTGTCGCCACTGCTGTCGCCGTGCAAATCGAGGATGATGAGCCGATTTTTCGGAACCGTGTGTGTGACGATGGTTGTGGGATTTTCCTGCCAGTGTTGCGCCACCCAAATCGCCTCAGAATCGTGCTTCAGCAGGGCTTCGTACATCGCCCAAACCGACGCTTTCGCATCGCTCACGCCCTTCGGCACATAGCCCTCGTGAAAGGGGTCGATGGCATAGAAATGGGTCGTGGCAGCCTCGCCAAACACTTTTTTGATGGCGGTGTAATATTTTTCAGCAAATTCTTTCAAAAGAGCCGTATTGTCGATGAAAAAAGGTCGTTGAAAACCGCACCAAATGCCGCCGTTGACGATGTCTGACGGCTTCCAATGCGCCACTTTTTCGTTGTCGGCGTGTTGCAGAAAATTCTTCGGAACCATCCCGACAAACCCAGGAATCACGGCTTTCATCTCGAACTCGCGAAGCCGTTGGAAAATCTTCCGACCCAGTTCGGCACGCTGTTCGTACCAACTTTCGGGCAGCGGACCGCCCCACGCCGTCATATTGTTCATAAAAAACCAGCCGAAATAGGCCGAACCCGTCACAAATTCGTTGACTTGGTCGAGGTTTCCATAGCCGTAACCGCCCATCAGCACCTCTTTCCAGACACATTCCAATCCAGTGATGATGAGCGGCAGATTGATGCCGTGCAGTGCCATCCAGTCGATTTCCTGCTGCCAGCGATTCCAGTCCCAAAACGCCATCGAATAGCTGTGAGTGCAGAAGTTCAGATAGTAGCGGTAATCGACGCTCGAATGATGGGTTTCGGGCTCGACGACGGGCAGTTTTTGGGGCAATTTTCCGCTCGGGTTGTTCCACGAAATGTTGATGCCTGCGTAATGCTGCAAAAACCAGTTGATGCCTGTGGCGATGGCGACGTTGTCACTGCCTTCGACCGTGATTTTTCGGCCATCGGAAGAGATTTTGAAAGTCGATTTTTCGCTGTCAAACGTCGTTCTGCGGTACACGATTCGGTCGGCGTCCTGCGGTAGAATGCGTTGCAGAAGGCCGTCGATGGCTTGGGCGTTGGCAGCCGTGAAAACCATCGTGAAAAGCGTTGTTAGAAGGACTTTTGGCAGTTTCATCTTGAAAAATTATTGACACAATTTGCAGCCCACGCACTTCGATAGTTCGCCGCGGAAGCGCTTTTCGACGAGGTAGTGCAGGCGGTCGCGCAACGGAACGAGTTCGATTTGGTCGATGACCTCGTTGATGAACGCGATTTCGAGCAGCAATCGGGCTTGTTCGAGGCTGATGCCGCGCTGTTGCATATAAAATACGGCGGCATCGTTGAGTTGGCCGACGGTAGAGCCGTGCGCACATTTCACGTCGTCGGCGTAGATTTCGAGCATCGGCTGGGTGAACATTCGGGCTTCGCGCGTGGCACAAAGATTTTGGTTGCGCATCTGCGACTCGGTCTTCTGCGCGCCGTGTTTCACGAGCACACGACCCGCGAAAGCACCCACAGACTGGTCGTCGAGCACGTATTTGTAGAGTTCAATGCTCTTACATTCCGCCACGTGATGGGCAATCAGCGTGTTGTTATCGACGTGCTGCTGTTTGTCGGCAATCACGCAGCCGTAGAGTCCGCACTCGGCACCTTCGCCGAGCAGCGACACATCGGTTTGGTTGCGCGTCGTGCCGTTGTGCAGCGTGATGACGTTGTGCTTGACAGTGCTGTTTTTCTGTTGTTCGATATAGACGTTGCTCACGCGGGCGTTTTTGTAGTGGGTTTCCTCCAGACAATAGAGTTCGAGGCTCGCGTCGTCGCCCACAAAGGCTTCCACGACTTGCGTCGTCAGAAAATCGCGGTCGTCGGCAGCGTGGTCGCAGAATAACAGGCGGATTTGCGCCTCATTCTCCACTATCACCAACACGCGGCGGTTGAGCATTAGAGGCACCTCTGACCTTAAAATATTGATGACCTGCACCGTCTTTTCAACCTTCACACCCTTCGGCACATAGACCACCAGACCGTCTTGCGCCAGCATCGTGTTGAGTGCCGTGATTCCGTCGTTTTTGGCGATTTTTCCGTAATATTTGCTGACGATTTCGGGGTGTTCGTCGGAAAATTTCCTCAACGAATAGACGACAACACCCTCGGGCAGCAGACTTTTCGGTTTTTCCTCGTCGTAGAACATATCGTTCACCACGAAATAAAGACTTGTCGAAAGGTTTGGCACGTCGCAGCGGAACGCCTCGTAAGGATCGACGGGAATGCGCAACCGCTTGAGGTTTAGGCCGTAGTCGGGTGCGAAAATCTTCGGAATGTCGGTGTAGCGGTAGCGTTCCACCTTTTTCGT
Organism: uncultured Prevotellaceae bacterium; assembly: GCA_902776665.1. Lineage (GTDB taxonomy): Bacteria > Bacteroidota > Bacteroidia > Bacteroidales > Bacteroidaceae > Prevotella. Next base: position 72,171 of record CACYQZ010000007.1, read on the forward strand.
GGGCAGTCCGAGGCGTTGGAAATCCTCGAAAGCCGCTTCTCGCACCGCGTTCATCGCCTCAGCGCTGTTCTCGCAAATCAAGTCGCGCTGTTCACGATATAGGTCGATATATTGTTCCTCGCTCTTCTTCATTTTCAATCGTCAATGTTCAATGGGCTTTAAGCCAGTCGTAACCGCGTTTCTGTATCTCCTGCGCCAGTTCCATTCCACCCGTTTTCACGATGCGACCGTCGTAGAGAATGTGCACCACGTCGGGGCGAATCATATCGAGCAGACGGTCGTAGTGGGTGATGACGATGCGGCAGTTGTCCGCCGTGCGCAGTTTGTTCACACCCTCAGCCACGATTCTCATCGCATCGACATCGAGGCCCGAATCGGTCTCGTCGAGGATGGCGAGTTTCGGTTCGAGCATTGCCATCTGGAAAATCTCGTTGCGCTTCTTCTCGCCACCGCTGAACCCTTCGTTCACCGAGCGTCGCGTGAATTTCGAGTCGAGTTCCACGATTTGCCGCTTCTCGTTCATCAGTTTCACGAAATCAGCCGCCTTCAGTTCGGGCAAACCTTGGTATTTCCGCTTCTCGTTGATGGCCGTTTTCAGAAAATTCGTCATCGACACGCCCGGAATCTCCACGGGATACTGAAACGACAGGAAAATGCCCTCGTTGGCGCGTGCGTCGGGCGACAATTCAAATAGATTCTTCCCGTTGAACCACGCTTCGCCCTCGGTCACTTCGTAGAGCGGATTGCCCACAAGCACTGCCGAGAGCGTCGATTTGCCGCTTCCGTTGGGTCCCATCACAGCGTGGGTCTCGCCGGGCTTCATCACGAGGTTGATGCCTTTCAATATTTCCTTGTCGCCGATTCTGGCGTGTAAATTCTTGACTTCTAACATATTTTTTTTCGATATAAATCGTTAATAATCAATGGTTTTCTTTCTTGGTTTCGATTTCGATTTCGGATTGCCGATGAGGATGTTTTCGACAATACCGCCAACGATGGTACCCAAAAAGACATCGTAAAACATAAAATCGCCAAAACTGTAATTGTTGTTGAGATATTCATAATCGCGATAGTCGTAGATGGAAGACGACCGGGGAACATAGAACGAACCGACCTGAAACACCTGCTGATGCGGCGATTTGAAATTGGGTTGCCGATAAAACATAATACTGCGCTCCTGCGTGTTGCCAAGCTGCGAAAACGACAGGCTTTTCAACGGCGCGATGGGCGTGAGCCGAACCGAATGGATGACCGAGTCGCGCCACTGTTCGATGGCTGGTCGAGCATTGAAAAATTGCGCGTCAGCCTCGATGAAAGCGGTCAAAAATAGCAAAAGCAGCAGTTTTCTCATCGTTTTTTTGTTTTTATTTTATCCCACCGTGCCTTCAAGCGAAACTGACAGCAACTTCTGAGCCTCGACAGCGAACTCCATCGGCAGTTTTTGCAGCACTTCCTTTGCGTAGCCATTGACGATGAGGCCGACGGCCTGCTCGGTGGGAATGCCGCGCTGGTTGCAATACATCAGTTGGTCTTCCGAGATTTTCGAGGTCGTCGCCTCGTGCTCGACGATGGCGGTGGGGTTGTGGATGTCCATATACGGGAACGTGTGCGCTCCGCAGTCGCTACCGAGCAACAGCGAGTCGCACGACGAGTAGTTGCGGGCATTTTCGGCATTGGCGGTGGCTCGAACCAGTCCGCGATACGAATTTTGGCTGTGTCCGGCGGAAATTCCTTTGGAAATGATGGTCGAACGCGTGTTTTTGCCGATGTGAATCATTTTCGTGCCCGTGTCGGCCTCTTGATAGTTGTTGGTGACGGCGACGCTGTAGAACTCGGCCACGCTGTTGTCGCCGCGAAGCACGCACGACGGATATTTCCACGTAATCGCCGAGCCCGTTTCGACTTGTGTCCACGAGAGTTTCGAGTTTTCGCCGCGCAAATCGCCGCGCTTCGTCACGAGGTTCAACACGCCGCCCTTGCCGTTTTCGTCGCCCGGATACCAATTTTGCACGGTCGAATACTTCACTTCAGCGCGATCGTTCACGATGATTTCCACGATGGCGGCATGCAGTTGGTTTTCGTCGCGCATCGGGGCCGTGCAGCCTTCGAGATAACTCACATAACTGTCGTCCTCGGCGACGATGAGCGTGCGCTCGAACTGTCCTGTGTTGCGGGCGTTGATGCGGAAATACGAACTGAGTTCCATCGGACAGCGCACGCCCTTCGGGATATAGACAAACGAGCCGTCGGAAAACACCGCCGAATTGAGCGCGGCAAAGAAATTGTCGCGGTAGGGCACGACCGTTCCGAGGTGTTTCTGCACCAGTTCGGGGTGGTCTTTCACCGCGTCGCTGATCGAGCAGAAAATCACGCCCATTTCCGCGAGTTTCTCCTTGAACGTCGTCTTCACGCTGACCGAGTCCATAATGGCATCGACCGCCGTGTTGCCGCTCAGCGCGAGGCGTTCTTCGAGGGGGATTCCGAGCTTGTCAAACGTTTTTTCGAGTTCAGGGTCGATGGTGCCGTCGCCTTTCGGCTTCTGCGCCGTCGGGTCTGCATAATACGAAATCCCCTGATAATCAATCTCGGGCAAGGTCACGTGCGCCCAGTCGGGCTGCTTCATTGTCAGCCAGTGGCGAAATGCCTTCAGACGAAACTCCAACAGCCATTCCGGCTCGTTTTTCTTCGCCGAAATCAGGCGCACAATGTCCTCGTTCAGACCTTTTTCGATGATTTCCGTCTGAACATCCGTCGTGAAACCGAATTCGTATTTCTGCTCGGCCACTTGCCGGACGAACTCGTTGCTATTCTTCATAGAATGCTACAGCTTCTGTTCCACCTCAATCTCGGTGAAGGTTTCGATGATGTCGCCTTCCTGAATGTCGTTGAAATTGACAAGCGAGAGACCGCACTCCAAGCCCGTGGCAACTTCCTTGACATCGTCCTTGTAGCGCTTGAGCGCATCGATGGGTGCGGTGTGGATGACGATACCGTCGCGCACGACGCGAGCCTTGTCCTTGTTGTGGACCTTGCCCTCGGTGACAAGTCCGCCAGCCACCGTGCCGACCTTCGAAATCTTGAAGACCTGCTTCACCTCAATCTGACCCGTAATCTGCTCCTTGATGACCTTGTCGAGCATTCCGACCATCGTGGCCTTGATGTCATCGATGGCATCGTAGATAATCGAGTAGGTGTTGATTTCCACGCCTTCGCGGTCGGCAGCCTTGCGAGCCTCTGCCGACGGGCGCACTTGGAAGCCCACGATGATGGCATCGGAAGCCGAAGCGAGCATCACGTCGTTCTCGGAAATCTGGCCGACGGCCTTGTTGATGACGTTAACCTGCACTTTCTCGGTCGAAAGTTTGATGAACGAGTCGCTGAGGGCCTCAATCGAACCGTCGGTATCGCCCTTGACGATGATGTTGAGTTCGTGGAACTCGCCGAGGGCGATGCGGTGGGAAATATCGTCGAGCGTGAACTTCTTCTGCGTGCGCAGACCTTGTTCGCGCTGCAATTGCAGTCGTTTGTTGGCGATGTCGCGGGCTTCCTGCTCGGTGTCGAGCACGTGGAAAGTGTCGCCGGCGGTCGGGGCACCGTTCAAACCGAGAATGATGCACGGTTCGGCGGGCTTGGCCTCGGTGATGCGCTGATTGCGCTCGTTGAACATCGCCTTGATGCGTCCGTAAGAGGTTCCTGCGATGACGTTGTCGCCGATTTTCAGTGTTCCGTTCGACACGAGCACGGTGGAAACATAGCCGCGACCCTTGTCCAACGACGATTCGATGATGGAACCTGTCGCCTTGCGGTTCGGATTGGCTTTCAGTTCGAGCATTTCGGCCTCGAGCAGCACTTTTTCGAGCAATTCCTGTACGCCCATGCCTTTTTTCGCCGAAATTTCCTGCGACTGGTATTTTCCGCCCCATTCCTCGACGAGCAGGTTCATGTGCGAAAGGTCTTCGCGAATCTTGTCGGGATTGGCACCCGGTTTGTCGATTTTGTTGATGGCAAATACCATCGGCACATTGGCCGCCTGTGCGTGGGCGATGGCCTCCTTCGTGGTGGGCATCACCGAGTCGTCGGCGGCGATGATGATGATGGCGATGTCGGTCACCTGCGTACCACGGGCACGCATCGCCGTGAAGGCTTCGTGACCGGGCGTGTCGAGGAAGGTGATGCGACGACCGTCTTCGAGTTTCACGTTGTAGGCACCGATGTGCTGCGTGATACCACCGGCCTCGCCCGCAATGACGTTGGTCTTGCGGATGTAGTCGAGCAGCGAGGTCTTACCGTGATCGACGTGACCCATCACCGTCACAATTGGCGAGCGGCTGATGAGGTCTTCGGCCTTGTCTTCTTCCTCGCTGACGGCCTCCTGCACCTCGGCAGAGACGTATTCGGTCTTGAATCCGAACTCGTCGGCCACAAGGTTGATGGTTTCGGCGTCCATACGCTGGTTGATCGACATCATAATGCCGACCGACATCAGCGTTGAAATCACCTGCATCGGCGAGATGCTCATCATCGTGGCGAGTTCGCTGACGGTCACAAACTCTGTCAGTTTCAGCACCTTCGACTGTGCCATTTCGGCGTTCTGCTCCTCGTGCAGGCGTTCTTGTACGGCTTCGCGCTTCTCCTTGCGGTATTTTGCGCCCTTCTTGTTCTGACCTTTCGATGTCAGTCGGGCGAGTGTCTCCTTCACCTGGCGAGCCACGTCTTCCTCGTTCACTTCGAGGGGACGCTGGTTGCGACCGCGGTTTTTCTTTTTCTTGCCGCTCTTCTTGCCACCCTGCTCGGCTGCGGGGCTTGCGGGCTGCACTTGGTTCTCCGCCGCATTGATATCGACGCGCTCCTTGCCGATGCGCACACGCTTTTTGCGCTCGCGCTGCTTCTCGCGCTCTTGGGCGGCCTTTTCTTCGCGTTCCTTGCGCTTCTCTTCCTTCGATTTTTTCTTCGGACGAGTGCTTTGGTTGAGCGAATCGAGGTCGATTTTACCTTGAATCTTCAACTGCGGCGTGTTTTGCAGTTTTTTGTCGCTCTTGAGTTGGAAAACGGTGGGTCCCGACTTCGTTTCAGCCTTCGTCTCGGCTGGTTTTTCGACGGGTTGCTCCACTTTCTTCTCCACTGGCTTCACGACGGGCTTTTCAGCGGTTTTTTCCTGCTTTTTCTCGACAGGTTTTTCCACCTTTTTCTCCACTAGCTTCTCCGCCTTCTTTTCAACCGCTTTCTCTGCTGGAACCTCCTTCACGACAGGCTTTTCGGACTGTTTTTCAACCGGTTTTTCCTTCGCGACGGGTTTTTCTTTCTCGGCAGGCTTTTCAGCCTTTTTGTCGAGGTCGCCGAGGTTGATTTTGCCCAATGGCTTGAATTCCTGCGCCGGTTTTTTGTTCGACGGCAGCAAGTCTTCGGCACGGCCTTTGGGTGCGGCTTTGCCGGCAGGTTCTTTCGTTTTCTTTGAAATGATGTCGGCCTTTGCGCGCACTTCCTTGTCTTGACGGAAAAACTCGACCAGAGCCTGGTATTGCTCATCGCTGAGTTTGAAACTGGGCTCAGCCTTCACTTCGCCGAGTTCGGGTTTCTTTTCAAGATATTCGACGGCCGTTTGAAGTCCGACATTCAGTTCTCGTATTGCTTTATTTAATCTGACGCTCATCTAATTTTATTTCAATTTACGGATGTACAATTTACAGATTGGCTATATTTTGATGGTTTTATTCTGTTTCAAACTCGGCTTTCAACACTTCGAGCACGTTATCGACGGTTTCTTCCTCGAGGTCGGCCTTTTCAATGAGCATTTCTCTGGGCGCATTGAGGACGGCCTTCGCCGTGTCGAGTCCGATGGCCTTGATGGCATCGATGATCCACTGGTCGATTTCGTCGGCGAATTCGTCGAGGTAGATGTCTTCGTTGGCCTCGTTTTCGTCAACAACGCGGAACACGTCGATGGTGTATTCGGTCAGCATCGAGGCCAGTTTGATGTTCAGACCGTTGCGACCGATGGCGAGGCTCACTTCTTCGGGCTTGAGATAGACTTCGGCCTTGTGGTTCTCCTCGTCGAGGATGATGCTCGACACTTTCGCGGGGCTCAGGGCGCGCTGAATGAAGAGTTTGATGTTGGTCGTGTAGTTGATGACGTCGATGTTCTCGTTGTTCATCTCGCGCACGATGCCGTGGACGCGGCTACCCTTCACGCCGACGCAAGCTCCCACGGGGTCGATGCGGTCGTCGTAGCTCTCGACGGCGATTTTGGCACGCTCACCCGGCATTCGGGCGATTTTCTTTACGGAAATCAGTCCGTCGTTGATTTCGGGCACTTCGGCTTCGAGCAGACGCTGCAGGAAGACGGGGCTTGTGCGCGACAGGTAGATTTTCGGGTTGTTGTTTTCGTTGGTCACCTGATGGATGACGGCACGAATGGTTTCGCCCTTGCGATACTGGTCGTTGGGAATCTGCTCCTGCTTCTGAAGAATGAGTTCGTTGCCCTCGTCGTCGATGAGCAAAATTTCGCGCTTCCACATCTGATAAACCTCGCACGAAACGATTTGTCCGACGCGGTCTTTGTACTTGTTGTAGAGCGTGTCGTGTTCGAGTTCGAGAATCTTCGAAGCGAGCGTCTGACGCAGGTTCAGAATGGCGCGACGACCGAATTTTGCGAAATCGACGGGTTCCGAAACTTCCTCGCCCTCTTCGTAGTCGGGCTCGATTTTTTGTGCTTCCGACAGAGCGATTTCCTTGTTCTGGTCCGACACTTCGCCGTCGGCCACGACGACGCGGTTGCGGTAGATTTCAAAGTCGCCCTTGTCGGGGTTCACGATGACGTCGAAGTTCTTGTCAGAGCCAAAAATCTTCGCCAAAACGTTGCGGAAGCTTTCTTCCAGCACGCTTACTAAGGTTGTGCGATCGATGTTCTTCGTGTCCTTGAACTCTTTGAAGGTCTCGATCATGCTGATGCTTTGTCCTTTTCTTGTTGCCATTATTTTGATTGTTTTAATTTTGATTCTTTAAATGTTGAAGTGGTATTTGCAGTATTTCACTTCGTTCATGTCGAACGTGTGCTCCACTTCCTGCACGACGGGGCGCTTTTTGCCTTCGAGGCGCACTTTTTCCTGCGTGGCGACGGTGAATTTCGGTTCTTCGACCGCGCTGAGGATGCCATGCACCTTCTTGCCGTCGGCTGTGAGCACTTCCACCTCTTTTCCGACGTGGTTCACATACTGCTGAGCCACTTTGAAGGGCTGTCCGAGGCCTGCCGAACCCACTTCGAGTTCGTAGTCCTGCTCGTCGCGGCTCAGGTGTTCTTCGACGAACTTGCTGAGTTCCACGCAGTCGTCAATCCAGACGCCGTCAGCATGGTCGATTTCGACGACAATGCGGTCATCGTTACTTACTTCGACATCCACCAGAAAGTACTCCTTTCCGACGAGCCATTGCCCCACAATTTCTTTTACGACATTCTTGTCAATCATATTTCAATTTCCTTTGTTATAAACCGAATGAGGAACTCTTTTCGAGCTCCTCATTCCACTGAACGCTGCAAAATTACAACATTTTTCTGTATCCCACAAGTTTTTTGCCTATTTTTTTCTCTTTTGACTCCTGCGCCTGCCCATTTTGAAGTTTTTTTGACGAGGGGGCAGGCGCGTCCGCTATGTGACTTGAGAAAATGATCATGCAAATGAGATGAGACCCTGCACGGCCTCGGGCTCCTCGCGCTTCTCAGCAGTTTTGATTCCTGCCGTTTGGTTGCGGATGTCTTCGAGTTGCTGGCGCGTGCGCTTGCTGGTGGGTGTGTTTTCGACGGCGATGATGATGTCTTCGTTGTCGAGGTCTTCGGGACGGAACAGGAAGATGTGCGGACGACGCTTGTACTGCGTGTTGTTGCCGTCCTTGCCGTAGAATCGTCCGCGACGCTCCTCGCGCTCGGCGGCTTTCTCGTCTTCCTTGGCCTTGCGCTCGGCATCTTCGATGCTGTGCTTATGGAAATGACTGCCCATGCCATCGACATCCTCGATGCCGAAACCAGTGGCGAGAATGGTGACTTTCACCTTGTCGCCGAGGTTCCGATCGACGGCCAAGCCCCATTTCAGCTCGAAATCGTCGCCGAATTTGGCCATGAAGTCGTTCACGTCGTTCATTTCGTCCATCGTCAGACCGGGTTTCTCGTTTTCGCTGGCGAAAGAAATCGACAGCAGGATTTTCTTCGAGTTGAACACGTCGTTGTTGTTGAGCAGCGGCGAGTTGAGGGCGTCTTCGATGGCTTTCTTGACGCGACCTTCGCCCTCGCCGAAACCGGTGGACATGATGGCGACGCCACCGTCTTTCAACACAGTTTTCACATCGTTGAAGTCGAGGTTGATGAGGCCGTGAACGGTGATGATCTCGGCAATCGACTTGGCAGCCACGGAGAGCGTGTCGTCGGCTTTGCCGAAGGCATCGAGCACGGTGAGGTCGGGATAGATTTCGCGCAGGCGCTCGTTGTTGATGACGAGCAGGGCATCGACGTGCTTCGACATTTCCTCAACGCCGTCGAGGGCCTGGTCGATTTTCTTAGGGCCTTCGAAGCGGAAGGGAATGGTGACGATGCCAACGGTGAGGATGCCGAGGTCTTTCGACACTTCGGCAATCACGGGAGCAGCTCCCGTGCCGGTGCCACCGCCCATGCCGGCAGTGATGAAGGCCATGCGCGTGCCGTCGGAGAGCATGTTGCGGATGTCGTCGAGGCTTTCCTGGGCTGCCTGGCGGGCTTTCTCGGGCTTATTGCCGGCACCGAGTCCCTCCTTGCCCAGCTGGAGATGTACGGGCACGGGCGAGTCGTTGAGTGCCTGGTTGTCGGTGTTGCAGAGCACGAAGGTGACGTCGTGGATGCCTTCGCGGAACATGTGGTTGACGGCATTGCCACCGCCACCGCCTACGCCGATGACTTTGATGATGCTCTTGTCCTGTTCGGGATCATCGAAATCGATGATGTTGGGGCTGTTGATATCTGAAAGGTCTAACATATGATTTACGATTTACTGGATTTACGATTTACTGGATTACGATTGCGGATAGATAAGAAGGGTTATTCTTCCTCCTTGATGATAGTCTCGCCAAAGTTCTTCATTCCACGGAAGAGTTTGTTCCACCAGCTGTTCTCGCGCTTCTCACGGCGCAGTCGCTCAGTCTCTTCGGCTTCCTTGCGGCGCTGCTCGGCCTCCTCGGCTTCGCGCTTCAGACGGGCTTCTTCCTCGACTTTCTTCTTTTCTTCCTCAGTCTGCACGATGCCCTTGCCCGATATTTCGGTGATGGGACGGGCGTTCTTGTGCTGCACGTCGCCAGCGGGAGCGGTGCCGTCGGTGGTCGTGCTACCGCCGAAGAGGTCGCCGGTGATTTCTTCGCCTGCGCAGTTCATGTCGCCCTTCTCCAGAAGTCCGAGCACAGTGTTCATCATGCCGTTGTGAGCCGTAATCTCAGCCTGGTTGGCATGGACGGTGGTGGTGATGAAGCGTGCCACGCGAATCTTGTCGATGTGGGTGTGGTTGCGGAAGGCGCGCTCAATATTGC
>CACYQZ010000008.1 GCA_902776665.1 uncultured Prevotellaceae bacterium
GGCAAGAAGGTTGTTCTTAAATGATAAATGAAAAATGATAAAGTCGGGAATGCGAAAGCGTTCCCGATTTTTTTGAACTCCTTACTCCTCAACTCCCAATAAAAAATCGGAGCAAAACTGCTCCGATTTTTTATTTTACATATACCCTAACCATCGAAGTATATCGTTGAGATTCGCGACAACCATCAAGAGGATAAGGATGCCGAAACCAACGTATTCGGCGCGAATCATAAACTTTTCGGTGGGTTTGCGACCCGTAATCATTTCGTAAAGCAAGAAGAGTACGTGGCCGCCGTCGAGAGCGGGAATCGGCAGGATGTTCATGAACGCGAGGATGATGGAAAGGAAAGCCGTCATCAGCCAGAACATGTGCCAGTCCCAAACGGGCGGGAAAAGGCTACCGATGGCACCAAAACCACCGAGCGACTTCGCACCGTCGGACGAGAAGAGGTATTTCAGGTCGCCGACATAGCCGCCGAGCACGTTCCAACCATATTTCACACCTGCGGGAATGCTCTCAAAGAAACCATAGCTGACCTTCGTGGGCTCGTAGTAGCTCAACAGGCTCGTCATGCCGACGCCGAGTTGGAGTTCGGGCGTGAGGACGATGATGGCGGTGTCGGGGGTGTTGGGTGTTGGGTGTTGGGTGATGGGTGATGGGTGATGGGTGATAGGTGTTAGGTGTTGGAAGACGACGGTAGCGGTGCGGAGGCGGAGTGAATCAGCAGCGGTAGTGGCGGCGGTCATTTGGTCGGCGAGGCGACCCGTCTGTTCGGTAAATTCGTTCCACGAATCGACCGCTACGCCATTGATGGCCAAAATCTTATCACCCTTTCTAATGCCAGCCTTCGCTGCCGGTGAATCGGCCAAAACCGTGTCGATTTCGGCAGGGATGAACGGACGGCAGAAGTTCGGCGTCGATTTCAGCATACTAAGCAGGTTGATGTCGCCCGGCAGGTTGAGCGTCATGGCTTGTCCGTCGCGGATGATTCGCACCTCGTGCGCCTCGCTGATGTCGCGAAACAGGTCGGCGGAAAAGTCCTTGAAATCGCCTTTTTCGGTACCAATCAGGATGTCGCCATCGCGGAAACCGTGGCTTTTCGCCTCTTGATTGAACTTCATACCCATCGTCATGTCTTTCACAGCGATGTATTCGTCGCCCCACGTGTAGAGCACCATCGAATAAATGAACAAGGCAAGCAGGAAATTGACCAGCACGCCGCCAATCATGATGAGCAGTCGCTGCCACGCGGGTTTCGTGCGAAATTCCCACGGCTGTTCAGGCTGTTTCATCTGCTCGACATCGAACGACTCGTCGATCATGCCCGAGATTTTGCAGTAGCCGCCAAGCGGTAGCCAGCCGATGCCGTAGGTGGTATCGCTGTTTTTGGGTTTGTACTTGAAAAGCGAGCCCTTCCACTTCCAGATGCTGGGGTCGAAGAAGAGGTAGAATTTCTCGACGCGCACGCCGAAGAGCTTTGAAAAGAAGAAATGTCCGCCTTCGTGGAGAAGCACGAGGAGCGAAATGGCCAGTACGAACTGGAGGAGTTTAATCAGAAATATTTCCATTGTTTTTGACTGTTGATTTTTGAATTTTGAGAGTTAAATTATCGGCAAACCGATGAAAAATGATGATTTTTTATTATTCAATGTTCAATGTTTAATGTTCAATAAGTTTTCCGCGATTCGGCGAGCCTCAGCATCCGTTTCGAGGTAGGTTTCAAGCGTTGGATTCGCGCTGAACGGGGTGCGCTGCATCGTTTCGGAGATGATGTCGGCCATCTGCGGGAACGAGCAACGGTCGCGTCGGAACGCCTCGTTCACCACTTCGTTGGCGGCATTGAGGATGCAGGGCATATTTCCACCGCGCTGAATGGCCTCGTAAGCCAGTGCCAGACAGCGGAATTTCGATGTGTCGGGCTCGAAAAATTCGAGCGAACGGCTCTTAAAGAGGTCGAGGCGCTTTTCGTTGAGGTGAAGGCGCTCGGGAAACGAAAACGCATACTGGATGGGCAGTTTCATATCGGGTACGCCGAGTTGCGCCTTCACGCTGCCGTCGATGAACTGCACAGCGCTGTGGACGATGCTCTGCGGATGGATGAGCACCTCGATTTGCTCGGCTGGAACGCCAAACAGCCACTTCGCTTCCATCACCTCAAAACCTTTGTTCATCAGCGTGGCGGAGTCGATGGTGATTTTCGCGCCCATGTCCCACGTCGGGTGGCGGAGCGCATCGGCAGCGGTGACATTAGCGAGTTGGTCGGCTGTCATCGTTCGGAACGGACCGCCCGAACACGTGAGCAGAATTTTCTCGACTTCGTTGTCGCCCTCACCCACGAGACACTGGAAAATGGCCGAATGTTCACTATCGACGGGAAGTATCGGCACGCGATTTTCCTGTGCGAGTTGGCAGATGAGTTCGCCTGCCACGACGAGCGTTTCCTTGTTGGCGAGGCAGATTTTCTTCCGTGCGCGGATGGCGTGGATGGTCGGTTCGAGACCCGAAAAGCCCACCATCGCCGTTAGCACCATATCGATGGGTTCGGCCTCGACGATGTCGTTCAACGCCTGCCGACCGGCATAAACCTTGATGTCGGGACGGTCGCTGAGCAGCGATTTCAGTTCGTCGTAGCGGTCTTCGTTGGCCACGACCACCGCCGCCGGATTGAACTGCCGAGCCTGTTGCGCCAGCAGTTCCACGCGGTTATTGGCCGTCAGCGCATAGACCTCGTAGCGGTCGGCGTGCTGGCTGATGACTTCGAGAGCCTGCGTGCCGATGGAGCCGGTCGAACCGAGAATACAAATCTGTTTCATTTGACTATTTGACGATTTCACGATTTGACGATTTTTTACAATTTAATGGTTTTTCGATAGAACAATAGTGTCTTGTTGTCGAAATGAACTGCAAATTTCCGCTTTTTTCCGCAAATAGCCAAAAAAGTGCATCATTTTTAATTTTTTTCAAGTTTTCATCGAAATTTTACTTAAAAAAAAGAAGAAATTTTGCTTTTTTCTTATTTTTTTGTAATTTTGCAGGTTAAAATACCAACTATTTGTTTAGGATAACTGAATTTGATTTTTTTGAAACAATGAAGATGAACGATATTTTTCCCAAACGATTGACATTTGGAATTTGCACGTTGGCGGCATTGATGGTGGCTTCGCCGGCGGAGGCTTCGCTTTTCAAGAAGAAGAAAAAAGTGGAGAAGACGGAAACGGTGTCGCCGTACAAGAAACTGACGGGGCGCGACTCGGTGGCGTGGAACGGCGTGATGAATGTCATCAGCAAGGACGACACGTTTTATTTCGAGATTCCGACGCGGCTGCTCGGACGTAGTTTTCTCGTCACAAACCGACTGCTGAAAGTGCCCGAAGAACTCAACGAATCGGGCGTGAACAAAGGCATCAACTACGAAAATCAGGTGGTGAGTTTCCATTGGAACAAAAAGCGCAAGATTGTGGAGATTCGCCAACAGCGCAACACGCCCGAGGTCAACGAATGGGAGCGGTTGGCATCGTCGGTCAGCGACAACTATGTGAACCCGATTCTGTGCAGTTTGGAGGTCGAGGCCGCGCCGAAAGATTCGTCGTCGGTCATCGTGAAGGTGAACGACCTTTTCAACGGGAAAAACAGCTGTCTGAACGACGTTTTCAACGCCATCAACATCGGCACATCGCCCAAATCGGACTTGTCGCACGTCATCGTCATCAAGGCGTTTCAAAACAACGTGACGGCACGCGCCGAACTGACGACAACCGTCACCGAGGGGCACGACAAAGTGAATGTCACCGTGGAAGTGAGCACCTCGCTCACGCTGTTGCCCGAAACGGCGATGGCAGGCCGCGAGGAGAACCAGCGAATCGGTTATTTCACGACTTCGCGACTGCAATACACCGACACCCAACAGCGCGTGAAAACGAAGCGATACGTGACGCGCTGGCGCGTCGAACCGAAGGACACGGCGGCCTATCTGCGCGGCGAACTCACGGAACCGCAGAAGCCGATTCTTATCTATATCGACAAAGCCGTGCCGACGCACCTCAGACCCTATATTAAAAAAGGTATTCTCGACTGGAACGTGGCTTTTGAACGGGCTGGATTCAAAGATGTGATACGCGTGGAAGACCTGCCCGACAGCCTCGAGCGCGAGGGCGACGACATTGCCACGTCGGTTTTGACATACGCTGCATCGGAAAAATCGAACGCGATGGGACCATCGACCTTCGACCCTCGCACGGGTGAGATTTTCGAGGCCGACATCATCTGGTGGCACAACGTGCAGGCACTCATCAGCGACTGGGTGACGGTGCAGACAGGCCCTGTGAACCCTGCTGCGCGACGGCTCGACCTGCCCGAAGAACTCATCGGCGACGCTGCCCGATTCGTGGCCTGCCACGAGATGGGTCACTCGCTCGGATTGCGCCATAACTTCATCGCTTCGGCGGCCTACCCCACCGATTCGCTGCGCTCGCGCACGTTTACCGACAAGATGGGTGGCACTGCGCCCTCGATTATGGACTATGCGCGTTTCAACTACGTGGCACAGCCCGGCGACAACGTGAAAAATCTCTCGCCGAACATCGGACCTTACGATTTGTTGGCCATCGAATGGGGTTATCGTTGGTTCCCCGACGAAAATCAGGCGAAAACCGCGCTTTACAAACTGCTTCAAGCGCATCAAGGACCGCTCTATCGCTACAGCGAAGGCCAGCCGCCACGCACCGCCATCGACCCGCGCACGCTGAGCGAGGACATTGGCGACGACGCGATGAAATCGGCCACCTACGGCATCGCGAACCTCAAGCGAATCGTGCCCAACATCGTCGATTGGACGCGCAACGGCGAGCCCGGCCAGACCTACGACGAGGCCGCCCAACTCTATGCGTCGGTCATCTACCAGTGGGAGCTCTACCATTATCACGTGATGGCGAACATCGGTGGAATGTACATCGAAAACACCACCATCGGCGACGGTCAGAAGACGTTTACGTTTGTCGAAAAGGAAAAACAGCGTCGCGCCACACAGTTCCTGCTCGACGAGGTGCTGACCTATCCGCGTTGGCTCTTCGACGTGCCGCTGGCGAACTACACTTACATCCATCGGAAAACGCCCAACGGCATCCACGAAATGAGTCCGACGATGATGCTGAAAACCCAGCAAAATTACGTGATTTGGGATATGCTCACCAACGACCGACTGGTGCGGATGCTCGACAACGAATGGCAAAACGGCAAACAGGCGTTCACCGTGATTGACTACATCGATATGCTTCACAAACACATTTTTGCGACGACGATTGCCCGAAAATCGCCCAACGTGATGCAGCGGAGCCTACAAAAAAGTTACGTCGATGCGCTGATGACGGCGGCTGCCGAGAGCGAGGGTGTGAAAATCAACGCGAGCGCGAAAGACAAGAGCCTGACGACGCGGGCGCGGACGATTCAGCACTCGAACAACCAAATCAATCGAACGAGCGACGCGCTCAGCGTGAAGCGGGCGGAGTTGCTGCGCATCGTGAAACTGCTGAAAGCGAGTCGGTCGAGTGCCGACACGGCTGCCCGAATGCACTACGACGACCTTGTTTTGAGAATTCAGACGGCGCTGGGATTAATTAAGAATTAAGAATTAGTAATTAAGAATTAAGAATTAAATATGAGGCTAAGATTTTTATTATTGATACAATTTTTCGTGCTGACGCTATCAGCGCAGAACCGCGTGGTGACGGGCGTTGTGAACGATGCCGATGCTGCCGACGAACCGCTGATGGCCGCCACAGTCGCCGTGTTGGACGGCAACGGCAACACGCTCGACGGAACGACCACGAATCTCGACGGACAATTCACGCTGAACGTGCCGCCGCACGCCACGCAACTCAAAGTCAGTTACATTTCCTACGAAACGCAGACTGTGACGCTGCGCGAGGGCGTGAACCACTACACCGTCGCACTGCGCTCCGACGCGAAAAAAGTGGGCGAGGTGGTCGTGACGGGCTATCAGAAAATTGACCGCCGCAAACTCACCGCTGCCACGACGACCATCAACATTGACGAGGAGAGCGTCGGTGCCGTAAAAAACATCGACCAAGCCCTCGCCGGACAGATTGCCGGACTCGCTGCCGTGAACACGTCGGGTGCACCTGGAGCGCCACTGAAACTGCGTATTCGCGGTACGGCTTCGATCAACGGAACGCAGGAACCGCTGTGGGTGCTCGATGGTATTCCCCTCGACGGCACCGACATTCCCGCGATGGAAGATTTGAAGGACATCGACAACATCTACCAGACATCGATTGCAGGTCTGAACCCTGCCGACATCGAGACGATTACCGTGCTGAAAGATGCTGCTGCAACGGCGATTTACGGTGCTCGGGCGGCGAATGGCGTCATTGTCATCACGACGAAAAACGGTAAAGTCGGCAAAACTCACGTCAATTTCAATGCAAAAATGTCGTTCAGTCCGAAAACTGACATTTCGCGCCTGAATCTGCTCAATTCGGCACAGAAAATCGACCTCGAACTGGCGCTTCTCGCCTCGGACTACACCTATCGCCAGCACAAGGGCGGCGTGGCCGAGATTTTGTCGTCGTATGGTGAAACAAGTGCCTATCAACAAGGCGGTTGGAACGCTTTGTCGAGCGAAACGCAGACCGCCATCAACCACCTTCGCGGCATCAACACCGATTGGAACGACATTCTTTTCCGCAGCGTTTTCAATCAGGAATACAACGTCAGCGTGTCGGGCGGCAGCGACCGCGCCGATTATTATACTTCGGTCGGTTACTACGACGAGCAAGGCAACGTGACGGGCGTGAAAAACAACCGTTTCAATCTCGCTGTAAAAACCAATTTCAAAATCAACCAACGGCTCATCGTCGGCGTGTCGGTCTTTGCGAACCAGCGTCAGCAGCGCAGCTATCTCACTGATTACAATGGCTTTACGAATCCTGTCTATTATTCGCGACTCGCCAATCCGTATATGACGGCCTACGACGCGCAAGGTCGCTACGTTTATGACACCAACGTGCAGGGAAAGGAAGATTCGTCGCTCGATTTCAACATTTTCGAAGAGCGTGCCAACGGCCACAACAAGCGCAAAGACCAGCAGTTGATGACGATTTTCGATGCCGAACTGAAACTGATGCCAGGATTGAAACTGACCTCGCAGTTCGGACTGCAATTCGATAATTACGACATCTCGAAATACGCGGGCGAGAACACGTTTGCGATGCGCAAGGACAAACTTTTCGCCACCTATATGATTGACGGCGAGAAACGCTCGATTCTGCCCGACGGCGGTTCGCACAAAGTGACCGAATACCACAATTACCAATGGACGTGGAAGGCGATGGCCGAATACGCGAAAGACTGGAACAAAATCAATGAAATCGAGGTGATGCTTGGCACGGAAGTGCGCCACGCCGAGGCTCGGTCGGTCTATTCCGCCGCCTACGGCTACGATGACCGCACGCTCACTTCGCAGCCCATCATTTTCCCCAACGAGTCGGTTGCCGAGCAATATCCGCTGCATCAGGAAACGCACGCCGAAAACGCTTTTGTTTCGTGGTTTGCCACGGCTTCCTACACGCTTCGCCACCGCTACACGCTTGGCGGTAGCATCCGTTTCGACGGTAGCGATGTCTTCGGCGTCGCCAAAAAATATCGCTATTTACCACTCTACTCAGTCAGCGGACTCTGGCGCATCAGTCAGGAACCGTTTATGAAGAAGGCGAAGGCCGTCAGCAACCTCGCGATTCGCGCTTCCTACGGTCTTCAGGGCAATATCGACAAAAATACGTCGCCCTACTTGATTGGTACTTTCGACCGCGTCGTCATCTTGCCGGGCAACACCGAGACCGTGATTTCCGCCGAAACCGCACCCAACTCGAAACTGCGCTGGGAAAAGACCGAAAACGTGAACGCAGGTGTTGATATGGCGTTCTTCAACAACGCCGTGACGCTGAGTTTCGACTACTATTTCCGCCATTCCACCGACCTCATCGGAATGAAGATGCTGCCGTTGGAAACAGGATTCTCATCGACCACCATCAACTGGGCGACGATGGACAACCACGGCTTTGAAATTGCCATCGGAACGCGCAATTTCGACACGAAAGACTTCAAATGGACCACGAATCTGAACCTCGGATTCAACAAAAACAAGATTTTGCGCGAGACAGTCGCCGAAAACGCCACTTATCCAGGTCGCGAAGGCTATCCCGTCGGGGCAATTTTCGCCTACAAGACCGACGGCCTCGACAGTGAGGGTTATCCGCTCTTCGTCGGAAAAGACGGTCAGAAAATGAGCGCCACCGAGTTCCTGAAACTCAACCATCACGGTGGAAGCGGCCTCACTGCCGAGGAACAGCGCAACCTCTACACCTATATGGGAACGACCGACCCGAAGGTTTCTGGCGGTTTCATCAACCATTTTGAATACAAAAACTGGTCGCTCGGTATCAACTGGCTCTTTAACCTTGGGATGAAGGTTCGCGTGCAGCCGTCGTACTCGCCTGCGACCTACGACCGCGGCCTCAACACCAATGCCGACATCCTCAACCGATGGACGGCGGAAAATCCGACAGGACAGTTCCCGCGCCTGATGGTGAGCAACGAACGGCCCGCCGAGTATATCCGCTATTCGGAATACAACCTCTACAGTATGCTCGACACGTGGGTGCGCAGCAGCAACTATTTCCGCTGCCAAAGCATCCGACTCGGCTATAAGTTCCCCACGACGCTCATCCAGCGCGTCGGAATGACCAGCGCGTCGCTTTCCGTCGAGGCTCGCAACCTCTTCGTCATCGCGTCGAACTACAACAACTTCCTCGACCCCGAAACGATGGGAAATCCCTACGCACAGCCGATTCCCAAGAGTTTTATTGTCGGATTGAATATTGGGTTTTAGAACGAAAAGGTGAAAAAGTAAAAAGGTAAAAAAAGATGATTATGAAGAAAAAAATATTAACGGCTATTGGTTTTTGTTTATTGGCGATTGTCGCCACATCGTGCGACGATTTCCTTGACATCACACCGACGGGAAAAGTCATTGCCAAGACTGCCGACGAATATCGCGCACTGCTCACCTACGAGTATAAAACGATGCCCGAAGACCGAGGAATTGCCACGCTTCGAGCCGATGAAATGACGCTCGACAGGGCTTCGACCACCCCCGAGGACTACAATTCCTTCTTCGACATTTGGACGTGGAACGACCTTGCACCGCAGGCCACGACGACCTCGTTTGGCTGGCGTCGCTACTACCACGCCATCTACATCGCGAACTACATCATTGAGCATCAGAACGAAATTGCCGACGGCACCGCCGACGAAATCAGCCAACTCGTTGGCGAGGCATACGCCCTTCGCGCCTATATGCACTTCCTGCTCGTGAATCTCTACGCTGCGCCCTACACGGCCTGTGCGCCGACCTCGACACGCGGCATTCCCGTGCAAACGGCTCCCGATGTCGAGACGATTCCGAATTGCAGCAGCGTGGAAACGGTCTATCAGCAGGTAGTTTCCGACCTTGACGAAGCCGACAAATGGCTGAACATCGAAAAATGGGACAACGGTTTCAATTATCGTTTCACGACCGTCGCAGCAAAGGCTCTTCGCGCACGTGTCGCCCTCTACAAAGGCGATTGGCAGGCGGCTCGCACAGCGGCAGAGAGCGTCATTGCGCAGCGTCCCGACCTTGAAGACCTCACGCAAAAGTCGTCGCTTTTGCCCGACAACTACAAATCAGTGGAAAACATTCTCGCCCTCGAACAAGTGATGACGGCGGTTTACAAGAACGTCGGACGACCGTCTAACGACCTTATCGCGACCTACAAGTCGGGCGACCAGCGCAAAAGCAAGTATTTCAAGCAGGTGACGGCCAGCGTCAGCACCTTGCAGAAAGGCGGAGGCGGCGATTCGCGCTGTTCGTTCCGCACGGCAGAGATGTATCTGATTGCTGCCGAGGCTGCCGCCCAACTCGGTGACACGAAAACCGCCGCCGAACATCTGACGACGCTGATGCAGAAGCGCTATTCGGCCTCGACGGTCGCCAACTACACCGAACCGCTCACGACAATGACCGCCGCCGAACTGCTCGCCGAAATTGCCCACGAGCGACGCTGCGAACTGGCTTTCGAGGGACATCGGTGGTTCGATTTGCGTCGCACAAGCCGCCCGCAACTCACCAAGACCTACGACGGTCAGACTTTCACACTCGACGCCGACGATTCGCGCTACACGCTGCGCTTCCCCGTCGAAGCCGTCGAAGCAAATCCGAATTTGGAAAACTGGCCCATAGCCAATTGAAAAATTGTAAATAAATAGTAAATTTGTAAATTGTAAATTGTTTTATTAACTTTTAAAAGAAAGGATTCAACATGAAGAAAATGTTACTTTTCGTGGTTGCAATGTTCACTGCCACCACATCGTTTGCCCAAAGCTACGAAATCGAAGATCCGACTTGGACAAAAACCATCAACGATGTCGTTGACGACGTTTCTGACGTGTATGTCAATGCGCCCCTCGTCATCACCAACCAGGGCGATGTCGTCAAGACGGGCACCTTCACGCAGGCTTTCGAGTTTGCAGGTAAAGAACTTGAGCCCATCGCCAAGAGTGCCTACATTCTCAAGTACGACAAGAAAGGCAACGAGGTTTGGGGCAACGCACTGCAAGGTGCTGCCACCGTCACCGCCATCACCGCCGACGAGGCTGGAAACGTTTTTGTCGCAGGTGTGTTTGCCGACAAGGTCATCATCACCTCGACCGACGGAAAGACCGTTGAAATCAATGGTATGGATGGTGAAACTGCACAGGTTTCGGGGTTCATCGCCTCTTTTGACAAAGACGGAAAACTGCTGGCCTATCGCCAGTTTGTGCCGGCTGTAGATGAAAGTATTTTTTATATGGATGGTGCAGACCCACGTTTCCGAATCAACAAGATTGTTGCAAAAAACGAAAAAGTCTATCTGACCGTAAACTACAAATGCCTCAACAAGATTGACGATGTCGAACTTAACGGCAAAGTTCTTGATGCTTGGGGGTTAGGCTTTATACTCATTGACCTTGATGGTTACGCAGCCATTCGACTTGACAAAGATTTTACCAATGCCGAAATTCTTGCTAACGTGCAAACCTCTGACGATGTGCTGTTTGGAGAATATCAAATGGCACCACAGGCTATGAAACTTGCTGTTGATGGCGACAATGTCTATGTCGTTTGGACTGGTTGGGGCGATTTAACGATGACAACAGCGAACGAATCGCAAGATTATTCCTTTGAAGTAAGTGAAAGTAATAAGGAACACCCATTCATTGTAGTTAATGCCACCACTGAACAGGCTGAAGTATTCCACGCACCTACAACTGACAGGGATGCCCAATTATTCACAATTGTCGATTTGCAGGTCATCGATGGCAAACTTTACATCGCGGGTACTTTCATCGGCTCGTTGGCCTTCGACAATGCAATCACTTCGACCAGTGCCTGCGACGCATTCCTTGCCGCCCTCAACACTTCCGACCTCTCGGTTGTCTGGGCTCAGAATTCCGGCATCAACGAGGGTGACGAAAACAAGTTCTATGAGACTATTCTGGGACTGGAAATGAGCGATATTGGCGTTGTAAGTTCCATCGTCAATACGATTGACATGGGTACGAATACGATTGTCAGGTCGAACCTCTTCGCTTTCGAACCCGAAGGAAGACAGGTTCTCGTCTTGACGGCTCCCAGCAACTATACGGCTCTCTCGACGGGCGTTGCAGGTGCTGTTTTCAATAGCAATGTAGGCACATCTACCACGCTCTGCTACTTCGCCGACGATGATTTCGTGCAGGGCATCGAAAACATTGAAAATGGAACATTGAACATTGAAAATGGTGCTATCTTCAACCTGCAGGGTCAGCGTGTCGGAAAGGCTCAGAAGGGTGTTTATATTCAGAATGGCAAGAAGGTCGTTGTGAAGTAAAAGCCCCCTCCCAACCTCCCCCCGTAGGGGAGGGGAAATGAAAGAAATCGGAATCGCGATGGCGATTCCGATTTCTTGATGCTATAAGAGGTAATGTCTGAACTCCTGAAACTTCTGAACTCCTTTACTCCTCAAATTAAAAATCCTCTTGGAACAGCGGATCCTCGGGCATCACCATGATGGGTTTCTTGTTGAACTGCTCGAGCGTCTTGGCCGGCACATACTGCTTATCGACCACCAGACGGAACATATACTCGTTGAACCAACGGTTGGTCATGATGTCGCAACCGCCGATGCCGCGACCAGCGCCCCACGAATTCTCCACCTTCCACTTCAAAGGTTTTCCGTTTTTGTCCAAATCGACGGCGACGAGCGTCATGGCGTGCGTCGAACCGCTGTCGAAGGTGGCGATGCGCTGTGCCTTGTCCATCTTGAACGTGGTGCCGAAGAGCGAGCCGTAGTCGTAGTTTTCGGTGTCCATATAGCCACGTTTGCGGTCGAACTGCTTGCCCACGTCGTAGCTCGAATAAAGTTTGCGACCGTCCTTCAGCGAGGCGATGGCGAGGTTGGCAATGTCTTCCATCGGCAGGTTCAGATACTTCCAGTTCGTGCCGTCGTAGGTGTGGCGGTCGTATTCCACTTCGTAGGTCTCGTAGTACGGACGGCGCGGGTCGTTCATCACCATGATAAAGGTGCCGTTGAGCGGACCGCCGACGGTTTCCTCGTAGAACTGCTTCGGCGTGTATTTTTTCGGTTCGCCCACCTGCTTGCCGTTTTTATTGACGTGGGCGTAGGTGAATTCCTTCACGGGTTCGCCGAGCGTCATCGACAGCATCCGATAGATGTCGCAAAGCATCTCTTCCTTGCGATTCTGCACGGCCTTCGCGGTGGTTTTCGAGTTCACCATATCGCGCAGTTCAAGGCCGTATTCGCGCAGTTTCGACGAAATGATGCGGGCCATGCGGCTCGTGTTGTCGGCCGAGTAGGTTTCGGGCTGCACACCCTTCGGCACAAGGCCGTATTTATAGGCGAGGTCAGACACACCGCAGAACGTTCCGCCGTCGTTGATGGGATGGTGGAAGAAGAACTGCACGCGCTGGTCGTCGAGCGGTTTGGCGGCGTGGTCAATCACGCCTTGCAGCATCAGATTGGCCTTTTCCAGTTGGTCGTAGAAGAACAGATAGTCGTGCGAGAACTCCACGGCGAGCGTGTCTTGATGTTTCTTGGCGAAATTGGCACGCAGCACGTTGAATCCCGTGAACATCCAGCAACGACCCGACGATTTCTGGTCGTGAATCGACTGTTTCGGCGTTTCCACGCTGAAATACGTGTCAATCGGCTTCTGGTTTTGGAAATTCATCGCCAATGCGTCGATGCTATTCTGCGCCATCGCATTGAACAATGCCTTGTTGGTCGGCTGTTGTGCCTTTTCCATTTTTTGCAACATCTGCGGCGAAATGCCACCGCCTTTTGTCTGATTTTGTGCGTAGGTCATGCCCGTCAGTGCGAGGCAGAGGCCCACGAGGAACATTTTTTGTTTCATGGATTCGTTGAAATTTTAGTTTGTAATAGATTTCTTGTCGGCAAAATTACGAAAAAATGAAAGAAAATCCAAGAAATTTTCAATTTTTCTTGACAACAAAGTCATTTTATTTCGTTTCGTCGGGTTTTTCGTCCCATTCTTTTAAGATTTTCTTGGCTCGTTCAAGGTGTTTTCGGTCGCGACGACCACGGCGGTCGAGCATATTGGCGAAATCGAAATAGATAGTGATATTTCCACGAGGTGCCTCGGCTGCTCCTTGCATAGCCCCTTCTCTTGCCCACCCAGAAATAAGACCTTTCACACGCGGGTCGAGTTCACTGATGGTCACCTCGGGCAGCATGTGTTCCTTCGGCAGTAGAAACATCGTGTCGCCCACTTCGGTCATCGTGAGTCGCTCGTGTTCGTAGCGCACGTGGCTGAAGGCGATGCTGTCGAAGACGATGGGCACGTCGATGCGACCGAGATAGTCGGTCTGCACCACTTTCTGGCTGTCGATTTTCACCGAAACATCGCGAATGGGCACATTCGTGTCCATATCGACGACGACAACGCGCCGCTGAGCCAGCATCTCGATGGAAACGATGCTGCAAAGCAGCAAAACAATCACTTTTTTCATCGTTTATCGTCTTTTACGCCGCAAAGTTAGTGGAAATAAAAATAAATTTGTACCTTTGCGGCGAATATTCATCTTTTTTATGAAATGTTGAATAAAAATAATGGCTTGCTGAGCCAGATTACATACCCCGAAGACCTGCGCCGACTGAAGGAAGAACAGTTGCCGGAGGTTTGCCGCGAACTGCGCGAGAACATCGTGCAAGAATTGTCGGTGAACCCAGGCCACTTGGCTTCGTCGCTCGGTGCGGTGGAACTGACGGTGGCCTTGCACTACGTTTTCAACACGCCCGACGACCGCTTGGTATGGGACGTGGGACATCAGGCTTACGGCCACAAAATCTTGACCGGACGGCGCGAACAGTTCTCAACGAACCGCAAACTGGGCGGTATCCGACCGTTTCCCTCGCCCGAGGAGAGCGAATACGACACTTTTACGTGTGGTCACGCCTCGAACTCGATTTCGGCGGCGCTGGGAATGGCGGTGGCAAACTCGTTGAGTGAGGAGCGTGTAGCGAAAAAAGTCGTAGCCATCATCGGCGACGGCGCGATGAGCGGCGGACTGGCGTTCGAGGGGCTGAACAATGTTTCTTCGACCGACAACGACCTGCTCATCATCCTCAACGACAACGATATGTCGATTGACAAGGCGGTGGGTGGAATGGAAAAGTACCTGCTGCAACTCGATACGAACGCGACCTACAACAAACTGCGCTACAAGGCTTCGCAATGGCTCAAGGCGCGTGGAATGATGAGCGACGAGCGACGCAAGGGACTGATTCGTCTCAACAATGCACTAAAGGCGGCGCTGGCACGTCAGCAGAACATTTTCGAGGGTATGAACATCCGCTATTTCGGGCCTTTCGACGGTCACGACATCGTTGAATTGGTGCGTATTCTTCGACAGTTGAAGGATATGCGCGGACCGAAACTGCTTCACCTGCACACGACGAAGGGGAAAGGCTACAAGCCTGCTGAACAGGAAGCCACGATTTGGCACGCTCCCGGCAAATTCGACGCGGAAACGGGCGAGCGAATCGTCAGCGACGACGCGAACCATCCGCCGAAATTCCAAGACGTTTTTGGCGAGACACTGCTCGAACTTGCCGAACAAAACGAGCGCATCGTCGGTGTTACACCAGCGATGCCGACAGGCTGTTCGATGAATATCATGATGGAAAAACTGCCCCAACGCAGTTTCGACGTGGGCATTGCCGAAGGTCACGCCGTCACGTTCTCGGCGGGTATGGCGAAAGAGGGTCTGCTACCCTTCTGCAACATCTATTCAGCCTTCGCACAACGCGCCTACGACAATATCATCCACGACACAGCGATTCAGAATCTGCCCGTCGTGTTCTGCCTCGACCGTGCCGGACTCGTCGGCGAAGACGGACCGACCCACCACGGAGCCTTCGATATGGCCTATCTGCGCCCGATTCCCAACCTGACGATTTGTTCGCCGATGGACGAACACGAACTGCGCCGCCTAATGTTCACCGCGCAGTTGCCCGACAAGGGCAGTTTCGTGATTCGCTATCCGCGTGGCTGCGGCGTGCTGACCGACTGGCGCTGTCCGTTGGAGGCGGTGGAAGTGGGCACGGGTCGCAAACTTCGCGACGGCGACGACGTGGCGGTGCTGACGATTGGGCCGATTGGAAATGAGATCGAGGAGATACTTCGAGAAACGAGGAACGAGGAACGAGAAGCAAACCTTTCCGTCGCCCACTACGATATGCGATTCCTCAAACCGCTCGACGAATCGATTCTTCACGAAGTCGGACGGAAATTCCGTCGCATTGTCACCATCGAAGACGGCGTGCGCAACGGAGGATTCGGCTCGGCAGTGCTCGAATGGATGAGCGACCACGGCTATTCGCCGCAAATCACGCGACTCGGCCTGCCCGACAACTTCGTGGAACACGGAACGATTCCCGAACTGCGGAAAATTGTCGGACTCGACCGCGAAACAATCTTAGAAAAGTTAAAGGGTTAAAAAGTTAAAAGGTTAAAATATGAAAATCGTAATTGTCGGCGCATACGCCATCGGAACCCATTTGGCCAAGCTCCTGTCGCGCAACGACCACGACACGGTGCTCATCGACTCTGACGTAGAGCGACTGTCGAACATCAGCAACGACTACGACCTAATGACCGTGCTGGCGTCGCCCTCGCGCTCCAAGACCTTCAAGGAGGCTGGCGTGGGTCACGCAGACCTGTTCATCGCCGTCACGCCCGACGAAAACATGAATCTGACGTCGTGTGTGCTGGCCAAGGCACTCGGAGCGAAACGAACCGTTGCAAAAGTCGACAACAACGAGTATTTCGACCCGAAAATCAAGGAATATTTCGAGGGAATCGGCATCACTTCGCTCATCTACCCCGAAAAACTGGCTGCCGTCGATATTGCCAACGGCCTGAAAATGTCGTGGGTGCGCCAGCGATGGGACGTGCACGACGGTGCACTGACGATGCTCGGCATCAAACTGCGCGAAACGGCGGAAATCCTCGACCAACCACTCAAAGACCTCTGCAAACCCGAGTCGCCCTACCACATCGTGGCCATCAAACGAGGCAAAGAAACCATCATTCCGCGAGGTGAAGACGTGCTGAAACTCAAGGACATCGCCTATTTCATGACCACGCGACAATACATTCCCTACATTCGCACCATCGTCGGAAAAGAACGCTATGCCGACGTGAAAAATGTCATTATCATGGGCGGTGGAGCGACGGCTGTCCGCGCCACGGCACTGATGCCCGAATATATGAAGGTGAAAATCATCGAGACCGACGAGGCACGTTGCGAAAAACTCAACGAACTCATCGACACCGACCGCGTGATGGTGATTCACGGCGACGGTCGCGACCTGCAACTGCTCCACGAGGAAGGCATCAAGAACACGCAGGCTTTCGTGGCGCTCACCGGCAATGCCGAGACGAACATTCTGGCCTGTCTGACGGCGAAACGACTCGGTGTGCGCAAAACGGTGGCGATGGTCGAGAATTTCGACTATGTGTCGATGGCCGAGAGCCTCGACCTCGGTACGATTATCAACAAAAAGGCACTCGCCGCCAGCTATATCTACCAGATGATGCTCGACGCCGACGTCCACAACATCCACTTCCTGATGTCGGCCAACGCCGATGTCGCCGAATTTACAGCTGAACCCGGCTCGAAAGTGACGCGCAAAAAGGTGTTTGAACTCGGACTGCCGAAAGGCACAACCATCGGTGGAATCGTGCGCAACGGCGAGGGAATGCTCGTCAGCGGTGGAACGCAAATCGAGGCAGGCGACTCGGTGGTGGTGTTCTGCCACGATATTGAAATGTCGCGATTGGAAAAATTCTTCAGATAAACATTGAAGATTGAACATTGAACATTGAAGATTATGGTCAATTTCAAGATTATATACAAAGTCATCGGAACGCTGCTCTTCATCGAGGCGGCGATGATGCTGATTTGTACGGGATTGGCAGTCTATCTCGGCGAAGACGACTCGCTCGCCTTCATCGTATCGGTCTTTCTGACGGTGCTCGGAGGCTTGATTTTCAAGTATTTAGGTCGCGATTCCGACAACTCGCTGAGTCGTCGCGAAGCCTATCTGCTCGTGACGCTCACGTGGATTATCTTCAGTCTTTTCGGCTGTCTGCCCTTCCTCATCAGCGGCTACATTCCCGACTTCACCAATGCCTATTTCGAAACGATTTCGGGCTTCACAACGACAGGTTGCAGCATTCTTAACGATGTGGAGGCGTTGCCCCACGGAATGTTGTTCTGGCGCACGATGACGCAATGGATTGGCGGATTGGGAATCGTCTTCTTCACCATCGCCATCATTCCCTCGCTCGTGGGCGGTAACGTCAAGGTGTTCTCCGCCGAAGCCACCGGTCCGATTCGTGCGAAAATGCACCCGCGACTCGGCACCACCGCCAAGTGGATTTGGAGCATCTACGCACTGCTCACCGTCGCTTGTGCCGCCTGCTACTACCTTGCCGGAATGGGACTTTTCGACTGTCTGAACTACGCGATGACCACCACGGCGACGGGCGGTTTCTCGACTCACAACGCCAGCACGGGCTATTTCCACAATCCTTACATCGACTACACGGCCATCACGTTTATGTTCCTCTCTGGCACGAGTTTCACACTACTCTATGCCACGATTTTCAAAGGTCGATTCCGCCAATTCTACCATAATTCCGAGTTTCGACTCTACCTGTTGCTCGTCGCCATTGCCACGGCGCTCATCGTCATGATTCTCATCATCGACAACGACTATCCATTCTTTGACGCTCTGCGCGTGGGCCTATTCCAAGTGACTTCGTTCATCACCACGACAGGCATTCTCAACGACGATCCGGCGCGCTGGCACCACATCACGTGGGTCATTCTCAGCCTATGTATGTTCTTCGGAGCGTGTTCGGGCTCGACCAGCGGCGGTTTCAAGTGCATCCGCATCGTGATGGTGTTCACGATTATGAAAAACGAGATTCGGCGCATTCTGCATCCGCGTGCCGTGTTGCCTGTCCGCGTCAACGACAACATCGTGCCCTACAGTTCGCAGGTGACGCTCTTGGCATTCCTCGCGGCCTATGTCGGACTGTGTATTTTCACCTATTTCTGTATGATTTCGACGGGTGTCGATCCGACCAACTCGATTACGATTGCGCTGAGTTGCGCAGGAAATGTCGGCCCGACGCTCGGACTGGAAATCGGTCCGACGATGTCGTGGGGCATTCTGCCGATGGGTGTAAAATGGTTGCTTTCGGGTCTGATGCTGATGGGTCGATTGGAAATTTTCACCGTGGTCGTGCTCTTCACCCGCGCTTTCTGGAAAGAAAACTAATCGATTTTTATCTGAAAAGGAATAAAAAATGCTTCCAAAGCGTCGTTGCGAGACCGTAATGGCGGCGCATCACGTGGAAGCGCTCGATGAGCGATTGGCGATGGTTTTTCGTCGTCAAACCGCCATCGAGATAGTTCACTACGACCATTCCGACGTGTTTCAGCGGCAGGTTTTCCTTTTCGGCCTCCTTCATCACGCGAATACACCAATCGACATCGGCACTGAGTCGATAGTTCAGGTCGTAGAGGTTGCGCTTGGCGAGGTCGGCACGCGCATAGAACGCCTGATGGCAGACCAACATTCCGTTGCTGAACGAGTGCCACGAAAGCCCTGTTTTCGGTGGTGCGAGATGGCGATGGCGCAAGAAACGACCTTCGTCATCGACGATGTCGGTGTCGCCATAGAGCACGCCTGGCGGCGTTTCGCCGTCGCCCACGGCTGCCGCGATGAGTTCGAGCGTGTCGGGCGCAGGCAGCACGTCGCCCGCGTTGAGAAAAACGAGATAATCGCCCTTCGCCAACCCGATTCCCTTGTTCATCGCGTCGTAAAGGCCGCTGTCGCGCTCGGAAACGACAACGATTTCGTGCTTCTTGTCGGCATCTTGATTCGCCGCCTGATAGTCGGCCACGAGTTGCATCGTCGCGTCGGTCGAAGCCCCGTCGATGATGAGGTGCTCCACGTTGTAGCAACTTTGCGCCGCCACGCTGTCGAGCGTCCGTTTCAGCACTTTTTCGGCGTTGTATGTGCAGGTGATAATCGAAAATTTTATCATTTTTGTAAGATTTTCTGGTAAAGTTCAATATACTGCGCAGCAACGGTGTGGTCGGCATAGCGAAGGGCAATGTCGTCGCGAAGTTTTTGACGGTCGTGCGAGGTTGTGAGTGCCCATTCGATGCCGTCGGCAAGGCTTTCTGCCGATAGTCGTTTCGCCAAATAACCATTGTCCAGATGCTGGATAATGTCGGCTTGACCGCTACCGTCGAACGACACCGACGCACAACCGCACGCCTGCGCCTCAATCAGCGTCTGACCGAAGGTTTCGTAAAGCGACGAAGACACAACCGCATCTGCCGCAGCATAGATTTCCGAAAGTTGTTTTTCGTTGTCGATATAATGGAAATAGGTGTGCGAAATGGGCAGTTTTTCGAGCGTTTTCGGGTCGCGAATTCGACCGAACAGCAGTAGATGAAGGTCGTTTCGGGCAATTTTTCCGCGTTCAACCACGATTTTCAAGGCATCCACCAAGTAGTTGAAGCCTTTGATGGGGTCGTCGATGCGGGCAGCCCCGAAAACGAGGACTTTCGAGGCAGTAATATGCAGTTTTTCGCGGCATTGTTGTGGGTCGAGCAGTTCAAATTTCGACAAATCAATCGTGTTGGGAATCACCGTTATTTCCTGATTCTGAACGATGGAACTCGACAAGGTCTTCGCCTTGAGCCATTCGCTGACCGCCACCCATTGAATTCTTCTGTCGTTGAAAAGTCGTTGTTTTTTCTTCCACACACGATTTGACAAGTCGTGGCGGCTCGGAAATCGCAAGAATGGGCAGTTTTGGCACTCATTTTCGTATTTTCTACATTCATGGGCGTGGTGGCAAATCGCCGTCGCAGGCCACATATCGTGCATCGTCCAGACGACAGGTTTTCCCGAGTCGAGAATCTTGCGGATGCCTCGCAGCGAGAGCATTCCGTGGTTGACCCAATGCAGGTGGATGATGTCGGCCTCGCGAAATTCGGGCGTTTGAGTGATGTCGATGCCCGTGTTGGCAATGGACACGGCGAAGAGGTTCCGACGACTCAGCAGGTTGCACAGCCAGATGACGAATCGTTCGTAGCAAAATCGCAGGTAATTGCCGACCCTCGACCCCACGACAACGACCGAAGAATGGTTGCTTTTCTTCTCGCGCACCATCATCGTCGCCTCCACGCCATTGTTGCGCAGGGCTTCCATCAGTCGGTTGGCCGCTACGGCGGCGCCGCCTGTGCTTTCAGAGGTATTGACAATTAAAATTTTCATCATAAAGAGCCCCCTCCAACTCCCCAGAAGGGGGAGAGGCCATAATTTCATCATAAATAGCAATCGGCAGCAAGCGACGCACGGTTTTTCCTTCGCGCAGTCGGCGGCGAATTTCGGTGCTGCTGACGCGATAGAGTTTGGTGTTTACGAGCGTCACCGAGGACGGAAGCGTCGTGGGGTCGATGTCGTAGCCCTCACGCGGATAGACGATGACGCGGTAGTTTTTCAGGATGTCGTCGGCGCGATACCAACGGTCGAAAATCGACCAGTTGTCGGCTCCGATGATGAGCGAAAATTCGTGTTCGGGATAGTCCTTCGACAGCGATTGCAGCGTGTCCCACGTATAGGACGGACGCGGCAGGTGAAATTCGTAGTCGCAGGCGACGAGTCCGTCCTCGTTTTCGAGTGCCTTTCGCGTGAGCGACAGCCGCAAATCGTCGTCCCAGAGGTCTGAATTGCCTTGTTTCAGAGGATTTTGCGGCGACACCATCAGCCAAACCTCATCGAGGCGCTGCTTGCGGAGAATCTGCCGTGCAAGGGCGATGTGACCGCGATGAATGGGGTTGAACGAACCGCCGAAAATGCCGATTTTCATCTACTATTTCACTTTTCCTTTCCAACAAATTCCCCGACCATCTCCAGTGCCTCGGCAAGTGCGGTTTCGAGTTTGTCATTGACGAGGATTCGGTCGAATTGCGGGGCGAACGTCATCTCGTATTCGGCTTTTGCCAGTCGCTCTTCGATGGCCTCGGGCGTGTCGGTTCCGCGACCCTCCAATCGACGGCGCAATTCCTCGACCGACGGCGGCTGGATAAACACCGAGAGTGCCCGTTTTCCGTAATGTTTCTTGATGTTGATGCCACCCTTCACATCGACGTCGAAAACCACGTTCTGACCGGCCTTTCGCTGCCGTTCGACTTGCTCCTTGAGCGTGCCGTAGAAGCGGTCTTGATACACTTCTTCATATTCCAAAAACTCGTCGTTGTCGATTTTCTGGCGAAACTCCTCGGGCGAAAGAAAAAAATACTCCACACCGTTCTGTTCCTCGCCACGCGGCGGACGGCTCGTACACGACACCGAGAAAGCCAACTTCAGTTCGGGATGCTCGTTCATCAACCAATTCACGATGGTCGATTTTCCACTGCCCGACGGTGCCGAAACGATAATCAATTTTCCTTTTTTCATAATGCATTCAAAACTTGCTCTTTAATCTGCTCCAACTCATCTTTCATCATCACGACAATGTTCTGCATCTCGGCGAGGTTGCTTTTCGAACCCGTCGTATTTATTTCACGACCCATTTCCTGCGCGATGAAACCGAGTTTTTTGCCCTGCGACGAGGGTTCGGCCATCGTCTCGCGGAAATATTGCAGATGGTTCGTCAGACGCTGTTTTTCCTCGTTGATGTCGAGTTTTTCGATGTAATAAATCAGTTCCTGTTCCAAGCGATTTTTGTCGTAATCGACTCCGGGAATCGTGTTCAGACCCTCGACGATGCGCTGGCGGATTTTCTCGACGCGAAGTTGCTCGTAGGGCTCAATTTGCGCCAAAAGTTGCTCGATATTGTCGATTTTCTCGGCAAATTTCCGCTCCAGAGCCGCGCCTTCCTGCCGACGGAACGCGATGAGCGCGTCGAGTGCCTGACCGACAGCCGCCGACACCACTTCCCACTCGTCGTCGCCGAGTACTTCGGCCTCGGTTCGCGTCGTCACGTCGGGCATTCGCATCAGCGTCTGAAACCAGTCTTGCGGCTCTGGAATGCCGAATTTCTCGGCCATCTGCTTCATTTGCCGAAAATAATTTTCCGCCAACGAAGCGTTGATTTGTGCGGCGTCGCCACCGACTTTCTCTGTCCAAATCGCAAACTCCACTTTTCCGCGTTCCAACGCCTTCGCCACCAGCTGCCGAAGTTCCATTTCCTTCTCGCGATAGAGCGGCACGATGCGCGTTGTAAGGTCGAGTTGCTTCGAGTTGAGCGACTTCACCTCGACGTGGATTTTTTTCTCGTTAAAGGTCGCGACAGCCTTGCCGTAACCCGTCATTGATAGTATCATAATTGTAGATAATCGAAAATTTTTCTGCAAAAGTACGAATTTCCGACGAAAAATGAGTATTTTTGCACATTATTTCTGAAAAAACATCACTGATGGCGACAATTTTGCACATAGAAACGAGCACGGAAGTCTGTTCCGTGGCGGTGAGTCAGGACGGTTTGTGCGTCTTTGAACGCGAAGACCGCGAAGGGCCGAACCACGCCGTGAAATCAGGCGTTTTCATCGATGAAGCACTCTCGCACATCGACTCGCAACTGCTGACGCTCGATGCCGTGGCGGTGAGCGGCGGACCAGGCTCTTACACGGGACTGCGCATCGGAGTTTCGACGGCGAAGGGCGTTTGTTTCGGACGCGACGCACGGCTGATTTCAGTGCCGACGCTCGAAGTGCTTTGCGTGCCTGTCTTGTTGCAAGAAAAGGTCAAGGAAGACAACGCGCTGCTGTGTCCGATGCTCGACGCACGACGGATGGAGGTCTATGCCGCGCTGTTCGACCGCTCGCTGCGCGAAGTCCGTCCGACACAGGCCGACATTGTCGATGGCGACACCTATCGGGCGTTTCTCGACGAACGACCCGTCTATTTCTTCGGAAATGGCGCGGCGAAATGTATGGAAGTCATCGACCATCCGAATGCGCGATTCATCGAGGGTGTCGTGCCGCTGGCGCGGTGGATGTTCCCGTTGGCCGAACGTCGCTTTTTCGACCAAAAATTCGAGGATGTGGCCTATTTCGAGCCGTTTTATCTGAAGGATTTTGTGGCAAAGGCCGCGAGGGATTTATTGAACATTGAACATTGAAAGAACATTGAAAATAAAATTGTCAAATCAATTGTAAATTGTAAATTCGTAAATTATATAATGAAGAATATGAACATCGAAGGATTAGACTACAACACCCAACGCGAAAAACTGATTCTGCCCGAATACGGACGCGAAATCCAGTGTATGGTCGATTACGCGGTCGGTCTGCCCGAAAAAGACGAGCGAACACGCTGCGCCAAGGCCATCGTCGAGATTATGAAACGAATGGTGCCACGCGACCGAGGCAATGCCGACTACGAACAGAAAATGTGGGACCACCTCGCACTGATGAGCGACTTCAAACTCGACATCGACTGGCCATTCGACATCAGCGACGCCCGTCGAATGAAGACGAAACCCGAACCGATGCCCTACCCGATGAAAGAAATTCCCGTGAGGCACTACGGAAGAATGGTTTTCGACATTTTCGAGCAACTCAAGACGATGGAAGAAGGTCCTGAGCGCGACGAAATCGTGCGCCGCACGGCCAACCAGATGAAGCGAAACCTCGCGCAGTGGAGCCACGGCTCGGCCGACAACGAAATCGTGGCGAACGACATCGCCCGATTCACCGACGGAAAGGTGCAACTGGATGCCGATTCCATCAAAGTCGATAAAACCGCCGTTGCCAAAAACTTCGAACCCCGCACGTTCAAACGCAAAAACGGCAGTAAACGCTCCAATTCAAATATGTAATCATAATTATTAATTGGAGTTCCTTGAGAGCTCCGCTCGAAAAAATTGTTAATTGTAAATTGTAAATTGAAATCGTGGAATCATTTATCATAGAAGGCGGTCGCCTGTTGAAAGGAACCATCACACCGCAGGGAGCGAAGAACGAAGCCCTGCAAGTCATCAGTGCCACGCTACTGACCAGCGACAAGGTGCGCATCAAAAACGTGCCCGACATTCTCGACGTGAAAAACCTCATTCAACTACTCAAGGATATGGGCGTGAGGGTCGTGCAGAACGGCGTGAACGACTATACTTTTCAGGCCGACAACCTGAATCTCGACTATCTGCAAGACGACGAATTCATTCGGAAATGTGCCTCGTTGCGCGGCTCGGTGTTGCTCATCGGCCCGCTGCTCGCACGCTTCGGAAAGGCCGTCATTGCCGAGCCCGGAGGCGACAAAATCGGTCGTCGCCGACTCGACACCCATTTCCTCGGTTTTAAGTACCTCGGGGCGACCTTCAGCCACGACGAAGTGCGAAACGTCTTCAACATCGAAGCACCCAACACCCAACACCCAACACCCAACACCCAACACCTTCGCGGCACTCGGATGCTGCTCGACGAAGCCTCGGTCACGGGCACGGCCAACATCATTATGGCTGCCGTCTTGGCAAAGGGCACAACAACCATCTACAACGCCGCCTGCGAGCCTTATATCCAACAACTTTGCAAGATGCTCAACGCGATGGGCGCACGCATCGACGGCATTGCCTCAAACCTGCTCACCATCGAGGGAGTGACCACGCTCGGCGGCACCGAACACACGATTCTGCCCGATATGATTGAAGTCGGCTCGTTCATCGGCTTGGCGGCAATGGTCGGCAACGGCATCACCATCAAAAACGTGTCGCTCGAAAACCTCGGCATCATTCCCGACGCATTTCAGCGCCTCGGCATCAAAATCAAGGTGAAAGGCGACGACATTTTCATTCCACGACAGCCGCACTACGCCGTGGAATCGTTCATCGACGGCACCATTATGACCCTCGCCGATGCGCCTTGGCCTGGCTTGACGCCCGACCTGCTCTCGGTGTTGCTCGTTGTCGCCACGCAGGCTCGCGGAACGGTGCTCATCCATCAGAAAATGTTTGAAAGTCGCCTGTTTTTCGTCGATAAACTCATCGATATGGGCGCACAAATCATCCTCTGCGACCCGCACCGCGCCGTCATCGTCGGTCACGACCGAAAGATTCAACTTCGCGGTCGCCGAATGACCAGCCCTGACATCCGCGCAGGAATCGCCCTGCTCATCGCCGCACTCTCGGCCAATGGCACGAGCCGCATCGCCAACATCGCACAAATCGACCGCGGCTACGAGAACATCGAAGCCCGACTCAACGCGCTCGGCGCAAAAATCACGCGAGTCAATGATTAAAAACTTAACACTCCACACTCCACAATGAAAGACGTCTATCGAATCGGTCGCATCGGCAAACCGCACGGCGTAAAAGGCGAGATGAACTTTATGTTCACCGACGACGTCTTCGACCGCACCGACAGCGACTACCTCATCATCGAAGTCGAGGGGCTTCTCGTGCCGTTTTTCATCGAGGAATACCGCTTCCGCAGCGACGAAACGGCCCTGCTCAAACTCTGCGACATCGACACGCAGGAACAGGCGCGCCAGTTCACCAACTGCGAGGTGTTTTTCGAGCGCAGCAAGGCCGACACGCCCGACGACGAACTGACTTGGGCGCAAATCGTCGGCTTCCGAATCGTGGATGAAAACAGTGGAAAAATCGTCGGTGAAATTGTCGCCGTCGATGACTCGACCGAAAACACGCTGTTTGAAGTTCAAATTGCCCAACGGCAAGTCCTGATTCCCGCTTCCGACAGCCTCATCCGCAACATCGACACCCAGTCGCAAACCATCACAATGACGATTCCCGACGGGCTGCTTGCGCTGTAGAGTCAAAACATAATATAGAATTAATTTAATAACACATAAAAATATTCAGAAAAATGAGAAAAAATTTATTTGCAACAATCGCATTTTTAACATGCATTTCAGGTGGAATGTCCGCCCAGAAATCGGTTGAGATCGGCTATCAGATTACATCCGAAAGTGCCATTCAAGAAGGCATGAGTTACGTTTTGCAATCGCAGGCTGCCTATACGCCTTACATTGCCGACAAGGGAACGTATTACGCCATTCCCAACGACAATCCAGCGAAGGAAGACTGTGTCTATCAGTTCATTTCCAATGGCAACGGAACGTGGAAAATCAAAAGCGTCTATACGGGAAAATATTGGGGCGTACCCGTTTATAACGCAATTGTCGCTCCTGTGGAAAATGCAGGCAGTGCAGGCAATTGGACGTTGAATTTCAGTTCGGGAACAGCCTATCCGACCGCGCCCGATGCAGGCAACACAATACGTGGTCTCGACCGTTCCAGCGGTAAGTTGTGGGGATACACGACGGGAACTGGCGGTACGAAGCAGGTGAAAATCTACAAGAAAAAATACATCGACGAACTTGACAACAAACGAGCCGTTGTGTCTTCCACTTTTGCCGATAATTTGACAACGAATCAATGGTACGTGATGTTCGACCGAGGAACAAATCCCGGACCTCACGGCTATCTTTACGAGAATTTCGGCGAAAGAAAGTTTTATAACACCGCAAACAAGCCGCAAGATGGCATAGCGACGGCGATTGCCCATTATCTGGTGCGCCTCGTGGATGCAGGTGGTGGAAAATATTACCTGCAAACGGGACTCGGCAACTATTTCGGAAGCATAACGCACAATGTTGTTGTGCCTTTGACCGCAGATCCCCAAGCAAAGTTCACCATCAGTAAAATTAACAATACCAATGGTCATTTCTATGTGCAAAGCACTACCAATACGAGCACTTATCTCAATGCTAATGATGTGCGTAGTGGCGATGCAACGGTCGTGGGATGGAATTCGACTCCGTCGCTTACTGGCAATAACAACTGGGCATTCTATCCTGTTACGCTGATCGATGTCCCTGATAGTTATGCACTTGCTGAAAGCGATGTGTACGTAACGCGCGGCTATCAGACTTGCGGACGCGGCAATGCGAATTCGCTGATGCTCCGCATCGATATCACGCCGACCAAGAGCATGACGAATGCAACATTCACCGTGGATCTGAACGACGCTGCGGTGGCCAACCTCAGCAGCATTTACATCCACGAGACAACCGCGAAGGAATTCATCGCCAACATTCCATCGACCCCTAAAGCCACGGCAAGTGTTGGCAGCACCGTCAGCATCAATGTGGGCAACGTGTCGGCAGGCTTGCACCATTTCTGGCTCTGTGCCACGGTGAAAAACAATGCCGAACTGGGAGCTATTTTGAAGGCTGATTTAAAGAAAATTTCCTACAACTGTGCAGGTCAAACGGAGCATCTCGATGTCTCGTCTGTTGTCAGTGGGCTTTCGTCGCGACAAGGGATGAAAGTTTTTAATCAACAAACTTTCGTATTTCAGCCAACCGCCGATGGAAACCGTTTCTATCGTATTCCCGCGATGATTCTCGACAAGAACGGAAATCCAGTCGTGGCCATCGACCGCCGTTACAATGACAATTCCGACCTCGGTAACCATAAAATCGATGTCAGCATCAAGCGAAGCACCGACAATGGTCGCACGTGGGGCAATCAGAATGTCGTGGCTATTGGAAATACGGCTATCGAGGCGCGCTACGGCTATGGCGATGCGGCTCTTGCTCGCACCAAAAACGGTAGAATCATCTGCCTGATGGCTTGCGGAAAGAATATGTACTTTGGAACAGGCGGCTACAGCAATGGCACGCATTATAACAGATGGGTGGGAATGCTCACGAGCGACGACAACGGATTGACGTGGCAAGGCGACAGCAACGGCGACCCGATTCTAATTACGGAAGATGTTTTCGGCGGTCGTGGACAGTCCATTTTCATTTCCTCTGGTAAAGGTTTGACTACAGAAGATGGAGCCGTGATGTTCACCGCCAACGTCAAGAGGGCTGGTAGCAACACATCCGATTGCTACATCCTCAAGACCACAGATGAGGGCGCAACGTGGACGCTGCTTCCCAATAACGCTTATAGTGGTACTGACGAGTCGAAACTCGAACAATTGAACGACGGACAATTGCTGCTCAGTGTGCGCCAGAGCGGAAATCGTGGTTGGAACAAGGGTAGTGCCAACGGACTGACATGGGGAACCCAGTACCGCACAGGCGACATCTGGGGCAACGCCTGCAACGCCGACATGATCTATTACAGCCGCACGACGAAAGGCGCACAGCGCGACATCATGCTTCATTCCTATATTAACACAAGCGGTCGCGAGAGTCTGCAACTGGCGATGAGCGTTGATGGTGGAAAGTCGTGGCACAATGTCTGTAACATCCAGCCCAACGGCTCTTGCTACTCAACGATGCAGGTGCTCAACGACGGCTCACTGGCTATTCTCTACGAAGATGCCTCTTTCTGCACCGATTTGAGCAGTCCTTTCCAGAAAGGCAACGGCTTTGCCATCAATTTCGTTACCATCACGAAAGAACAAATCGAGGCTTGGCACGACGAACTTGCTCCTCTGGTAGAAGAGGTGAAAATTGTGGAACACAGTAATGCCAACAATAGTGCGCCTTGGGGTACGTGGCAAGAAACCACATCAGGGAACTGGGCTAAGCGGTTTACGACAACTGCTGCATCAGGACAGGCAGGTGTGGTGGTCTCTGCCTCCTACAATGCGTTCAACCGAGAAACCGACTACGGTCAGCGTGTTTTTGTAATCAAACCGTCGGCAGCTGGCGCACAGAACAATGTCGTCACCATCACCGCACCAGACGGCTATTTGATTGACAGTTATACCATCGGCGGCTATTTTTATACAGGTTCTGAAACCTATACTTTAACTGCGGAAAACGGCTCAAGCGTAGCCATCAATAAAAACAAAGCGCAGCAAAATCCACCGAACTTCCTCAATGTGACGGGAATCAATGCAAAATCGACCACTTTCAGAATGTCAAATAGCAACACGACGAATAATCGACACGCTTGCATCACGAATTTCATCGTCAGGCTGAAGCCTGGTAATGTGGCAATGGGAAAGCCGTATAGTCATTATGATAGCGACAACACGACAACACGAATTAAATCTGCTGAAAATGAGGCTCTGGCAACTGACTGTTGGTATTCGATTGATGGCAGAAAATTGAATGGACAGCCGACACAGAAAGGAATATATATTTACAAAGGTAAAAAAATAGTTAAATGAAATAGGTTTGCTTTAAAAATGCCCCCCGAAAGTTTTTTGTCTAACTTTCGGGGGGCATTTTAAAGGGTCCCTGTTTTTTTCAGAAAAAAATTTGGCTGTTTCAAAACAAATTCCTAACTTTGCGAAAAATTTCGCAACGAAAAATTTCGCAACATGAAGAATCCTTTTAAATTCGGTACTATTGTGGAAAATGAATTTTTCACCGACCGTATTCAAGAGTTGCAGCAGATACGGCAGATGCTGGACAGTGAAAATCATTTAGTGCTGATAAGTCCCCGACGATTCGGCAAGTCGAGTCTTGTATTGAAAGCTGTGAAGCAGGCAAAGCGTCCGTTTGTGATGCTCAACCTGCAAAATGTGGTTAGTATCGAGGATTTTGCCGCCAAATTGCTCAAAGAGATTTTCAAACTCTACACGTGGGAGCGCATCAAGCATCTGATGAGCCATTTCCGCATTGTGCCTACGATTTCGACAAACCCCGTCACCAACGGCGTTGATGTGGCTTTTCAACCCGTTGTCAATGCAAATATTTTGCTTGAAGATTCGATGGCTATGTTGGAAAAAGTCAGTACGGCGGAGAGGCGATTGGTCGTGATTTTCGACGAATTTCAAGAGATTATGCAGATTGCCAAAAGTCTTGACAAGCAACTGCGCAGCATAATGCAGTTGCAGAAGAATCTGAACTATATCCTATTGGGTAGTCAGGAATCGATGATGGAAGATATCTTCGAACGTAAGAAATCGCCTTTCTATCACTTCGGTTCGCTGATGAGGCTTCGTAAAATTCCGTTTGACGATTTTCTGCAATATATTGTGGAACGCCTGAAACCAGTTCTCAAGTCGGAAAGCGAAACTGTCGGAAAAGAAATCCTTGCCGTGACAAATTGCCATCCATATTATACCCAGCAATTAGCCTCGCAGGTGTGGGAATTGGCGAGTTATGAAGATGTTCGAGGCGATGTAGTCGAAATGGCGATGACACGGCTGACAAGCGTTCACGACCTTGATTTTGAACGACTTTGGATAGGCTTCAACCGAATGGACAAACGAATGATGATTGCTCTGTGCAATAGTCAGAATCCACTTCAAAATAGGCAATTACCAACCAGTACGGTTTTTAGTTCCATCAAGCGCTTGATGAAAACGGGCTATGTCATCAGAGGCGAGAGTTATGAGGTGGAAGACCCGTTTTTTAAGCGTTGGATTTTAGAGCGTCAGAATTAGCGCGAAATCTCTTTTCTGGCAAATTCGATCAGTGTGTCGTGGCCGTTGGCGAGGTCGTCGGCCTTCAGGGCGACGGCGTGGTCGGGATCGATGCCGAATTCGGTGGACTGGCGGTCGCGGTCGTACATCGGACAGGCGGAAAAGCGCACGCCCCAACCGCTCGGAAGTTCCGAAGTAAAGGGGAGTCCGGCACCGCCACCCGTGCGGTCGCCCACGACAATGACCTGCGGACAGCATTTCACGTATTTCACGAACTCGTTGGCGGCACTGAACACGCTGCGATTCGTCAAAACAACGACTTTTTTCTGCCATCGAATACCGTTCGAGGGCTTCAGCCGCTGTTCTTCCATCGCCGAAAAATCGTTGTGGCCGCGTCCCGTCTTGTGCTGCATATAGCCGACGAGCCGTTCTTCGTTCGTGAAACGGGCAGCGAGTTGCTCGGCAGAGGTGACGAGGCCACCGCTGTTGTTGCGCAGGTCGAGAATCAGGCCGCGACAGGGCGCAAGATAGTAGAAAATTTCGTCGAGATTGCCCTCGCCGAATTCGTTGGCGAAGGTCGGA
Source organism: uncultured Prevotellaceae bacterium (assembly GCA_902776665.1). Lineage (GTDB taxonomy): Bacteria > Bacteroidota > Bacteroidia > Bacteroidales > Bacteroidaceae > Prevotella. The sequence continues at coordinate 31,596 of CACYQZ010000008.1, forward strand.
CAGCGCAAATAGCCGATGTTGTCGTCGAGGATGCGGTATTGCATTCCGGCGGCAATGCGGTAATCGGTGCCGAGGTAGCGGCGGATGAGCGAATCGCTGTAATTCGCCGGGAAATTTTCGTGCCACGACCAATTTCTGCCCACGTCGAAGGCGGAATAGAGGTTCACGTGACCGTCGCGCAGTTCGGCGAGCATATTGGCGAGCACCTCGAACTGCTGTGCCCGCGTCATATTGCCGCGAAACTGCGGCTGATAGCGGCGATAGACCTCATTCCAGTCGAGTCCGTACTCGGCTTTTTTGTAGTCGAAAAAGCAGTAGTGCTCGTCAATGATCTTCCAAAGTGCCTCGAAATTGCCCATCGGCGTGTTGTCGAACTGCTCTTCCTTGACACAGGAAGTGAGCGCGATGCTAAATGAAAATGTATAAATGATAAATGATAAAATTTTCATTCGTCGTGTCCGATTCTCGATTTTATTCATCATCTATTTTTATTTACAATTTACGAATGTACTATGTACTATTTATTGACAATTTGGTGATGTACAGGGGTTAAAACCCTTTCGTCCATCCGATGACAATCAAATGGGAATAGTGGTGGAACTTCAGATTGTTGACTTTCGCCTGCCGATAGTCGCCGAGGTAGCCGATGCGAAGTTTCGTCCGAGGATGTTTTTTGGAAATCGGGAAGTCGAGCGAGAGCAGATGGCTCAGCGAGGGCGTGGAAGCGATGGTTGTCGGCACGATGTTGTTGTCGTAGTTGCCGCGACCGAAAATCTCGTAGTACGACTGCCCGTAGTTCGGCGAAAACATCAGTCCGACGAGCGGTGCCGACACCTCATAACGCAGCACGGAACGTCGTTTGAAGAGCGGAAAAACGTAGTTTGCTGCCGCCGACGGACGCAGTTGCAGCGCGGCCTGCACCTGTGCGGGATTGTTGCCGTTGTAGGTGTTGTAGAGGAAACCGAGATGGGCTCCGACGGCACCGCCGAGTTCGAATTGAAGTTGGTCGGAAGGTCGCAAAACGTAGTGCTGCGCGTACTGGAATTGATACATTCCACCCAATTCATTGTGGTTGTCGGCTCGATTCGATACCGAACTGAAACTGCCCTGATGGGTGACGATTTGCAGCCACGAACCTTGTCGAATCGGCTTGACCGACTGGCTGACATAGCGCAGTTCGACGCCCGAATATTGCTCGGCTGAGAGGTAGGTGTCGAGGATTTTTGCCGGGCCGATGGCGAACATCTGGGCACGCAACCTCGTGGAATCGCCTGCGACCTGCGCCTGCGAAACGATGGCGATGCACAGCGCCACAATGCTCAGAACGATTTTCTTGCCGTTTTTCATTCTCCAAATAGGCTCAATTGACCCGTTTCGGGGTCGTATTTAAACTGCGGACTAGCCGATTCGTCAGACCCAGAATCGTTGTTTTCAGGCTCGTCAGAATTTGAATCCGAATTTTCTTCAGAATCGACGAGATTAGAATCGACTTCAGCCTCTTCCAAAACTTCATCTTTCATCTCTAATTCTTCATCTGAATTTTCGTCCTTCATCTCTAATCCTTCATCCAAAACAGGTTTTCGTGTCGGCTCCAACTCCTCGATGTCGCCGATTTTCCACGTCGTCAGGCGTTTTCCCTTCGCTTTGAAGCCCTTCACGCCGATAAATTCCTCTACCTCGATTTCCATCGGTTCGCGGTAGGCATCGCCCTCGCTGAACGTCACGCGGATGCGCGGATAAGGCTCGTCGGACAGCAGAATGAGTTTCGATTCAGGATTCTCGCCGAGGTAGTTCTGATGCTTTTTCGTCGCTTCCATCAAGAATCGCTTCACGTAGGCATAGCCGTCGTTGTCGGCATCGTAGAGCACCGCCGTCCAGACCTTTTCGGGCTTGAATTTCTCGATGCGCAGAATATTGTCTTCGAAATGGTTGTTCGGGTCGAAGGTCGTGACGTAGAAATCGCCGTTCGACAGCACCACGAGCACCTGGTCGTCGTCGGAAAATTCACCGAGCAACCGTCCGTGTTCGTCGAAATTCAGGCGGCGCACATCGGGGTCGAACCAAACTTTCCGACCTCCGAGCGTCGAATGGCCGTGACTCTTCAGACTGATGCGATGGACGGGGTCGCGTGTGAGCAGATAGCCCTTCGAACCGCGTCCCTTGATGCTGATTTCGGCAAAATCGCGTTCCAAAAATATCTTTTTTCGTGGATTTTTCGCCAAGAGAATCGAGTCGAGCGTCACCTTGATAATTTCGGCCTCGCCATTCGGATTGGCCGTGAAATAAAGCACTTTCGTACCAGGTTTGCCCTGCGTGGCATCGACTTCGCGGTCGCGTGTGATGCCCGTCACGTTGAAGCGCTTGATGAAGCACGGTCCGTTCTTTCCGTCGCGATAGACGAGGTTGTAGGTCGTGCGCGAATCGTTTTTCTTGAACACCTGCAAATGCAGCACATTCTTGCCCACAAACAACTTGTCGGCGACGCGCACCACCTTGAATTTTCCGTCGCGATAGAAGATGATGATGTCGTCGATGTCGGAACAGTTGCAGACGAATTCGTCCTTCTTCAAACCCGTACCGATGAAGCCTTCCTGACGGTTGATGTAGAGTTTTTGGTTGGCCTCGACGACCTTCGTGGCGACAATCGTGTCGAAGTTGCGAATTTCGGTGCGACGCGGAAACTCGCTGCCGTATTTTTCCTTGACCTGCGTAAACCATTTGATGGTGACGTCGGTCATGTGGGCGAGGTCGTGGACGATGCCCTTGATTTCCTTCTGGATGTTGACCATCAACTCGTCGGCCTTGTCCTTGTTGAACTTCAAAATGCGCTGCATCTTGATTTCCAAGAGCCGCAGAATGTCGTCGCGGGTCACTTCGCGAATCAAGTCTTTCTTGAAGGGTTCCAAACGCCCATCGACGTGCGCCACGGCAGCGTCGAGCGTTTCGGCCTGCTCGAATTTCTTGTCTTTATAGATGCGTTCCTCGATGAAAATGCGCTCCAAAGAGGCGAAGAAATACTGCTCTTCGAGTTCACTTTTGCGAATTTCGAGTTCCCGACGCAACAGGTTCATCGTCGAATCGGCATTGTGGCGAAGCACGTCGGAAACAGTCAGGAACTGCGGTTTCCGGCTGTCGATGACGCAGCAGTTGGGCGAAATGCTGATTTCGCAGTCCGAGAAGGCATAGAGCGCGTCGATGGTCTTGTCTGACGATACGCCGGGCGCGAGATGCACCAAAATTTCGACCTCGGCAGCGGTGTTGTCCTCGACCTTCTTCGCCTTGATTTTGCCCTTTTCGACGGCTTTCAGAATCGACTCGATGAGCGAACCCGTCGTTTTCGAATAGGGAATTTCGCGGATGACAAGCGTTTTTTGGTCGCGTTTCTCGATTTTCGCACGAACTTTCAGCGAACCACCGCGCTGACCGTCGTTGTAGCGCGAAACATCGATGCTTCCGCCCGTCGGGAAGTCAGGGAAGAGTTGGAAATCCTCGCCGCGCAAGTAACTCACCGCCGCGTCGCAGAGTTCGTTGAAATTGTGGGGCAAAATCTTCGTGGAAAGTCCCACGGCGATGCCCTCGGCACCCTGCGCCAACAGCAGCGGAAACTTCACGGGCAGCGTAATCGGTTCCTTGTTGCGACCGTCGTAACTGAGTTGCCACTCGGTGGTTTTCGCGTTGAACACCACGTCGAGCGCGAATTTCGACAGTCGCGCCTCGATGTATCGGCCAGCCGCCGCGTCGTCGCCTGTGAGGATGTTTCCCCAGTTTCCCTGCGTATCGACCAGCAGGTCCTTCTGCCCCAGTTGCACGAGCGCGTCCTTGATGGAAGCGTCGCCGTGGGGGTGGAACTGCATCGTGTGGCCCACGATATTCGCCACTTTGTTGTAGCGCCCGTCGTCCATCCGCTTCATCGAGTGCATAATGCGGCGCTGCACGGGCTTGAAACCGTCCTCGATGTGGGGAATGGCACGGTCGAGAATCGAATACGAGGCATAGTCGAGGAACCACGTCTGATACATTCCCGACAAGTGGTGCACCACCGACGCGTCGAAGCGATTCACGGGCTTGTAGTCGGAATGTCCAGCAGGTTCGCCGTCGGTTTCCGTCGGTTCGTCAGTCACTTCCTGCGACTCGTCCAATTCGTCTAATTCTTGCAATTTATCTTTATTTTCGTCCATATTTTCCATTCAATTATCATGCAAAAATACATAAAAAAAACGATAAAACTAATAAAAATCGCGATTTTCTCAAAAAAATCGCCTAATTTTGCGCCGCATAAACCATTTTTTTGACGAAAGAATCATGAAAAATCTGAAAACAATTCTGGGTGTAGCCCTGCTCGCGACCTTTCTGATGAGCGCCGTGCAGAGCGACGGAACCATCACGAAAGAAGGAAAAACAACGATTGTAAACACGACCGTCATCGGCAAAAACATCGAGGGCTATGCCGGTCCGACGCCCGTGAAAATCTATATCGAGAACAACAAAGTCGTGAAAATCGAGACGCTGCGCACGCCCGACGGCCCGAAATACGTGGCGAAGGCAAAAAAAGTGTTCGAAGCGTTCATCGGACTGCCCGTGAAGAAGGCGAAAAAGGCGAAAGTCGATGCAGTGACGGGTGCGACCTACACGTCCGATGCTTTGATTGAAAACGTCAGAAAAGGCCTCGATTATTACGAGAAAAACAAGTAATCAAATCATTTTTTGGAAGGCTAAACGCTCGTCGCCGTTCAGCAGGTAGATGATGCCGCAATAAGCAAAGCCGTGCTTTTTGAGCAGGTGGCGCATGATGGCGTTGTCGCGGTGGGTGTCGATGCGGATGTTGCGAGTCTTCGTGAAACAAAAGTCGAGGAGCGCAGCCATCGTGCCGTGCGACTCGGGCAGACTGGCGATGCGGTGGATGACGTAGTAAGGTTGGGTGTCGTCGGCCCATTGCCCCTCGTAAATCTGGGCATAGGTGGGGTCAGGCCCCAGAACAAAGGCGAAGGTGCCAACCGCCACGCCATTTTCTTCGATGACATAGCTGACACCTTTGCCAATATCGTTCCGAAAAACCTCGTCCGACGGGTAGCCGTCGCTCCATTGCGTCAGGTTTCCGCTTTGCCGCATCGTTTTTTTCGCTTCCTCAGCCAGATGCAACAAGGTCGGAATGTCGGTCAAGGTCGATTTTCTGAATTCAAAAGCCATTTTTTACTCTTCAACGGCGTTTTCAACAGCCTTGAAACTGTCGAGGTCGTCGGCGAGGAACGCCTTGATATAGGCGGCTTTGCCGATGACGTTCTCTTCGGCCATACGCACATAGACCTGTGCCGATTTCTCGAACAATTCGGGTGCCTTGGCAGCATCGCGAATGATGAGCAACGACATCACGATTTCGCAGGTCATATCGTAGAGACGACGGGCAAGGAAATCCTGAACGGCCTGATTTTCAAAGGCTTTCACGCAGTTCAGGGCGTCTTCGTAAATCTCCACGAGTTTTTCGACGCGCTTCAGCAAAGGACTTGAAGATTCTTCGCTTTCCATCATCTCCTTGATATTCTGCAACATCGTACCGTTGGTGATGTAGCGGATGGCTGCCACGACCTGCAACTGCGTCGTTCCCTCGTAAATCGAGAAGATTCGGGCATCGCGATAGAGCCGCTGACACTTGTATTCCATAATGAAACCCGAACCGCCGTGAATCGAAATCGCGTCGTAGGCGTTTTGGTTGGCATATTCCGAGTTCATACCCTTCGCCAACGGCGTGAAGGCATCGGCCAGACGCTGATATTTCTTCAGTTCCTGCTTTTCCTCGGGCGTGAGTTTGCGGTCGCGCTCGATGTCTTCCAGACACTTGTAAATATCGACGTAGCAAGCCGTCTGATACAACAGCGAACGACCTGCATCGAGTTTCGCCTTCATTCGCGACAGCATATCATAGACGGCAGGGAAATTCACGATTTTCTCGCCGAACTGGGCGCGTTCCTTCGCGTAGGCGAGGGCTTCGTTGTAGGCTTCCTGCGAGAGTCCAACCGACTGCGCAGCAATGCCCAGACGAGCGCCGTTCATCAGTGCCATCACGTATTTAATCAGGCCGAGACGGGTCGAGCCGCAAAGTTCGGCCTTCGCGTCCTTGTAGGTCAATTCGCAGGTCGGCGAACCGTGGATACCGAGTTTGTGCTCGATGTGGCGCACGTTCACACCGCCCTGACGCTTATCGTAGATAAACATCGACAGGCCGCGACCGTCTTTCGTGCCTTCCTCGGAACGAGCTAGCACGAGGTGAATGTCCGAGTCGCCGTTGGTGATGAAGCGCTTCACACCGTTCAGTCGCCAGCAGTTTTCCTTTTCGTCGAACGTGGCCTTGAGCATCACGCGCTGCAGGTCGCTGCCTGCGTCGGGCTCGGTGAGGTCCATCGACATTCCTTCGCCTGTACAAACACGCGGAATGTACTTCTGACGCTGCTCCTCCGAACCAAATTCATAGAGCGTGTCGATGCAACTTTGCAGGCTCCAGATGTTCTGGAAACCAGCGTCGGCAGCGGAAATCAACTCCGACAACATCGAGAAGACGGCATTCGGCAGGTTCAGACCGCCGTAGCGACGGGGCATCGAAACACCCCAAAGTCCTGCTTTGCGCGTGGCATCGAGGTTCTCAAACGTCTTCGAGGCGTAAATCATTCGTCCGTTTTCGAGGTGCGGTCCTTCGAGGTCCACGCTCTCCGAGTTCGGCGCGATGATGTTGGCCGCGATGTCGCCCGTGATGTCGAGAATCTGCTTGTAGTTCTCGATGGCGTCGCCCAAATCGACGGGGGCATAGTCAAATTCTTTCGCGTCTGCGAAACCCTTTTCTTTCAGCTCGACAATTCGAGCCATCAGGGGATGGTTCAAATAGAAACCAATTTCTGGATGATCGCTATAATAATTAGCCATAGTTATTTGTTTTTACTCAGTTTTTTCTTTATGAGATTCCTCCAAAAAATTTGCTATTTCAAAAAGATTATGATTGATTTCTCTAACATCATCTGTCATCCTCCAAATTCTGAAGAATAGAATAATGCAAAGAATTGTAGGAATAAAATAGAGAATACAAATTATTGTGAGAAAGAAAATAAATTCCATAAATTACTTACTATTCTGTTTATAATACTTGATCAACTTCGGCACCGTTTCCTCCACCGTTCCAACGATGACATAGTCCGCAATCTTGTTGATGGGCGCATCGGGGTCGTTGTTGATGGAAATGATGATGCCCGAATCCTGCATACCGGCGATGTGTTGAATCTGTCCAGAGATACCGCAGGCGATATACACTTTCGGATGCACGGTGACACCCGTCTGACCGATTTGGCGGTCGTGGTCAATCCAGCCAGCATCAACGGCGGCGCGACTGCCACCCACTTCGCCGTGAAGCACTTTCGCGAGTTCAAACAACTGGTCGAAACCTTCCTTCGAACCCACGCCATAGCCACCAGCCACGACGATGGGCGCACCTTTCAGGTTGTGCTTCGCAGCCTCAACGCGGTGTTCCAACACTTTCACGACGAAAGCCTCGGGACTGACGTATTTCGACACTTCGGGATAGACCACTTCCTTCTTGCAATCGCCCTCATAGACGGCTTTTTGCATCACGCCCGAGCGCACGGTCGCCATCTGCGGACGATGGTCGGGATTAACGATGGTTGCCACGATGTTTCCACCGAAGGCAGGACGAATCTGATAGAGCAGATTTTCGTAGGTCTTGCCCTCTTTCTTGTCCTCATACGAACCGATTTCAAGTTCGGTGCAGTCGGCTGTCAGACCGCTCGTGAGCGACGAACTGACACGCGGACCGAGGTCGCGACCGATGACCGTTGCTCCCATCAGGCAAATCTGCGGCTGCTCTTCCTTGAACAGATTGACGATAATGTCGGTGTGGGGTGCCGAGGTGTAGGGGAACAGTTCGGGCGCGTCGAAAACAAAGAGTTTATCGACACCGTAAGGCAGAATCTGCTCTTCAACCTGACCCTTGATGCCCGTACCGATGACAACGGCGTGAAGTTCCACGCCCAGTTCGTTGGCGAGTTTCCTGCCCTTTGTCAGCAATTCTTGAGAGACTTCCTGAACGAGGGTGTTCTCAATTTCGATATATACAAAAACATTATTCATATTCAACCAATAATCTTTTCATTCAACAATTCCTGAATCATTCCCTCGATGTCGCCATCGGAAGAGGTCAGCGTTTTTGACTCTTTCGCTTGGAAAACGATGTTTTTCACTGCTTTGACCTTCGTGGGCGAACCCGACAAACCGCATTGGTTCGGGTCGCCATCGACATCGGCCACCGACCACTGGTTCAGCGTCAGATAGGGGCGCTCGGCGTAGAGATGCGCGTAGGCACTGTTCTCGTCGGTGCGTTCCAGCGGACACGTCGCCCACTTGTATTTCATCACCAACTTCGCATTCTGCGGACGGCACGGTGCAGCACTGCCATTGACGGTAATCACCACGGGCAGCGGTGCCTCGACCACTTCCACGCCACCGTCGATCATTCGGCGGATGGTGGCCTTGCCGTTTTCTATCTTCAGAATTTCTTCTGCGTAAGTCACTTGGTTCAATCCCAGTTTCTGCGCCACCTGCGGACCCACTTGCGCCGTGTCGCCGTCGATGGCCTGCCGACCGCCGATGACGATATCGACGTCGCCGATTTTCTCGATGGCCGTGGCGAGCGCATAACTCGTTGCCAGCGTGTCGGCACCGGCAAACAGGCGGTCGGTCAAGAGCCAGCCCGTGTCGGCACCGCGATAGAGACCCTGACGGATGATTTCACCGGCACGCGGCGGTCCCATCGTCAGCAGTCCCACGGTCGAGCCGGGGTGTTGTTCTTTCAGTCGCAATGCTTGTTCCAACGCATTCAAATCTTCGGGATTGAAGATGGCGGGCAGGGCGGCGCGGTTCACCGTTCCTTCGGCGGTCATAGCGTCCTTGCCCACATTTCTGGTGTCAGGTACTTGCTTGGCAAGTACAACAATTTTTAATGCCATAAAATATAATAATGTGTATAAAAAATCTTTTCAACCTGCAAAATTACATTTTTTTCGCCTCTTAACCAAAAGAAACACCCGAAAATGATTCGTTTCTGCACATTTCGCGCCGTTTGTGCAGTCTTTTTCGTAAAAATATTTTATCTTATCGACGATTTTCTGACGAAAATTCTATAATTTTGCATCGTCAAATTCAACATATTGCAATATCATACAAAAAATCGAAAAAATATGAAGAAAATTAGGGCAGCCGTCGTTGGTTACGGCAATATCGGTCGATTCACCGTGGAGGCTCTTGAAGCCGCCGAAGATTTTGAGATTGCGGGCATCGTGCGCCGCAACGGAAGTGACAACAAACCGCTGGAACTCACGCCGTACGAGGTGGTGAAAGACATTCGCGAACTGAACGACGTCGATGTGGCGATTCTGGCTGCGCCGACGCGCTCGTGCGAGGAATTTGCCCGTCAGATTCTGCCGTTGGGCATCAACACGGTCGATTCCTTCGACATCCACAGCGACATTCGCGGCTATCGCGAGCGACTGATGACGCTGAACAAGCAGACTGGCACGGTCAGCGTGATTGCCGCCGGCTGGGACCCAGGTTCCGACAGCGTCGTCCGCACGCTGATGGAAAGCCTCGCGCCGAAGGGACTGAGCTACACGAACTTCGGCCCGGGAATGTCGATGGGACACTCGGTTTGCGTGCGCTCGAAAGAGGGCGTGAAAAATGCGCTGTCGGTGACGATTCCGCTCGGCGAGGGCATCCATCGCCGAATGGTCTATGTCGAACTGGAAGACGGCACGAAACTCGAAGACGTGACGAAAGCTATCAAGGCCGACCCCTATTTTGCTCACGACGAAACCCACGTTTTCGCCGTGGCATCGGTCGATGACGTGCGCGATATGGGACACGGTGTGAACCTCGTGCGCAAGGGTGTTTCGGGCAAGACGCAGAACCAGCGATTCGAGTTCAATATGCAAATCAACAACCCCGCGCTCACGGCTCAGGTGCTGGTGAATGTCGCCCGTGCCTCACTGCGCCAGCAGCCCGGCTGCTACACGATGGTGGAAATTCCCGTCATCGACCTGCTTCCCGGCGACCGCGCCGAACTCATCGAACATTTGGTGTAAAAATCAATCTTTTTACGCCCCGAAATCGCCTTTCAGCGTGCGTTTAAGCCGTCTGAGGGCTTTGGCATAGAACGAATTGGTGCGTGCATAATACTTTTCGAATGCATTTCGCGCCAATTCGTTTTCTTCGATGGGTTGAATTTTCTCGACTGGCAGCGGTTTCGTCCAGAGATTCGAGGCATAGAGGCCGTCGTTGCCGCAATTCGTTCCGCTACCGTCGAACCCCTCGTTCTGCACAAGCGAACGCCCCACGTTCAGCGAGAGAATATCAGCCAAGAACAGCGACGCATTCCACCGAATCGCCCACGAATTGTTCTTGCCCTCGATTTGTCGGCGCAACATCCGCGTAAACCCGTATTTCCCGTTGAAATCGAAGCGACGAGTCAGTTTCCGACGCTTCAGTTCGTCGAGCAATTCCTGTCCGTTGGGATTGAAATGCTGCCAAGCACGTCGCCACGTCGCCCAGCCCCAACTGCCCGTCCATTTAATCAGGAAAGTGTCGGGAAGCGTCGAATCCTGCGTGAAATCGCAAGCCTGAATATGCCCTACTCGTCCCTCGTTTTTATAGATTTCCAAAGCATCGTTCATAAATTGCAGAAAATAGGGCGCAAGCACGAGGTCGTCTTCCAAAACGATGACGCGGTCGTAGCGTTCGAGCGTCTGCGTCACGCCGTCGATAATTGAGCGAGCCAAACCCCAATTTTCATCGCGTTCAACGACGTAAACGGCCTTAAAACCGTCGATGGAGCGCACGAAACGCCGCACCTCGGAAACCTCGCTTTTCGAGGTTTCGTCTTTGGCAGCATCCGAAAAAACAAACAACTCGCTTTCGACCGCCAAATCGTTGGCAAGCAAAGACGCCACACACCGCCGCACGTGCTCGGGGCGGTTATAGACGAAAAGGAGGATGGGGGCAGTGTTCATACTTTAGAAAACAATCGTGAGTGAAAATTTTGGATAAAATGAGACCAGTCATTGTCATTTAAAAACCGTTCGTAGCCATCAATGGGGACCGACTCGTCGCCGTGTTCCTTCAAAACAGATGCCAAATCGTCGAACGTGTCAAATGTATAGACCCTCAACTGTGGATTTTTGGCATAATCCTTGAAAGAGCCGACATTGGGGCCGATGACTTTTGCCCCAAATGACAAGGAATCCATTAAAATGCCTGAACTGAGAATCGTATCCGAATGATAGGGAACCAACACGAAACGCGATTGACCGACCATTTCGCCGATTTCGTCGAAAGGAAGTCCCTCTGCCCTGTAAATGACATGATTTTTTTCCGCCAGCGATTGAATCGTTTTTTTCAATGCCGGATTCGGACAATTGCCCACGATATAGCACGATGGATTCCATTCGCCATTCTGACTGAGATATTCAAGAAATTCTTTGACACCTTTGTACGGCGTGATGGTTCCCCAAATGATGAAATCGTATTGTTTCTCGACCACTTTACCACTCAGTCGATTCTTGGTCGGATGATGCAAAAAGTGAGTCTTTTTCAAGGCATGAGGATATTGTTTTCGTGCGATTCCAATACCTTCTTCTGCATGCGTCACAATCAGGTTTGACATGTAAGCAATATACTTTCCCATCCATTTTTTTAGTCGGGCATGGTCTGATTGATGTGATTTCTTGTTGTGTAAAACCCAAACGACCTTTTTTCTGAAAATTTTCAACAAAGCCACATAGAGAATCGCGACCACCGACTGAAGCAACCCATGTTTGTAGTCGGGTATGCTTTCAAACCAATTGAAAACGGTGATGTCGCCCCAATTTTTGGGAAAGAGAATCGACAGCAACGGATTTCGGCTGGGACGATTGCCGACAACGGCCCAACCAGAGTTTTCGATGGCTTCGACGAAGTCATGAATGTACGGATTGGCACGCTCACCTTTTTCGTATGCGATATAGGGATAAATCGTTATTCTGTTCATTTTCAGATGGTTAATCAATTAAAACCGTTTTCTGACAAATTGAAAACTTTCCTCCAAAATCTTCGCATGGGCCAGTTTCAAAACAACGAAATAAAGTGCCGCAGCCATGACAATTCTAACCACCAAGAGAATCCAAAGGTTTTCGATGGACGATGTCAGGTAATGCGTGGCGACCATCACGCACAAAGCGATGAAGGCGAACGGAACGGTGTCTTTGAGGAACATCACGAGGCTGTAGCCTGTCAGCCGCTGCGTGAAATGATGCCAGACGAACACCCACAGGCAAGTCAGCGCGACGAATCCGACCACCATCGTTTGGATTCCATATCGATAAAGCACCCACATCAAGGCGATTTGCAAGGCTGCCAACGTGACGGTGCAACCCATATACACACCCGATTTTCCTTTGCTGATAATCACATTGGAAAGCAGATAAGAAAGCGGAACCGATGCCCACGAAATGCACAAATATTGCAGCAATTTGGCCGATTCAATCCATTTTTCCGTGATGGCAAGCACAATGAACTCACGCGCCACCAAGGCCAACCCCAACATCAAGGGGAACGTGACGAAGGCCGTGAAGCGCATCATCTTGCGCAAAACGGTGAGTTGCCGCTCGCGCTCGTCACTCAACCCGACCAAAACGGGTTGCGCCACCTGTTGCACCATTCCCTGCACCAGATAGGAACTCTTACTGGCCCACGTGTTGGCCTGCGAATAGGTTCCAGCGATTTCCTTCGTGAAAAATTTGCCCAACAGAATGTTCAACACGTTGTTGTTGATGTGAATGGCGATGTTCGTGACGAGCAACTTGCACGAAAAGGGGAACATTCGCTTCACAGGCTCAAAATCGAGTTCAAAAGTGGGTCGCCAAGGCGAATAATGCCACAACATCAACGTGTTCAGACCGATATAGACAATGCTTTGCGTGGCGAGCGACCAATATTTGAAGTCCAACCACGCCATCGTCGCACCGACAACACTGGAAACCAGCACCGCGAACATTCCGGCCTTGGCCTGCTGCTTCACTCTCAAATTCTTGAAAAGCACGGCCGACTGCGCCGTACCCAAAGCCGACAGCGGAATGACGAGGAATGCGTAGCGACAGAGTTTCGTCAGCGCTGGCTCGTGGTAGAATTCAGCAATCAGCGGCGAAACGAAGAAAAGCAAGGCGTAAAGGGCTGTTCCAACGATGATGTTGAACCAAAACACCGAGTTGTAATCGCGGTGCGTCGGATTTTTCAGGTTGGTCAAGGCTGCCGTGAAACCACTATTTTGGATTTCTTTGGCGACGAGCGGAAAAATGGCTATCATCGCCATCATTCCATAGTCGGTCTTCGAGAGCAGACGTGCCAGCACGATGCCAACAACCACTCCAATCAACTGCTGTACGCCATTGTTGGTGAGGCCCCAGAACAGCCCTTTTGCCGTTTTTTCCTTCAGCGTTTCGCTCATTCGCTCCGCCCTTTTATTTCACCACGGGAATCAGCCAGAACTTAAACAATCGGTCTTTGTACTCCACGCGATACGGCGGCTGAGCCTCGGCCTTATTGCTCCAACTGTCGATGCCGCCGACGCCTGCGTGTTCAAGGTCGAGCGTCAGTTCGGTGTACTTCGATTTCGGCACGTCGGGCGAGTGGCGCTGATGCTTCTCTTCGCCTTCGTCGAGGTCGCTGATGTTGTAGTGCAGCGCAGAGGCCGAGAACGTGCCGCTGGCCTGAACGCGCAGGCCGACACCGTTCTTGTTGGTCTGATACCACCAACGAATGTCGCTCTTCGTACCTGTTTCCTGCGGACGGATGTAGGGGAAGAACTGCTCGTCGGCAGTCTGCTGATAAATGCCCACAGGCATACAGTCCTTGCGGTCGCCATAGTTTTCAATCGGGCCGCGACCGTAATATTTGCTTTGGTCGAAGTCGTAAGGCAAATCCATCACCACGCCGTAGCGGAACATTTTTTCGACTTTGGCTTCGGGGTCGGTCGTCATCTTCTCGAAAACGTGGATGGATCCTCCGTCATCAATGACGTAAGCCATCATCAACTGGGCTTTCACGTCGGGCATATCGTAAACGGCCTTCACCGTCGCCTCGTTTTTCTTTTTGTCATACGAGGAAGTCAGTTCGGTGAGCGTCATTTTCGGGTCTTTCCAAACTTTGAAGAATTGATGCAATTTTGCGCCCATATCGTTGTCGGTCGGGGCACGCCAGAAATTTGGACGCAGCGTGCCGCCCTCGCCCAAAAGGTCGTTGCCGTATGCCTGATATTGCTTCAAAAGACCTGTCGTTTTGTCGAATTTGATGCTGAAATTGTTGTTCCAAACGGTGATTTCGTCGGATTTTTTCTTGTTGTCAATTTTAATTTTCGATTTTGACAAGGCACCTATGGTCTTCATCCCAAAAATCTGTTCGAAATCATAAAGATCCCTATCTTCGGAATCATTGAAAAGAAGATCCTTGTTTTGCCTTACAGGAATCTGGAAGAAAGCCACGCGATGACCTTTCTCCAACAGCGACTCGGCTTCTTTCTGAGTAATTTCGATATTCAAAAGAATTTCTGTAGAGAAGCCGTCGGGCTCGTCTATCGGGAAAAGAATTTCATACGTTTTCGATTGCTGCGGAGCAATGTCGAGATTGTCGATGACACCTTTTTCAAACACGCATCCATCTACAAGCATCGTCCAAGTCATCTGATAATTGCTCAAATCGCGGAAGAAATACTCATTGAACACCTCCACAGTCAACGTTTTAGCGATGTCGCCGACGGGTTTCACCCAAATGTTCTGATACTGATACGCCACTTCGTAGGCGTGGGGATTCAGTTGGCGGTCGGGACCGATGATGCCGTTGTTGTTGAAATTGTTGTCGGAATAGTCGTAGTCGTTGTAGTCGCCGCCGTAGGTATAGTGAATCTTGTTCAGTTCGGAATACGGAAGGTTCGCCACCTTGTTCAATTCATCGAGCGAAGCGGTGAGATTCTTCGGATTGATGTTGCGGTGAAGGGCCTGATCGACGAAGTCCCAAATGTAGCCGCCCTGATACTTCGGATATTTGCGGATAAGTTCCCAATATTCCTTCAGTCCACCGCCAGAGTTACCCATCGTGTGGTTGTATTCGCACTGAATCAGCGGCTTTGTCAGGCTGTCGTTTTTGCAGTAAGCCTCACACTCGGCAGGCGTGCGATACATCGGGCAGTAGATGTCGGTGTTCCAACCCGTTTTTCCTGCCTGTTCCCACTGGCACGGACGCGACTGGTCGGCCTTTTTCACCCATTCGTAGGCCGCCTCGAAGTTCGGTCCGTTCACCGTCTCGTTGCCGAGCGACCACACGATGACCGACGGATGGTTGAAATGCGCCGCCACGTTGTGCTGATTGCGCTCGAGAATTTGCTTGGCGAAGGTCGGTTTCTTGGCCTCGGCATCGTCGCCATACTGGAAACCGTGGCTTTCCTGATTGGCCTCAGCCGTGACGTAAAGCCCGTATTCGTCGCACAGGTCGTACCAAATCGGGTCGTCGGGATAGTGGCACGTGCGCACGGCGTTGATGTTCAGTCGCTTCATAATCTGAATGTCCTGAATCATCCGCTCACGCGACACGACATAGCCACCGTCGGGGTCGATTTCGTGGCGATTCGCACCCTTGATTAAAATGGGTTTTCCGTTCACCAACAACTGCGAATTCTTGATTTCCACGCGGCGGAAGCCGACTTTCACGGGAATGACTTCGATGGGCTGCTGTTTGGCCAACTCGCTATATATTTTTTCATATGGAGATTCTAAACAACCTTGATTGGTTTGGTAAAGTTTCTTGATTGTCGGGGTGGTTTGATAAAGTTTTGCTACAAGCGTGTATAAATAAGGCATTTCTGCTGTCCATTTATTTATATTAAGACCATATACTTCTTCTACACCAAATCCTTTTTCAACGCTCTTCCCGTCGGCATCCAACAATTCCCAAAGGATTTCAACCTCCGGATTGCTCTTCTTCGCATTGATCCACAAATGACCTTGTTTGTAATCTTTAGTCAAAGAAGCCGTGATTTTCAAATCATCCACGTGCATTTCCTTATTCCTCGCATACAAGAAACAATCACGCGCCACACCGCTCAATCGCCAGAAATCCTGGTCCTCGCACCACGAGCCGTCGCACCAGCGGAACACCTGAAACGCAATCAGATTCTCCTCGCCAGCTTTCACAAACGGCGTGATGTCGAACTCGGCAGCCACTTTCGAGTCCTCGGCATAGCCGACGAACTTACCGTTCACGTAGAGATAGATGCACGACGTGACGCTTCCGAAGTGAGCAATGACTTGCTTTCCGTTCCAGTCGGCAGGAATCGTGAACGAGCGGCGATACGAACCCACGTGGTTGTCCTTCACGGGCACTCTCGGCGGTTTTCCGTCGAAATGAGTTTTCCACGCGAAACCCGGATTCACATAAATCGGGTCTCCGTAGCCGTTCATCTCCCAAATGCCAGGCACGGGAATCGTTCCCCAACTCGAATCGTCGAGGTTCGGCTCGAAAAAGTCGGCGGGACGCTGGTCGCGGTTCTCCACCCAGTTGAATTTCCATGTGCCGTGGAGCGACAGGAAGTTCTTCGACTTCGTGCGGTCGCCCTGCAATGCCAACGCCTCGTTTTCGTAGGCGAAAAACGTGGTGTGCAACGGCAGTCGGTTGAGTTCATTCACGTCCAAGTCCTCGATTTCGGTCATCGTCGGCTGAATCACCCTTGCCGGAACGAGTTTCATGGGCTTCACTACTTTTTTCTTCGCAGCCTGCGTGCTGAGGGCCAGTCCTGCGAGGGCGGCCAAAAAGAATAGTCTTTTCATTGTCAATCGTTTTATTTGGTTTTGAAATTTTTCGTAGTCAATCGCATCTTCGTGATGAAAATATTGCGTGCAAAGTTATAAAAAACCGTCCAAAAACACAAAAATCGACTATTAAAAATTCTCAATAATGTTAAATTTTCGTAATTCTTGCTATTTTTGCCAATTCCACCCTTCACCATTTCATCATTTCTTACTACCTTTGCAGTCCGATTATTTGGGGAGGTCTTAGAATCCCCGCGCATGAGGGTGTTAATAGCAATGTCTTTGGCCGGGCATTGTGGTTAGTGAATCGCTCGTGTACATTAATAATTAAATTGAAAACGTTTTTGAAGTAAAATTTTAAAATTGAAATGAACACTTTAAGCTACAAGACTATTTCCGTGACGAAGGAAACAGCCGCAATGAACAAAGAGTGGGTGGTCATCGACGCTGCCGACCAAGTTGTTGGTCGCCTGTGCACGAAGGTTGCCAAGCTGCTGCGCGGAAAGTACAAACCCACATTCACCCCGCACGTCGATTGTGGTGACAACGTAATCATCATCAATGCCGACAAGGTGGTTTTCACCGGCAAGAAAGAGACCGACAAGGTCTATACACGCTACACGGGCTATCCCGGCGGTCAGCGCTTCAACTCGCCCGCCGAGTTGCGCAAGCACCCCTACGGTTCGGAGCGCATCATCAAGCACGCCGTGAAGGGTATGCTGCCGAAAGGCCGTCTGGGTCGCCATCTGCTCGACAACCTCTATGTCTATAACGGCACGGAGCATCCGCACGAGGCACAGAAGCCGAAGGCCATCGACATCAATCTCTATAAGTAATTGAGGGAGTAAAAAATCAAGTAGTAAAGTAAAAAAACAGATTATATGGAACAAATCAATGCAGTCGGTCGTCGCAAGAGCTCTGTTGCTCGTGTCTATCTGACGGAGGGAACCGGCAAAATTGTCATCAACAAGCGTGAGCTGGAGCAGTATTTCCCCTCGGGCATTCTGCAGTACGTTGTGAAGCAGCCCCTGCAGCTGCTCGGCGTGGAAGGCAAGTACGACATCAAGGTCAACCTCGACGGCGGTGGTTTCACCGGTCAGAGCCAGGCCCTTCGTATGGCCATCGCACGTGCGCTTGTGAAAATCAATGCCGACGACAAGAAGGCGCTGAAGGCTCAGGGCTTCCTCACCCGCGACTCTCGTGAGGTTGAGCGCAAGAAGCCGGGTCAGCCCAAGGCACGCCGCCGCTTCCAGTTCAGTAAGCGTTAATCACTGGACAAGTTTAGCATCTAAACCCTTGAGACTTGAATTGACAACAGGCAATTGTCTAATGGTAAATTGTCAAATTGTCAAATTCCAATTACTCATCGGTTGGATTCTAAGAGAGAATCAAAAAAGAAAGTAAACTAACAAAAAAACAGAAAGAAACTATGTCAAGAACAAATTTTGACCAACTCCTGCAGGCAGGTTGCCACTTCGGCCACCTCACCCGCAAATGGAACCCCGCCATGGCTCCCTACATCTTCATGGAGCGCAACGGCATTCACATCATCGACCTGCACAAGACCGTCGAACGTGTCGATAAGGCAGCAGAAGCACTCAAGCAAATCGCCAAGTCGGGCAAGCGCATCCTCTTCGTAGCCACGAAGAAGCAGGCCAAGGACATCGTCGCCGAGAAAGCCATCTCGGTCGGTATGCCCTACGTCATCGAGCGCTGGCCGGGCGGAATGCTCACCAACTTCCCCACCATCCGCAAGGCAGTGAAGAAGATGGCCAACATCGACAAACTCATGGAAGACGGCACCTTCGCCAACTTGTCGAAGCGCGAACTGCTGCAGATCACCCGTCAGCGTGCGAAACTCGAGAAGAACCTCGGTTCCATCGCCGACCTGACCCGTCTGCCCAGCGCATTGTTCGTGGTTGATGTGATGAAAGAGCACATCGCCGTGCGCGAGGCCAACCGCCTCGGCATCCCCGTGTTTGCCATGGTCGATACCAACAGCAACCCCAACAACATCGACTTCGTGATTCCCGCCAACGACGACGCGAAGGATTCCGTCGATGTGATTCTGAGTGCTTGCTGCCAGGCCATCGCCGAAGGTATCGAGGAGCGCAAGGCCGAGAAAGCCGACGAGAAAGCCGCAGCCGAGCAAGCTGAAGAAGCAGCCGAGATGAAGCCGCGCCGTCAGCGTCGCAACCGCAAGGACGAAGCCGCTCCCGCCACCGAGGAAGTCGCCGAAGCACCCGCTGAAGAGGCTCCCGAAGCAGAGGAAGAAGCACCTGCCGCAGAGTGAAATAAATCGTAAATTGTAAATCTTTAAATTGTAAATTAGATTATGGCTTACCAAGTAAGTATGGAAGATATCAAGAAGCTCCGCACCATGACCGGTGCAGGCCTTGCCGACGTGAAGAAAGCACTGACCGAGGCCGAGGGAGACTTCGACAAAGCAAAGGACTTGCTGCGCGAGCGCGGACTGGCCATTGCCGCCAAGCGTTCCGACCGCGAGACCTCTAACGGTTGTGTACTCGTCAAGGCCGTCGAAGGCTTTGCCGCAATGGTCGCCGTGAAGTGCGAGACCGACTTCGTTGCCAACGGAGCCGACTTCATCGCCATGACACAGGCCATCCTCGACGCAGCCATCGCCAACAAGTGCCAAAATATCGACGAAGTGAAGGCTCTCACGCTCGCCGACGGCCAGACCGTTCAGGACACCGTCACACAGCGTTCGGGCATCACCGGCGAAAAGATGGAACTCGACGGCTACCTCACCCTCACGGGCGACAACATCGAGGTTTATGACCACATGGGCAAGCACACGCTCTGCACGATGGTTCAGCTCAACAAGCAGAACGTCGATGCCGGCCACAAGCTCGCCATGCAGGTCGCAGCCATGAAGCCCGTCGCACTCAACGCCGAGAGCGTCGAGCAGAAGGTGCTTGACGAAGAATACAAGACCGCCGTCGAGAAGACCAAGCTCGAGCAGGTCGAGAAATTCGTCGAAATGAAGCTTAAGAAGGCAGGTCTGAACCCCAACCTCGTCGATTCCGAAGACCACATCGAGTCGAACATGGCGAAAGGTTGGCTCACGCAAGAGCAGGCCGACGAAGCCCGCAAGATCATCGCCGACGCGAAGGTCGAGGGTGAAGCCCAGCTGAAGATGCCGATGATTGAAGGCATTGCCAAGGGTCGCGTGCAGAAGTTCCTCAAGGAAAACTGTCTCGTCGATCAGGAATTCCAGTTCGGCGACGGCGACAAGGCCACTGTAGCCCAGTGGCTCGCCCAGCAGGACAAGGAACTTCAAATCGTCGCCTTCAAGCGCTTCACGCTTGTAGCAGAGTAAGGAATCATTGTTCTGGATACTCTGTACCACGTGTAGTAACTCGTGAGAGAGAACAGCGTGGAGGAGTATAATTTTTCATAATTTTATTTGTTGGCGTCAGTCGTCCCTGTGAAGAGACGACTGATGTTTTTTTGAGAATATTTTGACGATTTCGCTCTTTTTTCGTACCTTTGCAATTTGAAACTAAACAATCAGACTACAAAAATATGGACCAGAAAAAAAACAACACTTGCGCCACCATCGCCTATCCAAAGGCGGAGTGGTCGCCTGCGTGCGACATTTTGATGCACACACCCGGACAGGAATTGTTCGACGGCGTGATTCATCCCTCTGCCGCACTGTTTGAAGACTATTTCGACGTGAACCAAGCGGCTGCCGAGCACCGGCAGTACATCAGAATGTTGGAGGCCAACGGCATCAAGGTGCACACGGTGAGCAAAATTCTGCACGAGACGGACATCGAGAAACTGCGCACGTTGGCCGAGAAAATGCTGACTTACGACATCAGCCACATCAACGAGGAGAATCCCGACGCTTCGGAGAACTACCGCCAGTATGTGCTGTCGAAGATGAGCCGCGCCGACCTGATCAGTTGCATCTTGCGCCAGCCGACGGTGACGCTCTACAAGACTGACCTGAACACGGGCTACGAGGCCGTTTATAGCCTGCGACCGCTCATCAACCTGTATTTCACGCGCGACCAGAGCATCACCACGCCGCGCGGACACGTGATTTGCAAGATGAATTCGTCGCAGCGGGCACCCGAGACGGAAATCATCGCGTTCTGCTACGAGCACCTCGGTCAAAAGCCGATTCTTCGCATCACGGGCGACGGCCGATTGGAGGGTGGCGACTACATTCCGGCGGGCGATATGTCGCTCATCGGCTGTGGTATGCGCACCAACGACGAGGGCATTCGCCAACTGATGGAGGCCGACGCTTTCGGTCACGACACGATTGTTGTCGTTCGCGACCACAAATTCTGGCAGATGCAGATGCACCTCGACACGTATTTCAACGTCATCGACCGCGACCTTTGCACGATGGTGACGAGCCGACTGAACGCACAGCCGGGGTCGCCGGAGTTTGTCACGTGTGATGTGTATCGAAGGGAAGGGAAAGGCTCTTACGAGTTGGTGGAGCGCGACCTGTCGTTTGTCGATTTCATTCGCCAGCAGGGCTACGAAATCATCCCCATCAACCACGATGACGAAATGCACTATGCCAACAACTTCCTGACCATCGGACCGCGCCACATTATGGCGGTCGGACGGCAGTCGATTGATTACTACAAGTCGATGGCCGATGCAGGCGTGATGGTGGAGTGGATTCCGCTGGAAAGCCTCATCAACGGCTACGGCGCGGCGCATTGTATGACACAAGTGTTGAGAAGAGGAGTTGAGGAGTAAGGAGTATGAAGATTTTAGCCATTGGAAAGAACTACGCGCTACACAATAAAGAGATGGATGGCGCGTTATATAAGACAGCGGAGCCTGTCGTGTTTATGAAACCCGATTCGGCCCTGTTGAAGGACGGAAAGCCGTTTTTCCTGCCCGACCACCTCGGGCGCGTCGATCACGAAGTGGAAGTCGTGGTGCGCATTTGTCGGCTCGGCAAGAACATCGACGAGCAGTTTGCCCATCGCTATTACGACGCGCTGACCGTGGGCATCGACTTCACGGCACGCGACCGCCAGCGTCGGCTGAAAGACAACGGCCATCCGTGGGAAGTGGCGAAGGCCTTCGACGGCAGTGCAGCCATCGGCGAATGGGTCGAAATCGAGGGAAAGGACATTCAGAACCTGCATTTCCACCTTGACATCAACGGCCAGACCGTGCAGAAGGGTTGGACGGGCGATATGCTCTATCGGGTCGATGAACTCATCAGTTACGTCAGTCGCTACTTCACCCTGAAAACGGGCGATTTGCTCTACACAGGCACGCCTGCGGGTGTCGGTCCGGTGAAGATTGACGACCATCTGGAAGGCTGGCTCGAAGACCAGAAACTGCTCGACTTCCGCGTGAAGTGAAATTTTAAAGAAAAAAAGTGATTTATGCCCATCAAGTGCTGTAAGAAACTCCTCGTAACCTGTCTGTTCGCCTGCATTGCCCTCGCGTCGCAAGCGCAGCAGCGATTCTTCAACCTCACCCGTGAACAGGTGAAAATCGACTCGCTACTGCCCCACTTCGGCTATGGCATCGCGCTCGGCGAGCATTTCGAAGACTCGACTTATTCGGCCTCGATTCTCTATCCCGAATTTATTGATATGTCGCCCTCTGACGTGGAAAAATATATGAATATTTCGGGAGAACCGCTGCCGGAAATGCCGGAAATCGAACAAATGGTGATGAAGAGTCGCGGAAAAGGCACTTTCAGCGTCCGATTCCAGCCACTCGTCTATCGCGAAGGACGCCATCAGATTTTGGTGAGTTTTATGCTGAAAATCGAGTCGAAAGCGAAGGAAAAGGCACTGAAAAGTCCGAAAAGAGCCGATTCAACGGGTCGATATGCCGAAAATTCGGTGTTGGCAAACGGTCGATGGGCGAAAATTCGCGTTGCAGAGTCGGGCATCTATCAAATCACCGACGATCTCATCAAAAAAGGCGGTTTCAGCGACCTGAGCAAGGTGAAAGTCTATGGCTACGGCGGTCATCTGCAGCCCGAAGTGCTGAACGAAACCTACCTGCGACAGACCGACGATTTGCAGGAAGTGGCGCAGTGCGTGGTCGATGGCAAACGATTTTTCTACGCCAACGGCCCCGTGAGTTGGG
Organism: uncultured Prevotellaceae bacterium; assembly: GCA_902776665.1. Classification (GTDB taxonomy): domain Bacteria; phylum Bacteroidota; class Bacteroidia; order Bacteroidales; family Bacteroidaceae; genus Prevotella. Next base: position 54,587 of record CACYQZ010000008.1, read on the forward strand.
CGAGTGCTGAAACGACGATGCGCACGCGAAATCCTTACAGCGACTACGGCTACTACCTCCTCACCGAGAGCGACGAAACGCCGAAAACCATTGCGCAAGAGGAGTTTTTGAAGGCTCACTACCCGAATTTCGACGACTACCACGTGCTCCACGAAATCGACAACTTCGCGTGGGTTGAGGGGGGCAGAAACCTCTACGAAAACACGCCCATCAACCAAGGTTCGTCGAAAACCTACACCATCGCCTCGCCCGTGACAGGGAATTCGGGAAAACTTTGCGTCATTGTTTCGGCAGGCGTGAACAGCACGGTGCAGGTGCATTGCAACGGCGCAGCGCTCGGAACCATCAACATTGCCTTGTCGAGCATCAACTACGAGAAAGGCCACGCCACCAGCCGCGTTTTCAACATCGACGACCTCGCCGCCAACAACGAAGTGACGATTACGACGACCTCGGGCGGACCAGTGCGCCTCGACTACATCTCGCTGACCCTCAGCGAGCCGAAAGGCGCGCCCAACCTACAAAGTGGTTCGTTTCCCGTGCCGGAATATGTGCACAACATCACCAACCAAAACCTCCACGCCGACGGTCCGACCGATATGGTCATCGTCATTCCGACGACTCAAAAACTGCTCTCGCAAGCCGAGCGACTCGCCCAATACCACCGCGACCGCGACGGACTGCGCGTGCGCATCGTTCCCGCCGATGAAATTTTCAACGAATTTTCGAGCGGAACGCCCGACGCGACGGCCTACAAGCGTTATCTGAAAATGCTCTACGACCGAGCCGAAACCGAGGCCGACCAACCGCGATTTCTCCTGCTTTTCGGCGATTGCGTTTGGGATAACAGAATGAATACCAACGACTTACGCCACACCTCGCCCGACGATTATCTGCTCTGCTTCGAGAGCGAAAATTCGTTCAGCGAGACCTATTGCTACGTCAGCGATGAATTTTTCTGTATGCTCGACGACAACGAAACGCTAACCAGCGGTTCCTATCCCTACGAGCGCCCTGCCGGACTGGCCGATGTGGCGGTCGGACGCTTCCCCGTCGTCACCGAAGCGGCGGCGAAAGTGATGGTCGATAAAGTCATCGCCTACGAATCGAACCAAAACGCCGGAAACTGGCAAAACACCCTCGTGTTCATGGGCGACGACGGCAACAACAATGCCCACATGCGCGACGTGAACGATGCCGCCCACGACATTTCGATACGCTATCCGGGCTACATCATCAAAAAAGTGATGTGGGACGCCTACACGCGAGAGACTTCCTCGACGGGACACACCTATCCCGAAGTGACGAAAATCGTCAAGCAATACCAACAGCAGGGCGCACTCGTCATGGACTATGCCGGACACGGACGCGCCGACCAGATTTCACACGAATCGGTGTTGAAACTCTCTGATTTTGAGCAATTTACGAATCAAAATCTACCATTGTGGATTACGGCCTCGTGCGACATCATGCCCTACGACGGACTGACGCCGACCATCGGCGAAACGGCGGTGCTCAGCGCGAAAGGCGGTTCCATCGCTTTCTACGGAACGGCTCGAACGGTGTTCGTTTCGCAAAACAAAATCATGAATATGTCGTTCCTGAAATACGTGCTTGGATTCGACGAAAATGGCAAGCCGAACACGCTCGGCGAGGCGCAGATGCTGGCGAAAAACGAGATGATTGCGCAGGGAAAGGACAAAACTGTGAACATGCTGCAATATCAACTTTTGGGCGACCCTGCTCTGGCGCTCAAAGTGCCGACGGGCAACATTGTCATCGACGAAATCAATGGCATCGACATCAAGAATAGCGGTGCAAACCTGCCGAAACTGAAGGCTGGAAGCATCGCGAAAATCAAAGGACACATCGAAGGCGGAAGCGATTTCAACGGCACGATGACTGCCGTGGTGCGCGACACCGAGGAAACCATCGTCTGCAAACTCAACAACACCGACCGCGACGGCGGCTCGCAGACCGCTTTCTTCTACCGAGACCGCACGAAAACGCTCTACAACGGCTCCGACAGCATCCAAAACGGCCAGTTTGAATTTGAATTTGCCGTGCCGAAAGACATCAACTATGCCGACGACACGGGTCTCATCAACATTTATGCCGTGAACAAAGACCGAACGAAAACCGCCCACGGCTCTTCCGACCGATTCCTCGTCGGCGGCACCGAAACGGCGGGTAACGACTCCATCGGCCCGAGCATCTACTGCTATTTGAACTCGCCCTCGTTCAGCAACGGCGGCGACACCAATACAACGCCCTATTTCGTGGCGCAGGTGAGCGACCAAGACGGCATCAACGCCTCTGGAAACGGCATCGGACACGACCTTGAACTCATCATCGACGGCGACATGGCGAAGACATTCGTCCTCAACGACAATTTCCGCTTCGACTTCGGCAGTTACACGACTGGCACCACGTTCTACCAGATTCCCGAACTCGAACCCGGTATGCACACACTACTTTTCCGCGCTTGGGACGTGCTCAACAACTCCTCGACGGCGCAACTGTCGTTCAACGTGGTCAAAGGGCTTTCGCCGACGCTTTTCAACGTGAGTTGTACGCAAAATCCCGCCCGAACCTCCACGACCTTCATCATCAACCACGACCGAACGGGCAGCGTGATGGATGTAGAACTCGACATTTTCGACATGAGCGGACGCCAACTCTGGCACCACGAGGAAAGCGGCGTTTCTACCGACGCAACCTACACGCTCACGTGGAACCTCAATGTCGATGGCGGACAACGACTGCAGACGGGCGTTTATCTCTATCGCGTCAGCGTGTCGTGCGAGGGCAGCAAAAAAGTGTCGAAAGCCAAGAAACTCATCGTCATCGGGTCGTAAAAATTCGTAAAATCGAGCGATTGGAAGCCCCGAAAATAATAAAATGGCGATTTTTGCGTTATCAAATAACATCAATCGAAAAAAGGATATGATTCAAAAGACCATAATGAGGAAATTGCTCCTCGTCACAATGATGTTTTTCACCGTCGGCGCAGCGAATGCGCAAGACAAGAAAGACATGTTCAACCCCGTGAATGCGTCGGTGACATCGCAGACCATCGCACCCGACGCCCGTGCCGCCGGTATGGGCGACGTGGGTGCAGCAACCGAGGCCGATGTGAACTCGCAATATTGGAATCCTGCGAAATATCCGTTCGCCATTTCGCGTGCAGGTGTCGCGCTGAACTACACGCCGTGGCTGCGCCAACTCGTCAATGACATGGACTTGGCCTATCTGTCGGGCTATTATCGCATTGGCGACTACTCGGCCATTTCGGGTTCGCTGCGCTATTTCTCACTCGGCGAGGTGTTTCTTTCCGAAGCAGAAAACGCGATGACCATCAAACCTTATGAAATGTCGTTCGACGTGGCCTATTCGATGATGCTCAGCGAGAAATTCTCGTGGGCAGCCGCCCTTCGCTTCATCTACAGCGACCTGACCTACGACTACACCGACGATACGAAGCCGGGAACGGCCTTCGCCGCCGACCTCGGACTTTATTATCAGAACTATCTGAACCTCGGCGACCGCGAATGTCAGTTGGGTTTGGGTATGAACGTGTCGAACATCGGTTCGAAAATCACTTTCGGTGGCGACGACAACCCCGAATTCATCCCGACGAACCTGCGACTCGGTGCTTCGCTGATGATTCCCGTCGATGAATACAACCGTTTCACGATTGCTGCCGATGCGAACAAACTGCTCGTGCCGACCTATCCGAAGCAGGAAGAGGGCGAATCGACCGAGGCCTATCAGCAGCGAGTGCAGAAAGATTACTACGACATTTCGAGCATCAGCGGCATTTTCAAGAGTTTCAGCGACGCGCCCAACGGCTTCAAGGAGGAATTGCAGGAAATTCAGTGGAGTGTGGGTGCCGAATATTGCTACCACGACCAATTCACGCTGCGTGCCGGCTATCACCACGAGGCCGAAAACAAGGGTAACCGCAAATATTTCACCTTCGGTGCCGGTTTCCGAATGAATGTTTTCTCGCTCGACGCAGGCTATGTGATTGCCACGGCGAAGAGCAATCCGCTCGACCAAACGCTGCGCTTCACGCTGACGTTTGATATGGATGGAATCAAGGACCTATTTAGGAGGTAGGATGATGGATTTTCGAGTAGGTTTCGGATTTGACGTTCATCAGTTGGTTCCCGACAGAGAACTTTGGCTCGGCGGCATTTTGATTCCTTTTGAAAAAGGACTACTCGGCCACAGCGACGCCGACGTGCTCATCCACGCCATTTGCGACGCACTGCTCGGTGCCGCCAACCTGCGCGACATCGGACACCACTTCCCTGACACCGCCGCCGACACGCTCAATATCGACAGCAAAATCATCCTCCGAAAAACCGTTGAACTGCTGCGCAAAAACGGCTACGAGGTCGGCAACATCGATGCCACCGTCTGCGCCGAGCGTCCGAAACTCAATCCGCATATTCCGCAAATGCAACAAACGATGGCCGAAGTCATGGGCATTTCCGCCAGTCAAATTTCCATCAAAGCCACCACCACCGAACGCCTCGGTTTCACGGGTCGCGAAGAGGGAATTTCCGCTTATGCCGTCGCCCTCATCGGCAAAAACGACGCATAAAATCGAGAAAAAAACGCTTTTGTGTAAATTCAGTGTAAAATTTTTATAATTCACTGAAATTCAATTAGTTATATTGTCAAAAAAATCAAATTGTGTAAAGTCAGTGTAAAAATTGTCGTCAAAACATTTGGCGACATTTTCTTTTTCATCGTATTTTTGCAGCGAAAAATTATTTGAATAACTAAAACGCAAAAATCATGAAAAAAATTTTTTTATTTCTGATGACACTCGTCGCCACCACAAGCGCTCATGCAACATGGCAGGAAGGCGACATTCTCTACGTGAACGGAGAACGGTGGGAACTGCTGTGCAAACCCATCGGCTGGGACTCCGTCTTCTACCACAAATTGAAAGACGCATTGCCCAAAGACAGAGTGAAAACCACCGCCAATTGGAGCGGCTACACGGCGGCGTGGAGCGTCAAAAACAACAAACTCGTGCTCGACAGCATCCTTGTGGAAATCTACGACAAGAAAAGCCCCCTGAAAACCAATTTTCGGAAACTCACGCCAGACGAACTGGCCAAAGTCTTCGGGAATCGGAAACTACCCATCGCTGCCACGTGGTTCAACCAATCGGTCGTGGCAGGCAAAGGGAAAGTCATCTGGTATCTTCATTCGGGCTATCATCGCCACTATGCACAGGAACTCCACCTCACTTTCAAGCGCGGGAAAGTCGCCAAACGGAAACTTTACAACAACGGCGTGATTGTCGATGGTTTTTCGATTGCGGAAATCAAATCGGCCGAAGAATTGAGGCAGAAAGTCATGCTTCCATCCGAAAAATATCCGCTACTGAAAGGCAAGCGCGTGATTTTCTCCATCAAGCAGGCACGGGCAGATCAATTCGGCAATTTGTTGGACTGTGAAGTCAAAGCGCATAGCCGCGATATTCCTGATAACAGCCCCGACCTGCGACAAGCAGCCATCGACTTCAAAGCCGCCCTGAAAGCAGTCAAACCGTGGAAGACGTGGCGTGTGAACGGGAAACTCGTCTGCTTGTTTCAGGATTGGAATGTTCCTTACCGATTCAACTCGTAATTGTTGAATTGTAAGAAAAACTGCCGTTTCCTTTGGTGTAAAGACGGAAAATCCCTAACTTTGCACCAAATTGATGGGTATGACAGTCGAAAAAACGATGAAAACAATCGGGACGAAGCATTTTTTTCTGCTTCTGCTCTTGAACATGGCATTTTCGGCAGCGAGAGCCGTGAGTTATTCCGGTACGCTGCCCGTCGTTTTCATCAATACGACCAGTGCCATCGAGTCGAAAACCGACTATGTGGACGCTACTTTCTACCTCGACCCGATGGGCATCGACGGCTACGAGGCCATCGGTTCTGCCGACGACCCGTTCCCCTTGAAAATTCGAGGTCGTGGAAACTACACTTGGTACGGGCCATTCGAGAAAAAAGCCTATAAAATCAAACTCGAAAGCGGTCTTCCACTACTCGGAATGCCCAAAAACAAGCATTTCGCACTGCTCGCCCATGCCGACGGCGGCCAAACGGCCTTTTTCCGCAACACGGCAGGGTTTGAACTCGGGCGACTTGTCGGACTGGAGTTCACACCGCAGCAACGACCCGTGGAACTGGTGCTCAACGGCGACTATCGGGGACTTTATTTCCTGACCGAGACCGTGCGCGTGGGACAACGGCGCGTGAACATCGCCGAACAGCAAAACCGCGAGACCGACCCCGAACTCATCACGGGCGGCTGGCTCGTCGAAATCGACAATGTCAATGAGTCGTGGCACCAAATCATTCCGTCGCTCGCAGGCACCGAACTGACGCGCTTCCGCGTCACCTATCACTCGCCCGACACGCTGTCCACCGCCCAACGGCAGTATCTTTCCAACCAAATCAAGTCGATGCTGCGCACGGTCTATGTCGCCGACAAAAACGATACCGAATGGGAGCAATTCATCGACCTCGACGCCCTCGCCCGCTACTATCTCGTGGTGGAAATGCTCGACCACGTGGAGGCGTTTCTCGGCAGTTGCTACCTTTATAAAGACCGAGGCGAAATGGCATGGAAATTCGGGCCACTTTGGGATTTGGGACATGCTTTCAACGGATGGCACCCGAAAAATCGCTTTCTCTATCAATACAAACACGAAACATCTGCCGATTGGGACATCTGCATCATGGAGGAATTGGCGAAATTCCCGCGACTGCAAGAGCGCATCAAAGAACTATGGAACGATTTGTCGCCAACGATCTACCCTACCCTGACGACCTATCTGCGAAATTTCGCGGCGCAAATTGCCGACGCTGCCGCCTGCGACTACGAGCGTTGGCCCGACTACGGCACAGCCGACACGAATGTCGCCGTGAAATATTGCTTGAATTTGTTGGAACAAAAACAACAATTCCTTGAAAATCAATGGAGTAGCGATTATTCTGGCATTGAAAAAATCGTTGAAAAACAACCTAACCATTCGATTTACGACCTGCAAGGACGCAGACTAAATCGACACGAAAATTTGAAATCGGGCATCTATCTCAAAGGCGGAAAAAAAATTCTTATCAGAAAAACTGCGAAATAAATTTTGTTTTTTGCTTTTTTTGCGCTAACTTTGCAAAAAATCGTAAAAAATCGAAGAAAATGCAGAACAATTGCCATCTTTCGACGCTGATTCACGAACAGGCAAAGAAGTACGGCGCAAAGCCAGTGTTGAACTTCAAAATGTTCGGTTCGACCGAGTGGAAAGCCGTGTCGTGGAATCAGTTTTCGCTGCGTGTGAAACAGGTGTCGAACGCCCTGTTGAACCTCGGACTGCAGCCGCAGGAGAACATCGCCGTGTTCGCCCAGAATTGTATCCAGTATCTCTACACCGACTTCGGTGCCTACGGCATTCGTGCGGTGACGATTCCGATTTACGCCACGTCGAGCGAACAGCAGATTCAGTACGTCGTGCAAGACGCGGGCGTGCGCTTCCTCTTCGTCGGCGAGCAGGAGCAATACGACAAGGCGCATCGTATTTTCGCGCTCTGTCCCACGCTCGAGCGCATCATCATCTTCGACAAGAGCGTGCGCATCTCGTCGCACGACCACAACGCCCTCTATTTCGAGGATTTCATCGCCCTTGGCGAGAATCTGCCGCGCCAGTCGCAGGTGGAACAACTGTGGAAAGAGGCGTCGATGGACGATGTGTGCAACATCATCTACACGAGCGGCACGACGGGCGACTCGAAGGGTGTCATCCTGACTTATTCGCAATATTTCGCGGCGATGGCAGCCAACGGCGAGTGCGTGCCCGTCACTGAGAAAGACCGCGTGATGTCGTTCCTGCCCTTGGCGCATATTTTTGAGCGCGGATGGGCCTATTTGTGCCTCACGGTGGGCGCTCAGCTCATTCTGAACACCAATCCGAAGGAGATTCAGCAGTCGATGCGCGAGACGCACCCGACGTGTATGTCGTCTGTGCCGCGATTCTGGGAAAAAGTCTATCAGGGTGTGAAGGAGAAAATCGAAAGTTCGTCGCCGATGAAGCAGAAACTTTTCCGCCACGCGCTGGCCGTCGGTCGCAAGCACAACATCGAATACCTCAGTCGGGGAAAACGACCGCCCATCGGGCTCGCACTCGAATACAAAGCCCTCAACAGCACCATTCTCAGCCTTGTGCGCAAGCAACTCGGCCTTGAAAACGCCCATTTCTTCCCGACGGCAGGTGCTTACGTGTCGCCCGAAGTCGAGGAATTCATCCACTCGATTGGCATCTGGATGATGGTGGGCTACGGACTGACCGAAAGTCTCGCCACCGTGTCGTGCGACCACATGGACAAGCCTTATTCCATCGGTTCTGTGGGTCGTCCGATTAGCAGTATTCAAATAAAAATCAGCGACGAGGGCGAAGTTCTCTTGAAAGGTCCGACGATTACGCCCGGCTACTACAAACGCGACGACGTGAACGCCACGGCTTTCGACAAAGACGGCTTCTTCCACACGGGCGACGCCGGCTATATGCGCAACGGCGAATTGTTCCTCACCGAGCGCATCAAAGACCTCTACAAGACCTCGAACGGCAAATACATCGCACCGCAGATGGTCGAGGCGATGCTGCTCGTCGATAAATACATCGACCAAGTGGCCGTCGTGGCCGACCAACGGCAGTTCGTCTCGGCGCTCATCGTGCCCGAATTCCGACTCGTCGAAGAGTGGGCGCGCGACCAAGGCATCACCTTCGATTCACGCGAGGAACTCTGCCAGAACCGCGCCGTCCACGATATGCTCAAAGAGCGCATCGACACGCTTCAGCAACGGCTTTCGGGCTACGAGCAAATTAAGCGAATCACGCTCATTCCCCATCATTTCTCGATGGAAAGCGGCGAACTCACCAATACCCTGAAACTCAAACGAACCGTCATCAACAAGAATTACAAGGAACTCATCGACAAGATGTACGAAGACTTATGATTACGCAAGAACAGCTAAAAGACATACTCGAAAGAGCCGAAAAACTGCACCACTACCTCAATATTCCGCAAAAACAAATGGAATTTGAGGAGGAACAACTGCGCACGCAGGCACCCGACTTCTGGGACGACGTGAAACGGGCGCAGGAGCAGATGAAGAAGGTGAAAGGCATCGAAAAATGGCTCAAAGACTACAAAGCCGTGCGAATGGCGGCCGACGAACTGCAACTCGCCTTCGACTTCTACCACGACGAAATGGTGACGGAAAAAGAAGTCGATGACGACTACCGCAAAGCCCTGCAACTCATCGAAGACCTCGAACTCAAGAATATGCTGCGCCAAAAGGAAGACCCGATGGACTGCGTGCTGAAAATCAACTCGGGCGCAGGCGGCACCGAGAGTCAAGACTGGGCGCAGATGCTGATGCGAATGTATATGCGTTGGGCAGAAGCTCACGGCCACAAAGTCACCGTCAGCAACCTGCAGGAAGGCGACGAGGCTGGCATCAAGAGTGTCACAATGGAAATCGAAGGCGGCGAGTTTGCCTACGGCTTCCTCAAGAGCGAAAACGGCGTCCATCGCCTCGTGCGCGTGTCGCCCTTCAATGCGCAAGGCAAGCGAATGACCTCGTTTGCGTCGGTGTTTGTCACGCCGTTGGTCGATGACACGATTGAGGTTTATGTCGATCCGTCGAAACTCTCGTGGGACACGTTCCGAAGCAGCGGAGCCGGCGGTCAGAACGTGAACAAGGTGGAGTCGGGCGTGCGTCTGCGCTATTGGTACACCGACCCCGACACGGGCGAAGAGGAGGAAATCCTCATCGAAAACACCGAGACGCGCGACCAGCCGAAGAACAAGGAGCGTGCGCTGACGCTGCTGCGCTCGCAACTCTACGACCGTGCAATGAAGAAACGGCTTGAGGCACAGGCGAAAATCGAGGCTGGAAAGAAGAAAATCGAGTGGGGTTCGCAGATTCGCTCGTATGTCTTCGACGACCGCCGCGTGAAAGACCACCGCACCAACTTCCAGACAACCGATGTCGATGCCGTGATGGACGGACACATCGACGACTTCATCAAAGCCTATTTGATGGAGTTCCCCGTTACTGAAGAATGAATCGCCCCTTAAATAAGGGGGTTGGCGGTCTTAACAATTCAAAAAATCAACCATCAAAATTCAAAATTCAAATAACTATGGCAAAGAAAACAAATGCAAAGCGCGAAGCTTTTCAAAAAAAGCAAGAACAACAAGGTAAAAACATCGTGATGTGGATCATCGGCTTCCTCATTGCCTTGGGTCTGATTTTCGCCGTCTGGACAAGCCTCGGATAACCATGAGCGGATTCGAAATCGAACGCAAATTCCTCGTCAAAAAAAGCAGCGATTTCAAGCAACAAGCCTTCGCCAGTAGCCACGTCCAACAAGGCTACATCCCCTGCGAAACGGCCACTGTACGCATCCGACTGCGCGACGACGAAGCATTCATCACCATCAAGGGAAAACCGATTGATGGCGGACTGACGCGCTACGAATTTGAGAAGGAAATCACACGCGAGGAGGCTGAAAATCTGCTGAAAATCTGTCGCGGAGGCGTCATCGACAAACATCGCTATCTGGTGAAAAGTCCCGACGGATGCCACACCTTCGAAATCGATGAGTTCCACGGCGCGAACGATGGTCTCGTCATGGCCGAAGTCGAGCTCTCAAACCCCAGCGAAACGTTCGAAAAACCCGATTTCATCGGTCCCGAAGTCACTGGCGACCGCCGCTTCTACAACAAGCACATGCTCAGGTATCCCTTCTCGCTTTGGCGCGAAACGCTGCCAGAAGAATACCGATAAGCGTTCCCAGAACCACGCCGACGGAGTTCGCTACAAAGTCGAACCACTCGCCGCTGCGCCGTCCGCCCGTGCAGTAGGCTTGCGCCAGTTCCACCAGTCCCCCCATCGCCACTGGCGCAAGAAATGCCCACAGAAACAGCCTGCGGGGCTTCAGTGTGGGGTGTTGTCGCGTGTATTCCCACCAAATCACCGCCACGAGTGTGCCGTACATCACCAAGTGCGTCCATTTGTCAATCAAACTAAAGCTGCTCAGTGGCGTTTCAGGCACCGTCGGAATCAGGCACAGCACCCAAATCACCACAATCAGCACCGTCGAAAGTGGATAGCGTTTCAAAAAAACAATCACGATTTTCATATTGTTTTCATCGTTTTTTGTAAATTTTCGAGGAATCGAGCCGCGTGACCACCATCCATTTGCGAGTGGTGGAACTGAAAAGAAATGGGAAGCGTTGTCTTCAGCCAGTTTTTTCGGATTTTTCCCCACGCAAGGAAGGGATTGTTGTAAATGCCGCTATATTGATTGGTCACGCTATCGAGTTCGGTGGCAGTCATTGCCGACGTCCCAATCACCATCACATCGTCGAGAACGACATTTTCACAAGAATTACTCGTCGATTCGGTCAAAGCCACGTAGTCTGCATTAAACTGCTCCAAATCATCGGAAAAAGGCACGTCGCACAGACTGATGCCACCCTTCCGGTTATTCACAATGACATTGATACCCAACCGGTCGAATTGATACAATTTGCCTTGAATCGGCAACAAATAGAATTCCTCCATTTCGCTCGCTGCCTTACCAATGCACCAACACAGTAACATATTGAATTTCAATCCCTTACGGAGACCAAATCGTTCCATTCTCGTGACATTGAACGTCTTCGTCAGTGTCACCATCGGGTTGGGCGACTTCATCCAAAGTTCGAAAGCCTCCCTGCGGTTGGTTTCTTGAGGGTTGATTTCCTGCTTCATCGCTTCTCTCGTTTTTCAACTTGCAAATTTACGAAAATATTTGCAAAATACACGATTGATATTGACAAAAACAAATAAATTCGGAAACAGCCATCTTGCCGTCATATCATTTTTTGCATTCTGTCCGAAGGTCTTCGAGCGCCTTGTGTTCGGCCGGATCAAACTTCACGACAGGTGCGATGGTCATTCTGGCGGCGTTGCCAAGTCTTTTCTCAAGAAGTTTATACTCTGCGTATTGGGAAAGAATCTGTTCCTTCATCTCGTCTGTCAGAGGAAGATCTTGCTCCAAACCCGACTCCCGCAACATCACCCGACTCCTGGAAGCAACAGACAGTTCTACGTGCAGTTGTACATAACAAATCATATCGAAAAAATCCTCTGGTGGGAAAGCATCTTTTACCGACTCAAGGAACTTGCCTGTTGGAGTCTCGTCTAGATGACCATTCTTGATGGAGTCAAGTAGGTTTAGTTGTTTGTCGAGCCCAGTGTCAAGCCAGCTATGAATCATTTCTACATCGTAGAAGTAGGTCCAAACTAATAGTCCTCCCATCGTGCCAATGACGAAGATGAACTGCACGAGGGGATTGAAATGGAATGTGTTGTGACATACATGTAGTACTGGTGCTACCACCAACAGGGAGATGACCATGATAACGTCACTTTTTTTGATACTCAATTTGGATCGGAAACGTAATATCAGACGTTCTCCCAACATAAGTCCGGCAGCAATGATGGCACTGCAACCCATGTGGATCAATGCCACCTCCAGACCTCGGAAAAGAATGGTTCCGATGCCCATTTCGTTGCTCCACAGCAGGTAGAAGATGTTCTCAAGAATGGAGAATCCACCACCTACGGCAGCACCACAGATGACACTGTCGATGAAGAACACGATTTTCTTTCGAGTGGCCAACCAAAGAAGCGGGACAGCTTTGACCATCTCTTCTATGATGGGGTTGACGGAATCCGACTGACTCTCGGGAATAATCTTTCCGGTCAATTGGAACAGGCCGAAACAGGCCAACGCTGTCAGCATACCACTTAGAATCAATAGGAGAAGGCGCTTCACACTGATGAGCGAGAAGTTGTCGATCTGATAGACGACAAAGATGTAGATGACAACAGGGAGGAGGGCAGCAACAAATAACATTACAACAATTTGAGTGAGATCATAAATTCATTGTTTCCACGCCTTCCACCGTCAAATCCTGATGGTGCAAACAGATGACCGTAACCGATAGATAATGTCGTTTTGAGATAATTGAGGAACACCAGTTCGGTGGTAAGTTGGATACCTGTGCTGTAATACATCTTGTGAGATGTGTTTGGATTCCAAGTGGAGAGGCCCGTTCCGAAGAGTGAACATTGAATCCACGTCGGATAGCAGAATATGGCACCAAAGTTATTGAGGCGGAGCGGACGCAGGTTGAGCTCTGCCGTCGCCTTGGCAAAGGAGTGTGCTGGGATAGCATCGATGGCGGCACCTGGCATTGCCAAGGTCGTACGATATTGGAAGGCATTCCTATAGTCAACATAGTTATTTCGGAAACCACCGAAATAGGTAGTGCCAAACACTGACTCTTTATCTCCAAAATTGTGACCTGCTGCTGTACGGAGCCAGAACGAGGTGTTTCTGTCAAAGGGCACCAGTGTGCCGAAGTTAGCTGAAACCTCTACAGAAGGATAAAAGCGCCCACCTGCCAGATAGCCGTAACCTTCAACACCTAACTCGTAACCCAGCTCTTTCATCACACCACCCAATGAGGTGCGGGTCTTTGACCACTTCCCGTAAATCGACGCTGTCTGCATCGACCTGACATCTTGCACCTCAATCTCCTGATACAAGGGCAGTGCATCCATATCACCATAGGTAGCCACCGAGAAACCCCATGATTTGTTATATGGTGTGATCAACGTGTTGGTATAGTCGTAGGCCAGCTGCACCACATAACCCTTACGGCTTTTCCGCATCGGACCAAAGAGGTCGTAGAAGTCCATATGGTTCCAGGCTGCCTTGAGACTCCAGAAGTAGTATCTCCAATCGAAGTCAATGTGGAATTTGTTCTTCCAGGCGTTGTTACTCCAAGGGGAGAGACCAACTGACAGTTTCATGCTGTTCAGTCCTACAGGGTCATTCACGTTAAAACGATAGCCTAACACGGGGGTCATGTGATTCCAGGCTTTGGAGTCGGTAAAACCGCTAATGATAGGATAGGCTCCTGCAAACCTCATCTCTTTAAAGACATTGTAGGATGTGATGTTGTTATATACATCGCCAAAGTTCTTCTTGGGTAGCGAGTCTCTAAGCAGACCGACCTGTTCCATCGCCTCCTTGTTGTTCTCATAGGCGAGCTGACCGTAGAGCCTCACAGCATTGGCATCCTTCACCACCTCACGGGAAAGTAAGACGGGTTGCAGTCCGTCGCGCTTGAACTGGAGCGCCAACAGCTGACCAGGCGTAATCTCCAATGGTGCAAAAAGGCCGATGTCGGTATTGGTGAGCATCTCCATCTCGCGTGTTTCCAAGTTAATCTGCCAGAGGTTGGAAACACCCGTATAGTAGGAACTGCCTATCAGATACTTGTCATCGAGCGAGAAGCGGAACTGTCCTAAGTTGCTGTCTTTCCAAGTAATCAGTTTCACGGGCTTGAAGATAGCCTTAGCCAGTTCTTCGGTATTGAACAGCAAAAGTGTGTGTTCACCGTTATCTCCCTGACTGGTGAACGACAGCCACTTGCCGTCGTGACTGACATCTGAGTCAAACACGCTCACACCAAACGGGAAGGCATAGATCACTTCTGGATTCTCCAAATCGCGGTCCAGACGCACAATCGACTGTGTGCCACCGTTGGAGAACAAACCGTAGAGACAGTCGTGGGCATTGTCATACACGATATTGTTGATGCGCTGGAACTTCTTTTTCTTTACCACTTTCTGCTGCTGGATGTCATAGATTTCCAAGCCACGCATCTTCGAATTGTTCGATGTATAGATAAGGCGCTGGCCCTTACGGTCAAGTGCTACGTAAGCTGGGTCATAGAGCTGGATGCCGTAGATGTCGTTCAGCCGCTTCTGCTCGCCTGTCTGCAGGTCAATCTCCGTCATGTGTGCAAAGTCGCCAGGGGCATTCATGGCGGCATAGGCCTTTTGGGTAGCTGGATCATAGACGAATGGCGACACAGAACCCAACGGCTCTTTGGTCAGCGGCTTGGTTTCTGTGATGGGATATTGGCGGAGGGCGGCGAGGTTCTCTTCCTGATGCTTCTTCTCATCCTCTTTCCAGTCATTCCATACTTTTCTGAGCGACTGTCCATAAACCTTCTTGAACTGTTTGCCGAAGAAGGTGCGACTGTCAGCAGTTCTGTTATAGAACTGGATCATCTTCTCATAGCCGTAGGTCTTAGTGAGGTAGTTCACGAAACGGGTACCGTAAAGATAAGCATTGGCGCCCACCTGGAAGTCCTTTGTGGAACCTTCCGTTTCCAGACCCACCACCGAGTAGAGCTTGTCGCCCCCGTCGATGATACTGCGGAAGTACATCTCGTCGTAGCCACCTAAGGCACGTCCGACACCACCGCCGAGCCAAGTCTCCATGAAACAGGCGATACCCTCGTGATACCAACGGGGCGAATACCAACGGGGCACACTCAAATAGCTCCATAGGGCTGAGATGGGCTGGGAGTTGTCGGTATCGACCTTCGTACCGAAGAAACGACGCCAGTTGAGGTCGCGACGATTGTACTTGTCAGTCATGACGATGTGCGTATATTCGTGTTTGAACAACTGACTGTATCGTTCACTTGAAGGGTTGATGTAATACGACATGTTCAGCGGAGCCATGCCGATCTGTATAAAAGAACGCGGTAATGGCGATGCTCCGCCATTACCGTCGTCTTCCCAGTCTGTTAATAACAGCAGGGGGGCTTCTGGCTGATAGATGGAATCACTGGTCCATATCTGCTGATGAAGCGCTTTGCCATTCTGATACATGCGTATCATGTGAGGGATGTACCGCGATAGGTTCTTGTCAAAGAACACCAGCGTGGCTTCGTCTGTCTTATACTGGTAATAAGTTTGGGTCTGCCCCCTGGATATATAGGGAATCAGCGACAGCAGAAGAACAGAAATCCAGTTACGCATAATACAACGCCGTGATTATGGATCAATTTTGCGAGGACGAGCATTCAGCTTTTCACTATTGCTTGCTGCTGCTGTCTGATTGATTATGTAGCCAATCCTTTGGCTGAGACCGATATTCTGGCTCTGATTCAGAGGGGGTAAATAGCTACTATTCATTGCGGTGTTGTAAGCCTCCATTACCTTGCTGGCGCTATTCATCATGATAGCATTGTAGGGATCAATCTTGGGACCTCGACCTGCCAGAACTTCTTTCTGAGCATTGTGGGGTTCAATCTTAGGACCTCGACCTGCCAGAACTTCTTTCTGAGCATTGTGG
>CACYQZ010000009.1 GCA_902776665.1 uncultured Prevotellaceae bacterium
TGTTAAATCTTCGCCTCGTTCTAATGCTCAAGAAACTACCAAAATCATTTTTCTACCTTTATAGGTGCATCTTATTGGTATACAGTATTTTGCAAAAACAATGGCTGTTCTTACCTGACCAAAATAGTTAGCTATGCGACAACACCGCCTACTTGTGGTCAAAATGTTTTTTATGGTGTAAAAAACACTTGTGAGTTGTCGGTGCCTGTGGGCTGTAAGTCTGCTTATGAACAAGCGGAGGGGTGGACAAGTTTTTACATCAATGAAATCGCGACGAAGGAAATTCTTTTGGATGAAGAGAACTTCCCCGATGACAATTTCCGCGCTGCTTTGGCAAAGGATTTGGGAATTGCCGAAGGCGGTGAAATCAATATGGAGCTGATATTGGCGACCAACAAACTTGATGTGTCAAACGGGAAAGTCACGAAACTTTCTGGAATTGAATACTTTACTGCCCTGACAACGATTTATTGCCAAAGCAACATGATTTCCGACAACGCCATGAAAGGTTTGATAGCCGCATTGCCCAACTTGAGCAGCAACGAGGCGAAAGGTATGATGCTTGCAGAAGAAACGAATCCGCGAACAGGTGCTCTGTATGCTTTGGACTTCACCGACGAGAACGAGCAGAATGTTTGCACGGCGGAACACGTTGCAGCCGCAAACACAAAAGGTTGGACCGTATATTGCAAGACTGCCAACGGTTGGCAAGAGTATAATGGCGAAGTTCCGACGGGAATCCATTCTATTGACAATTCACAATCTGCGATTGACAATTGGTATTCGGTGGATGGCGTAAAGTTGAGCGGTGAGCCGACAAAGAAGGGGATTTATATCCATAATGGAAAAAAGGTAAAAAAGTAAAAAGTTTTAACCCTAAAAATGAAATTCCTATGAGACAAAACAGTTAAAAGACATATGGGAAAGGAAACAAATTAGTCCACGTATTCCTTTTCTGTCTCCCTCCGGCTTATGGACTAAAAAATTATTTATAAACCCATTAAAAAACAGAAACAAAAATGAAAAAAATATTTTTAGCAATGTGTGCAGTGCTCGTCAGCGTTGGGGCTTTCGCACAAAAAGGAGAACAGAATATTGGTGCGCACGTTCTGTATGGAACTGACATGAAAAACATTGGCATCGGTGCGAAGTATCAGCGGAATGTTACAGATGCTATCCGTTTGGAAGTAGTTGGCGACTACTATTTGAAAACAGATGGCTTTACGATGTTTGATGTGAATGTGAACGGACACTATTTGTTTCCTTTGTCCGACAAAGTGATTGCCTATCCATTGGTGGGTGTTAATTACACGAGTTGGAAGCAAGAATTTGAGTGGGATGAGGAAGACATTTACTATTTAGATGTTCTATCTGAATCCAAAGCTAGCAGTATCGGCTTAAATATTGGCGGAGGTATTCAGTACAAATTAACTGATAAAATCCGCATCGGTGCTGAATTGAAATACCAAACCATCAGCGGATTCAATACCGCTGTAATTGGTGCAGGTATAACATACACTCTGTAATTATAACATAAACGGGAGCGTGTAACCTTCAGGGTACGCGCTCCCATAAAACAATAATAAAATGAAGTAAAACATAGTTAAATTTATCTTATGAAAAAGTTACATTCAATGATTATGATGATTGCAATGATGGTTGCATCATTGAGTTTAACCGCTTGCAATGGTGATGATGAAGATGGAATTTCAAAATGGAAGAAAACTCTAACTATAGATGGAGAATCGTATTATTGTAGCAAATATAGTAAGGTTTCACAATCTTACGGGTGGGAATCTTTAGGGGACTTGGAATGGTACGATCGCGGTATGTATTTAACCATTTGTGCCATAGGCGATACAAAAAAATATAGTCATTACGTAGAAAAAAATTTGACTATTGTCCTTCCACCTTCAAGAGTTTCTATGTTAAAAGTCGGTGATGTGTTCGACTATGATAGAATTTCCGTAAGAAATTTTAATAACTACAATGAGATAGTGCTTGATACTTATAATTGGGATGCCATAAGTGGCAATATCACAATCAGAGAAATAACAGAAACGACTTTAACGATACAAATTAACAAATTGGTAATTGAGTCACATAGAGGTGCAAAAAGAACAATAGATGGAATAGCAACATTAACTAATAGCTTGTCAGATAGCAATGGAAACGTGTTGCCATTCTCTTACAATCCTTATAAGAAATAATGGTGCATTTTTAATTGACACGCTATCCCCAAAATATTACAAGGTCGCCCTTTTCGGGCTTTTAATGGTTTCGATCCGTCGTTTACAGGGGTTTCGCTTCACCCCTGCCTGTAATCTTTCAACCCCTTTGGGGTTTCGCCAGGTCGTCTCCGCCGATTGCTTACGGTATTTTTTGTCGGAGACCATGACGGAGATATGTCGGAGACGAAATTGAATGAGAATCAACCGATTACATTTGATTCATTAAAAGACTTTCCGACAAACATCTGTCGCCAAATGTCGGAGATACTGTCGGAAAACTAAAAAAATCTAATTATACAAAAGTGCGTAACGCAAATTTGTTTAATTTGGTTAGAAGAAATACGCCAAACTGATTTGCCACGAATTATAGTTACCCTTGAAGCCCTCGGAGGCGGCTTGGGTGGCATCGCGCCATGTGACATCGCCAGTTTTGCCCACGCCGACGTTGTAGTTGGCGGAAAGTTGAACATGGTTAATCGTGATACCGGCACCTACGTTCACGCTGAAATTCGAGTCTTTCAGCCGCCATTCCGCCATTTCATCTCGTAAATCTGCGAGTTTCTGCACCTCATCGCCGAGGCGGAAAGCGACTTGCGGACCGGCATAGCCGAAAATGCTGAACATATCGCTCAGACCGATGGTGTAGCGGACGTTCAACGGCACGATGACTTGCTTGGTTTTCAATTTGTCGAGAGGACGCACGTCGCTACTGTTATTAGGAACGTAAAAAATGCCGAGGTCGGTCTCGCGCTGGTTGTAGAGGGCCGAAAGGTCGAAACCGAGGCCGCCAGGCAGCGAAAGTTTCATGGTCGGACCGACGAACCATCCGACATTGTTATCGGCCTTGAACATATCGCCGGCGTTCTTGAGTTTGAGTTCCGTGAGGTCGAAACCACCTTTCAAACCGAACTTCACCTGCTGCGCATGGGCAGACAACGTGCCCGCAAAGAGCACAACCATCAAAAATCCTCTCAACTTTCCCATAACTATGATTTTTTAACTATGAACTATGAACTCCATCAATGGCGTTCGCGACGCACCGACATCCTTGCCGACGATTTGCCGGAACTGCTCTTCGTAGAACCGCTTTTCACACGCTTCTGACTGCTTCGGGCAGTGCGTGTGCGCGTCGATTTTGGAGCCTTTGTCTTCACTTCCTTCGTGGCGACAGCCTCGTCGGCGACGCCCGTGCTATCGTTCTGTGCGGCCACTTCGGGCTTGCCCCAGATATGGGTTTCAAACTCCTTGAGTTCGGCCTCGATGCGCTTTTGTTCAGCAGAAAGTTTGGTCGAATCGTTGCCGCAAATCTTCGCCAGCGACTCGCCGAGCATATTGTTCGTCTTGTAAATCTGGCCTTTGTACTGGTTCAGCGTGAAATAGTCATCGACGCTCATCGTGGCGGCATTGTTGAGGTTGCTCGTCATAATGGTCTGCTTGGCGAGGAACGGTGCCAAATCGTCGTATTTCACCCAGAAGAGCGGCTTTTTCTCGGCCACGCCACCCCAATCCTCGACCCAAATCGGGCAAAGGGCCAGCACTTTCGTGTGGAAGGTCGATGTGGCTTGGTTGTAATAGGCACTTTCCTTGATGTAATAGGCCGTGACTTCCTTCGAGGGAATGTCGCTGTCGTCGAGGCGGATGCCGCGGTCGGTGCGCTCGTAGTAGATGCCTTGGTCTTTGAGGAACTGCAGCGGTTTGATTCGCGCCGAGTCGGTAAACACTTCGTTGCCGTCGAGTCGATATTCATAGGCATTGATACCGCCGTTTTTCGCGCCGCGCATCATCAGTTTGAACATATACGTAAAAAGGTTCATCTGCGTGCCGACGGGCTCTTTCGGATAGTAGAGTCCGGCATTGGCATCGTCGCGGAGATCGACTTCGCGATAGATGTCGCGCCGCCAAACCACGTCTTCCGACATCGCAGCCTGCGTGGGGAACGAAATCTGCGCACGCGTGGTCATCGTATTGGCATTCGACTTCTGCGCCGTCTGCTGCTGTTGCGCCTGATTGCGACGCTGCTGCGGCTGGGCGTTGGCGATTGACAAAGGTAAAAAGGTAAAAAGGCAAAAAAGTAAAGCCGTTTTCACCAAATTTGCTTTTGTTTGATTCATATTCTGCTTCATATCATTCATATTTGACTATTTGACGATTTCACTAATTGACGATTGGGCTATTTCACGATAAATTCCATTGCGCCGGGCAGTGTGCGTTGGATGCCGTCGGGACCGATGGCTTTCACACCACGCACGTAGAATCGCTTGTTGCGCGACAACCGACGGAACGTTTCTTTCTGACGACCCGAGAACGAGGCACCTTCCGAAGCGATGGGAATCGAGTTACCCATATCGTCGAAGAACACGGTTTCAAAACTCAACACCTTGAAAGGAATGTCGAGCAGACCGTCGTCGATGGCGGCGTGAAGCACATCCATCGCCACGAGCGAGCCTTTCGCCATATTTCCACCCTTGAAACGGTCGCTTCCAACGACCACGTAGGGCGTTGGGTCGGGCAATTTACGCACTTTGAACGTCACTTGGGCCATCTGGCGCGTTTTTCCCTTGTCGTTGGCCGTCACGGTGAAAACCACGTCCTTGCCGACGGCTGCGGGCGTTGCAACATAGTGGCCGGCACCTTTCGACACGAGCGAACCACCGCTCATACTGACCGACACGGCATTGGCCGGAACGCCCGGCACACTGACGCTCATCGGGTTTTGGAAACCGGCGTAGAGCACGTTCATCAGGTCGGCGGCCACCGTTGCGCCCGTCGGTGCGGGAATCACGGAATATTTCTGCGTGAAGTCGCGGCGCATCGTTTCACCGGCGGCATTGCGCGTCATCAGGTAGCCACTGAACGAATGTTCGCCGACGCTGCCTGCCGTGAACGAATATTTTCCTTTGGCATTGATTTTCGTGCCGTTTACGTAGATTTCGGGCTGCATCGTCGTATCGACGGCTGCCATCACGATGTCGGCATTGAATATTTCGCCCGGGTAGAGCGTTGTTTTTTCAGGAATGACAAAGGCATCGAGTTTGTTCACACGAATGTCTTTTACGTCGATGTTCGACACGAGTGTGTGCAGCACTTCGCCCTCGGCATAGCGCACGTCGCTCTGCAATTTCGACAGCAGCGTCACAGCGGCGGCCACGGGCATATCCTCGAACATATATTCCTGCCAGTTTTTTCCTAATGCACGCGCCGATTTCGGCACTTCGGTGGTGAGGTTCGACGAGATGATTTCCTGCTGTTTCGGGTCGCTGACCATTTTCAGAATGCGCTCGCGATAGGAATTGATCATCTGGAAGAGGTGTTTTCCCTTGCCACTGCCCGGGGCGAGCATAATCTGGCTGGCGGCCTCGAGGTCGTCTTTGCCACGGATGTTTTGAAGGTCGGCATCCTTGCCGTCGGCCTCGCGTACGATGGCTTCCTTCAGTTCCTGCGCGAAATTGAAGAGCGAGTCGCTCATCAGTTTCACCGTCTGCGATTTTTCGAACCACTGCCGCACTTTTTCGGGATTTTGCTTCATCTGCGCCGCGAATGTGTCGTAAATCGCATCGTTTTCCTTCGCCGAGTTGCTGGTGGTGCGCCCGAGACTTTCCTCAACGACCGTAAAACCGTTGAGCACCTCGTTCGAGACGTTCAGCGCCAGCATTGCCATCAACACGATATACATCAGGTTGATCATCTTCTGGCGGGGCGATATGGGTCTTTTCTTAATTGCCATTTCAATTGAATTTTGAGTTTTGAATTTTGAGTTTTGAATTTTCAGAACAGGAATTCAACATTCTTCATTCTAAATCGCCAAAGGCGACTATTCAACATTCTTCATTCAACCTTCAACATTTTTCATATTCACCGTCATCGCCTCAATCATTCGCGTGTAAATCTTGTTGAGTTCGGCGATTTGCGAAGCCATCTTGCGCGTCTGCTCGTTGATTTCGTCGATGGTGCCGATTTGCTGACTGGCACCCTTGAGTTGCATTTCATAGACCTTGCAGATGCCCGTGAGCGTGCGGTTGAGGTTCTCCATTTCCTCCGAGTCGCGGGTCAGACGCTGGCTCTGTTCGCTCACCTTCTGAATCATTTCAGTGAGTTTATTGAGTTCCTCGACGTAGTTGCCCTGTGCCTCGGCCATTCCAGGCAGGTCTTCCTGCTGTTGAGCCACCCAGTTGCCACCGATAACACCACCACCCACGGCAGCGGCCGGTTTGCCTTCCCAACGGGCAGCCTCTTCGCCTGTGCCAACGACTCCGCCAGCGACATTTCCACCGCCAGAACCGCCGATGATAATCGTGCCACCGCCTTGCACACCGCCATTGGCCGTTGCTTCGGCTTCGTCGTCGTCGAGATTGACGTGGCGGGGCAGTTCGCGACCTTCTTCGGTCTTATCGAACGGACGGTCGAAACCTGAGATGAAGAACACGAGCACTTCCGTTCCCATACCGAGGAACAGCCAAAAATTGGCACCCGGCATGTGGGTCAGTTTGAACAATGCACCGAGAATCACGATGGCAGCACCCCAGCTGTAGGCGTAGTTCATAAACGTTTGTCCAGGGACGCTGTCCAACCACTTCTGTAAGCGGTAGATGACGTTATATTTGCTGTACTGTGTCATTTCGATTTACAATTTACAATGTACAATTTACTATTTATTTGACTATTTGACAATTTTTACCTCTCCCCCGTCGGGGGGAGGTTGGGAGGGGGCTCTTATTTCTTTTTCTTTTTCGATTTTCCAGTCGTTTTCGACTTCTGACTGGTCGTATTTGCCAGCGAGCGCACACAGCGGAAACCGATGTAACTGCGCGGCTGATTCTGATATTCCCACGTGCGCCAAGCCGAGCGGATATACGACTCTGGATCCTTCCAAGAACCACCGCGCACCGACTTTTTCTTCAGTTTGTAGGGGTCTTCCTTCGCCGCCTTGTATTCCAACTGCGGATTCAGGTCGTTCATCGCATCGACACCGGCCTCGGTGTAAATCGTCGAAGTCCATTCGGCGACGTTG
The DNA here is from genome assembly GCA_902776665.1 of uncultured Prevotellaceae bacterium. Classification (GTDB taxonomy): domain Bacteria; phylum Bacteroidota; class Bacteroidia; order Bacteroidales; family Bacteroidaceae; genus Prevotella. Next base: position 7,240 of record CACYQZ010000009.1, read on the forward strand.
CCCGCCATATCGAACAATCCGTTAGAATTCGTGCCGTAGATGCCCACTTTCGAGGTAATCAAGTTGCCGTCTTTCGTGTAGTTGCCGCGGTCGGGCTTGAAATTCGCATAGAAACAGCCTTCGCCACTCTTCACCTGCTCGTTGTCCCACGGAAATTCGTTTTGGTCTTTGCCACGGGCAGCATATTCCCATTCGGCCTCGGTCGGCAGGCGATAGCGCTGCACGTAGCGAGCCTCCGGACCCAAGCCTTTCAGCAGGTATTCCGTGCGCCAAGCGCAGAACGCATTGGCCTGCTCCCACGTCACACCGACGACGGGATAGTCGTTGTAGGCAGGGTTCGAGAAGTAGTTGCGCAGATAGACCTCGTTGTCGGAATTCTGGAAATCGTTCACCCAACAGGTCGTATCGGGATAAATATTAACAATGTACGTGTTGAGGAAGTCCCACGGTCCCGACAGTGGTCGGTTGATGGTTTCGCGCACGATGCGACCCTCGTCGTCGATGTAGGCGGTGTCTTTCGAAATCATTACGACTTCGTTCGGATCGACCACTACGTCGGTGTTCAGATTGCGCTCCTCGGCCCTCATTCGGTTGCGGCGCAGGGCTGCCGTCGTGTAGTCATAGACCTCGTAGCGATAGTTCATCTGCGAATAGTCGAGCAGTTTTTCACCCGTGACAGGGTTCGTCACATAGAGGCTTTCGATGGCCCGCAGTTCGTCTTCGTTGGGCTTGCGCGGCAGTTGTTTTTTCCAGTTCAAGAAAGGTCCGATGGGGTCGCCGTTCTTGTCCTCGGTGATCATATACGACTCATCGCCGCCATACGACGGATCGGCCAGTCGCGTGCGAAGAATCGAGTCGCGCACCCAGTTCACGAACTGCTTATACTGCGAGTTGGTCACCTCGGTCTCGTCCATCCAGAAACCATCCACCGACACGTCTCTCACGGGCATTTTCTTGCCCCAGAGCGAGTCTTGCTCTTCCAAACCCATGCGCAGCCAACCGCGCTCGATTTTCGTCATGCCGTAGGGCGACGGCTCGCTGAAAGCGCGACCGCTCACGCCCACCACTTCGCCGCCTTTTCCCGACGACGACGCTTGTTTCGCGCCCATGCAGCCAACTAAAAGCGACATAAGGAAGAAGGCTAAAAAGAGCCCACCCCCTGCCCCTCCCCAAAGGAGGGGGGATTGATTACTTTTTCTATTGTTTTTACTCATATTCTTCAATTTTTTCATTTTTTCAATCTTTCATTTTCAAAGAATTCTCACACTCTGATGCCTGTTCCGACCTTTTTTCACCAGATTGATGTCCTGCTGATAGCCGATGAACAGTTCGTGCGAGCCGTTGATGGCACTGATGCCCGAGGTGTAGAACTCGTAGCTGTAGCCGACGACAATACCGTGGAACTGACCGCCGATCAGCGCCGTCACCGACGTTTTCGGACTGTAGGTCACGCCCAGATACATCATTTTCTCGTCGTGTTTGTATGTCAGTCGCCCCGTCACGTCGCCCCGCCACGAAACCATGTCGCTGCGCACCAAAAACGAGGGCTGCACTGATAAAAACGGATTTCTCAGCCGAATATTGTATCCGCCCGTCAAATAATATGTGCGATCGACCTGCAATTCGTTCCTTTCGCCAAGTCGGATGAGCGGTGCGGTGAGGTGTTGCGCACTCATGCCCACATACAGGTCGCCACGTGTGTAATAGAGGCCGGCAGCGAGGTCGAGCGTGTTGCCATCGACCTTCGACGACGAGAAAGCGGGGTCGCTCGAGTCGTCCAAGTCGATTTTCGAGCCGTCGAGCGATTCACTGAGCAGTCCGCCCTGCACGCCGACGCTCATCGTGCCGCCAAACAGCCGCAGTTTCACGGCGTATTGTGCTTCCAAACGCTGATGCGAGAATGCGCCAATCTGGTCGTTGAGCAGCATCACGCCCACGCCGTGATAGGTTTTCATCGCGTAGAAAGGCAGGTCGGCACTCACGTAGGCCGTCTTCGGATTGCCCTTGAATCCCGCCATGCTGAGGGCATAGGCACCCGTCACGTTGATGACGGCCCGCTTGCCCACGGCAGCCGGGTTGAACGAGGTCTCCATGTCAAAATAATGACTGAACGAGGGATCGTACTGCGCACAAACCCTCGTGCCGACCATCGCCAGCACTAACAATATGACAATTTTGCGTTTAAACACAATGATATAACGCTGATTCGCCAATTTTATTGCATTCAGACTCGAAAAGCCATCGAAAAATGAGGCTTTTTTACCATCAAAGGAATCTTAAAAAACAAAAACTGACTGTTAAAAAAAACTAATTTTTGTACTTGATGGAAGTCCCCAGTGTCATTTTTTTTGATAATTTCGTTTATTATTCGTAACTTTGCCGCGATTTCGTCGTTAAAAAACGAAAATATCGAACATTTTATCTATCATAATTATGAAACTAAACAAGAAAATCGAACTGGTCTTCGGACTTCTGCTGACGGGATGGCTGTCGGCAGGGGCGCAGGGTTTCAGCCTCGTCAACCAGACGCTGTCGAACCCGACCAACGAGCCGAAAGAGGTGTTTCCCGTCCCCTCGGAACGGCAAATGAAATGGCAAGAGACGGAATTCTACGCCTTCTTCCACTACGGAATGAATACCTACACGGGTAAAGAGTGGGGATTTGGCAACGAAAACGTGAACACGTTTGCGCCGACACGCAAACCCGACCCCGAACAGTGGTTGCGGCTGTGCAAAAAGGCCGAGATGAAAGGCGGCATCGCTGTGGTGAAGCACCACGACGGCTTCTGCTTGTGGCCAACGCAAACAACCAGCCACCACTGCCAAAATTCGTCGAACAAATTTGCGAAAGAGACGAACATTCCACGCGACTTCGCCGCAGCAGCCAAGAAATTGGGCATGAAATACGGCTTCTATGTGTCGCCCTGGGACAGAAACAGTGCTTATTACGGCACCGACAAGTATGTCACCGACGTCTTCCTTCGCCAGTGCTTCGAACTTTCGCAGTATGGCACCGACCAATTTGAAATGTGGTTCGACGGTGCCCGCGGCGGCGACGGCTACTACGGCGGCCAAGGCGGAACGCGCGACATCGACGAGAGCTACTACTACGACATTCCAAACCTCCGCGACAGCGTCCACCGCGTCTGCCCCGACATCATTCTCTGGGGTCTCGGCGGCGAGGCTCGCTGGTGCGGCACCGAATCGGGCTACACGAACGAAACGACTTGGTCGATGGGTTCGGGCTTGAGCGGCAACGAAAACGAGTGGAAATGGTTCCCCAGCGAGAGCGACGCCAAAGCCACTAGCCACGGATGGTTCTGGCACGACGGCGAATCGACGAAAGACAGCGAGACACTCTTCAAGATGTATCTCGAAACCGTCGGTCGCAACGCCACGCTCATCCTCAACTTCCCGCCCGACAAGTCGGGTCGTCTCACCAACAACGACAGCATCCAACTCTGTCAGTTGGGCGACAAACTGCGCAAGCGTTTCGGCACCGACCTCGCCAGAACCGCGACTGTGACCACCTCTGAGACACGCTCAGGCGGTTACTACGATGCCTACAAACTCATCGACGACGACAAGAACACCTATTGGGCAACGGAAGACGGACAGAAAACCGCCACCATCACCCTGACTTGGAACACGCCGCAGACCGTGCGCTACGTCACTCTGCAAGAATTCATCCGCAAGGGACAGCGCATCAAGGGCTTTACGATTGAAACGACTGAAGACGGCTCGACCTGGACGCGTCGCGCATCGAACATCCAGACGACCACCGTCGGCTACAAGCGAATCATTCCTCTCAATGGCAATACGGGAAACAGCTACGGAAGCGGCTACAAAGTTCGTGGCGTACGCGTGAAAATCACCGACAGCCGCGCTTGTCCGCTGCTGCATACTCTGAGCGTCTTCTAACCCTTAAAACCGACAAAGCAATGAAAAAGATACTTTCCATCGTATTTTTCTCGGTCAGTGCAGTGCTCACGGCACAGGCACAGGTGGCCGAAGTGACGTTCGACACGGACGACTACGCTTCCATCGGCGTGTATGACTCGTGGGAAAATTCCCCGTTCCGCAAAGGTTTGTTGGAAGGCAATGTGGCCGTGATCGACAATCCGCATACGGAAGTGAATGAAATTATGGGCGTGGCCCCGAATCCGACTGCGAAAGTGCTCGCCGTGCAGCGTTCGCGCTACGGCTCGAACCAGTTCGGTGCCCGCATCGACCTGAAAAAGCCCTTTTCGCTGAAACCCACGACGCAGTATGTCCACGTGCTGGTGCATCGCCCCGTCGAAGGCCGCGTGATGCTGATGGGTCTTGGCAAGCACCGCGAAAAAGAGTGGGCTGGCCAGAGCCAGGAAGTCGAACAATTCTGGTCAATTAGCACAACCACCGTCAAGCCCGACATGTGGACCGACGCCGTGTTCCCCATCAAGGGCGTGAGCGGTGTGGATATCTACAGCCTTGTGCTCGTGCCCGAGTGTGAATCGACCCACGACCGCGCTGAAGACTTCATCGCCTACATCGACCAAATCATCGTGAACACGTCGAGCGCTCCGCTCGTTCAGTACGACGAGTATCCCACGAATTTCGACAAGGAAACCGCGAAGGCCACACGTTCCGACCGCGGTATCCTCAGCGTGGGTCTGCAAAACGTGAAAACGCTGTCAATCACCTCGTCGCCCTCGACCTCCGACCCGCTCTATCGCAACCGCATGGACGCAACGTTCGCCGTGAAACCCGGCCAGAGCGTCAAGCCTGTGTTCAACTACAAAGGCACTTGGATGTCGGGTTACACCTATGTCGATTACGGTCAGGACGGCAAATTCTCCTACGAAATCAACGCCAACGGAACGCCAGCTGCCGGCAGCGACATCGTCAGCTACTCGGCCTATCAGAACAATGGCTCGTGGCGCAACAGTGCAGGAAACTCCGTGAGCGACGGCAACACGCTGAACATGCCCAACTTCACCGTTCCTGCAAACACCCCGCTGGGCTTCTATCGGATGCGCTTCAAGGTTGACTGGAACTGCATCGACCCGGGTGGTAACATCAACGAAGGCAACACGATTCAGGGCAACGGCGGTGGTATCGTCGATGTGCGCCTGAACGTCCACGCCGACGAGGTGAGCGTGATGGAAGACAACCGTAACGGCGAAATCCTGAACGGCGACGGCACTTCGCTCGTCACCAAAACGCCCTTCGGAAAGGCTTTCACCATCAAACTCAACCCCGAAAACGGTTTTACTTACAACGGCGTGCGCATTCGTCACGGATACAACCTCACGGGCGACAGCCTCATCCACGAAACGCCGCAGTATGTCGATGAAATCGTCTATCGCAACGAGTTCGACGAAAACGACTGCTACACCATCAAGGCCGAATGGGTCGATGGCGACATCATGCTCGAAGGTCTGTTTGTCGAAAGTGGCACCGAAAAAGACTTCGAATATCCCATCAACTACGACAAGGAAACGGCTGTGATGACTCGCGACGACCGCCACTTGGACGGCGTGACGATGAGCGGCACGACTTTCGACGTACCCAACGACAAGCACATCTACCACGAGGACATGACGAAGACGTTTTTCGCAAAGGCAAATGAAAATGTCAGTGTGGAATACAGTTACACGGGCTCGTGGATGAACGGCTACGTCTATATCGACAAAGGACAAGACGGCAATTTCGAAGTCGGCACCGTGACCAACGGTGTCATCAGCGGCAACAGCGACGTGATGACTTTCTCGTTTTGGAGCGGCGACAACACCAATGGAAAGTCGGGTTACAACAGCAATGGTGTTAACCTCACTGAAGGTGCCCGCAATGTCATCAATCCGCCGGCTTTTAAGATTCCGCAGGTGGCCGATGGCTTCTATCGCATTCGTTTCAAAGTCGATTGGAACGAAATCGACCCTGCGGGAAACACCACTGCTGACAACAACATTATCCACAACGGTGGCAGTATTGTCGATGCCAGACTGCGCATTTTCAGCGGCTCGAACGTGAGCCTCAGCGCAGAAATCACCGGCAATGGCTCTGTGACAACGGCAAGCGGCTCGGCCCTGCCCGCAACCATCCCTTTCAACAAGGCATACACCATCGCTCTGAAACCGTCGGGCGAAGCGAAATTTGAGTCGCTCAGCGTCAACCACGGCATCCTCACGGGCGAGGAGAAAATCCACAGTGTGCCGCAGCGTCTGACGAAGGTTTACACGGCCAACGAAATCAACGGAGAATCGTTTACGATTCCTGCCGACATCATCGACGGCGACGTGCAGTTGAAGGCGGTTTTCAAAGGTGGCGACCAATCGGGAATCATGGCTTACGAAAGTTCCGAAGATGTCAATGACAGCCTTTTCGACTTGCAAGGTCGGAAGCTGATCAACGAAACAACGCTGCCGAAAGGCATTTACATCAAAAATGGACGCAAAGTCGTCAAACGCTGACGGTTAGGCCATCAAAAAAATCGCCGTTTTACTGTCGAATGGGCAGTGAAGCGGCGATTTTTCGTTCAATTCAGTTCAGGTTTTTCGTTAGATAAATTCGTCGCCCTTGCTGATTTGAACATCGGTGATGTATTTCCGAATCAAGTCCGACGAGTCCTCTTTCTTGCAGATGAGCAGCACGTTGTCCTTCTCGGCCACGATGTAGCCGTCGAGTCCGTTGATGACCGCCAGCCTACCCTTCGGCAATTTCACGATGTTGTTGTGGCTCTCGTCGATAATCACGTCGCTGTCGATAATGACATTGTCGTCGGCACTCTTCGAACGAGCCTCGTAAATGCCGTGCCACGTACCCAAATCGGCCCATCCGAAACTGCATTTCATCACATAAACCTCTTCGGAACGCTCCAAAATGCTGTGGTCGATCGATAAATTCGGGTAATATTGGAATTGGCGTTGCGCCAGTTCGTTTTCTTCCTCGACGGTCAGATTCTTCGCTGCCGTGTCAGACTCGCGGAAAATCGGCGGCAGCAACTTCTCGAAACACTGCTGCAAAAAGCCAGCACGCGAAAGAAACAAGCCCGTGTTCCAATAAAACTCGCCACTCTCGACGAACATCCGCGCAAAGTCGCGCGAAGGCTTCTCCGTGAACGACTGCACGCGAAAAACGTGCTCGCCAACGGGTTCGCCGAGCTGTATGTAGCCGTATCCGGGCTCCGGTCGCGTCGGCTTGATACCCATCGTCAGCAGTCCGTCGTAACGATCGACGAATCGCAGTCCCTCCATAATATTCTCGCGGAAAGCCTCCTCGTTCTGCACCTCGTAGTCCGACGGCGAAACGATGATGTTCGCCTCGCTGTCGCGCTTCAGAATGCGGTGACACGCCCACGCCACGCTCGGTGCCGTGTTGCGGTGAATCGGCTCGGCCAACAGGTTTTCGGCAGGCAGTTCGGGCAACTGCTCCACGACGAGCGACCGATACGCCTCGTTGGTGTTCACGTAGATATGCTCACGCGGAATGATGGCCGCCAGACGGTCGAACGTCTGTTGCAGAAAGGTGCGCCCCGAGCCGAAGAAGTCGATGAACTGCTTCGGATATTCCTCGCGGCTGTTCGGCCACAATCGCCGACCCTTTCCACCCGCCAAAATCACGCAATAAGCCTTGTCAAGTATATTTCTGTCGTTTCCCATTCTCCGTTTTTTATGTAGGTTAGTCCTATCAATAAAACGGAATATGAGCCCATTTATTACTTTTTTTTACGAAAAGTTTGTACGATTCAGAAAAATCGCGTATCTTTGCACCCGCAATCGTCCAGAAATGGCGATTAGCCGTGTTTGAAGCGCTGCCCAGATGGCGGAATCGGTAGACGCGCTGGTCTCAAACACCAGTGGGGCAACCCGTGCCGGTTCGACCCCGGCTCTGGGTACTTCAAAACAAACGAAATCCCCTGTAAATCAAGCATTTACAGGGGATTTTTTATTTTTGGGTTGCCAATAGGTACAACAATTTGTCCGTTTCATCTTTCAAACGGAACGATTTCTTTGAGCATTTTCTCTTGGTCACCTACGAGCAGGAGGGCCATTTCGCCGGTAAGTTGTGACAGTTCGTCGATCTGGGCTTGGGTGTAGAGGGCGCTGCTACAGTCGGTGAAGACTTCGTAGAGCGTGTCACGGCGCGTGATGTAGGTTGATGAGTGTTCTCCCGTGAGCGTGGGATCGATGTGGTATGTGGGGCACTGTTGGCCGTCGATATGGATATACTCTAAAATGTTATCAGAGTTGTTGCCCATCTCGGTGCCAACGTCGGCAAGACCGAGGTCGCGCAGCAGGTGATAAAGGGGATAGATGCGGTAACGCATGGCGCAGAACAACTCCCGATGGACTTGGCTGAGCAATTCGTCTACGGTTTGATTTGGGTCTGTATCGACGATGATGGGCAGACATTCCAAATAATGGCCATAGACATGGTCGTTGAGACGGTGGTCGGCACGCCCGTGGGTAATGGTGTAGAAGGCCACTTGCCTCTCGCCTGACATGTATGCCAAAGCCATGGCATAGGCGGCATAGAACACGTTGGTGGCGGTTTTTCCGATGCGCTGACAGCCCTCGTCGATGATGGTGGCCGACACTTTGGGGTGAGAACTGATGGTGGGTCCCAAAGGACTGTCGCATTCACGACAATAGTCGGTCAGGCGCACGCCCTCGAACTTTTTCAGATAGAATTCCTTTGCGTGGCGATAGTCATCGCTGTCGTAACTGGCAATTTCGAGGCGGTTCTTTTCGGCGGCAATATCGCCCTGCTGGTAGAGGGGTTTGCCTTGCAATGCGTCCTCAAATGCATTCCACAAAGCCCTTTGGGACAAGCCATCGAAGAACAGATGGAGGGTTTCCATGATAACATAAATCTGGCTGTCGGTTTCCACGAGGAAAAGGCGCACACAGGCTTCATTGAAGGGGTCGAAGGGCTTGGTAAACGTGGGTTGCAAAGCCTCCCATTCGGCATCGCTCATGCGGAGGTGACGAACGTTGTTGGGCATCTGCCAATCCTCGCAAATCATGATGTCATCGCCTTCACGGACAAGGTGGATATGAAGGTAGCGTTGCTCGTCGAGCATCTGCTGCATGGCAGAGAGGAACCGCTGTGCCGATGAACGCTCGAAGGGCATGCAGACGGTGGTGTTGTGCTGGGTCAACTGCTCGTCTTGCTTCAATTGTACGTATGTTTCCCACTGAATTGCGTTCAGCGGGTAGATGATGTTTTCTTTCATAGTATAGTATTTTTATCGTGTGTGATGATCGGTGCAATCGTGCTCGTGGCAAGGGGTATCGGCCGTTTCAAATTCGAGGGTTGAATGGTCGATATTGAGGTGGTGAAGATGGTGTTTGAGGTCGTTTTTCACCGATTCCATCGCGTCGAGCGAGTCGATGACGATGTGGGCGGTGAGGGCGTTGTCGGTCGTGGAAATCGCCCAAATGTGCAGGTGGTGGACATCGCTGACATGCTCGTTTTCCAACAGCGTGTTTTTCACTTGTTCCAAAGAAATGTTCTCGGGAAGTCCGTCGAGCGAGAGGCGCAGACTGCCCGACAGCAGGTTCCACGTAGAAACGAGGATGACGGCGGCGATGATGAGGCTGACGATGGGATCGACGATGGTCCAGCCTGTCGTGGCGATGATGATGCCCGAAACGACGACTCCGACACTGACGAGCGTGTCGGCGACCATGTGGAGGAAGGCTCCGCGCACGTTTAGGTCGTTTTTCTGGCCGCGCAACAGCAGAAATGCCGTCAGTCCGTTGATGATGATGCCGATGCCCGCCGTCCACGAAATCGCCACGCCATTGACTTCGGTGGGTTCGTAGAATTTATGGATGCTCTCGATGATGATGGCACCGACGGCCACGAGCAGGATAATCGCGTTGAGCAGCGAAATAAGCACGGTCGATTTCTTGTAACCATACGTAAAACGGCTGTTGGCGTGGACTTTCGCGAGTTGGAAGGCGACGAGCACCAACACGAGCGAAAACACGTCGCTGAGGTTGTGTCCGGCATCGGAAAGCAGCGACAACGAACCTTCAACCAGTCCGATGACGGCCTCGATGATGACGAAGAGCAGGTTCAGAACGATGGAAAAAATGAAAATTCCGTTCAGACTCGTCAGTTTTTCCACGTGGTGATGGTGATGATGTCCGTGGGAATGGTCGTGATGGTGATGAGAATGTGCCATAGTTTTAAAGTTCTATTTTTTCAAAAGCGACTCTACTTCCTTGATCAATTCGTCGGTGGAATAGTTTTTTCCGACAACACGGCCATTCTGATAGACGACATTGTCGCCAATCGACGACAGACCGAGTTGTTTCACGGCGTTTCCATCGAAAAATTTGCTGTCGAACAGCACGGGGAAATTGATGGAATCGCGCTTCAAGATGTTGCGACTTTCTTCCAGATTACCGTCGAGCAGCACCGTCATCACTTGCAGCCGACCGCCCGACGTGCGACGCAGTCGATTGAGTCGGCGCAGCGCGGTCATACTCTCGTTGTTCCACGACGCACAGGCCGTCACAACACCCACTTTCGCCGCCTTCAGCGCACTCGACGACACGTTGTTTCCGTCGAGGTCGCGACCCGAAAACGACGGCATCGCACTGCCTTTTTTCGTGTTTTTTAGGCTTTTCGCCGTTGCGTGGAGACGTTTCAGCGAGAGGTTTTGGGGTTGTTTTTCCATCATCGAGGCCAACAGGCGTTCCGCCGTGGCATAATCGGGCGAAAGGCTCTGCATCAGGTGGCGGCGCACGATGAACACGCTGGCTTCCGAGTCGAGATGGTTGCTGACAAATTCCTCGGCGAGTTTCGGAATCTCCGCCGGCGACGCATTCATCGTCTGCTTGCGGAAAGCCGTCATCAGTTCGTTGGCGTCGGTGCCTTTCGCTTCGAGTTCTTTCAGGCTCGACGCATCGGCTTTCACCTCGACCGACGCGCCCGGCTCAGCGAAAATGGGCTGTTCCGAGAAGTTCGGGAACACAAGGATGAGCGTTGTCGGCGATTCGCAGGGAATTTCATAGACGAACCGACCGCGCTCGACACGAATCGTATCGACCTCGGTCAGTCCTCCGTCGAGTCCATAGACATAGAACTCGCCCTGATTCAGGTTCTTGAACTTCCCCTTGAGTTTGAAACGCTCGCCACCGCCTCCGCAAGCCGCGAAAGCGAGGCAGAAAACGAGGCAGAAAAAGAACGGTGAAGCCTTTTTCATCTGTTTTCAGGCTTTATTTCAAAAACTGGAACTCCAAGTCGTTGTCAGCATAGTTTTTCAGCGTCGAATCGAGTCGAAGCGCCTCTTTCAAGTACGATTCTGCGGCAAATTTGTTGCCACGACGGGCAGCCACGATCGCGTGGAGATAGCTCGTCATTGCATCAGGATTCTTCACTTTGTCGAGTGTCTGAACGGCGGCCTCGTAGTTCTTGTTCAGCAGTTGGGCGAGGGCTGCGCTATTGCTGACAGATTCTGCGAAATTCGCCTCGGCCTGTGCGAAATTGCCCTTCGCGATGTTCAGATTGCCCAGTGCCTCACCGAAACCATTGGCACCGATGGCGTTGGCGATGAAATCCTCAGCCTCGGTCAGTTTGCCGTTCTTCAGTGCCATCAGACCCAAGTTGGCGAAAGCCTCGGGAGCCTTTTTGTTCACGCGAAGAGCCTGCTGCAGATATTGGTCGGCCTTCGTTTCGTCGCCTGCGTTGAAAGCGAGAACCGCCAAATTGTTGAGGGCGCGATAGTCCTTGTCCCAATATTGTGCGGTCTTTTTGTAGATGGCCTCTTTCTCGGCGAGGTTGTCGGTCAGCGTGGCGGCATAGAGCATTTCCTCGACACTCAGTTTCGTGGCGTCGGTGGCGTATTGCTGCTTGATTTGCTCGTCGCTGCGACCCACGAGGTCGTAGTTAATCGTCATACGAGCGCGACGAAGTTCGGGCAGGATGCCGTCGGCCAATTCGCGGAAAGCGGCACTCATATTGCGAATCTGCTGTTCGCGCTGTTCGGGGTCTTTATACATCGACAGAACACGCAGAATCACGTCTTTGTCTTGAATGTTCGAAGCCTGCACCAACTGCTGGAAACCTTCCCAGTCCTGTGCCGTGTAGCGGGCATCGACAGCGGCATCGACACGCGTTTGCTTCAGCGTCTGTTGCACGTATTGCTCGGAAGCGTCCTGACGCTTGCCTGCCAGACGGTCATTGAACTCGAAACCACCCTCGGGCGAGGCATAGGCAGCCACTTCCACGTTTTTGATGGCGAGTTTTTCGCCACGGTCGGCATTGATTTTCTGTAAGAGTTTCACAAATTCCTGCACCGAGTTGTTTTTCAGTTCACTCTGGCGCAAAACAGCCTGATTCACAAGAAATTTCACCGTTGCGTCGTATTTCTGCGAACTGATGCGCTGGAACGAGTCGGGGGCAATGCAACCGCCGCCGTTCATCATCGTCTGCTTGTAGAGTTCGCTCGTGGCAATCACGCCCGTAGCAACCTTCACGGCAGGAATCGACACCTGCTTCTTGCCCAGTTTGGCGAGGAAAGTCAGGTACATCTCGCTCTGCTGCATCTCGGGCACGTAGTCGAACTGCGTTTTCATCGTGTAATGCCCGCCCAAACGGTAGGAAATCGTCTGGTCGTTGCCCATCACCTTCTCACCTTGGAACGTGGCGGGAATGCCCTGTGCCACTTGTCCGTTGCCGTAGCGAAGTTCGGGAATGACGGTCACTTGCGCGTTGCGCTTCATATATTTCTCAGGGAATTTTCCGTTGATGGTGGCTGGCACTTTTCCGCCCTGCGTCTCTAACGGATTAGGCGTCACTTCGAAATTGTCAGCCGACAACGGGCCGAGTTTTGAACACGATGTAAAAACGAAAACGATGGCTGCAATGGCAGCAAAAATAAGATTTTTACGCATAAAAATAAAGGTTTTAATGATTCTGGGTGCCGCGAGCGGGACTCGAACCCGCACAACCATCACTGGTCAAGGGATTTTAAGTCCCTCGTGTCTACCATTCCACCATCGCGGCGTGAAAAAAACGTCAATGAACGCGGTTTTGAAATGCAAAGGTAAGGCTAATTCCGTGAAATTCCAAAGAATTTAATTTTTTTTATCAATCAATCGGCCTTTCGATGGGTGTTAGTTCACGCTTAAAACGCCGTAGGGTCCTGTTGTGGATGCCCGATAGCGCGTCAGTTTGTTGCCGCCGTCGCCTTTGACGATGTTGCCGCCGTTGTTCATATCATATTCGCGCTGACAGGTCTGGCAGACGGCCATTCCGTTGCTCGTCGTGCGCAGCGGAAAACTGCGAATGGGCACGCGAGAATCGTCGTAGCAGTTCGGACATTCGCGGTCGAAGGCGTAGAAAATCGGTGGGTCGCTGAGGTTGCCGTAGCCCACAATCAGGCCGTTGTTCATTCCGAGTTTCAGCGTTCGTTTTTGGTCGATGGAATTGAAAATCTTTTCGCTGGAAGTGCCTTGATTACTGGTGAAGACGAAGTAGCGCGCACCGCCTCGCATCGTGTGGGTGACAGTCGTGAAAACGCCTGAATAGGGCGTCATTGCCGAAGCAAGGGTCGCGTCGTTGTGGGTCGAGTTTTCAAAAACGAAATAGCATCGCTGTGGCGTGAATTCGCTTTGCGTGTCGCCGCAGGAAACGGGGATTAGGAGGAGTAAAGGAGTAAGGAGTAAAGGGAGTAAGGAGCGAAAAGTTATTTTTCTCGCCACTCGCCCGATTCCTTTCTTTTTATGATGATTCATCTTCTCCATCCTCGTTTCTCGTTCCTCCTTCCTCGCTCCGCGATTCATCCATAATTCACTGCCTGCAACACATCCGCCATCTTCTCGATGCCCTCGCGCAGCGGTTTTTCCACCATCATTTTGATGAATGGGTTGATGTCGGCCTTGAGCGTGAGTTTCATTTTGCACGATTCGTCGGTGACGGGCAGCAGTTGAATCCAGAAATTGAACGCCATCGGACTTTCGACGCTCTCGAACTTGATGGTTTGCGGTTCTTCGCGCTCGATGATTCGCATCGCGATTTTACCGACGGGTGCCATTTCTATGCCAATCGAGTCGTTGTCGAACACAAGGTTTTGCAATTTGTCTTCGGGCAGACGGTCTTTCACGCGCTCGAGGTTCTGCAAATTGCTCAATGTTTCATATACTTTCTCTTGCGGTGCGTCGATTTGACGGATGCCGCTTTCAAATTTGCTGTTCATAGGTGATGGGTGTTGGGGGGTTAGGTGTTAGGTGATGGGTGTTGGGTGATTTCATTTTAAACTCCCCACTCCGCCGGATTTTTCCGCCATTCGCGCAGTGTGGCGAGCTCATTTTCCGAGACGTAGCCCGACTCGGCAGCCTCGGCGATGACGTGTTCATAGTCGGTCAGGGTGAAAAGTGTCACGTTGGCGTTGCGGAACGCCTCTTCGGCCACGGGGAAGCCATAGGTGTGGCTCGCCACCATTCCCAGAACCTCGACACCGGCCTGTCGCAGCGCATCAACCGCCTTCAACGACGAGCCACCCGTCGAAATCAGGTCTTCGACCACCACGACCTTCGCACCAGTCGCCAGTTCTCCCTCGATTTGGTTGCCCATACCGTGGTCTTTCGGTTTCGGACGCACGTAGGCGAACGGCAGGTTCAGCGCGTCGGCTACTAGAGCACCCTGCGAAATGGCGCCCGTTGCCACGCCTGCGATGGCCTCGACCTCGGGAAATTGCTCCAAAATCAGGTTCGTCAGCCGCAGTTTCACGTATGAGCGCACCTCGGGATAAGAATTCACGCGACGATTGTCGCAATAAATCGGCGATTTCCATCCGCTCGCCCACGTGAACGGCTCCTGCGGACGCAGTTTTATCGCCTTGATTTCCAATAATTTACGCGCAAATGCTTGTTTTTGTTTGTCCATATCGTTATCTTTCGTTGATTTTCGACTGCAAAGTTAGTAAAAAGGTTGGAATTTTCATCATCATTTTTCAAAAATCACTTCTCATCGCCCTTTTTTCAGTCAGCGACCTTCGGTTCACTTCCCTTTCACTTCCCTTTCACTTCCCTTCCTTAAATATTCGTAACCAATCCGACACCGCAAACAGTCTTTTCGGTTGCAATACTCGTTTTTGAGTTGAATCAGCGCCTGCGAATCGCCTGCCGAGCGCACGTTCAGGCCGCATTCGCTCCACATTCGGGTGATGCGGTTGTGTTCTGCGCCAATTTCCTCGAGCAACGAGAAAGCGCGGTCGCAAAGGACTTCGTCGTGGCGATGGCGACCGTAGGCGAAAAGCATCGGAACCACCGTGTTGATGACGATGAGACGGCGCGAAGCTGGCGACAACCGCTTTTTGTTCTTCGGACTGGCCGCACCGAATAAATAATGCGTCTGCCAATAGGCTGTGGCGCAGGTGTCGAGGGCTTTTTCGAGTTCTTCAACGCTCTGACAATGCACAATTTGGCTGAGCGACGCCGTTTGTTGGTAGAAAAGTTGGGCGAGTTGCGCAATGCGGATATGCGGAAAATTCTGCGGTCGCAGGCGCAGGAATCGCCAAAGTTTCGGATCGATGGGTTGCAACGAAAATTTGCGTTGAAGGTAGAGATATTCGTTGCGAAGTCGGGCGAAATAGCCCTCGTTCAAGGCATCGTCGTGGTATCGCTCAGGAATGGTTTCGAGGTCGAGCAGTCCAGCCTGACCCAAGAAAAATGCCTCAATCTGAAAAAGGTCGTCGCGATGATGGCCGACGGCAGAAAGCGGAATGTTCTGCGCCCATTGCTCGAAGGCGTCGCCGTTGATGCCAAAGCCAAAATTTCGTGCCAAGGTCGTGAAATACGCCTGTTCCCACGAGCCGTTGCACAGTTCCACGCGCTGCCGAATTGCCTCCGTTTTCTGCTCCAACCGCTCGGTTTGCAGCGCACTGAGCCACGAATGGACAACAATCGGCGAGAGCGACGGAATAATCTGATAGCAAGGCGGATAGCGGTCGGCGACGAGCAGTTGGCGGTAGTTTTGTCGCACGGTTTCGGGCACGTCGAGTTGCATTTGCGGCAGCCGACGACCCGCCGCCGTCGTGACCTCATCGGAATCGATGGTTTCGCAAACGTGCAGAATCACGTTGTCGTAGGCCGCGTCGCGCTGATGGCCGTGCGCGTTCCAGTCGGCGGCTCGGTCGTGGATTTCCACGTTTCCCACCCACAGCGTCCCGCCGATTTTCACCTTCGCATTGAAAAAATCGGGTCCAGCATTGCGATTTTGCAGTCCAGAATCAATCACCTCGACCGCCTCGCCGTCGGTTGTCTCGAGCGGCTTCAACGGCCAAAGTTTATGCTTCCAAACGTATTGCAACAGGGCTTCCATCGAATCAATTAAAACTCAATCGCTTCACCGATGCAAGCATTCGGCACTTGGATATGCAGCATAGCGCAAACCGTCGCGGCAATATCAACGATGTGGGTGGTTTTCGTGGTGGCACCGTGATTGACGTTCCAACCGAAGAAAACCAACGGAATATGGGCATCGTAGGGGTTCCATTCGCCGTGCGTGGTGCCGATGTAGTCGTTTTTGAACTCGAAAGAGAACATTTGGGCGCGTGGCAGGGCGTAAATATCGCCTGAACGCAGGCGGTTGTAACCGTTTACGATGCGCTCGCGGATGAGTTGCGGAATGGGTGCTGAAGCGGCATTCTCACAATCAACGGCATAGAGAATCTTGTCGTTTTTCTCGATTTCGCGAATCGCCTCGCGCTTCACCTCGCGAATGTCGAGGCCGGCACTGTCGATTTTGGCGTGGTTGAGGTAGATGAAGTCGGAATAATGGCCCAGCGCAAGTTTCTCAACACCGTATTTCTCGGCCAACCGCTTGTTGATGGCTCTCACCGTGTTGCTGGCACTCCATCCGTCGGCCGGCAGTCTGTTTTGGCGCATAAAATTCGGGTTGTGGGCACCGCCGTGGTCGGCCGTGAGGAAGAGCAGGTAGCGACCGCGTCCGACGCGCTGGTCGAGCACTTTGAGGAAGTGGGCAAGGTCTTTGTCGAGTTGTTTATAGGCCGCGACGGTCTGCGGTGCACGAGTGCCATATTCGTGGCCGATGGCGTCGGTCGAGGAAATGCTCACGCAGAGCATATCGGTGACGTCGTTCGAGCCCAAACGCTCGTTTTCGAGCAATGCCTCTGCCATTTTGAAGGTCAGCGTCACGCCCTCCGACTTCATTTTCTGATCTTCGCCAGGCTTCGTGGCGTTGCGTTTATTGAAATCGCGCACCCATTTCGGCAGTTCCTGCATGTAATAGGTCGAGGAAATGAAGTGGCCGACGCTGTTGTCGTACCAGTAGGCGGCATTGGCCGAATGGCCTGCGGGGAAAATTGCCGCACGGTCTTTCATCGCCACGCCGAAGACACGCGACTTAAAGT
This sequence comes from uncultured Prevotellaceae bacterium, assembly GCA_902776665.1. Taxonomy (GTDB): domain Bacteria; phylum Bacteroidota; class Bacteroidia; order Bacteroidales; family Bacteroidaceae; genus Prevotella. Next base: position 24,611 of record CACYQZ010000009.1, read on the forward strand.
CGTTTGACAACCGCAGTTGGTCGCCGATAGTGTTCGACAGCATATTTTTCGGCGACACTTTGCCGGCCTTCGAGTCGCTGCCGACGGTTTGCACATCGGGGTCGCCGCAGCAGTTCATCTTCACCCCTTTTTCAAAGAAACTATTGCCGCAGATGCCGTGCAGCGCGGGCGTCGAGCCTGTATAGACACTCGCGTGACCGATGCCCGTCACCGTCGGAACGTAGTTGATCATCGTGTTTTCGCACGAATAACCCTCGTCGATGAGGCGCTTGAGGCCGCCCTCGACGAAATCCTCGTAATAATAATAGAGGTAGTCCCATCGCATTTGATCGACAACCAGTCCGACCACGAGTTTCGGACGCTCAATTTTCTGGCCTGCCCACGAAGCGGTCGTCATGAGCAGCAACGACAAAAGAATAAATGCTTTTTGTTTCATAAATTTGGTTTTTTAGAGTTATTTGACCGCAAAGATACGATTAAAAAAAAGAAAAACCAAACTTTATTCGAGTTTTCCTACATTTATATACTTTTTTGGAAAAAAAAACGTTATTGATTGTAAATAGAATTTATGACGATTTATTTTCACATAGAATACCGCACTGTGTTCGGCGAAGAACTGGTGCTGAACATTGTGTCGAAAGACAAATGCGGGCAGCCAAAAACCGTGTCGTATCGTATGACCACCGGCGACGGTATTCACTGGACATTCTGTTGGGGCGGAAAGCCCGATGCGCAGCATCAGAGGCTCGACTATTACTACAGCGTGGAATGTGAAAGCCGCACGAAACGCCACGAATGGCTCACGGTGGTGCATCGCTTGGAATTGTCGGCATCGGAACAGCCGACGGCGCAGAATTTCTACGTTTACGACCGATGGATTGACACGCCGGAAGACAGCTATCTCTATAGTTCCGCATTTACGGAATGCATCCGTCGGCAAACAGGAAAAATCGACCCGAAAAAGCGTCATAAGAAGTCGAATTATCCGCGATTGCGCCTTGTGGTTCGTGCGCCGCAATTGCGCAAGGGGCAGCGACTGGCCATTGTCGGCGAGAGCGAGGTTTTGGGGGCGTGGAATCCCTGTAAAGCCGTAGAGATGACGCCGCAGAATGTCAATGAATGGACGGTTGAGTTCGATGTGATGTTGCTCAGCAAAGAACGTGAAGATTTCAAGTTCTTGGCAGTGGCCGACAACGCAGAACCCCTGTGGGAAACGGGCAGGAATCGCGTGGTCGATGTTCCGAGCTACCTGCGCGCAGGCGATGTCTTGGTTTACGAACTCGAAAGTGCTTCTTTCGCCGTCGAGAACGAGCGCGTGGCAGGCACACTCGTGCCCGTTTTCTCGCTGCGCACAAAAGGGTCGTTTGGCGTGGGTGACTTCGGCGATTTGAAACTGATGGTTGATTGGGTTTCGCACACCCAACAGCGACTGCTGCAAGTGCTACCCATCAACGACACCACCGCCACCCACACGTGGACCGACTCCTATCCCTATTCCTGCATTTCCGTTTTCGCCCTGCATCCGCAATATGCCGACCTGCGCCAGTTGCCTGCGCTGAAAGATGCCAAACTCCGCAAGCAGTTTGAAACGCTCCAAAAAGAGTTGAATACACTGCCGCAAATTGACTACGAGCGTGTGAACAAGGCGAAAAACGACTATTTGAAGGCCATTTTCCAGCAAGAAGGAACCGACGTGCTGAAATCTGACGAATTCAAGCGATTTTTCCACGAAAAAGAGCTGTGGCTCGTGCCCTACGCCCAATATTGCCTGTTGCGCGACCAAACGAAAACCGTCGATTTCACGCAGTGGAAAGGTTACGAAACGTGGAACGAGGCTGACCGCAAGGCACTTTCCAATCCGCGCACGAAGAAATTCCGCGATGTGGCGTTCTACTACTTCGTGCAATTCGTTCTCGACACGCAGATGCAGGCCGTCCACGACTATGCGCGACAGAAAGGTGTCATCTTGAAGGGCGACATTCCCATCGGTGTGAGCCGCGTGGGCTGCGACGTGTGGATGGAACCGCGCTATTTCAACATGGACGGACAGGCTGGTGCACCGCCCGACGACTTCTCTGCCGACGGTCAGAACTGGGGTTTCCCGACCTACAACTGGGACGAAATGCTCAAAGACGGCTGCATCTGGTGGGTGCGCCGCTTGCAGAATATGAGCCGTTTTTTCGATGCCTACCGCATCGACCACGTACTCGGATTTTTCCGCATCTGGGAAATTCCGATGCCCCACAAAAGCGGTCTCGAAGGACAATTTTCGCCCGCGTTGGGCTTTTCTGTCGAGGAAATCAATTCGTGGGGTGTCCATAGCGAAATCAACCATCTCTTCCTCATCGACCACCAAAATTCCGAAAAGCGTCATCCGCGCATCGCCGTACAAGCCTCAGAAGCCTACAAACGGCTGCCAGAAGAGGAAAAAAGTGCCTTCAACCGCCTCTACGACGACTATTTCTACCGTCGCAACAACCATTTTTGGTATGGCGAGGCGATGAAAAAACTACCGCGACTCGTTGAGGCCACGCGGATGTTAGTCTGTGCCGAAGACCTCGGTATGGTGCCCGACTGTGTGCAATGGGTGATGGACGAACTCAGAATCTTGTCGTTGGAATTGCAATCGATGCCGAAAGAGCCGAATGTTCGTTTCGGCCATCTCGAAAGAAATCCCTATCGCTCGGTCTGCACCATTTCCTCGCACGACACGCCCACGCTGCGAATGTGGTGGGACGAAGACCACGAACGTGCCCAAGCCTATTTCAACGATGTGCTCGGACGCAGTGCCGCCGCGCCGCATCCGATGCCTGGCTGGCTCGCCCGCGACATCATCGCCGCGCATTTGGCATCGCCATCGATGGTGTGCGTCATCGCGCTGCAAGACTGGCTCGCCATCGACGAACAACTGCGACTGAAAGATGCCAATGCCGAGCGTGTGAACATTCCAGCGAACCCGAAACACTACTGGCGCTATCGGATGCACCTGAACATCGAGGATTTGATGGGCTGCGAAGGTTTTTCGCGGGCTGTGGCGCAGTTGATTACATTAAATCGAAAATAATTTCTGAAAAAAACGAGCGATATGAAAAGATTCTTTTTTAGCCTCGGCATTCTCGCGATTTCATCGCTTGCCGTCGCCCAAACCACGACCCAATCGCCCGACGGCAACCTCGCGCTGACGTTCAGCCTGGCCGAAGGCGGCGTACCCACCTACAGCCTCGACTACAAGGGCAAAACCGTGATTCTGCCCTCGCGGTTGGGCCTCGAACTGGCTCGCGACAAACACGCTTCGAAAGGGCTGCGCGAAACCGACCTGCTCGATGGTTTTACGTTGAAAAATGAGCAAAAATCGACGTTCGACGAGACGTGGGAACCCGTGTGGGGCGAAACGAAAACGATTCGAAACCACTACAACGAATACGCTGTCACGTTGTCGCAAACAGCGGAAAAAAGGGACATCATCGTTCGTTTCCGCGTCTATGACGACGGCATCGGCCTGCGCTATGAATTTCCACAGCAAAACACGCTTAACTACTTCATTATCAAGGAGGAACGAACGGAATTTTCTCTCGCTGGCGACCATACGGCGTGGTGGATTACGGCCGACTACGACACACAGGAATATCCCATCCAAACGACGCGACTGTCGGAGATTCCTGCCCGCCAGAAAGAGTCGTTCGACAAGCGCGGAATCCTTTATCAAAACGGCACGAACGAGCGGCAGGTCGATGCGGTCGTGTGGGACAATGCGTCGATGACACCCGTGCAAAATGCCGTGCAAACTTCGCTGCAAATGCGTTCCGACGACGGCCTTTACATCAACATCCACGAGGCGGCCTGCGTGAATTATGCGACGATGCACTTGGAGCTGACGGGTTCCACAAAGTTTCAAAGTCACCTCACTCCCGACGCAACCGGCCTGAAAGGCTGTATGCAAACGCCGTGTCAGTCGCCGTGGCGCACGATTATCGTCAGCGACGATGCCCGCGATATGCTCTCGTCGAACCTCATTCTGAACCTCAACGAGCCGTGTGCGCTCGACGATGTCAGTTGGATTCACCCGACGAAATACTGCGGCGTGTGGTGGGAGATGATCGTCGGCAAGTCATCGTGGAACTACACCGACGAATATCCTTCCGTGCAACTCGACAACATCGACTATCAACTGACAACGCCCAACGGTCGCCACGGCGCGAACAACGAGAAAGTGCGCCGCTACATCGATTTTGCTGCTGAAAACGGCCTCGACCAAGTGCTTGTCGAGGGTTGGAACGTCGGTTGGGAAGACTGGGCGAACCGTTGGAAGCGCGACGTGTTCGACTTCCTGACGCCGTATCCCGATTTCGACCTGAAAGCACTCAACGAATATGCCCATCAGAAAGGCGTAAAACTGATGATGCACCACGAAACCAGCAGTTCGTCGCAGAACTACGAGCGATACCTTGAAAAAGCCTATTCGCTGATGAACGAATATGGATACGATGCCGTCAAATCGGGCTATGTGGGCGACATCATCCCGCGTGGCGACCACCATTATTCGCAGTCGATGAACGACCACTATCTCTATTGCATCAAAGAGGCGGCGAAGCACCGCGTGATGGTGAATGCCCACGAGGCCACGCGCCCGACGGGACTCTGCCGCACCTATCCGAACCTCGTCGGCAACGAGTCGGCACGCGGCACGGAATACGAGGCTTTCGGCGGCTCGAACCCCGACCACACCTGCATTCTGCCCTTCACCCGACTGCAAGGCGGCCCGATGGACTACACGCCCGGCATTTTTGAAACGCAACTCTCGACGTGGAGCGACAACACCTCGTGGGTGCGCTCGACGCTCGTCGGTCAACTCGCGCTCTACGTGACGATGTATTCTCCGCTTCAGATGGCTGCCGACTTGCCCGAAAACTACGCGAAATTCATGGATGCCTTCCAGTTCATCCGCGATGTGGCGTGCGACTGGGATGATTCGAAATATCTCGAAGCCGAGCCTGGCGACTACATCACCGTGGCCCGCAAGGCGAAGGGCACCGACAACTGGTTTGTGGGCGGAAAATGCGACGAAAACGGCCATCTGACCACGCTGAAACTCGATTTCCTCGACAAAGTTGATTTTCTCGGCAGAAATCTCAAATACGAGTGTATCATCTATGCAGATGCCAAAGATGCCCACTACCGCGACAATCCCAAGGCTTACACCATCACGAAAAAGACCGTGAAAGCTGGTCAGACGCTGAAAATCAAGCAGGCACCCGGCGGCGGTTTTGCCATTTCGCTGAAACCAATCATTAAATTGCCATTTCGCTAAGCGAAAAATTTAAAACTAAAAATTTGGATCATGAAAAGAGTTCGTTCCTTCCTTGCCATCGCTGTCGTCGTTGCGTTGATGACGGCTTGTAATCAAAATGTTGAAAATGCGAAATCGATTGCACAACTCACTGAAAACGATGTGCCAATCTCGCGAATCGACCCCACCGATTGGTATGTCGGACTGAAAAATCCGTCGTTGCAACTCATGGTCTATGGCGAAGGCATCCGCGATGCCGAAGTCAGCGTGAGCGGGGCGAAAATCGACTCCCTCGTGCGCCTCGATTCGCCGAATTACCTGCTCGTCTATCTCAACGTGAAGGGCTGCAAGGCCGGCACATTGCCGCTGACCTTCACGCTCGGTGAAAAGCAGACCACCATCGCCTACGAACTCAAACAGCGCGACATGGCGGGCGACGAACGCATCGGCTTTTCCAATGCCGACGTACTCTATCTGCTCATGCCCGACCGCTTCGCACAGGGCGAAAACCATCCGACGCAAATCGAAGGCATGAACGCTTATCGCGAAGACCGTTCACAGCCCTCGTTGCGGCATGGTGGCGACCTCAACGGCATTCGTCAGCACCTCGATTACTTCACCGAACTCGGCGTGACGGCTTTGTGGTTCACGCCCGTCTTGGAAAACAACTCGCCCGATGCCGAAGGGAAATATTCCACCTATCACGGCTATGCCACCACCGACTATTACCGCGTTGATCCGCGTTTCGGCACCAACGAGCAATATCGCCAACTCGTCGATGAGGCACACGAAAAGGGCTTGAAAGTGGTGATGGACATGATTTTCAACCATTGCGGACTCGAACACCCTTGGCTCGCCGACCTGCCGAGCAAAGACTGGTTGAATTTGAAAGAAACGACTGACACTACTGAACTCCAGCACTCCTACGACCTCACGAGCTACAAACTCACACCTGTTCTCGACCCCTACGCCTCGGAAATCGACCTTCGCGAATCCACCGAAGGCTGGTTCGTTCCCACCATGCCCGACCTCAACCAGCGCAATCCCCACGTCTTGAAATACCTCATTCAGAACTCCATCTGGTGGATCGAAACCATCGGAATCAACGGCATTCGCATGGACACCTATCCCTATGCCGACCGAATCGCCATGGCCGAATGGATGCGCGTGCTCGGCGAGGAATATCCGAATTTCAACACCGTCGGCGAAACATGGGTCACCGAACCGGCCTACACCGCCGCATGGCAAAAAGACTCGAAATTAACATCACCCAACACCCAACTCTCAACTGTCAACTCTCAACTGTCAACCCATAACTCCCACCTACCGACCGTCATGGACTTCTCTTTCTTCGACAAACTCAACCAAGCCAAGCACGAGGAAACCGACGGCTGGTGGCACGGCTACAACCGAATCTACAACTCGCTCGTCTATGATTATCTCTATGAAAACCCATCGAACGTGATGGCGTTCATCGAAAACCACGACACCGACCGCTTCCTCGGCAACGGACAAGACACCCTGCTCTTGAAACAGGCGCTCGCTTTGCTCCTCACGATGAACCGCACACCACAACTCTATTACGGCACCGAAGTGCTGATGAACGGCACGAAGGAAATCACCGACGGCTACGTGCGCAACGATTTCCCGGGCGGATTCCCCGGCGACACCCACAATGCCTTCACCGCCGAAGGTCGCACACCTGCCGAACAAGCCATGTTCACATGGCTGTCGAACCTGCTCCACTGGCGCAATGGCAACGAAACCATCATTCGCGGCTACCAAACCCAGTTCTGCCCGTGGAAAGGCGTCTATGTGCTCGCCCGCCGCTGGCATCGCAACACCGTGATGACCATTCTCAACGGCACGTCGCAGCCTGCCGTGCTCGAAGTCAGCCGCTACAAGGAACTTTTCGACACCGACCAACTCCAACGCGAGGCGAAGGACGTCGTCACCGGACAGAAATACGACCTGACGCAAGACCTCACACTCGCACCGCGACAGACGCTCATCGTCGAATTTTAAGCCCCAGTTTTCATCCAGAAGACGAAACAAGAGGAAAATTGAGCCTCTATCCCCAAAAAAAGTACGATTTTTTTGTTGTTTTTCACAAAAAAGTCGTACTTTTGCAACGAAAATTATTAAATTTTTGTAGCTACTAACAATTACTCAAACAATCTATGGAAATCATTAAGAGTTTCGAATCCATGCTGAACCACCTCGTACAGCAAGGAAAACGCAATCGAGTGGCCGTCGTCTGGGCCGCTGACTACAATTCACAAGTGTCCGTGCAACGCGCATTGGAAGCAGGTTTCATCGACGCCATTTTCGTGGGCTGCCAGAAAGAAGTGGAGCAGAACGAAGACGTGATGCGATTTGCCGACCACGTCTTCTTCGAGGACGCAACCGATGCCGACCACGCCGCCCGTCGCGCCGTGGAAATGGTGCACGAGGGCAAAGTCGATGTGCTGATGAAAGGCCTCATCAACACCGACAACCTGCTGCACGTCGTGCTGAATAAGGAAACGGGCATCCTGCCACGCGGTCGCGTGCTGACCCACATCACCGCAGCAATGATGCCGGGCTACGACAAACTGCTGTTCTTCACCGACTCGGCGGTGATTCCCTACCCCACCCACGAGCAACGCATCGAACAGGTGCGCTACATGACCGACCTCTGCCACAAAATGGGCATCGAGGAGCCGCGCATCGCGCTGAACCATTGCACTGAAAAGCCCAACGAGAAGTACTTCCCATTTACACTGGGCTATCGCGACATCATCGAAATGGGTAAGCAGGGCGAATTCGGACCGTGCATCATCGACGGACCGCTCGACCTGAAAACCAGCATTTCGCCCGAAAGTCTGCGCATCAAGGGCATCGACTCGCCCATCGGAGGCCAGGCCGACGCTGTGGTGTTCCCCGACATCGAGGCTGGAAACGTTTTTTACAAAGCCGTCACATTCTTCCACGGCGAAACCGCCGGAATGCTCGTCGGACCGACCGTTCCCGTCGTGCTGCCTTCGCGTGCCGACTCGAAAGCCTGCAAGTTCAATTCGTTGGCGCTCGCGTCGATGATGAGCAACCAATAACCTTTTAACTCTTTAACCCTTTAACCTTAGAAAAAATGCAGATTCTTGCTATCAACCCAGGGTCCACATCGACCAAAATCGCCGTTTATACAAACGAGACACCCATTTTGTTGAAAACCATTCGCCACTCGACCGAGGAACTGTCGAAATTCGACGATGTCATCGAGGAATTTCCCTTCCGTAAGCAACTCGTCATCGACGAACTGAAGCGCTCGGACATCCCCTACCAGTTCGATGCCGTCATCGGACGCGGCGGACTCGTCAAACCCATCGCCGGCGGAACCTACGAAATCAACCAGACGATGCTCGACGACACCCACAGCGGCATCGCCATGCACAACCACGCCTGCAATCTGGGCTGCCTGATTGCCCACGAAATCGCACAGGAAATTCCCAACTGCCGTGCCTTCATCGCCGACCCGGGCGTGGTCGATGAACTCAACGACTACGCGCGCATTTCGGGTTCGCCGCTGATGAACCGCATCTGCATCTGGCACGCACTCAACCAACGCGCCATCGCCAAGCGTTTCGCGAAGGAAATCGGTCGCCGCTACGACGAAATGAACCTCATCATCTGCCACCTCGGAGGCGGAATCTCGATTGCCGCCCACGACCACGGTCGCGCAGTCGATGCCAACAACGCCCTCGACGGCGAAGGCCCATTCTCGCCCGAGCGTGCCGGAAGTCTGCCCGCCGCCGACCTCATCCGCCTGTGCTTCTCTGGCAAATACACCGAACAGCAACTGCTCAAGCGCATCGCAGGTCAAGCCGGTGTCGCCGCCCACCTCGGTTGCAACGACATGCGCGAAGTCGAACAACGCATTATGAACGGCGACGAACACGCCAAACTCATCGTCGATGCCATGATCTACCACACGGCGAAGAACATCGTGGCCGAAGGTGCCGTGCTCTGCGGAAAAGTCGATGCCATCCTGCTCACGGGCGGACTGGCGCGTTCGGAGTACATCATCAACGGATTGCGCGAGCGCATCAGCTTCCTCGCACCCATCCACTGCTATCCGGGTGAAGACGAAATGCAAGCCCTCGCCATGAACGCGCTTGAAGTGTTAAGAGGACGGCAAGAAGTGAAAATTTATGTATGATAGGTACTGAAAATAATAAAATTTGTTAAATTTTTAATAAAATAATGCAAAGTTAGTACCTATTTAAAAAAATATATGTAATTTTACACCGTCAAACAAAAAGATAGTTTAAGGATAACTTATAACACATAGTATTATATTACTAATTTTAACTTAATCCAAATCCTTTAAATCAAAAAGCAATGAAAAAAAACAGGAATGAAAATGGGCTCTTACGCAGAGCTCTTTGGACGATGCTTTTCATGCTCTTTAGCGTGGGAATCTATGCGCAGGACATTACTGTTCGCGGTACGGTGACCGACCCGACTGGTGAACCCGTCATCGGTGCCACGATTAAAGCGCAGGGAACAAACCTCGGAACCATTACGAATGCGAATGGTGAGTTTTCATTACAAGTTCCAGCCAACAGCCAGCTTACCGTAAGCTACGTCGGATTCGCTCCGCAGACCCTTACGGCTGCCAGAGAAATGAACATTGTGCTGGCAGAAGACGCAACTGGCTTGAGTGAGGTCGTCGTGACGGCTCTTGGCTTGAAGCGCGAACAAAAGGCACTTGGTTACGCCATGACCGAATTGAAAGGCGAGGATCTCGATGCCAACCTCATCAATCCCGTGCAGGCACTGCAGGGTAAGGTGGCCGGTGTCGAAATCACCTCATCTGATGGTGGTATGTTCGGTGCTTCTAAGATCTTGATTCGTGGTGCTTCCACGCTGAACAAGAACAACCAGCCTATCTACGTCATCGACGGTGTTATTCTCGACAATGGTATCGTGGAGAACGACGCTGACTGGGCATCTGGTGCGCAGAACTACGGTAATGAGTTGAAGAACCTGAACCCCGACGATTTCGAAACCGTTTCAGTGCTGAAAGGCGCTGCCGCAACGGCTCTTTACGGTTCTCGCGGTCTGAACGGTGCTGTTGTCATCACCACCAAGAGTGGTAAGGGCAAGCGCGGCTTGGGTATCGACTTCTCGCAGACCTTCGGTTTTGACAAGGTGACACACCAACCAAAATTGCAGAACGAGTTTGCCGAGAGTTTCTTCTATGCTTCGAACCCCAAGAGCAGTTTCCTGCAGAATGACCTCTACTGGCTCAACAACGACGGCTATCCCTCTTACAAGGTGTTGAGCAGCTATGGTGAAATGGGTACCGCTTTCGGTCCTTCGTTCGAATTCATCCGTCAGAACGCCAAAGACGGTCTCATGGAAATGTATGACGGAAAACTTCACACGCCGCAGGCTTACAAAAACAACTTCAAGGATGCCTACGACACTGGTTTCTCCACGAACACCAACGTCGCCGTTTCTGGAGGCAACGACCGCACTTCGTTCTACACCTCATTGTCGTATCGCTACAACAATGGTACACTGCCCAACAACGATTTCCGTCGTTTGAGCTTGATGGCCAAAGCAAGCCACAAAATTACCAACAATGTTGAACTTGAAGCCAGCATGACCTTCGCCAACTCGAAGCCGCGCAACGCTCAGCCCAACATCGGTGAAAACTTCATCAACGGTAAGTGGGATCGTATGTACGACGCCAAGTATTATCGCGACAAGTACAAAGGTGCTCATGGTGGTCTGGCTCAGACCAGTTATGGCGACGAATGGGGCTACGTGATTGGACGTGACGTATGGTGGAGCATCTGGGAAAATGAATACTACCAGAAAGAAACCGTCGTTCGCCCCGACCTGAAACTGACATGGGCGTTCACTCCTTGGTTGAAGTGGGTCACTGAGGCCAACTACAACTACTACTTTGTACAAGGTGAGAGCAAGAATCCGGGTAGTGGCTATTACAACCAGGGTGGCTACTACGGCACCTCGCAAAGTCGCAAGGAACAAATCAACTTGAACACCAACCTCATGTTTGACAAGCAACTCAACGAAGACTGGCACCTCAACGGTTTCCTGCGCTACGAACTCTACAACGGCTATCAGTCGTACATGAGTGCAGAAACCAAGGGCGATTTCATCGTTCCCAACCAGTACTTCCTTGCCAATGGTTCCGAAGGCTACAATGCTTCAGCCAGAGTTTCCGACACAAAAACCATCCAATCGGTAGCTGCACAGGTCGGCTTCAGTTGGAAAGATCAGGTTTATTTGGATGTCACTGGTCGTAACGACTGGTCATCGGCTCTCGTCTATGCTGACGGACATGGCACATTCAGCTATTTCTATCCTTCGGTGAATGCTGCATGGCTGGTTACCAATTCCCTCCGCCAGCAGTTACCCCAGTGGCTCAGCTTCTGGAAACTTCGCGCTTCCTATGCTGAGGTAGGTAACGACTGTCTGCCCTACTACATCAATTCAGCCTATGGTCTGGAGAGTTACACCAACAAGTATGGCAAACCCTTCTCGACAACTGTAAAAAATACCACTTACAGCCAGAATCTGAAACCTGAGCGCAAGAGATCATGGGAAATCGGTACTGACATTCGCTTCCTGAACAACCGTATCGGTCTCGACTTCACTTATTATAAGGAGAACACCGTCGACCAGATTATGGAAGTTGCCATTCCTTCTGCATCAGGTTACAGCAATGCTCTGATTAACGCTGGTAACATCCAGAACTCGGGTGTTGAAATTGCACTGAACACGACTCCCGTGCTCACCAAGGACTGGCAGTGGGATTTGAACTTCACCTACACGAAGAACACCTCTAAGATTGTTGAACTTTCTGACCTCTGCGCCGACTACATCACCCTGCAGGGTTACACCAACTATGGTAACTACCGCATCGGTTCTGTGGCCAAGGTAGGTGGCACCTATGGTATGCTGATGTCTGATGCAGCTCCGCTGATCGATCCCGTTTCCGGTCTGCAAGAGTTCGACGTGAGATACTACAATGCTGGTTACTACACTCCAATCGTGAAGCGTAATGGTACCGTCGAAGAAATTGGTAACTCTGTTCCCGACTTCCTCGGTTCGATTAACACCACCCTGCGCTGGAAGAACTGGACGCTGAGCGCCAGCTTCGATGGCCGCTTCGGTGGTAAGGTTGCTTCTTACGGTTCTCACTATGGTACAGCCTATGGTTACACCGATGCTTCGCTCGCAGGACGTGAAGGCCATGGTGGTATCACCTTCACCTCTGGCTTCGACGGCTTTGAATACCACGATGGTATCATTCCCAATGGTATCGTTAAGGCAGGAACGCAGATTGTACAACCCAATGGTTCGATGTACACAGTTGGATCGGGTCAGTACAGCAGTGGTGAAACATGGGCAGAACTTGTCGCCGCAGGACATGCAGAATACATCCATGCAAGTGGTTGGCACTACTTCTACAACTCTTGGGGACAGGCTGTTGTTAACGACCAATGGTTCAAAACTCTGAACTATATCGCATTCCGCGATCTTTCACTGAGCTATCAGTTCGACAGCAATATTGCCAACAAGATTGGTGCTAAGCGCCTCAGCCTCACCGCTCAGGCTCACAACCTCGGCTACCTGCTGAACACGATGCCTAACAAGGAGAATCCGGAAGCTGTTGCCGGTACAACCGCTGCTGAGTTCCGTATCCGTCAGTTCTCTGGCGTTACGACCAGTTTCACGTTCACTCTGAAAGCTACATTCTGATATAAACAAAGTACATTCTAACCTTATAAAAGAATAAAGAATATGAAACTCAATAAATTATTCATTGCAGGTGCCATGGCCGCCGTGTTCATGATGAATATCAGTTGTGCCGATGATTACAAAGATTTGAATCAGGATCCTGCCAACGTTACCAAGACTATGCCTGAAGGTTTGATGACAGCTGCCATCAATACGTTCCAGCCCACAGACTACCTCGTATGGTTCTACAATGTACAGTATTTCACGCGTTGGGACCAGATGGGAACTCCTGGCGGTGGTTTCTCTGACGACTTCACAGGTATGGCTGAATCTGGAGGACAGGGCAGCCAGTACATCAACACCCTGAAGTATCGCAACCGAATTCAAAACTACATCAACGAGACTGGTGAGGTTGAAAACAACGGTTATCTCGCTGCCACGGGTATTATGACCATCTATCTCGGCATCTTCGATACCGATATGTATGGAGCAATTCCCTACACCGAGGCTTGCCATTATGACGACAAGGGCATCTTGACTCCGAAGTACGAGACTGTTCCCGAATTGTATGACATCTGGATTACCGAGTTGAACGAGTTCATCAAAATGCTTCAGGCTGACAACCTTTCGGGTGTTTCTCGTCAGGATGCTGCCTACGGCTGCAACTGGGCGAAGTGGGCTAAGTTGGCCAACTCGCTGAAGTTGAAGATTGCAGTTCGTCTTTACAACAATGAGCCTCAGAAAGCCCTCGCCATTGCCACCGAAGCAGCTAGCAACTCTGCTGGTCTGATTACCGATGTCGACGACGGCTTCCGTTTTGCAAAGGCTACGGCCTACGCCTCTGGCGACGCTGACTATGTCTATGGCACGGGCAACGGTCTCTCGACGATCTATGCGACCGAAAACGTGTTCAAATTCATGCTCGACAGCAAAGACCCACGCATTCGTTTCATCTATGCAAAGAACAGCTTCAACTCGAAGGTTGTGCAGAGTTTCATCGACAATGGCAAGTGGGACAAACTCCCGCGGTCGGTGAAGGCTAACGTTGTGCTCGACGACGAAGGCAACTTCAAGGAGTGGGGCGGCATGGGCGAGCCTTGGGTGCGCTATACGGCACTGCCCGTACAATATGCGCCGAAGGTTTCTCACGACGCAGGTACGCTGCCTGACGAGGATTTCGAGGAATATTGGAACCCTGGCACTCGCTATCAGATTCAGATGGGCGACAACCAGCGCTCTTACAATCCTTGGAGCTACTATTCTGAGGAAATGCGTCGCGGACGCGTTGACTTCCAACTGCCGACAGCCATGACAGCTAATGAGGATGGTTCGATTGACATGCACGTCATTCAGGATACTGACGACAATCCTCTCTATCAGATGTATCTGGGCGCTGGTGAGGTTAACCTCTACATGGCTGAGTTTGCGCTGCTCAATGGTGGTTCGTTTGGCGGTAAGACCGCTGAGGCTTGGTATGAGGCTGGTGTTCGCGCTTCCGTTCAGGAGTTCGATGCACTTGCTCGCGACAACAAGATTCCTTACTACGGCACCAACTACGGCTACGACGTAAACGATAAGCCCATCGACCTGAAGGAAGGTGAGATTGAGGATATGCTGGCCACTGCCAACGTGAAACTCACTGGATCGCAGGCTGATAAACTCGAGAAGGTCTATCTGCAGCTTTTGATTCACTTCAGTGAGCAGTGCGACGACCAGTTCGTAACCGCACGCCGTTCGGGTTATCCGAAGGTTGGCTCTTCGCTGCTGCCTTTCGTGAAGTTCCCGAATATCGAACTCTCAGCTATTCCTCGCCGCTTCGTCATCGGTGAGCCCGTCGTGACCGACATCATGTACGACATCAAGAAGGCTGCATACGAAGTACAAGGTTTCAAGACTCTTGGCACCAACAGCCAGGGTAGCCAGTACAACAAGGGCAATGCACCTCTGAACACCGAGCGTGTATGGCAGGATAAGAATGCTCCTCAGTGGGGTACTCCTAAATAATAATTCTGCAAACTACACATTCTAATATTGATGGCGGGCAGCATAAGTTGCCTGCCATTTTTTGATTCCTTATTATCGCCAACAAGAATAAAATAAGTTAAATAGTTATGAAAGAATCGTTGTATTCCATCAAAATTTCGTATTTTTGCGGTGATAAAAACTAAAATTCGTTCATCATTATGCGTAATTTATTAACCATTATTCTAATTGCTATCTGCACCACCATTATGGCGCAGGAAAAGCGCATTTATTATTACTCCAATTTCGTGAAAACCGTTATTCTTTATAAGAATGGGGCAAAAAACGTTACAAATGCCAACTACGACATTGCCAACCGCAAATTGATGTTCATGCAGGGTGAACAACTCATGGAACTCTTGGCTCCCGAAAGCATTGATACCCTTTATATGGGTGGCAGCCGATGGATTTACAATGACAAGCAGTTTTGCGAAGTCATAGACCGCGAGGATGGCAACCGCATTTTCGTAGGATGGCACACCACAAAAGTTCACGAGGGCTACGAAGGCGCACTCGGAAGCATTTCGCAGACACCCTCGCGCAAGGTTCAACTTGGCGACCAGTTTGGCATGGGAACCATTGCCGGCATCAGTGGTGGCATGTACAACGGCACTTTTGGTACCAACCAATACGACGGGAACGGTCGGAATTTGGATGTTTGGAAAATCAGAAACCAAAGTACCTATTACTTTACCAAAAATGGAAAAGAATACGCCTTAAAGGGTTTGAAGAGCATCTACAAGGCTTTTCCCGAGCATAAGGAACAAATCAAACAGTTTGTCAAAAATAATAAACTGGAGATAACAAATGCTGAGAATGCATTGAGAATCATCGACTATATTCTGACACTGTGAACAGCAGTTCTCACTAAAATATGAATCAACAGGAGATCATCAACACCATCGCACTGACGCGAATTGGCTATCTCGGAATGGCCGGTCTCACGGAGTTGTACCAGCGTGTGGGCTCGGCGACGGAAATCGTGGAGAACCGCCACGACATTCGGGCGATTGTGCCTGATGCTTCCGACCGTTTGGTGAGCGCGTTCACGGAGATGGACGACGCTCTGCGGGCCGCCGAAACGGAGTTCGCACAGGACTTGGAAATGGGCATCACACCGCTTCCGATGGCCGACGAACGCTATCCGCAGCGACTGCGCGAGTGTGCCGACGCGCCGATTCTCTTGTATTATAAAGGTGGAGCCGACCTGAACCAACTGCGCATCGTCAGCATCGTCGGAACGCGCCACGCCACGACCTACGGGCAGGATCTCGTGCGCCGATTCATCGAGGATTTGCGCCAACTGTGTCCGCAGGTGCTCATCGTCAGCGGACTGGCCTACGGCATCGACATTTGCGCCCATCGCCACGCGCTGCTGAACGGTTTCGAGACGGTGGGCGTGTTGGCGCACGGGCTCGACGAACTCTATCCTACGGCGCATCGGAAAACGGCGGAGGAAATGCTTGCGCAAGGCGGTTTGCTGACGGAATATATGTTCCAAACGCGGGTCGATAAGTCGAATTTCGTGCGACGGAACCGCATTGTGGCGGGGATGTCCGACGCGGTGGTGCTCGTCGAGAGTGCCGACAAGGGTGGCGGTCTCATCACGGCACGCATTGGGCGCGACTACAACCGCGAGGTGTTTGCCTTCCCGGGTGCCGTCGGAGCGAAGTTCAGCGAGGGCTGCAACCTGCTGATTCGCAACCACGAAGCAGCGCTGATTCGCCATGCTGCCGACCTCGTGGAAGCAATGGACTGGCCGACGGAAAAAGCACGCTCAAAGGCGCACGAACAAGGCGTCGAACGGCAACTTTTCCCCGACTTGACCGACGAGGAGCGCAAAGTGGCCGACGCATTGCAACGGCAAAACGACCAGCAGGTGAACACGCTGAGTGTGCAGGCCGACATCCCCGTCGGAAGACTCTCGGCCATCTTGTTCTCGCTCGAAATGAAGGGTGTGGTCAAGGCAATGGCTGGTGGAACGGTACATTTGATAAAATAAGATATGAGAAAAGGACTATTTGTGGGTACTTTCGACCCGTTTACAATTGGCCACGAGTCGGTGGTTTCGCGGGCACTCGGGCTGTTTGACCTGCTCGTCATCGGCGTGGGCAAAAATTCAGCCAAAAACCCCGTGCAGTCGGCTGAGGAGCGCGTGCTGACGATTGAACGGCTCTATGCCAACGAGCCGCGCATCGACGTGGTTTCTTACGACGGACTGACGGTCGATTTGGCACAGGAATGTGGTGCGCAATACATCGTCAAGGGTGTGCGCTCGGTCAAAGATTTCGAGTTTGAACGCAGTCAGGCCGACATCAACCGCCGACTGACTGGCATCGAGACGATTTTGCTCTTCGCCGAGCCGGGTCTCGACAGTATTTCCTCGACTCTCGTGCGCGAACTGCAAAGTATGGGGCGCGATGTCAGTGAATTTCTTCCGAGCCTATGATTAGCTATCAAACTGAGGGCATTCGGATGCCCGACATCAAAAAGCGCGAGACGACGCGGTGGATCAAGGCCGTGGCGGCTTCCTATGGCAAAAAATCGGGCGAAATCGGCTATCTTTTCGTTGATGACGAGAAGATTTTGGAGGTGAACCGCGAGTATCTCGGCCACGACTACTACACCGACATCATCACCTTCGACTATTGCGAAGGCGACACGCTCAACGGCGACCTCGTCATCTCGCTCGACACCGTGCGCACCAACGCCGAGAAGTTCCACAAAGCCTACGACGAGGAACTTCACCGCGTCATCATCCACGGCATTCTGCACCTCTGCGGCATCAACGACAAAGGGCCGGGCGAGCGCGAACAGATGGAGGCTGCCGAAAACCGTGCGCTGGCGCTGCGGAGCGAAATTTGAAGCCGCAAAAACATCGGAAATCAAAGAAAAAAAATCGATTTGGGGGCTTTTTCATCTTTTTTTCGTACTTTTGCAGAAAAATCAGCGAAAATATGTCGAAAATTGAGGTGAAAAAGGTCGTGACGAGTCGTGACCTGAAAAATTTTATCGAGTTTCATTACGACCTGTACAAAGGCAACGAATACGACGTTCCGACGCTGTTCAGCGACGATTGGCAGACGCTGAGCCGCGACAAAAATGCCGCGTTCGAGTTTTGCGAAGCGGAATATTTCCTTGCCTATAAAGACGGGAAAATCGTGGGTCGCGTGGCGGCGATTGTGAACCACAAAGCCAACGAAAAATGGCAGCGCAAGAGCGTTCGCTTCGGTTGGATCGACTTCATCGACGACCTCGACGTGAGCCGTGCGCTGTTCGACGCCGTGGCCGATTTTGGCCGTCAGAAAGGGATGGAAGAAATCATCGGACCACTCGGATTCACCGATTTCGACCCCGAGGGAATGCTCACCTTCGGTTTCGACGAACTCGGCACGATGGCGACCATCTACAACTATCCCTACTACCCCGAACACATCGAGAAACTCGGCGGTTGGGAGAAGGACAACGACTACGTGGAATTCAAGATTTTCGTGCCCGAGCAGGTGCCTGAAAAGATGGTGAAAATTTCGGAAATGATTATGAAACGCTACAATCTGAAGGTTCGCACGCTGACGAAAAAGGAGATTTTCGAGGGCGGAATGGGCAAGCAGATTTTCGGCCTCATCAACGACACGTTCAAGGACCTTTATGGTTTTTCGGAATTGTCGGAGCGACAGATTGAGCAATACGTGAAAATGTATCTGCCCTACGCCGACCTGAACCTGATTCCGATTGTCGAGGACTGGACGACCGACGAGCATCGGCTCATTGGCGTGGGCATCACGATTCCGTCGCTGTCGCGGGCGTTGCAGAAGTGTCGTCGCGGCAGGCTGTGGCCATTCGGTTGGTGGCACGTGCTTCGCGCCCTGAAGTTCCACAAGACGAACATCGTCGATTTGGAAATGATTGGTGTTCTGCCCGAATATCGCTCGAAAGGCGTGAATGCGCTGATGTTCTACCACCTGATTCCGTGGTACAACAAGTACGGCATCGAATGGGGTGAAAGTCAGGTGGAAATGGAGTCGAACGAGAATGTGCAGGGGCAGTGGAGCTATTTCCACACCGAAAATCACAAGAGAAGGCGTTGTTATAAGAAGGAGTTGAGGAGTAAGGAGTAAAAGATATGGAAGAAAACAAAAATATTGAGATAGAACAGGTAAACTACGGCGAAGATGCCATTCGTCACCTTTCCGATGTCGAACACATTCGGACGCGCCCGGGAATGTACATCGGTCGTTTGGACGACGGTTCACACGCCGAGGACGGCATCTACGTGCTATTGAAAGAGACCATCGACAACTCGATTGACGAATTTCGGATGAATGCCGGAAAACGCATCGAAATCGACATCGACGACCACCTGCGCGTATCGGTGCGCGACTACGGACGAGGTATTCCGCAGGGAAAACTCGTCGAGGCCGTCAGCCAACTCAACACGGGCGGAAAATACGACTCGAAGGCGTTTAAAAAGTCGGTCGGAATGAATGGCGTGGGTATCAAGGCGGTGAACTTCCTGAGTTCGCGCTTCGAAGCACGTTCCTACCGCGACGGACAGGTGCGCCGCGTCACTTTCGAGCGGGGCATAATGACGAGCGACACCACCGAGCCGTCGCAAGACGAGACGGGCACCTATATCTATTTCGAACCCGACGACACGCTCTTCAAAAACTACTCGTTCCACGACGATTTCGTCGAGACGATGCTGCGCAACTATACTTATCTGAATTCGGGTCTGACGATTATGTACAATGGTCGGCGAATCCTGTCGCGCAACGGCTTGGAAGACCTGCTGAAAGACCGAATGACCAACGACCCGCTCTACCCCATCATCCATTTGCAGGGCGAGGACATCGAAATCGCGCTGACCCACGCCAACCAATACGGCGAGGAGTATTATTCGTTCGTCAACGGTCAGCACACGATTCAGGGCGGCACCCATCAGTCGGCTTTCAAGGAACACATCGCCCGCACCATCAAGGAATTTTTCGGGAAATACGAATACGGCGACATTCGCAACGGTCTTGTGGCCGCCATCGCCATCAACGTCGAGGAACCGATGTTCGAGAGTCAGACGAAAATCAAACTCGGTTCGACGCAAATGGCACCCAACGGCGAGTCTATCAACAAATACGTGGGCGATTTCGTCAAACAGCAGGTCGATAACTACCTGCACATCCACGGCGACGTGGCCGAATCCATCGAAACCAAGGTGAAAGAGAGCGAACGCGAGCGCAAGGAACTGGCTGGTGTGACGAAAAAGGCGCGTGAACGGGCGAAAAAGGCCAATCTGCACAATAAAAAACTGCGCGACTGCCGCATCCACTACAGCGACGTGAAAAACGACCGCAAGGAGGAATCAAGCATCTTCATCACCGAAGGCGACTCGGCCAGCGGAAGCATCACAAAGGTGCGCAACGTCGATACACAGGCGGTGTTTTCGCTGCGTGGAAAGCCGCTCAACACCTTCAAACTGACGAAAAAAGTGGTCTATGACAACGAGGAATTCAACTTGTTGCAAGCCGCTCTCGACATCGAAGACGGCCTCGACACACTGCGTTATAATAAGGTGATTGTGGCGACCGATGCCGATGTCGATGGAATGCACATCCGCCTGTTGCTCATCACTTTCTTCTTGAAATTCTTCCCCGAACTGGTGAAAAAAGGCCACGTCTATGTGCTGCAAACGCCACTTTTCCGTGTGCGAAACCGTCGTACAAAGATAAAAAACAAGAAATTGTTGGCCGAGGCCGACGAGAAAAGCGGAAAAAAGACCGATTTCGTGACACGCTACTGCTACAGCGAAGAAGAACGTGCACAGGCGATTCGCGAATTGGGTCCCGACCCCGAAATCACGCGATTCAAGGGTCTCGGCGAGATTTCACCCGAGGAATTTGCCGTGTTCATCGGTCCCGACATCCGTATGGAGCAGGTCACGCTGCACAAGACCGACGAGGTGCAGAAATTGCTCGCCTACTATATGGGCGACAACACGATGGAACGCCAGAATTTCATCATCGACAACCTCGTTATCGAAGAAGATGTCGTTGGAAGTGATGAGTGAAAGATTGAAAAATTGAAAGAAGGAAATAATGAAATATTGAAAATGACAAAAACAAACGCCATCAAAATGTTTGAAGACCGATTGGTGCGTTCGGTCTGGGACGATGAAAAAGAAGAATGGTATTTTTCTGTGAATGATGTCGTGGAAATACTTACAGACTCTACCAACGTTACAGACTATATAAAGAAAATGAGGAAACGCGATGAGGCGCTTTCCGAAGGATGGGGACAAATTGTCACCCCCCTTGCCGTTCAGACGGCAGGGGGTAAGCAAAAGACAAATTTTGCCAATGCCAAAGGTCTTTTTCGCATCATTCAATCCATTCCTTCAAAAAAGTCTGAGCCTTTCAAACTATGGTTGGCGGAAGTCGGAGCACACCGATTAGAGCAAATGCAAGACCCCGAACTATCCATCAAGCAAGCGTTGCAGGATTATAGGCGACTCGGCTATTCCGACAATTGGATTAACCAGCGATTGAAATCAATAGAAATCCGTAAGGATTTAACAGACCAATGGAAAGAACATCACGTCAGCGAAGGTGTTCAGTATGCTGCGCTCACCGATATTATTTATCAAACTTGGGCAGGTAAAACCGCGAAGGAATACAAGCAATTTAAAGGTTTGAAAAAAGAAAATTTGCGGGACAATATGACAAACGAGGAACTTGTCTTAAATATGCTCGCCGAACTTTCGGCAACAAGTATTACAAAAGCAAAAAATCCCCAGTCATTAGAAGAAAATGCCCAATGTGCACACGAGGGAGGTACTGTTGCAGCCGTCGCTCGTAAAGAACTTGAATCAAAAACAGGAAGAAGCGTTGTTAGTCCGCTGAATGCAAGGGAATTCTTTACAAGACAAATTGAGCAAAACGACAATAATGGTTTTGCTCTTCCATTAGAAAATGATGAGGAAAACAAATAATATGATTACGACGATGAAATATTTATTTACTACATTTCTTTTGTTTTGTGTGTTATATAGTAACGCCCAATTCCGCGTGAATCTCGGCAACGAAGCACCACTTCGCAAACTTCAGATGGCAGAAATGGCCATCACGAACCTCTATGTCGATTCGGTGGATGAGAGCCGACTCGTCGAAGATGCCATTCGTGGAATGCTCGAAAAACTCGACCCCCACTCGTCGTACACCACCGCAAAGGAAACGAAGGCAATGAACGAACCGCTGCAAGGCTCGTTCGACGGCATCGGCGTGCAGTTTAATATGGTGGAAGACACGCTGCTCGTCATCCAACCCACGCTCAACGGTCCGTCGGAAAAGGTCGGCATCCTCGCCGGCGACCGCATCGTGATGGTGAACGACACGGCCATCGCAGGTGTGAAAATGTCGAAAGAGGAGATTATGAAACGACTGCGCGGCAAAAAAGGCACAAAAGTGAAACTCGGTGTGGTACGACGCGGCATCGGCGAAATGCTGAACTTCACCGTCACACGCGCCAAAATTCCCATTCACACGCTCGATGCCTACTATATGATTCGACCCGACGTGGGCTACATCCGCATCGGTTCGTTTGGCGCGACGACCTACGACGAATTTATGGCCGCGCTCGACACACTGCAACAACGCGCCGACGGCAGACTCGAAAAACTGATTCTAGACCTGCAAGACAACGGCGGCGGCTACCTACAAGCGGCAGCCCAAATTGCCAACGAATTTCTGCAAGACGGCGACCTCATCGTCTATACCGAAGGCCGTTCCGTGCCCCGACAAGAGTTCCGTGCACAGGGTTCGGGCCGACTGCGCGACAACCTTCGCGTCGTCGTGCTCGTCAATGAATATTCGGCGTCGGCCAGCGAAATCGTCACTGGCGCCCTGCAAGACCAAGACCGCGGTCAGGTGGTCGGTCGGCGCACGTTCGGAAAAGGGCTCGTGCAGCGTCCCATCGACTTCCCCGACGGTTCGATGATTCGCCTCACCATCGCCCATTACTTCACGCCGTCGGGTCGCTGTATCCAGAAACCCTACGTGAAGGGCGAGAAGCGCGACTACTACGAAGACATCGAAAAACGCTTCCAACATGGCGAACTCTATTCGAAAGACAGCATCAAATTCGCCGATTCGCTGCGCTACGAAACGCTGCGGCTGAAGCGCACCGTCTATGGCGGCGGTGGTATTATGCCCGACTTCTTCGTGCCACTCGACACCACGCAATACACCCGATTCCATCGGCAGTTGGCCGCGAAATCGGTCATCATCAACGTGAGTTTGAAGTACATCGACAAAAATCGCAAGTCGCTGCGCAAGCAATTCGCCACGTTCGACGATTTCAAGCGCGGTTTCGAGGTTCCGCAGTCGATGATCGACGACATTGTCGCCGAGGCCGAGAAGGAAAAAGTGAAGCCGAAAGACGACAAAGAATTGCAACAAACCCTTCCGATGCTTCGAACGCAGTTGAAAGCGCTCGTCGCCCGCGACATTTGGGATATGAACGAGTATTTTGCCATCATCAACGAGCAAAATCACATCGTGCAGCGAGGCCTCGACGTGATGGGAAATTAAAAAAATCATCATTTTCTTGTAGTTTTTTGGTGAACGGCTGCGTCTAATGGGTATAAAAACGTTCTGAACCAATCAAAAAACGAGACAATGACGACGATTGAAACACAATTTGCACAAACCGTAGCCGAACACAAGAGCACGATCTACACCGTGTGCTATATGTTCTCGAAAGATGCCGACGAGGTCAGCGACCTGTTCCAAGAAGTACTAGTCAATCTTTGGAAAGGGTTCGAGGGCTTTGAGCATCGCTCAGACATCAAAACGTGGATCTACCGCGTCGCACTGAACACCTGTATCTCGCTCGACAGGAAGAAGCGGCGCTCATCGACGGTTCGGCTGACGATGGACATCAACCTCTTCGAGGACCGCGACGAAGACACGCGACAAGTCGATATGCTCCACAAGCGCATCTCGAAGTTGCAGCCCTTCGACCGCGCCATCGTCTTGCTGTGGCTCGAAAACCTCTCTTACGAGGAAATCGGCCAGATTGTCGGCATCACTGCCAAGAACGTCAGCGTCCGCCTGTTCAGAATCCGTGAGCAGTTAAAACAAATGTCTAACGATTAAATTTTTTACCCAAAATGAACGCAACTAACAACTTTGAAATGGACGAAATGCGCCAGCAGATGGAAACGCTGAAGAAAAAACTGGACGCGCAGCAAATCGTGAACGACCGACTGATGCGCCGTTCGATGAAATCGACCGCGAACAAAATCGTCCAACGCCACAATGTCGTGATGGCAGTCGGAATCCTGATGATTCCCTTTGGCTACTTCTCTTTCGTGATGGCTAGCGGTCTGAGCATCCCATTTTGGATTGCCACCTGCATTTTTATGATTCTTTGTGCGGCAGCCACCTATTACATTGGTTTCGACCTCCGCGATTCTCGGCTGATGCAAGGCAAATTGTTGGAAGTCCGTCGGAAAGTGGCACGCGCCAAGAAACTCGAAAACCAATGGCTGTTTATCTCGATTCCCTTGCTGATTCTATGGCTTGCGTGGTTCGTCTATGAGGCGATGCTGCAAAATGTCGATGGGAACAGAAGTGGCTATGGATTGTTGGTTGGCGGAGCCATCGGCGGTGTTATCGGTCTCATCTGCGGCTTCAGCCTCCACTTCAAGACCCAGCGCCAATATCAGGAAATCATCGACCAAATCGAGGATTTAACTGAGGAATAACGCCGTCTTTCGACGAAAAAGAAGCATCCGCGCCGTTTTTGCGCGGATGCTTTTTTGTTATAAAAAGATGTCGATTATTCAGCTTTGACAATCTTGAAAAGTTTGTCGTTGGGCCGAACTTTTTCGGGCACACGGATGGCAGCGAGTTGATGCTGTTGGGCGGTGTAGGTGGGATGGCCGTCGTTGTCGTGGATTTCGGCGACATCGACCCAGAGTGCGCCCGTGGTCGGTCCTGTGATGAGCAGGCGGTCGCCAACGCTGAACGTCGAGGCATCGACGCTGACTTCGGCCACGCCAATCCGCGAGAAATATTTCGTGACGCGACCCACGAGTTGCTTGCGCTCGGTGGCGTTCGAACCGTAGTTCTTGTTCCATTCGCCAAGCCGCTGACCTTGATAATATCCATCCCAAAAACCGCGGTTGAAAACGGTCGCCAGCCGCGCATCCCACTCGTCTTTTCGCGCTTCAGAAAATGCCTTTTCATCGTTCCTCGCTCCTCGTTCCTCGTTTCTCGAAACCTCACTCCACGAATCCTCAACAACCGCCGCAATCGCCTCTTTATAGGCTTTCACAACCGTATAGACATACTCCGGCCCACGCGCCCGACCCTCAATTTTGAAGACGCGCACGCCGGCACGCATCATTTGGTCGATGAAACGGATGGTTTTCAGGTCTTTCGGGCTCATCAGATACTTGTTATCGACCTCGATTTCGTTGCCCGTTTCGGCATCGGTCAGGATGTAACTTCGACGACAAATCTGGATGCACTCGCCCCGATTGGCCGAGCGGTTCGCGTCGTGCAGGCTCATATAGCACTTGCCGCTGA
This sequence comes from uncultured Prevotellaceae bacterium, assembly GCA_902776665.1. Lineage (GTDB taxonomy): Bacteria > Bacteroidota > Bacteroidia > Bacteroidales > Bacteroidaceae > Prevotella. The sequence goes on from CACYQZ010000009.1 coordinate 50,258, forward strand.
CCGCCATACACAGCGCACCGTGACAGAACATTTCGATGCGAACGAGTTCGCCACGCGGTCCTCTGATGTCCTGTTCGACGATTTGGCGATGGATTTCCGCCACTTGTTCGAGGTTCAACTCACGCGCCAGCACGACCACATCGGCAAACTGCGCGTAGAATTTCAGTGCCTCGATGTTCGAGATGTTCAACTGCGTGGAAAGATGCACCTCGACACCCTTTTCGACGCAATACTGCATCACCGCCACGTCGCACGCGATGACCGCCGTGATGCCTGCCTCGCGTGCTGCATCCACAATCTGGTGCATCGTCGCAATGTCGCCGTCGTAGATAATCGTGTTCACTGTCAAATAGGTTTTGATGCCTGCCTCGCGACACGTTTCGGCGATTTCGCGCAGGTCGTCAATCGTGAAATGATTGGCCGAGTGCGACCGCATATTCAGCTGTCCGATGCCGAAATAAACCGAGTCGGCACCAGCCTTGACGGCAGCCGCCAACGACTCGCGCGAGCCGACGGGCGCCATCACCTCAAAATCCTTGATATTGTTCATTTTCTTCGTAAAAATCGTGATTGATGGTGCAAAGATAGTGGAAAAAAGAGAATTTTTCGCGTTAAGAGATATTAATTTTTCCCTTGTTACAAAAGTTTAGACTAATTTTGCACCTAAATTTGGAAAAATGAGCCTGACAAGCATCGCAAGTAAGTTCTTTTTTCCTCGTCAGAAGGCTTTGGAACGGCATTTTGGCGAGGGTTTGGCACTGCAAGACGCAGTGCTTCGCTACTTGTTGAGTCGCGGCAGGCTGACGGAATACGGACGGCGTTTCGGCTTTGAAAACATCAAAAATTACGAGGATTTCGCCCGACAAGTGCCGGTGGCCGACTACGAAGCGTTGAAAGACGACATCGACCGAATGCGACGCGGCGAAAACGACGTTCTCTGGCCTGGACGGACCAAATGGTTTGCGAAGTCGAGTGGAACGACCAACGACAAGTCGAAATTCATTCCCGTGACCGCCGAAGGCTTGAAAAACCTCCATTATCAGGGTGGAACCGACGTGGTGGCGCTTTATCTGAAAGACCATCCCGACAGTCGCATTTTCAACGGAAAAGGCTTGATTCTCGGCGGTAGCCATCAGCCGAACTACAACCTGAGCGGCTCGTTGGTGGGCGACCTCAGTGCCATTCTCATCGAAAACATCAATCCGCTGGTCAATCTTGCACGTGTACCGAAGAAATCGACCGCCCTACTCGCCGATTTCGAGGAAAAACGCGACCGCATCGCCCGCGAAACAATGCGTCAGAACGTGACAAACCTTTCGGGCGTTCCGTCGTGGATGATGAGCGTGCTGGTGCGCGTTTTGGAACTGTCGGGAAAATCGTCGATCGACGAACTTTGGCCGAATCTCGAGGTGTTTTTCCACGGCGGCATCGCCTTCACGCCCTATCGCCACCAGTACGAGCAACTGATTCGCTCGCCGCGGATGAAATATATGGAAACCTACAACGCCAGCGAGGGATTTTTCGGCATCCAGAACGACCTTGCCGACCCCGCGATGATGTTGATGCTCGACTACGGCGTTTTCTACGAATTTCAGGAAATCGGCTGCGGAAAGGGCAACATCGTGCCGCTGTCGGGCGTGGAAACGGGCAAAAACTACGCGATGCTCATCAGCACCTCGTGCGGATTGTGGCGCTATATGATTGGTGACACCATCAAGTTCACGAGCCTGAATCCGTATAAATTCGTCATCACGGGTCGCACGAAATATTTCATCAATGCCTTCGGCGAGGAACTCATTATGGACAATGCCGAGAAAGGCCTGGCCTACGCCTGCGAACAGACGGGTGCCGAGATTCTCGAATACACCGTCGCACCCGTATTTATGGACGAGCAGGCGAAATGTCGGCATCAGTGGCTGATAGAATTTGCGCGGAAGCCCGATAATATCATCGTTTTCGGTCGTCTTTTAGACAAAAAACTGCAAGAACTCAACAGCGACTACGAAGCCAAACGCTCACGCGACATCACCCTGCAGCACCTCGAAATCATCGAGGCTCGCAGCGGTCTGTTCAACGACTGGATGAAACAGCGCGGAAAACTCGGCGGACAGCACAAAATTCCCCGACTTTCCAACGAACGGAAGCATATCGAGGAATTGTTGCGGATGAATTAAAAAATCACTATCTTTGCAAGCGATAAAAACGAAGTTAGAAGAATGGCAAAATATAAATTTTTATTCCTTGCACTGCTCAGTTCAATACTTTTGAGCAGTTGCGCCCGAATGGGCAGTCCCGACGGCGGATGGTTCGACGAAGAGCCGCCTCGCGTAATCGGTACGTCGCCGACGGACAAAGGAACGAACGTGAACTCGCAAAAAGTACGGATTTTCTTCAACGAATTCATCAAAATCGACAATCCGTCGGAGAAAGTCATCGTGTCGCCGCCGCAGATGGAACCGCCTGAAATCAAGGCGACGGGCAGGACGATTTTCGTGGAACTGAAAGACTCGCTCAAGCCCAACACGACTTACACCATCGACTTTTCCGACGCCATCACCGACAACAACGAGGGCAACCCACTCGGCAGCTATACCTACAGCTTTTCGACGGGCGGGGAAATCGACACGATGGAGGTCAGCGGCTATGTTTTGGAGGCGGAAGACCTCGAACCCGTGAAGGGCATCGCCGTGGGACTCTACAAGTCCGACGCGCCCGACTCTGTGTTCCGCACCGAGCCGCTGCTGCGCATCACACGCACCGACAGTCGAGGCCATTTCGTCATCAAAGGCATTGCGCCAGGCAGTTACCGCGCCTTCGCCCTGCAAGACCTTGACGGCAACTACGCTTTTTCACAGAAAAACGAGAAAATCGCCTTCAACCACGACATTTTCGTGCCGTCGTCGAAGCCCGACACGCGTCACGACACCATCTGGCGCGACACGCTGCACATCGAGCGAATCCTCGCGATTCCCTACACCCATTTCCTGCCCGACGACATCGTTTTGCGGGCTTTTACGGAGGTGCAGTCCGAGCGCCATCTGCTGAAAACCGAGCGGAAAGACCCCGACAGGCTGAACTTTTTCTTCACCTACGGCGACACGCAACTTCCTGAAATCAAAGGACTTAACTTCGACGAAAAAGATGCTTTCGTGGTCGAAGCCAACGAAAAACTCGACACGATGACCTATTGGTTGCGCGACACGATGCTCGTCAATCAGGACACGCTGCAAATGGTGGTGACATACAACGAAACCGACACGCTCGGCCAACTCGTCGCGAAGACCGACACACTCGAAATGATTCCGAAAACGTCGTATGAGAAGCGTTTGAAGCAACAACAAAAGGCGTTTGAAGACTGGAAAAAAGAGCAAGACAAGAAAAAACGTCGCGGTCAGCCTTACGACAGCGTGATGCCGCCTAAGTTCTTGGAAATCAAGCTAAAAGCGGCAGGACAACTCGACCCCGACCATCATATTCTCATCGATTCGCCGACACCGTTTGCGAAGGTCGATTCGTCGCAAATCCGCCTTTCGATGAAGGTTGATACGCTGTGGCAGGCAGTCGATTTCAACCTACAGCCGTTGGGCGTCAGACAACTGAAAATCAGCCACGGATGGCAATTGGGCGCGGAATACAGCCTCGAAATCGACAGCGCGGCCATCAGCGACATTTACGGAACAGACTGCAAGGCCATCAAACAGACGCTGAAAGTGAAAAACGAGGATGCCTACACGAAATTGTCGTTTGCACTCGGCGGAATGAACGGGAAAAAGGCGGTCGTGCAACTGCTCAACAGTTCTGGAAGTCCCGTCAAACAGGCGGTTTCAACCACCGGGCAGGTCGAATTTCTCTATGTCGAGCCTGGCACGTATTTCCTGCGAATGTTTGTCGATGAAAACGACAACGGCGTGTGGGACACGGGCGACTACGATGCCGACCAACAGCCCGAACCCGTCTATTTCCGTCACGAACCCATCGAATGCAAGGCAAAATGGGACGTGAACCAGCGTTGGAACCCGACAGAACGACCTCTCTACCTGCAAAAACCCGAGAAAATCACCAAACAAAAGGCCGAAAAGCAGAAAACGATTCGCAACAAAAACGCGGAACGGGCGAAGCAACTCGGAATCACTTATAAAAGGTAAAAAGGGGGAAAATTAAACGGTGAATCGACGAGAACGTCAAAGAACTATCAACTGTCAACTAAAAGAAATGAAAAAGATACTATTATTTCTCTCGCTGTGCGCATCGATTTCATTTGCCCAGTGTCCGCTTGAAAACACCGCGTTCAAGGGCGGCGAACACCTGACCTACAACCTCTACTACAATTGGAAATTCGTGTGGGTGAAAGCTGGAACGGCGAGTATGTCCACCGTGCAAAGCAACTACAAGGGCAAAACCGCGTGGCGTGCGTCGCTCATCACACGTGGCAACGACAAGGTTGACCAATATTTCGTGTTGCGCGACACCCTTCTGAGCTATTCCACGCTCGACCTTTCGCCGCTCTACTACAAAAAGGCCGCTCGCGAAGGCAAACGCTACTACATCGACGAGGTTTTTTACGACTACGCCGCTGGAAAAACCAATGCCCGACAGCATCGGAAAAAGGCCGATGGCAACAGCGATTGGCTGAAAAAATCGTATAACGAATGTGTCTATGATATGCTCACGATGTTCGTCCGCGCCCGCTCTTTCGACCCTTCGAACTGGAAGAAAGACCACACCATCGACTTCAAGATGATTGACGGAAACAGTTGTGAACCTGCGCGAATCGTCTATCGCGGAAAGTCCAACATCAAGGGCGACAACGGCGTGAAATACCGCTGTCTGCAACTGTCGTATATGGAACTCGACGACGGAAAATACAAGCGCATCGTCGATTTCTACGTCACCGACGACTCGAACCACATTCCCGTGCGCCTCGATATGTTCCTGAAATTCGGCTCCGCCAAAGCCTTCATCGTCGGCATCAAAGGCAACAAAAGCACGATTTCATCGATTGTGAAATAAAAAAATAGAAAACAATGGGGTAAAAATTCGATTTCTGGCAATTTTGCTGCTCTTTTTGCCGATTTCATCGGAATTAAGGGCGCAAATCGACGTTGTTCTCGAGGATTTGACAACCATCGACGACATCGACGCCGAATCGTGGGAACAGACTTACGACTTGCTCAGCGACCTGCTGGAAAATCCCCTGAACCTCAACACCGCCACGCCCGACGACTTGCGCCAACTGCCCTTCCTCAACGAAGAGCAAATCGAGGAGATTTCGGCGTTTATCTACCGCTACGGAGCCCTGCAATCGGAGGGCGAACTGGCGATGATTCCGTGCATCGACGAGACGACGCGCCAACGACTGCTGCAATTCACCTATTTCGGCGATGTGGAAACGAAAAAACCGTCGCTGAACGAACTACTGCGCAGAGGTCGCCACGAACTGATTGCAACGGGCAAAATTCCTTTCTACGAGCGGCGTGGCGACCGCGAAACCTACCTCGGACCACCTTACAAACACTCGTTGCGCTACACGTTTCAGAGCCAGCAGCATCTCAAGGCTGGTTTCATCGGGTCGCAGGACGCTGGCGAGCCATTTTTCACCAACGGAAATGCCGCAGGCTACGATTTTTATGCCTTTTTCGTGCAAGCACAGCGTTTCGGACGACTCAAAAACCTCACCGTGGGCCATTATCGACTGAATTTCGGTCACGGACTCGTCGTCAACAACGACCTTTCCTTCGGAAAACTCTTCGCGCTCAGTGCCGCCGACCGCAATCAGAACATCATCCGAGGCCATTCCTCGCGGATGGAATACAACTATCTGCAGGGGGCTGCCGCCACGATTTCACTCACGAAAAACCTCGATTTGACGGCGTTTCTGTCTTATCGCGACATCGACGTGACACCCACCGACGACAACCTGAACATCCGCACGATTCTCACGTCGGGCTACCATCGCACGAACTCGGAAATGCAACGGCGGCGCAATGCATCGGAATTTCTCGGTGGAAGTCGCATCGCCTATCGCTACAACCGTTGGAACGCCGCCGTGACGGTGGTTTACGATGCTTTCGACAAACCTTTGAAACCCGTTGAAAAGCGGTCGAAAACGAATCTTTATCGCGAAATTCAACCTGCAGGACAGCATTTCTGGAACGCCAGCGTCGATTACGGCTACCGACACGCCCGCTTCACCTTCAGTGGTGAGACGGCGACGGGTTCGTGCGGCGGCGTGGGCACGATGAACACGCTCAACGTGAAGTTGGCAGGGCAGTTGTCGCTCATCGCCATCCAGCGCTTCTACAGCTATCGCTACTACGCCATCCACAGCCAGAGCCTCAGCGAAGGCGGCGCAACGCAGAACGAGAGCGGCATCCTCGTCGGTGCCACGTGGCGACCGTCGTATGCGCTTTCCGTCACCGCCTACACCGATTTCGCCTATTTCCCGTGGGCTCGCTATCAGGTCAGTCAGCGGTCGCAGGCGTGGGACAACCTCGTTTCGGCCACGTGGAAGCGCCATCAGTGGAAAATCAACCTGCGCTATCGGCTGCGACTGCGCGAAAAGGACAATGCCGGGCGCACCGCACTCGACAATCGCACGGAACAACGGGCTCGCGCCTCGGTGGCCTACGATGAAAACCAATGGAATTTGAAAACGCAGTTCGACCTGAGCCACATCGGGGGCGAAAATGCCGAAAACAGCTTTGGTTGGATGGTTTCCGAAACGGCGGGCATCAAGTTGAAAAATGTCAGTCTCAACGCCCTCTTCGCCTATTTCCACACCGACAACTACGACAGCCGCCTCTACCTCTACGAAAGTGGTCCGCAATACACCTTTTCTATTCCGATGGTCTATGGTCACGGCATCCGCTATATGCTAATGGCGCAGTGGCAACCCTCGCGTCGCCTGCTGCTCACCGCCAAAATCGCCACCACCAACTACTTCGACCGCTCGACCATCGGCAGCAGCTACCAGCAAATCAACGCCTCGTCGATGACCGACCTCGACGTGCAAATGAAATGGCGGTTTTAGGTTGAAATTATTGATTTTTCAGCGTTTGCCGATACAAATCGGAGACTTGTCGGGCAACATCGCGACCTTCAAAGCGACGAATGTAGTCGCGACTGCGACAGATGCGCTCTTCGCGACCTTCGGCTCCGACAAGGCTTTGTCGAATCGCTGCGGCCATCGCTTCCGAATCGTCGGGAGCAACGTAGAGCGAATCGGGACCGCCAGCCTCTTCCAAACACGAACCTGTGCAGGCCACAACAGGCAATCCACTGCCGACGGCCTCGATGATGGGAATGCCAAAACCCTCGTAAACAGACGGATAGACGAAAGTTTCTGCTTGTGCATAAAAAGCTGGTAAATCGTCGTCGGGAACACCGTGATAGAACTTGATTCGAGGCATCAAACCGTGTTTTTTCGCGTATTCAAGCACCTTGTCGCTGTATTCCGTGCGTCGCCCCACAACGACAAGCGAAATTTCCTCTGGTAAATGGGCTAAAGCCTTGACTGCCAACAAGATATTTTTTCGAGCTTCAATCGTGCCGACATTGAGAACATAACGTTTCGGCAGTTGATAGCGCTGTCGCACCGATTCCAACAATTCTGGTGCGATTTCTGTCGAAAAACGGGGCGAAAAACTCTGGTAAATCACCGAAATTTTATCTTCCGATACATCGCCAAACTCGATAATATCTCGTTTCGTACACTCGCTGATGGCGATGATATGGTCGGCCTCGCGAATGGTTCGGCGAAACTTCCAAGCGTAGATTTTCGTGTCGAGCCAATGGTAGAATTCGGGGTGTCGCAGGAAAATCAGGTCGTGGATGGTGACGATGCTGCGAATGCCGCTTTTTCGGATGCCGACGGGCAGTTCACCCGACAGTCCGTGATAAACCTGAACGCCGTCGCGTCGCAAATCGCCGACAATGCCGCGACTTCGCCAATAGAAGCGTGGAGTGGGACGAGAGGGGTAGCAAAACGTGACATTCGGTCGGTCGGCGATCTGGTTTCGCAAGTCGTCGCGCCCTTTGTCGGGTGCGTAGAGCCGCAGTTGCAGCCCTTCGTCCGTCGCCAGGTCATTGACCAGCGTCCGTCCGTAGCTACCAAGCCCCGTCCCGTTTTTCACAATGCGTTTGGCATCGAATCCGACTACCAAATTTTCGCTGTTTTTTTCCATAAACTTACGCTTTTTCGCCACAAAGATACAAATAATTCTTAATTATTCATCCATAATTCTCGATTTCTTCGTACCTTTGCACACAAATCAATAAAAATTGACATGGAAAATATGATGAATTTTCTCGACAGAAACGAATTTAACTTCGAGCCGAGCCAGAAAGTGGTGGAGGCCATCAAGAATTTCGACCCCAAAGATTTGTGCTTCTATACACGCATCTACGACGAGGGGAAAAAGAGTGTTATCAGCGTGCGAGTCAGCGAAATCTACGGCGTGCCCGAAGAGCAGGTGCTGCTGGCCTACGGCGGCGAGGACATCCTGAAAAATGCCATTCACTACTACTTGATGAAGGGCGACAACAAGAAGATTCTGATTCCCGAGTTTTCGTGGTGGTACTACAACAAGGTGGCCGACGAGTGCTACGGCACTTTCGAGATGTATCCCCTGCACGAACAGGACGATACTTTCGCCTACGACATCGACGAAGTCATCGAATACACCAACCGAATCCATCCTCGAATGTTGCTGTTGGCATCGCCCAACAATCCGACGGGCAACAGTCTGACGCCAGAGGAAATCGGACGGATCATGGAGAACATTCCTTCCGACACGATGGTGCTCATCGACGAGGCTTACGCCAGTTTCATCACGACCGACACGGACTACATTGCTCCGCTGGTGAACCAATACGAGAACCTGATTATCTCGCGCACGCTGTCGAAATTCTACGGACTGCCCGGTCTGCGCTGCGGATTCGGTTTCATCGGCAAGGGTCACACCCATTTCGTGAGTTACATCAACAAATACTTGGGCTACAACCGTTTTTCTGAGGCTGTGGCTTTGGCGGCACTCGACAGCGACGAACACTATCGCCGCGTGGCCGACGACATGGACTGGGGACGCCAACTTTTCAAGCAGGAACTCGGCAACGTGCCCGGTTTCAAGGTCTATAAGTCGGTGGCGAACTTCATCCTCATCAAATATCCGCTTGAAATCAAGGAAAGGCTGATGGAGGAACTGAAAGCTCAGAACTACAAGATTAAATTCATGGGCGACCCGGGGCTGGAATCGTGCCTGCGCATCACGCTCGGTCGTCGCGAACAGACTCAAGTGGTCGTCGATACCATCAAGCGAGTGGTCGAAGAAGTGAGGAGTGCGAAGTGATATGAACGAGAAATACAGAGCGACACTCAAGTCGGCAGAAACGGAAGATTGGCTCGATTTACACGTGATTCGGCCCTTTTGTTACTATTGTGCCGTCTTTTTCGCCAAGTTCGACATCCATCCCAACACCGTGACGATTTGGTCGATGGTGATTGGTGCTGCCAGTGCGTGGTTTTTCGCACAAGGCAGTTTCTACTATGGCGGCACGATGGGACTCATCTACAACCTCATCGCCATCGCATTGTTGATGGCTGCCGACATTCTCGACTGCACCGACGGACAACTGGCGCGATTGACGGGAAAAAAGAGCCGCATAGGTCGAATTCTCGATGGAATCGCCGGTTTCACGTGGTTTTTGCCCATCTATGTGTTGCTCGTGTGGCGATTTTGGAAGCATCACACGATTGAATTTGGTTGGTTGGGCATCGAAGACACCCCTCAGAATGCGCTGATTGCCACGGCTGTCGTCGTCGTGCTCGGACTGATTGCTGGCTTTGCAGGCATGGCCGCGCAAGGTCGTTTGGCCGACTACTACATTCAGGTGCACCTCTTTTTCCTGAAAGGCGAAAAAGGCAGCGAACTCGACAATTCCGTGCGACAGCAGGAGATTTACGACCAAATGCCGAAGGACGCACCACTCTACGAGCGTCTGTTCCAAAAATCGTATATCGACTACACGCGCAAACAAGAGCAAGTGACCCCGCAGTTTCAGCGGCTGTTGGCGCGTCTGCGCGAAAAATACGGCTCCACCGACAACATTCCACCGACCGTTCGCGAGGAATTTCGGCAGAAATCGCTGCCCGTCATCTTCTGGAACGGCCTGCTGACATTCAATTTCCGCGAATCGTGGCTGTTTCTGTTCTGTCTGCTCGACATTCCCTGCTGCCATTTCCTCTTTGAAATCATCGTGATGGGACTGCTCTACAAATACGTCAACCACCGCCACGAAAACTTCTGCCGCGAAATGGCCGACAAACTCTAAAACAATTCAACAATTACACAACCAACAACTCAACCACCATGAAAGGAGTAATTCTCGCAGCAGGAATGGCGAAACGCCTGCGCCCACTGACCGACAAGAAGCCGAAATGCCTGCTCGAAGTGGGGGGTAAAACGCTGTTGCAGCGCACCGTCGAGGCGATGGCGATGGCTGACATCACGGAATTTGTCGTCGTCACGGGCTATCGCGCCGACCAAATTCGCGATTTCCTCACGGTTCACTTCCCACAGTTCACTTTTCACTTTCTTCATAACGCTGACTACGAGCATAACAACAACATCTATTCGCTTTGGATGGCGATGAGCGAGGTTCGCAATCAAGACTTTCTGCTGATGGACAGCGACATTCTCTGCGACCCGAAAGCTGTCGTGGAAGTAGCGCAACAGTCGGTTTCGGCCTTGGCGATGAACCGCCACGAACTGGGCGAAGAGGAGATGAAAATCGTGGTCGATGCCGACCATCGAATCACTGAAATCAGCAAGACCTGTCGCCCCGAAGATGCCATCGGCGAGTCGGTCGGCATCGAGAAAATCACCGCCGACTACAGCGAAGCCCTCGCCGCAGAACTCGACCAGATGATTTTGCAGGAAAATCTCATCGACATTTTCTACGAACGAGCCTTCGAGCGCCTCATTCCGCAGGGTCACACTTTTAAGGTCGTCGATACGACCGACTTTTTCTCCTACGAACTCGACACGCCCGAAGATTTCCAAAAAGCGACGGAACTTTGGCCTGATTTGATCTAAAAAAACGAAAAAACGATGGAAAATAAGATTTCAGTGGTCATCAACACCTACAACGCCCGTCGGCATTTGGCACAGGTGCTCGAATCGGTCAAAGATTTCGATGAAATCGTGGTCTGCGACATGGAATCGACCGACGACACGCGTGAAATTGCTGAAAAATACGGCTGCAAAATCGTTATTTTCCCGAAAGCCAACCACACTTGTTGCGAACCTGCCCGGACATTCGCCATTCAGAGTGCATCCAGCAAATGGGTTTTGGTGGTCGATGCCGACGAAATCGTCACGCCGGAATTGCGCGAGGAACTCTATCGGCGAATCCAGCAGCCCGACTGTCCTGCCGGCTATTATATTCCTCGCAAAAACAAGTTTATGGGTATGTTCATCCGCGACTTCCATCCTGAATATATTTTGCGATTGATGGTTCGAGAAGGCACGGAATGGCCTCCCTACATCCATTCCCTGCCCCAAATTCAAGGTCGTGTCGAGAAATTAAAGGCAGGAAAAGAGGCTTGTATCCTCCATCTGATGGACGAAACGATGCACGAATACGTCGGAAAAATGAATCTCTACACCGACAACGAAGTGGAGAAAAAACAAGGGAAAAACTACGGCGTGGGTGCCTTGCTGTGGCGTCCGATCTGGCGTTTTTTCAAGAAATACGTGATGGACGGTGGTTTCCGTATGGGCACGCGAGGCCTCATCCGTGCACTGATGGCGGCGCAATATCAGTTCGTGCTCATCGCGAAAATCATCGAAAAGCGTTATCGCGACTCAGAATCCTAAGCGTCTGATTTTTTGACGAACGAGCGTCGGTCGCGATACTGACGATAAGGCAAATTGTAGTCTAAATAGAAGAAATTGTGCTGTCGCTGATGGTCGTGCGACGGCATTTTCATGTAATCGCCGTATTTCGTGCGCAAATAATCGTCGTAATGCTCCACGCCCATCACCTCGTGACCCTCAAATTCGACGGGCTGCGGCGTTCCCAAGATGTTTTTCCGAATGATGCCGCTGAAACCGTCGTCGTAGTCGAGCACAAAGTCCGATTTTTCGTAATCGTAGGCGAGATTGGCCGCCCTCAACTGCCTGCGAACCCACTCGTGCGTAAAAATCTTCTGAATCAACAACACCGGCCACGAACTCGGCCCCCGACCGTGTTTGTAAGGGTCGCGATGCAGGAAATAAAGCAGTTTGTCGAGCATTTTATAGCGGGCGACCGCCACGCGCTGCATCAGTTTGTTCGGGGAAATGCCGTCGATGGGGAAAACGTCGATATAGATGCCTGCCACATAGTCGCTGTGGCCTCGTTCGATGAGCGTCGTGCTGCTATCGACAATCTTGCCGAAACTGCCCGGGAACGTCGCGCTCGTCTCGATGCTCAACGCCTCCAACGGCTGCGGAAGCCACTCGTGGGCGTGCGCCATGAAACGGTCGTAGTCGGGTCGGGGCATACAAATGTCCATGTCATCGTCCCAAGGAATGAAACCCTTGTGGCGCACGGCTCCGAGCATGGTGCCAGCCCAGCAATAATAGCGGATGCCATGCTCGCGGCAGACGCGGTCAACCGACAGCATGATTTTCAGAATGTGGGCATGGAGCGTTTCAATGTCGTAGGAAGCCATGGCGATTTGCTATTTGACGATTTGACAAATTACTATTTACAGATTTCGATGCAAAATTACAAAAAAAAGGCTTTTGACAGCAATTTTCTTGCTTTTAACTCTCCACTTTTCACTTTTTTTGTTACTTTTGCAGCATGAAGATATTCCATACCATCTCCAACAAGGAATGGGGCGGCGGCGAACAAACCGTTTTCGACCTGAGCCGACGGCAACTGGCCGACGGCATCGAGGTGGAAATCTTCTGCCTGCCCTCCGAGACGATGCGCGAAAAATTTCGCGAACTCAACATTCCGATTCACACGCTGCCATTGCGCGGTGCGCTGGATTTCAAAAGCGCGTGGAAGATGGCGAAAATCCTGAAACGGAGCGGCGATTGCGCCGTCCACGCCCACAATTTCAAGGAGGCTTTCACGGCGGCATACGCCCGAAAGTTGTCGGGTCGGAAGGATATTCGTGTGGTGATGTGTCGAAATTTGACGCGAAAGGGTAAAAATTCGTGGCTCTACCGATGGCTCTATCGGCAACTCGATTGCATCGTGTTTGACTCGCAGTTGGCGATGGACACGTTTCTGAGCACCCGTCCGACCATCGACAAGAATAAATTGCGCGTCATCTTCAACGCCGTTGTAGTTCCAGAAAACATTGTCGCTCAAGACGTTAGGAGTGAATTCAACATTGCTGAAAACGAGGTTTTGGCGATGTATCACGGGCGATTAGACCCCGAAAAAGGTCTCGACGTGCTCATCGAAGCCGTTGCACACTTGCGCGAAAAACCGTTGCGCGTGGTGTTGCTCGGTCGGGGCAGCGATGAATACATCGCCCATCTGAAACAACTCATCGCTGAAAAACATGTGGAAAACAAGATTCATTTGGCCGGCTTCCGCAATCCCGTTTTGTCCTACGTGGCCGCCTGCGACATCGGCCTGCTGCCGTCCATCGTGCGCGAAGGTTGTTCGTTGGCCGCCCAAGAACACATGTCGCAAGGCCATCCCATCATTGCCACCAACAACGGCGGACAGCGCGAATACATCGAGCATGGCAAAAACGGACTGCTTGTGCCACCGGGCGACGCGAAAGCACTGGCCGTCGCCATCGAAAAACTCATCGACGACACCCCGCTGCGCCTTCAAATGGGCCGTCAGGCCAAGGCCGACTTCGACGACCATCTGACCTACGAACATTATTATTCCCGAATCCAACAAATCTATGACCATCCTCTATAACCTGCTGCGCGGCCTCTGGTATCTGCTGTCGCTCTTGCCGTTTCGCGTTCTCTATCTCTTGAGCGATTTCTTCTTCCTGATCATTTATCGGGTGCTGCGCTATCGGGTCAAAGTCGTGAGAAACAACCTCGAAACGTCGTTTCCAGAGAAGTCGGAGAAGGAATTGCGCAACATCGAACGGAAATTCTACCGAAGCCTCTGCGACTATTTTGTCGAAACGGTGAAAATGATGTCGATGAGCGAGCGGAAGATGCGTCGCCACATGGTTTTCAAAGGTGTGGAAGCCCTCGACGATTGTGTCAAGGAAGGTCAGTCGTGCGCCCTCTTTTTGGGTCATGTCTTCAATTGGGAATGGGTCACGTCGCTGCCGTTGTGGGTGAAGTCGAATCCCCACTGCGGCCAACTCTATCATGCGTTGGAAAACCCCATTTTCGACAAATTGTTCCTGCAAGTTCGAGAGCGATGGAATTCCGAATGTATCGTCCTCGTCGATATTCTTCGCAAGACGATTGAATACAAGCAAAAGAACCAGCCGACCATCATCGGATACATCGGCGACCAAGTGCCTCATTGGAACAACATCCACCACTGGTGTCAGTTCCTGAACCACGACACGCCCGTCATGACGGGAGCCGAACGCATCGTCATCAAGAATCGGCAGGCGGCTTTCTACCTCGATATGACTCAGAAAAAACGAGGCTACTACGAGGCCGAATTCAAGTTGATTACTCGCACACCGGAACAGTTGAAACAGTTTGAACTGACCGACATTTTCCATCAAATGCTGGAAACGACGATTCGCCGACAGCCCGAACTCTGGCTCTGGAGCCACAACCGATGGAAGCGCACACGAGAGGAATTTAACCGTCGATTCCAAGTCATCGACGGGAAAGTAATACCAAAGGAAGGAGTCGAAGAATGATTTTCGTACACGACAAAGGCCGCATGGCCAACAATATTCTGCAATACGGCCACGTCTATGCGTGGGGACGGGAACACGGGCGCAAGACCATGTCGATGCGCTTCGCTTACAAATATCCGTGGTTCAACATCTGCCACACGCGCCACCACAATTTTCCGACCTATGTTTTTGCGAAATATGCCGCGAAAATCGGGCTGATTCCGACGGTTCGCTTCGATGAAGAGGATGCCGACTACAGCCACGAAGAAAAACTGATGCTGACGAAGCGGATGGTGCTCGTGGCAGGCTGGTATGCGCGGTGGTACGACCTGTTTTTGAAGTATAAGGCTGACATTCTGCAACTTTTCGCCTTCGACGAGTCGGTGGAGCGGAAGGTGGAGGAGATTTTGGGCGAAAAAGACGGCATTCGGCTGGGTGTTCACATTCGTCGGGGCGACTATGCGACATTTCACGGCGGTCGGTTTTTCTACAGCGACCAGCAATACATCGATTTGATTCGCCGCTACCACGAAAATTGCTGTCCGACGGAGCGATTGTCGGTCTATTTCTGCACCAACGACCCGAAAATCGACCAAAATTTCTATCGCGAACAACTCGCCGACTGCTCCGTGCATTTCCCCGCAGGCAACCCTGCCGAAGACCTTTGTCTGCTGTCGCATTGCGACTTTCTGATGGGTGCGCCCAGCACGTTCACGCTCGTGGCGGCGATGTATCACGACACACCACTCTACTGGATTAAAAATCCCGAAAAAACTCCGATTTCAACCGATTTTCGGCCTTTCGACGAACTTTTCCGCCAAATCATTTAAGGCATCAGCCGATTTTGCGTCATTCGCTCCATGTACTGCTGCACGATGGCCTTCACTTCGCGTTCCATCTGCGGCTGCTGCGGCACTTTTCCGACGAGGTTGTGCTGCATCAGCGAGTCTTCGAGCGAATAGACGGCGGTGGTTTTCGTGCCGTCGAATTGCAGCACATGACCGTGTTTCACGTACTGATAGACACCGTTCAGGTAGTTCACCGCCCACGTATCCTCGGCTGGCGTGTTGAAAAGGTCGATGCCGAAACTGAAAAAGCGCTTGTTGTAGCCCAACATGCCCAAAACGGTGGGCATGATGTCGATTTGCTGGGCGATTTTGTCAATCACCTGCGGCTCCTGACCGGGTTCGTAGATGACAATCGGCGAACAGAAACCGCCCAGTGTCGTCTGATAGAAAGCATGGTCGCTGTGGCTGGTGTGGTCGCTGGTGAGCACGAAAATCGTGTTCTGGAACCACGGCTCACGACTGACTTTCTGGAAAAATTTGCCGATGGCCATGTCGGTGTAGCGCATACACTTGTGGTTGACGAGGTTTCCATCGGGATAGACACCCTCGTATTTCTCGGGAATGGCGTAGGGATGGTGGCTCGTCGCCGTGAAAACAGCCGTCATGAAAGGTTCTTTCAAGTCGGAGATTTTTGCGGCGAAATACTGCAAAAACGGCTCGTCCCAAATGGCCCACATACCGTCGAATTCGCTGTCGTCGCCAAAACGACCGTCTTCGCAGAAATCTTCACGACCATAGTAGTTCTGGAATCCTGTCTTACGGGCGAAAGCCTGAAATCCCATCGAATTGCGCTGAGCGCCATGGAAAAAGGCGGTTTCATAGCCTTCTTCGCCCAGAATTCCGGCAATTCCCGTCACATTGTTCATCGACGACGGCGTCAGCACGAAGGGTTCGATAAACATGGGAATCGACGAGAGAATCGACGGCATTCCGTCGATCGACTTCCGACCGTTGCAATAACTGTATTTGAAGGTCGTACTCTTCGCGATGAGCGAATCGACATGGGGCGTATAGCCTTTGTATTGGCCGTTTTCAAGGCTTTTGTTGAGTGCGCCGATGTATTCGCGCCCGAAACTCTCCACGATGAGAATGACGACGTTTTTGGGGGTGGTAGGTGTTAGGTGGTGGGTGGTGGAAACAGAATCGTTGGGTTCGTGAATCGGCGAGAACACCGCTTCCATCTCCTCGGGGTTGTCAAAATAATTCGGCACGGAAAAAACGGCTTTTCCGATGGTTCGAATCAGCGAAAACGGCGTGTTGAGCACCAAAGCCGCGTCGGTGGGTTGTTCGACATACTGATGGGCGTTGGAAATGGTGATGGGACGCACGGCTGTGGTCCATCCGCCACGCATTCCAGCGATGGCAAACGGCGTGAGCGTCAGCATTGCGGCGAGACAAATGAGACCGTATTTCCAACGATGGAGTATTTTTTTCGCTTCCAACTGCGGCATGGCGTAGAGTTTCCACAACAGCAGCATGATGACGACAAACAGCACGACGAGGTACCAATGGTTCAGCAGTTCGGTGCCGAAAATGCTGCCGAGGTTGCCCTCGTTGGAAAATTCGTTGAAAACCGTCGTTGTCGTGCGGCGCATCGTGTATTTGAAATAGACCGAATCGGCCAGATTGATGGTCAGCGTCAGGCCGTTCACCACGAGAAAAAGCCACTTGCAAATCTGTTGATAGGTGCGCGTTTCCTTGCCGTACCAAGGGAAGAGCATCATCACAATGTAGAGCGCATTGGTGTAGAAAATGGCCGACGTGTCGAAGACAAATCCGCCCCGAAACGTCTCGATGGTATAGTTCAGATAACTTGAATTTTCAAGGTAATACTCGACGCGTGCAATCTGATAGACCACATAGACGAGCATCAGGTTCCAAGCGACTGCCACTGCGGGCGAATAGATTTTGTTGAGCAAGTTTTTCATGGTTTCTATACTTTTTGCATATCATGTAGTTTCCGATAATAGCCGTCGATGGCGAGCAGTTCGTCGTGGGTGCCGCGCTCGACGATTTCTCCTTCGTGCAACACGCAGATTTCATCGGCGTTCTTGATGGTTGAAAGGCGGTGGGCGATGGCGATGGTGGTGCGCGTCTTCATCAGTCGTTCGAGCGCGTCCTGCACGAGTCGCTCCGACTCGGTGTCGAGGGCCGAGGTGGCTTCGTCGAGAATGAGAATCGGCGGATTTTTCAAGATGGCACGGGCAATCGAAACGCGCTGGCGCTGGCCGCCGCTGAGTCGTCCGCCTCGGTCGCCGATGTTGGTGTCGTAGCCGTTTTCCGACTGCATGATAAAGTCGTGGGCATTGGCGATTTTGGCGGCATTTTCCACAGCCTCATCCGTCGGGGAAAGGTTGGAAGTGGCTGTTCCAAACGCAATATTATTTCTAAATGAATCATTGAACAAAATCGCCTCCTGATTCACGTTTCCGATGAGTTGGCGAAGGTCGTGCAAGCCCAAATCCTTCACGTTGATGCCGTCGATGAGCACTTCGCCCTCCTGCACGTCGTAGTAGCGCGGAATCAAATCGACCAACGTCGATTTTCCCGAACCCGACTGCCCCACCAGCGCGATGGTTTTTCCCTTCGGAATCACGAGGTTGATGTTCTTGAGAACCCATCTAAGGTGTTGGGTGTTGGGTGTTGGGTGTTGGGTGTTAGCACCATCCATCACCGAACAACTATCACCTATCACCCCATAAGCAAAACTCACATTTCTAAACTCAATCTGATGCTCAAACGAATGGATGGGCGTCGGATTTTCCTTCTCCTTGATTTCGATTTCAGCCATCAGAATCTTGTCGATGCGCTCCATCGAGGCCAGACCCTTCGGAATGCTGTAGCCCGCTTTCGAAAATTCCTTCAACGGGTTGATGATTGAGTAGAGAATCACCATGTAATAGATGAAAACAGGCCCCGACAGCGACTGATTGTTCAAAACGAGGATGCCGCCGAACCACAACACAATGACAATCATCACCGTGCCGAGAAATTCCGACATCGGATGCGCCATCGACTGTCGCACGTTCACCCGCGTGATGTCGTTGCGATAGGCCGAATTCACGCGGTCGAAGCGCTCGTTCATCTTCTCCTCGGCACAAAACGCCTTGATAATCCGCAGACCGCCAAGCGTTTCTTCAACCTGGCTCATCGTATCGCTCCACAGCGACTGTGCCTTCATCGACTGTTGCTTCAATTTCTTGCCGACCAAGCCCATAAACCAGCCGAAAAGCGGCACAAAGACGATGGTAAACAGCGTCAGTTGCCACGAAACGATGAGCAACGTGGCGAAATAGACGACAATCAAGATTGGGTTCTTAAACAGCATTTCGAGCGATGCCATAATCGAATTTTC
>CACYQZ010000010.1 GCA_902776665.1 uncultured Prevotellaceae bacterium
CTTTATCATTTTTCATTTATCATTTAAGAACAACCTTCTTGCCGTTCTGAATGAACACACCCTTCTGGGCCTTGTTCACACGCTGACCCTGCAGGTTATAGATGGCACCATTGTTCATGTTCATTGTTCCATGTTCAATGTTTTCAATGCCGTCACCGCTGAGCAGTGCTTCGATGTATGCCGTCACCTCAGAATCCTGTGTCGTGGTAGCGATCGCAAACTTCATGGGCACACCACCGTCGTTCATTCCGTAGTAGGTAATCACCGGACCAACATAACTCGGGCTGATCGACATCGTGTAGGTCTCGTCGTAGGGGTCGCCAGTTTCCTCATCCTCCACAGAGACAGTTCCCTGGATGCGGACAGAAGGTGCAGGCACCCATTCCTCACCCTCGTCGCCAGCGTTGAGAGCGACAACCGAAGGAGACTTCGCAAATACCCAGCAACCGCCGCCGAAGATGGTCTTGCCCTCAGCTGCAGTGGTCGTCACGCTTGCAAACTGCTGCTTGCCGACGTTGTAGAGGTAGTATTCGCCGTCTTTCTCGTAGAAGCCCCACTGATGGTTGACGTCTTCCTTGTCGAGCGACTTGGTGAACCAGAGGAACTCACGCTCGTTGCCGTCGATATCCTCAGCGTGTGCGGGATCGTAAATCACAGAACCACGATCGTTGGTGATGGTGTAATAGACATCGGTGCGCGGGGTGAATTCGATGTTCTCCACGCTCTTCACAGCTTCGATGGCAGCATTCAGCATCGTGTTGAATTCTTCATCGCTGAGAATACCCATGTTGTACTGAGAAGCGATGTTCTCGAGTTCAGACTTGAACTGCGCAAGTGCGTCAGCAGTCGGATAGCCAACTTTCACTTCCTCGGCTCCGACAGTCAGTTCCTCGAGCAGGTGCTCGGCCTCGGCGAGTTTCTCGTCGTTGTTGAGAACCTTCGCAGCAGTGAAGGTAGAACCAGTGTCAGCACCGCCAGTCCAGTAGGCGAGGTCGTAGTTGCTACGCTTGTTGAGGGCGTGGTTTTCCGGGTTGCGGATGAAGAAACCGTTGGCAATGTAAGTGCTGGCCTCAATCGTCCAGACGTTGAATGCACGCGAACCGTCTTCCTCGAGAACGGCTTGGGTGTTACCACCGTTAGCACCGTCTTCAACAGCACTGTCAGAGCAGAGGAATTTGTCTGTGCCAGCGGCCTTGTTCACAATCTTGAATCCAGCGTAGGGGCTACCGATGAAGGCCCACTGTGTGGTCTCGTCGTCTTCCATGTAGCCGGGCAGCGTCACGTTCGGTTCGCCACCATCCTCAAACGTCGGATAGCAATCGTTCTTCAGCGTCAGGTTGTACCAGATGGGAGCGCTCGTGTCAGCCGTAAATTTGAACGGACCGTCTTCCTTCTGCGTGGCAGTGAATGTGATGTCGGTCTGAGCCTGGCTGATGGTCACATCAACGGTGTTGTATGTGTAGAACAAGCTCTTCTGGTAAGCCGTCGGCAGCGTCGTGATGTTAGCACCCATGGTGACACCAGTCGGCTCCGAGCGGAACAGTTCCTGTCCGTTCTCGTCGTTCACGATGTAGGTCACCGTGTAGTTCGGGTGGAAATAAACGTCGAGGGCAGTGAGGGCGTTGGTCGGGTCGAATTCGCCATTCTCCTTGATGACGTACTTGTTGCCCGGGTCGCGCTGTACCCAAGTGTTCACCACGATACCAGAGGTGTAGTTCGACACGTTCACACCCTTCTCACCCATACCGATGAAGTAGAGCGGCAGGTCGAGGGGCTCCTCGTTCTCGTCGTTCGGGTCGAACACCAGCGGTTCAACTTCGCTCAGGTCGTCGGTGAGCGTGGGCTGAGCGTTGCTCGACACCCATTTGTCGTCGGCGACGCTCCAGAGATAATAGTTGTCTTCATAGCTCACGATGGCGAAGTCGCTGGGCTCGTAGTCGGTTCCGTTGGTTGAAACCATCTGCGTACCGTTCGTGCCGAGCGAACCACGCTGTGTGGTCAGCATGTAAGCCTTGTTGTTGCTCAGGTTGGCAAGGTCGGTCACGATGCCTTCCTTCAGCGAAATGTTCACTTCGATTTCGCAAGGTGTGTCGCCGATGGTCTCCTGCGATGTAACGAAATCGTAACCCAGCGGGCTGTAACCAGTGCCTTCTGTCAGTTCCGTCGGAATCTTCACAGCGCTGTTGGGGAGTTGCTCCACTTCAGCCGACTTGATGAACGAACCGTCGGGGTCGTACAGGTTGTAAAGCACCGTCACCGTTTCCTTCACAATCACGGTGTAGATGGCATACGGGTGGGCATTGCTCCAAAGAGCAAAGCTGTTGGCACCAACCGTCGTCCAGTTGTTACCGTTCCAATACGGCCTTTCGCCTTCACCATTGCTGATGACCCAAACCTTGTTGTCCTCAGTGATGTCTGCGTTCTCCGTGAAGGTGCCGTCGTCGTTGCGAACCTGGGCGTTGCCCTTGATGCCTTCGTCGGCTTCCATCCAAGGAGTAAAGGTGAAGGTAGAACCCACTTCCATCTCCTGACCAACGCTGGTGAGCGTCCAAGTGTCGTCACCATTGTTCGAAACCGTGAACAGATAGTTCTGCTCGTTCGTGATGAAATCTTCGGGAACTGCGCCCGCATAAGTTTTCACCTCTCCATCGAAATACACGAAACCCCAACGCTTGTCGTACGACGAACCCGGCGTATAGGTCGTGTTGAAGATGAAGTACTGCGTGTTTTCCTCAATGGTGGAAACACGCTCACCCGGCACATAAGTCTGTGCCTGCGCGCCAATGCTGAGCACCAGCAGCGCAAAAAGAGTAAAGAATTTCTTCATATACACTTCCATTTTTAATTGTTAATAATATTGATAATACTAAAAAAAATATACGTTTTCTGCAATTTCGCGACAAAGGTACAAATAATCCGTAAAAAACCAAATTTTTTTTGACAAAAAATCGGGAACGCTTTCGCATTCCCGACTTTTTTCATTCTCCCCTCCCGTGGGGAGGGGTTGGGGGTGGGTCTTACTTCAAAACCACCTTCTTACCATTCTGAATGAACACACCCTTCTGGGCCTTGTTCACCTTCTGACCTTGCAGGTTATAGACAGCACCATCCATGTTCAATGTTCCCTGTTCAATGTTTTCGATGCCGTCAGCACTCTGAACGAGTTCCACGCCGTCAGCGCCAGCCGTTGCAGTCGGCAGGTAAGCGATGAAACCGCGAACAGGCTTGGTCTCAATCTCGCCACCTTCCTCGTCGGTACCATAGGCGATTTCGGGCTCCCAGAAGCCAATCTTGCCTTCGGGATTGCCGAGAACCAGACCTTCGGTGAAGTCGGCCGACGACTGCTCGAGCGGCAGCAGAGCGTTGTTGTCGGGAGCTTCCTCGCAATCACCAACTGTCAGATAGACAACGTCATAGCCACCCATCAGCAGCACACCCGTGTTGGCGGGGATACCCTTCGTGCCAGCAGGCTCATAGATGGCCTTGCCGTCTTGCATGAACACATTCTGAATGTTGGCACCGTTCACTTGAGAAATGG
This sequence comes from uncultured Prevotellaceae bacterium, assembly GCA_902776665.1. GTDB lineage: Bacteria > Bacteroidota > Bacteroidia > Bacteroidales > Bacteroidaceae > Prevotella. The sequence goes on from CACYQZ010000010.1 coordinate 3,539, forward strand.
CGGTCGGCAGGCTGATGGCAGCGAAATACTTGTCGCCATCTTGAGAAGTCATCGTCAGCGGCAGTTCCTTCACGTCTTCAATGATGAAGGCGCAATTTTCGTGGTCGGCACCGTTCTGGTCGGCATAACCTCTCGAATCATCCCAAGCATAGAGGAAGCGGTTGGCACCACCGTCGGGGTTGAAGCGGATGCAATACTTACCAGGTGTCAAAACGCTCTCCTCGAACCAGTAGGCAACGCCCTCGACACCAGCCTTACCGGCATCGCGACCCGTCACAGCCAGACCACGGTCGAGGCTGGTCAGCGTGTTGCCGTCGAAGTAGAACACCGTGCTACCGTCGGCCTCACTGACAAGAGCCATGCGGTTGGCAGGGCTTTCCACCGGCGTTGCGCTCAAGTATGTGTTGTGAGCGGCAGCGGTGAAGCGCAGCCACATACCAGCCTGCGGCATGTTCAGCGACAGCGAGATGGCATCCTTGGCCTCGTTCAACGCGTTGTAGGCAGCCGAAAGGGTTTCCTTCGTGGCATCGGGGTTGGCAAGGGCAGCCTCGGCAGCAGCAATGGCAGCCTTGACAGCTTCGGGATCGCCTTCCATCGTGTATTCGTTCAGACCCTCACCGACAGGATATTGAGCCAGTTCGTTCAGATAGTCGTTGGCACGGGCTATAGCAGCCTCCAATGCCTCTCTGTAAGGAGTAATGTCGTTAAGCAGTGCTTCGATGGCAGCCGTCACCTCTCCGCTCTGCGAAGTAGCGGCAATGGCGAACGTCATCGGAATACCACCGTCGTTCTTGGCGTCGTAGGTGATCACCGGACCGGTGTAACTCGTGCTGATCGACATGGCGTAGGTCTCACCCGTCACAGCGGAAGTAGCCTGCACACGCACCTTCGGCGTGGGCACCCAGTCGTCGGTACCAGCGTCGAGCGTCACCGTCGAGGGAGCGTTCGAGAACATCCAAGCACCGTTAGCATAGAAATATTTGCCTTCAACCTGCGGGTTGTTGGTCGTCACACCTGCGAACTGAACCTTACCCACATTGTACATGTAATAGACACCATTTTGCTCAATGAAGCCCCATTGGTGGTTCACATCGTCCTTGTTGAGTTCCTTCGTGTACCAGAGGAATTCGTTGCCGTCGCCGTCGAGGTCTTCAGCGTGTTCGGGGTCATAGACCATCGAACCGCGATCGTTGGAGATGGTGTAATAAACGTCGGTGCGCGGCGTGTAGATAGCGTTGGCAGGCGATTTCACCTCGGCGATGGCAGCCTTCAGCGCGTCGCAGATGGTTCTTTCGTCAACAACACCACCGGCAATGTCGCCAGCAGCCGTCTCAATGGCAGACTTGAACGCAGCAAGCGCGTCGGCAGTCGGATAACCAATCTGCACCTCGTTGGCACCAGCCGTCAGTTCTTCGAGTTGCTTCTGGGCTTCCTCGAGCAGTTGCTCAGCGGTGAGCACGCGCTCGGCCATGAAGGTCGAACCGGCATCGTAGCCATTCGTCCAATAAGCCACTTTTCCGTCGCGGAGGTTCAGGGCTTTGCCGTCTTCGTTGAAGATGAAGAAGCCATTGGTGTACGAATTACTGGGTCTCAGCGTCCAGTTTTCATACGGCTGCGAACCTTCCTCGTTTAGCAGGGCGAAGGTGTCGCCACCCGTTCTGCCGTCTTGGGTCGGGTCTTCCGAACCCAGCACAAACTCGTTGCTGGCAGCGTGGTTCTTGATTCTGAATCCGTCGTAGGGGTTACCCACGAATGCCCATTCAGCCGTCTCGTCCTCAGGACATTCTGTTGCCAGACCCACGTTGGGATAGTCGTCCACATAGTACAGGTAGTTGCTGCCTTTCAGAATCAGTTTGTTGTAGATGATTTCGCCGCTTTCGTCCTCGTTGAAGGCTACGAGCGGATTCTTCTTCATCGTGGCAGTCACTTCAATGGTCTTGTAGTCATCGACAACGAAATTAATCTCAGAATAGTCGTAGAAAAGGCTCTGGTCGAGGTCGGCGGGCAACTTCGTGATGGTTGTGCCATACACCTCGGGAACCGTCTTGGAAATCAGGGTCTCACCCTTCGTGTTCATGACGACATAGTCAATCTCGAGCAAGGGGTTGTAGTAGAAATAAAGTTCCATGCTCTTCGTGATTTCCTGTGTCACGTCGAACTCCGTGCCGTCGGGCAGGGTGGCGTGCGAGAACTCGTAGTTTTCAAACGTGGGAACTTTCATCTGACCCACAATGCCTTCGATCTTGCCGAAGTCGAACATTTCGCCGTCGGCAGTCGAGAATGCTTTGAAGTCAACCGTGTAGGCATCGTTCGTCGTCAGCGTAGCCTTGAAAGCAGCAATCAAGTCCGATCTCACAGCACCATTGCCCAAGCAAACGGTGGCAGGATAACTCGAATTGTTCTGCAGGCGCACGCGTTGCGTTCCTACTTCATAAAAACCGTCGTTGGTCTCGTTCGACTTCACGAACACCATGTAGTAGGTCGTTCCACCCTGCAGAATGGCGCCTTCGTCACCTGCAATGGTGTAGTCGATGAAACCTTCCGCAGTCGGCATCGTGTTCTCGTTGGAAATGCCAAGCACGTCCTCTTCGGGAACCAGCCAGTTGGTTTCAGCACTCGGTGCGGTCTTCGAGATGATGGTGTAAGCCTCGGCTGCACCATAACCCGCGTTCTCGTAGAACGAGAAGGCCGTCATCGTGTACTCTGCGTCGGTGGTTCCCGGGGTGGTGATACCCACGTAGAACACACTCGCGTTGTCGTTGGGCTTGAAGTTCGGAGCCGTGTTCCATTCCACGGTCGTCTGCGCCCACGCACCTGTCACCATCGTCAGCAACAGGGCGAAAAGAGTAATGATTCTGTTCATAAATACTAAGTTTTTAAAAAGTGAATAAATAAGAAATATCCCGAAATAATATCCGTGTGTGCAAAGGTACGAAAAAAAAAATTCCTGCCAAATTTTTTGACGGAAAAACGACAAAAAATCGGGAACACTTTCGCATTCCCGACTTTTTCATTTATATCTCCTCCCCTACGGGGGGAGGCAGGGAGGGAGGGGGCTTCACGCTCCTCGCTCCTCGTTTCTCGATTACTTCAAAACAACCTTCTTACCATTCTGAATGAACACACCCTTCTGAGCCTTGTTCACCTTCTGACCCTGCAGGTTGTAGATAGCACCATTGTTCATGTTCAATGTTCCATGTTCAATGTTTTCGATGCCGTCTGTTTCGTTCGGGATAAGTTCCAGAACAGTGTTCTCGCCATCGTTGGGCGCAGAAGCTGTGAATCCACCTGTGGCACCCGTCAATTCGTAGAAGCCGAACGGATCGGTCGAATCCGGATCAAGGAACAGAGCCGTAGAAGAACTCTCGGCAGCCGTGATGGGCGTCAGGTCGCTTTCAATTTCATCGCCAGTGTATTCGCCAAGGATAACGATAGCCTCATCGCTGTCGCCAATGAGCAACACACCCTTGTCGGCAGGAATACCACCGGTGACTTCCTTGTAAACAGCTTGGTTGCCAGAAACAGTCACACCGTTCACACTTGCACCAATCACTTCAGAAGCAGCCACGGGTGCGCTGAACACAGCGTAGTACTTGCCATCGTCAGCCAAACTCAGCGTGACGGGAAGTTCGGGAACCTCCTCAAGATACCAGCTCGTGTAGCGAGAATTGGTGTTCTCATTGATGGTTACATTGCCACCGCGGTCGGCAGATGCAGATTTGTCACCATTGTCGTAGAAGTTGGCAGTGCTCGACTTAATGCCGTAACCACCCTTCGTCAGACCATCTTGGAAGGTCACTTCAGAAGCGGCTCCGTCGCCATAGACCCAAGCCCAAGCCGAAGCACTCATACCATTCACCATACCATCGCTGTAGTTGATGAGTTTCGTGCCGTCGAAGCAGAAGATGGTCGTTGCATCCACAGCATCGGTCATGGCGAACTTGTTGTTCTCAGCAAGACCAGCAGCCAAATACATACCGCTGTTCTGACCCTTGATGCGATAGAAGCCAGCCTTCGGCATATTCAGGCTCATACCTGCAACAATCTTGTCGAGTTCAGCCTGATTGTCAGCGCTATAACCAGCATCCTTGAGGTTCTGCAACAGATTCTTTGCGTTTTCTGTCTGATCAGCACCCTCCAGCGTGAGGTTGTATTGGTTCGTGCCCGTTCCGAAAGGATAGGATTCGAGCAGGGCAATCAGTTCGTTGTACTTCTCCTCGTCGGAGAGAACCTTCGAAGCGACGAATGTCGAACCAGAGTCTGCACCGCCAACCCAGTAAGAAATGTTAGCCGTTCCGTTACGCTTGTTCAGTGCATGATTTTCTGTGTTGAACAGGAAGAATCCGTTCTTTCCACTAATACTTGTGCTTGCTTCCGCAATCCAAACTTCATTCACTTGCGAACCCTTGCTCTGGAGCGTTGCATAGACGTCTTTACCACTATCGGAAGAACCGGTTGTCGTGCCAGAACCAAGCACGAGGTCGGTGCCAGCGGCATTGTTCACAAGTTGGAATCCATCATACGGATTGCCAATGAATGCCCACTGCGTGGTCTCATCGTCGGCCAGTGTGGTCGGCAACTGAACGTTCTGAGTTCCGTCTGCCACATAAGTAACATAGTTAGGTGTTGACGTGAACGCGAGGTTGTACCAAACAGGTGCACTCGTGTCTGCCGTGAATTCAAACGGAGCGTCTTCCTTCGGCGTTGCCGTGAACTCAATCGTCGTAACAGACTCGGTGATTGTCACATCAACCGTATTGTAGGTGTAGAACAAACTGCGCTGATATGCCTCGGGCAGCGTGGTGATGGTCGCACCTTCTGTCGTCGGAACATCGTTGGCAGTGAACAGCGTTGCGCCAGCCTCGTCTTTCACAATGTAGTTAATTGTGTACGAAGGATTGAAATAAGCGTCGAGTGCCGAGATAAGATTCGTCGGGTCGAAGTCGCCATTTTCCTTGACGACAAATTCGTTACCGTCGTCGCGAGTTGTCCATGTGTTCATAGCAACATGTCCGCCAGCATTCGTGTTGATACCATAGTCGCCGATTCCACCGAAATAAAGCGGCTTCACTCCATTGCGAACACCCTCAATCGTCAATACCATCTGGCTGCTCTCAGCAATGTCGGCTACTTTGTCTGTAAAGGTTCCGTCTTTCTTTACCCACTTGCTGTCGCTCTCGCTCCAGATAAATTTTTTGTCATCATAAGTGATAATGGCAAAATTCTTGAAGTCAGCACCTGTGGTGTTGGTCGTTAATTTGGTGGCATCAGTAGAAAGCGTACCGCGACGCGAAGTCAGCGTATAGACTTTTTCGTTGCTCAGGTTGGCAAGGTCGGTCACAACGCCTTCCTTCGGAGTAGCCGTCACCGTGATGGTGCAAGCCTCAGTGCCAATCGTACCTGTGGTGGTGAAGTCATAAGCACCAGCGTAGTAACCGCTTGTCAAGGTGGCGGGAATGCTCACTGCGCTCTCCTTCATCTGCTGAATGGTTTCGCTCTTAATAATTTCGCTCGAACCTGCTTCCACAAGGTTGTAGGTGACGTCAATCAGAGCAAGGGCATCCTGAATGCTTACGGTGTAAACATACCAGACGTTGTTGCCACTCGTTCCTTTCACTTCGCCGCTATCCCAGAAAGCAACATCATAGCTAGCACCGTTGTTGTCAACGATTTGGCCAGCCTTGCTGTTGATGTTCCATCCGAAATAGCTGCCTTCGCCATTGTTACTGTTGTAGAATGCATAGGTGGCAGCATTGCTGATATCGTTCGTCGAGGGCTTCAGCGAAGCATCGACAAATTGTCCGTTACCAAACTGCATCTTGTAAAGGCCGTCTTCTCCAGCGCTGATAAAACGCACCAGATTGGCTCCGTTTGCAATAGCACCGGTGCTGTTGAACGATGCTGCAGTTTGTTCCGTCGTGCCGCGGCGCAATTTTTCATTGTTGCCACGGGCGAAAAGAACCGATTCGCCACCACGTACCTGCGTCACAATGTACCAGTGGTCGTTGTCGCTACCAGCAGTGGCAGCCGTCACCGACGAAACTTTCTCGCCGACGATAATCTTGTCACCATCAGCGAACTTCACCGTCCAGTCTTCCATGCAGTTGATGGTGATGGTCGTGCCGTCGATGGTCACATTGTAGGTATAGGCAGCTCCATCTGGGAAAGTAACGACAATGTCGCTTTCCGTCACTTGAGAATCGAAGCTGACAGCACCTGCGCTGACAGTCTCATCCTTGATCTTGATGGTCGTACCCTCGGGTGCACCATTCACAACGAGCGTGTAGTCGAACGACGACGATGCATAAGTGATGTTCACTTCCTCGTCGGCATTGTCGATAGTGACACTGGTCGGATAACCTTCGTTCACGGTATAGCCAGGGATGGTGGGAGGCGTGACGGTCAATTCAGAACCAGTGACTCCAAACAAAAGAATCGGTTCCTGACCTTCAATCGGGTTGTTCGACGCATCCACACAGTTCACGGTCACTTTCCAAATCGGACCAAACACAGCGTAGGTCGTCCACGCACCAGCTCCCGTATTCAACTTCACGGCATTGACATTGTACCAGTTTTCTGCTTCCGGATTCTTGAAACGGATACTTTGGTCACCCGTAACAGCCTTGGTTGGGTCGTTGGGGTCTTGATTCACCAAGTCAAATGCAAAGCCGTCATCTTCGAAAGAGGTCGCATCGGTAGAAGTGACAACATACTTGTTGTCGCTGCAACGCTTCACTTTGAAGTAGTCACCGCTTGCCTCAAGATAGAAAAGCGCGGTCTCGTCGAGGTCGCCGTTGTGAACGCCTGTCCAGCGAACCCAGTGGTCGCAGCGCGGCTGTGTTTCCGACGCCGTGTTACTGGAAGCCACAAAGCCGAAGCGTTGGCCCTGGTCTGCCATCGCCTTGAACTGCGTCAAGGTCAGCGGCTCGCCAAAGCCCTCCATCAGAGTGGCCGTCTGTGCCTGCGCTCCCATGCATGTCAGCATGAGCAGCATCAGAATCGTTGTAATTTTTTTCATGTTGTTTGTAGTTTAAAAAGTGAATGAATAAAGTTTGTTATCTTTTTTGTTGCTCGAAAGCCATATTTCGTGCAAATATACAATAAAAATGGAAAACCTTGTTGGTCGCCCCTGTTTTTTTACAAATTTTTAACGATACAAAAAATCGGGAACACTTTCGCATTCCCGACTTTCTCATTTATTTCTCCTCCCACTCGCTCCAATCGGTTTCCGAGAGGTAGCGGCTGACTTGTTCGCGGAGTTGGGGAATGCCTTTAACTGCGGTGTCGTATAGCGTTATAGAATTGATGTGGGCATAGCCATGCACCAATACGTGACGCATTCCTTGTACGACTTCCCATGCGGTTTCAGGGTGTGCATCCTTAAACTCCTTGGTAAGCATATAAGCGGCCTCTCCAACGATTTCGATATTCTTCATCACAGCATAGTAACGGATGCGATCGGCCACGAAATCTTCGTATCCAACACCTTTTATAAATTGTAAGACGTTCTCGGAATAATCGAGTATGTCTTGTAGGCGACCTTTGTCTCTAATTCGTTCTCTCATAAATCAGTTTTTTGTCACGATTAGCAGTTTTTTCCGCGTATGGGCGTAATGTTCCCTCTTCGATTAAATCGACCTCGTGACCCAATAGTTTCTTCAAATCCATATACATTCCACCCATGGTGAAAAGGGTAAAAGGCTCTCCGGAACGGTCGGGCACGAAAAGAATATCCACATCGCTGTCGGGGCGTTCCTCGCCACGGGCATACGACCCAAAGAGCCATGCTTTCAAGACGGGTTGCGTCTTGAAATACTCGGCGATGGTTTGTGTCATTGCTTCATTACTCATAACTCCTCAATTCACGTATTCCGCTGCAAAGATAAAAAAATAATTTGAAACCACAAAAAAATCGGGAACACTTTCGCGTTCCCGACTTTTTTGATGGTTGAGTTTTGAGTTGTGAATTTTGAATTCTCGGCTTTGCCGATTGACAATTATCAATTTTGAATTCTTAATTCATCATCGCTGAAAGCGACAATTCAACATTCAACCCTCAACATTCAACATTACTTCAAAACAACCTTCTTGCCGTTCTGAATGAACACACCCTTCTGGGCCTTGTTCACACGCTGACCCTGCAGGTTATAGACAGCACCATTTTCCATGTTCAATGTTCCATGTTCCATGTTGTCGATGCCTGTCACACCGCCGAATTCGAGTTCGAAGCCTTCCTTAGCGCCAGCGGCCGTGCTCAGATAAGCCTTGAAGCCGCCCGTCACACCTACGTACACTTCTTCGTTGTTCTTCGTGGTCTTCGTGGTCTTGATTTTGTAGAAACCAATCTTTCCGTCTTTCTTCGAGAGGAACAGATTCGAGTTGTAGGGGTCAGTGTCTTTCGTGATTTGCTCCGAGGCCGTCACACCGTTCAGACCCGTGGGGAAGTCAGCGTCACCGCCGATGGTCAGTGTGGCAGAAGCGCTCTTATCATCGCTAACCAGCATCACGCCCTTACCAGCGGGAATGGCTTGCGTCGTAGCCTCTTCGATGACCACAGAGTTGCTCTTCGTCTGATCCACGACATACACCTTGGCTCCCTCGACCTTCGAAATAGCCACCGGCGAATAGAACGTAGCATACGACTTGTCGCCCACCACATTCATCTTGACGGTCAGTGTGGTCACTTCCTCGAGTTTCCAACAGCGATATTGATTTTGTGCACCTAACGACGAGCCACGGTCAGCGCAACTTGCAGCCAAGCCTTTATCGAAGAAGTAGGCATCTGTAGATTTGATGAAATAACCACCATTGGTCTCGCCGTCGCCGAACTCAACCGTGCTGGCTGCCGGGCCATAGACCCAAGCCCAAGCCGATTTAGTCATACCATTGGCCATTCCGTCGCCATAGTTGATGAGTTTCGTGCCGTCGAAGCAGAAGATGGTGTTGGTGCCAGTCGCATCGTCGGTCATCGGGAATTTATTAGTTCCACCGTCATTTACGAAATCTCCAGTTGAGAGATACTTCTGGCTCGTCTCACCCTTGATGCGATAGAAACCTGCTACCGGCATATTCAGCTCAGCATTGGCGAGGATTTTCAGTGCCATTCCAATTCTTTCATTAATATTGCCGTCACCCTTAACCATAGCGATTAACGCTGCCTCATTGCCGGCATAGCCTGCCAATTCACCTGTGAGACGGTATTGGTTCAAATTCTGTCCCCAAACCATGGCATCCAGTTTCGTGATATACTCGTTGATATCAGGCTGAGCCTCCTTCACCATTATGGTGGATCCTACGTCATTGTCATTCCATCTTTTGATTGCGCCATTTTGATAGTTAAGATAACTGCCTTCAGTCACATACAATGCGAAATAACTGTCTGACCAGGTCTGGCTTCCTTTAGAACTGCTTGCCACTTTGAATTTCACACTCTTGCCATCGGCACTCAATTTGCAAGGATCTGCATTGTCGAGGGCGACACCGTCGCCAGCCGTGAGGCTATACATTTGGAAACCTTCAATGGGATCACCCACAAAGCCCCACAGGTAGTCGTTTGTACCTACGCTTCCTTTGAAAGCCACTGCGCCATTGTTGTTGTAGAGGTAATTTGTTTGATTAGAATGCATCCGAACATTGTACCACTTGCTGATGTTGTTGTAGCTGTCAGCATAGTCGAAAAGTGTCCAAGTCAGTGCGATGTCCTTGGTTGTGCCAGCGTCTTCAGCAGTAACATTGCCTTCGGGCGCAGTGCCAGAGAATCCATGAGGAGGATTCTGCGGGGCAGGGAAAGGCATTCCGATTTGAGCGGCTACATTTTCAGTCTTAACCGATACTCCGTTAAATTTATAATCGTAATTTATTTCAATCATATTTACTACTTGAATCATCACATCAGTGATGCTGCCACCATGTTCATCCATAGACGGTACATGACCACCCGGATCGGTGTTGTTCCACTCCACTTTGAAGCGTGCGCGGTAAGTTCCGGGAGTTGATGTCACCGTGAAATCGGGAATGGCCTTATCGCCCGTATCTTCACTTGCCCAAGTATTACCAGTCATTTGTGAAACCAACTCGCCCTCGTCGGTGAAGTCACCATCGTTATTGTAATCGATGTACAAATAGCCATACATCGCCCATCCGCGGAAGCCAATGTAAGGTGTGACCGTTCTGCCTGCGGCGACAGTGATGGTTTGGGAAGTCATATCGCGATAAATAAAGTCTTTTGCTTGCGATTTCCATGTTACCCTGCTGTTGTCAATGCCAACCATGTCGGTATAGCGTTTTTCGTTTGTACTCTTAGTACTCTTGTCGAAATTCACCGGCCAGCGCGTGTCCTCGATGTTGATGGTGATGGTCGTGCCTTCGATGACGACAGCATAAGTGTAGTAAGTTTGGGGCAATGTGACATTCACATCGCTTTGCGTCACAGCTTCTGGGAATGACAAACTCGTACCATTGGTAGCATTTTCACCTTTGATGGTGATGGTCGTACCGTCAGGTGCATTGTTCACCACGAGCGTGTAGTCGAAAGTCGAAGCTGCATAAGTTACGTTCACCTCGGCATTGGCACCGTTGATGGTGACGCTATTGTCAAATGTTGTCATAGCCTTGCCCGCGAAAGTGGGAAGCATCGCCTCTGTGATGGTTACAGTCTCGCCGTCGGCATACACATCGGTCGAAGTCACCGTCTCGAACGGTTCGGTGTCACCCTGCATATAGCATTTGTAAACGATGTTGTATTTCACCGTAACCTTGTAGGTGAAAATGCAAGTCCAGATACCTGTGCCATCATTTTGGAAAATGTTGTTTGATCCATTGGTGTTAATCCTGTTGGCTGTGTTGCTGGCAATATTCCACCAAATTGATTGGTTTGTTGCATACCCAGATGCGATATTGCCGTCGGTACTGGTGCTCTGCACTGGGTTGAACTCCAATGCGTTAGCGATGTTGTCGCTGAAACCGGCAGCAGTACCACCACCGCCAGCGAGCGAGGAAATGTACTTGCCAGTGGCTACGCTTTTCAGAACGTAATTGCTACCTTTCTTCTCAACTTTCCAAGCGGTTGTTCCATCCGTATTATACGAACCTTGGAGTTTTCCCTGAGAGTTGATGTAGTTGTGGGTACTCGTTTGGTGTTGCTGCATCGACACGTAGAAGTCGCCTGCATCAACGCCTGCTTTCATGTCGGCCAGAGAGAGCATGTTCTGCCCCGTCTCGGTGACATACACCTGTGCCTTTGCTCCCATGCATGTGAGCATGAGCAGCATCAGAATCGTTGTAATTTTTTTCATGTTGTTTGTAGTTTTAAAAAGTTAATGAATAAAGTTTGTTATCTCTTTCGTTTTTGTTTGTGTTATAGTTTGTTTGTGGATGATTTTTTTTCTTTTTCTTGTGCTTCTTTAAACGGCTTGAGGTCGAAGTACATCAGTCTTGTGTCGTCGCGCTCGTCTTTTCTGGTGAAGAAGTCGAAGCCGTTTTTCTGGTAAAACTCCGTGGCATCAGCATACGCATCGACGGTGATGAAGCGGCATCCCGTGCGGTTCCCATTTGTGAAAGCGTGCTTAATGAAGTTGAGTATTTCTCGTCCGATACCTTGTCCTGTGTAGTCTTGTGAAACAGCCAAACGTCCGATTTTTACAGAGGGATAGTTTCGGCGGCGTTTCCGATTGGTTATTTTCCGATTGAGTCTGTTCCAGAACGACGGTTCTTCAGGGTCGTAGGATACTTTGTCATTGAGCAAACTGAAATAGGCTGCTGTTTTCTGCTTGTTTGGGTCTATGAACAGGTATGTTACAGCCATCAGTTCTTTCAGGTAGAGTTTCGCATCGTTGAAGAAGAAGTCGTTCAGATCGTCGTCCTTGCACTTGAACGGCAATAGTTCGAGGTCTTCTGTCAATGGGATGAATTCGAGCGCGGAGAGTGGCATCAGAATACAAATTTTGCGATTGACATTACTCTGTTGTACGCATCGTGTGCTTCTCTGACTTCCACGCTGCTGATGGTATGTGGATGGCTGAGCCTCTGCTCAAACAACCGTGCCTCTTCTCCCCGTAGGGTTGGGGTTTCTTTGATGGGTCTTGCCATATTTCGTTTTGTTTAAAAAGTTAATGAATAAAGTTTGTTATCATTTTTTTCGTTGCTCGAAAGCGATATTTCGTGCAAAGATACAATAAAAATTGGGAAACCATGTCGGTTACCCATATTTTTTTACATTTTTTTAACGAAAAGAAAAATCGGGAACACTTTCGCATTCCCGATTTTTTTGATGGTTGAGTTATGAATTTTGATGGTTGAGTTTTGAATGGTCGCTTTCAGCGATGATGAATTACGAATTAAGAATTAAAAATTCAAAATTGATAATTGTCAATCGGCAAAGCCGATAATTCAACATTCAACCCTCAACATTCAACATTATTTCAAAACAACCTTCTTACCGTTCTGAATGAACACACCCTTCTGGGCCTTGTTCACACGCTGACCTTGCAGGTTATAGATGGCACCATTTTCCATGTTCAATGTTCCATGTTCCATGTTCTCGATGCCCGTCACACCGCCGAATTCGAGTTCGAAGCCTTCCTTAGCGCCAGCGGCCGTGCTCAGATAAGCCTTGAAGCCGCCCGTCACACCTACGTACACATCTTCGTTGTTCTTCTTCGTGGTCTTGATCTTGTAGAAGCCAATCTTTCCGTCTTTCTTCGAGAGGAACAGATTCGAGTTGTAGGGGTCAGTGTCTTTCGTGATTTGCTCCGAGGCCGTCACACCGTTCAGACCTGTGGCTGTGGGGAAGTCTTCGGCTTCGCCGATGGTCAGTGTGGCAGAAGTGTTCTTTGCATCGCTAACCAGCATCACACCCTTACCAGCGGGAATGGCTTGCGCCGTAGCCTTTTCGATGACCACAGAGTTGTCCTTCGTCTCGTTCACGACATACACCTCGGCACCATTGACCTGCGAAATGGCCACCGGCGAGAAGAATGTTGCATAGGATTTGTCGCCCACCACATTCATCTTGACGGAGAGAGTGGTTACTTCCTCGAGGTACCAGTTGCGGTAACGAGCATTCGTAGAAGTTGTGATATTATCCATAGCACCGCGGTCGCAGACACCATTGTTGTCATCATAGAGGTAAATGGGTTGTTTTTTATCATTTTCACCATTCTGGATAGCATATCCACCATTGCTCAGACCATCGACGAAGGTTGTGGCAATAGTTTCATTGCCATAAACCCATGTCCAACCAGGCACGTTGAAGCATAATCCTGTCTTATAGTTGATAAGCTTCTCGCCGTCGTAACAGAAAATGGTGGTTTCGTCAGCAGTTTCAACCATTGTATAATTAGAACCACTACCGCCACCATTGGAAACATACTTACCACTGGTGTTACCCTTAATGCGATAGAAACCGGCCGTCGGCATGTTTAGCGTCATTGCGTTCTGGAGGTCGAGCAGTGCATTGTATGTTGTAGCGTACTGGCTCGTTTCCTCGTTTTCGATAACCGTAGCGGCATTGGCGAGAATTTCCTCTGGGTTCACACCAGTTACGGAGTATTTGTTCGGACCCTCGCCGATGGGAGCGTCTTTCAGCATATTGTAGAGCTGAACAAGTACATCCTCATCGGTGGAGAGGATAATGGTCGAACCTTCATCGCCGTGAACGTAACTCCATTCCGAGTTGCTGCAAGTACGCAGATATTTGACATTACCATTCTCGTGGTGGAAGTAGATGTTCTGATTCTCCTTCATGCGGAGCACGATGCCGTTGTCGTTGGTGTCAATCAGCCATGTCTTAGCTTCGGCCTCAGCACCCGTCTGGAACTGGATGTTGTGGGTGGTCGGTCTGTCCATGGTAACTGTGGTATAGGTCAAGACATTGCTTGCACCCTTAGAATTGTTGACGACCTTGAAACCGTCGTAAGGAGTACCGATGAATGCCCAGGCAGCATCGGGGTTGAACGGCTCGCTCGTCTCTTGCAACTTCACCTCGTCGGTTACAGAGGCGTCGTAAACGAGATATTGGCCACGAATCTTCATGTTGTAGTAATACGGATTCGTTGCATCCTCCGTATATTTCACTGGCCATTCTGATTCTTGCTTCAGCGTGGCGGTGAAAGTCACACTCTTACTCTCGTTAATGGTCTCGCTTAATTCATTGTATGTATAGAACGGTGCGCGCTGAAACTCTTTGGGTAGTGTAGTAACCGTCGAACCTTTGACTATTTTCTGAGGTTCAGAGGTGAAAAGCGGCGTGTTATTAGCATCATTTACGACGTATGTTACTTCAACGACATCTTCCTCGGAAACCAAAGTCACAGTCCAAAATTTTGCTGCAAGCCAAGAATTACCTTGCCAGTTAGCTTTGGTTTGACGAATTGAGAAACTGGTCGATTGTACAAAAAGATTAGTTTGGGTGAATGTTTTTGCACTACCTCCATCAATAGTGCTTTTATAGCCAGCGAACCAAACCTCATAAGGATAGTCTGATGAGTTGGCTTGAAGAGTAACCGTGTAATCCTTGATAAAATAACCGCTGGGTGCAGTTATGGTTACCGTTTCTGTAGTTTGGGCGGCTGATGGTTTGAGAGCCAAACACCTAACTTTCCACCACAACGCACGGTCAATTGCGGGTGCTACGATAGTGAGTCCTGCCAAACCTGATGCCGTATTCGACGTAAATTTCGTGTTGTTATCCGACCTTGTACCATATGTGTCATACGGATTATTAACATCGCCACCGTCCACGATAGTTACCGTCGTTGTCTGTGCCATTGCTGTTACTGCGCAGAGCAGTAGCAGTGCAAAAATAGTAGTTATTTTTTTCATGATGTTTTGTTTTAAAAAGTTAATAATGTTAGTTTCAGTTGTTGTCCATCGCGGTTCCCCATTCCATTTTTGAGCCAAAAAGCCAAGCGTTCAAGACAAGTCTTGAATCACTCGGCTATGGTCTTTCTCTTCAATGGTCATTTCGGATGGATTCCGCATTTAGTCGTCCCAGACGCTTTTGCTGGAGGGAATCACCAGACCGTCTTCGAAGTCTGCGTCCTTGGAGAAGGGTCCATCTTCGCCCTCATCCTCGCTCTTTGGGATAGACTCACCACACAGAGGTGCCTGAATCATGACAAACTTCACGCGCACGGCGGGTTTCATGTAATCAATTTTTTTCATTTCTCTAAAGTTTTAGTTGTTAATGTTATCTCTGTTTTTTAAGTTTTTTTGCTTTTTGAAGCCTATTCGGGTGCAAAGGTACTGCCTTTTTTTGAACTGACCAAATTTTTTCGACTTTTTTTTCAAAAAATCTTTTTTTACACTCCACACTTCACACTTTTAATAAAGTTTGTTATCTCTTTCGTTTTTGTTTGTGTTATAGTCCCATTTCTGTTACAATTCCTCGCATCACCTCGTTCTTGACGCTCGACGCATCGGCCTTCACAGCTCATTCATCATTTCCTCCCATGTGCCAAAAGTGGTTTTCCCGTCTTTGAAGCCTTTTGTCTGCGCGACTGCTTCGCGGAATTCTCCGAGAAACTTTTCGCGGCGTGACTTTTTCTGCACGGGTTTTCTCACAACCTGCACTTTTTCAACGCCTCCCATGTGGCTCAACACTTTCTTGAGTCCGGGAACGATGCTCCTGTCCGAGATGTTTAAAACGATTTGCGTCATGTTTTTTTTGTTGCTCGAAAGCGATATTCCGTGCAAATGTACAATAAAAAATGGGAAACCTCGTGGATTGCCCATAATTTTTTACAAATTTTTAACGATACAAAAAATCGGGAACACTTTCGCATTCCCGACTTTTTCATTTATTTCTCCTCCCCTATGGGGGGAGGAAGGGAGGGGGCTTTCGCTCCTCGTTTCTCTAAGCAACTGCAACAATATCTTTTCCCAGCACAGCCGAAATCCGAGCAAGAGTACGCAACGTGAAGTTGTGCTGGCCAGATAGCCAAACAGAAACCTCCGATTCGCTCTTACCCATTTTTCGCGCAAATTCTTTCTGTGTCATTCCAGCAGCCTTGATCAAAAGATGAATCTTATCAGCAACTGAGAATGACAGTGCCGTTTCTTTCCGAATTTCCAGAGGAATGTTCCTCACAGCCTCTTGATAGATATTCCTTGCTTTCATAACTCAAAAGTTTTGTTTTCAATATCACCCATCGTCCCCGATTCTATGACGATATTACCTTTTTTCACTTCGACGCGAATCAACTCGTCGAGTTTTTGAAGACTGATGACATAGCCAGCCAAACTGGAATCCTCGTCGTAGGTTCTGGTCGTCTTCCTGCCGCCGCCGCCAGCAATCAAGACACTGTCGGACAGGCGCAGACAATATAGTCGGAGTTTTCCCGACACCACCGGCAGCGCAACGACATTGTCGCGCATTTTACCTTCGGGGCGGAAATAGCGTTCCAAGAAACCGGCACCGTTCACCATCTGTTCAATGTATGAAAGGATTACGTTCAAGTCTCTCGACACATCGGCTTCGTGCTTGAATTTCTCAATGAATTTCTCGAATTCCGAGAACGCCTCGTTTTCAAACACAAGAGAGAACAAACCGTTCTTTTCCGTCTGTTTAAGGCTTTTAATGCTTACCGTTGCCATATTTCTTCCCTTTAAACTTTTAAATACGGTGCAAAGATAACAACAAATTAGGTTATAACCAAATTTTTCGACGAAAAAAAACAAAAAAAATCGGGAACACTTTCGCATTCCCGACTTTTTCATTTATATCTCCTCCCCTACGGGGGGAGGCAGGGAGGGGGCTTTCGCTCCTCGCTTCTGTTATGGTTTGTTTGTGGAAAGAAACTCTCCGGCAGTCATAACGGGGATTTTCGAATGGACGAAATCTTTTCCGTTACGAGTGATGATGGCATCTGCCTTGGCTTTCAGTGCCGTGTAATACTGCATGGCATCCTCGAAGTCCTTGAACTGCGAAGCCAAAGCGTCGTCCACGGTTCGCTCGTTGGAAGTGGCTACACGCGACAACTGGCGGAAATTCGACAGAAGCTTGCGCACTCCTTCCGATCCGTGCTTGTGCAACAGGAATGATGCAACCGAATAGGTCATTGGCGAGACGATGAGCTTCACCTGCTTGTGATAGGCCATCGTGAAGAGACGCACGGCATCGTGGCTGAATGGCTCGCGATTTTCCAGCAAATCCATCACGATATTGGTGTCGAGGAACAGTTTCGTCATTTGTATTTCTCCTCCAAATATTGGTAGTATGCTTCCCGCTCGTTTTGGCTGTCGTCCGCAGCAGACGCGCCTGCTCCGAGCAGACTGAGCACGACATCGGGCACAACCTCTTGCTGAACTTTGCTCTTGCCAATAAAGTGCACGAGGAAGTTCTCGATGACGGTCGGGAGACTGAGCCCTTGCTCGGTGGCGCGGGTCTGTGCCTGCCGATAGATGTTGCTGTTGATGGCTACTTCCATATTTCTTATCGTTTTACCTATTTTTTTGCTTTACTCGAAAGAGATATTATCTGCAAATTTACAATAAAAAATGGAAAACCTTGTTGGTTGCCCATGATTTTTTACAAATTTTTAACGATACAAAAAATCGGGAACACTTTCGCATTCCCGACTTTTACATTTATTTCTCCTCCCACTCGCTCCAATCAGTTTCGCTGAGGTAGCGGCTGACTTGTTCGCGGAGTTGAGGAATTCCATTCACTGCGGTGTTGTACAGCTCCTCTACTAAGACATTTGCGTATCCGTGAACCAACACGTGGCGCATTCCCTGCACAACCGACCACATCGTTTCGGGGTGAGCTTCCTTAAACTCCTTGGTGAGCATATAGGCAGCCTCACCAACGATTTCGATGTTCTTCATCACAGCGAAATACGTGCGGATGTCGGCTTCAAACTCATTGAGCGTAAAGCCTTCAATCATTTTCGTTACGTTGTTGGAATAGTCGATGATGTCTTCCAACCGCCCTCTGTCTTTAATTCGCTCTCTCATAAATCAGTTTTTTGTCACGATTAGCAGTTTTTTCCGCGTATGGACGTAATGTTCCTTCGACTATCAAATCGACCTCGCGCCCTAATAGTTTTTTCAAGTCCATATACATACCTCCGTGTGTGAAAAGGGTGAATGGTTCTCCGGAGAAATCGGGCACGAAAAGAATATCCACATCGCTGTCGGGTCGTTCCTCGCCACGGGCATACGACCCAAAGAGCCATGCTTTCAAGACGGGTTGCGTCTTGAAATACTCGGCGATGGTCTGTGTCATTGCTTCATTACTCATAACTCCACTCTTCACGAATTCCGCTGCAAAGATAAAAAAATAATTTGAAACGACAAAAAAATCGGGAACACTTTCGCATTCCCGACTTTTTCATTTATCTCCTCCCCTACGGGGGGAGGTTGGGAGGGGGCTTTCGCTCCTCGCTCCTCGTTTCTCGATTACTTCAAAACAACCTTCTTGCCATTCTGAATGAACACACCCTTCTGGGCCTTGTTCACACGCTGACCCTGCAGGTTGTAGATGGCACCGTTGTTCAACGTGGTCTGACCGTTGATGATTTCGATGCCGTCGCCGCTGAGGAGTTCTTCGATGGCTGCCGTCACCTCGGGATCTTGTTGCGTGGTGGCGAGTGCGAACGTCATGGGCACACCACCGTCGTTAATTCCGTAGTAGGTGATGACCGGACCGACATAGCTCGGGCTGATCGACATGCTGTAGGTTTCGTCGTAGGTGTTGCCGTCTTCCTCCACAGAGACTGTTCCCTGGATGTGGACTGCGGGTGCGGGTACCCATTCCTCTTCGCCTGCGTTGAGAACGACAATCGAAGGAGTCTTGCGGAATGCCCAGCAACCGTCGCTGAAGAACTTCGATGCGCCTTCTGCCGGAGTCTTCGTCACGCTTGCAAACTGCTGCTTGCCAACGTTGTAGAGGTAGTAGTTTTCGCCTTGCTTGTAGAAGCCCCACTGGTGGTTGACGTTCTCCTTGTCGAGTTCCGTGGTGGACCAGAGGAATTCGTGCTCTTCGCCGTCTTGGTCTTCGAAGTGATCGGGGTCATAGACGACCGAGCCACGCGGGTTGGTGATGGTGTAATAGACATCGGTGCGCGGGGTGTATTCGGTGTTGGCCACGCTCTTCACTTCTTCGATGGCTTCTTTCAGAGCCGTTCTGAAGTCGTCGGAGCTGATGGAACCTTCCTTATACTGAGCGGCGAGGTCTTCGAGTTTCTGCTTGAACTGTGCGAGTGCGTCGGCGGTGGGATAACCAATCTTCACTTCCTCGGCACCGACGGTCATTTCTTCGAGCAGGTGCTCAGCCTCGGCGAGTCTTTCTTCGTCGCTGACAATCGGCTTCACGGTGAAGGTAGAACCTGCATCGGCACCGGCCGTCCAGTAGGCGATGCCATCGGTGCTGCGCTGGTTGAGGGCGTAGCCTTCCACGCTGTAGAGGAAGAAGCCACCTTCGGCGTGTTTGCTGGATTTCGGGAACCAGAGTTCGTTGGGATAGGTTCCGGGATCGGCGAGGTCAACGTAGGTGTTGCCACCGGCTGCGCCGTCGTCTTCACCATCTTCGTTGTAGATGTTGTCCGAACCGAGGATGAGGTTGGTGCCTGCAGCCTTGTTGACGAGTTGGAATCCCTTGTAGGGTGTACCGATGAATGCCCACGAGGTGTTGTCGTTGTCGTCGTTAGCCTGCGGCAGCGTAACGGTGGGTGTGTACGCGGTATCGTAGGTGGGATAGTAGTTGTTCTTCAGCACCAGTGTGTACCAAACGGGGTTGGTGGTGTCGCTGGTGAACTGGAAGAGCGGTTCTTCCTTGAGGGTAGCGGTGGTGGTGACGGTCACGTTGCTGTTGACGGTGACGGGTGTCACTTCGCTGTAGTCGTAGAAGTCGGGCAGGAGCAGTTCGGAGGGCACTGCGCTGATGGTGACACCGGCAGCCACTTCCGAGGTCTTCGATGCGAGCACTTCGCCCGTTCCGTCTTCAACCACCTGATAGGTCACGGTGAAGCCGTCGCCGACTGCCATCATCACGTCGATGATGGCACCGCCGTTAGCCACGATGTGGTTGGCGCTGGTGACATCTTCGGAATCGGCGCCGGGGTTGCCGCCCGGATCCATCGAAGCCCAGTCAACCTTGAAGCGAACGCGGTAGGTTCCAGGCTCGGTGGGAGCGGTGAATTCGGGCAGTTCGCGCGAGCTGCTGGTCAGCACATTGCCTTGGTTCTTATAGGAAACGAGTTCGCCGTTGGGCTCTGTGCTCCAAGAAGTCTGTTTGGCTTCAATATCGAGATCGTCCACAGTGTATTCGCCGTCGTTGTTGAGGTCGATGTAGAAGAATCCGTGCATCCATGCGCCGTTGTAACCAATCGACGGGGTGACGGTTGCGCCAGCGGGAACGCTGAGCACTTGGTCGGTCAGGTCGCGATAGACGGGTGCGTCGGCACCTTCAAATTCCCATTCAATCTTCTGTTCGCCGAGGGCCACCCAAGTGGTATTGCGGTCAGTACGGGTGACCTTCTGGTCGAGGTCGAAGTTCACGGCATAGCGGGCGTCGAAGACCTTCACGGTGATGACGCTTCCATTGATGGTGACCTTGAAGGACATGTAGTTGTATTCTTCGGGG
Organism: uncultured Prevotellaceae bacterium; assembly: GCA_902776665.1. Taxonomy (GTDB): domain Bacteria; phylum Bacteroidota; class Bacteroidia; order Bacteroidales; family Bacteroidaceae; genus Prevotella. The sequence goes on from CACYQZ010000010.1 coordinate 24,123, forward strand.
AGGTAGATTTCCACGTCGTCGGGATCTAACTTCTTGCCATAAGCAACGTATTCAGTGGCATTGATGTCCACTTCTTCCCCTTGAATCGACATTTTGGTGCCCTCGGGAGCACCGATGACGTTCAGCGTGTAGGTGATCGATGTGGCTTCCGAATAGACAATCGTGATTTCTTGGTCAGCACCATTCAGCGTCACGGTTTTTTCCGTTTCTTCGGTGACGTAGCCCAACGCCTCCGGAGGAGTGATGGTGAAGGTAGCACCGTCGAGTCCGAAGAACTGGGCTGCAGGAGCCACGTCGTCGCCATATTCGTTGATGCACTTCACGGAAACCATGTAGATGGGGCCGTAAGCGAGATAAGCACTCCAACCACCCGTACCGGGACGGAAACCGAAGTTACCGTTGTTGAAGTGGTTGCCATCGACGTTGTCCATGCTGATGTAGTAAGGCTCCGTATCACTGACGGGATACTGCTCCTCGGGGTCAGTGAAGTCGGGAATGCGGTTTTCGAGGTAGAGGTCGGTTGCCTCACCCTTTTCAACCCACGTGCTGGAACTGTTGTCGCCTTGCAGATACAGTCCGTCGCTGAAGCGCTTCAGCACGAATGCTTCTCCGTCGTTCTCCGACGTTTCAATCGAGAACAGCTTCTCGGCTGAGGGATTGTCGGCAGCCGCAGCTGCTACGGAGGTGAAGTTACACCAGCCGCGCTTGGAAATCGAAGGCATACGGAGGAGATACCTCTTGCCCGTTCCAGCCGAAGCCTTGAAGTCCTCATACGTCACGAGATCACCTGCGGTGTCCCATGTCGTCACTTCTTGAGCCTGTGCCACCATTGTGAGGCAAAGCAGGCTGAGAATTGTAAACAATTTCTTCATACTTTTTTTGGTTTTTTGGTTAATAATGATGTGATTTAATACTAAATTCCTGAAAATTTGTTTGCAAAGATACGCATAAAATTATAAATATGTATAGAAAGGAGAAATTTTTAACTTTTTTTAAGTAAAAACCTCTCCTCACTTCACACTCCACACTTCACACTCCACACTCCACACTTCACATTCCACACTCCTTACTCCACGAAACTCAAATCACACCGAGTTCCTTTCCAACCTTGACGAAGGCGGCGATGCACTTGTCGAGTTGTTCGCGGGTGTGGCCGGCGGAAATCTGCACGCGGATGCGGGCCTGGTCTTTCGGCACGACGGGGTAGTAGAAGCCCGTGACGTAGATGCCTTCTTCCTGCATCTTGGCGGCATAGACCTGCGAGAGTTTCGCGTCGTAGAGCATCACGGCGCAGATGGCCGACTGCGTGGGCTTGATGTCGAAGCCTTGTGCCATCATCTTGTCGCGGAAATAATTGACGTTTTCGACGAGGCGGTCGTGGAGTTCGTTCGACTCTTTCAGCATCTTGAACACTTCGAGCGAGGCGCCGATGATGCAGGGAGCCAGGGAGTTGGAGAACAAATAGGGGCGCGAGCGCTGGCGCAGCAGGTCGATGATTTCCTTGCGGCCCGTGGTGAAACCGCCGAGGGCACCGCCGAAGGCTTTTCCGAGCGTGCCGGTGTAGATATCGACGCGTCCGTAGGTGTTGAAGAACTCGCTCACTCCGTGGCCCGTCTTGCCGACGACGCCTGCGGAGTGGCTCTCATCGACCATCACGAGGGCGTCGTATTTCTCGGCCAAGTCGCAAATCTTGTCCATCGGGGCGACGTTGCCGTCCATCGAGAACACGCCGTCGGTGACGATGATGCGGAAACGCTGTGCCTGTGCCTCCTTGAGTTTCTCTTCGAGGTCGGCCATGTCGGCGTTGGCGTAGCGGTAGCGCTTCGCCTTGCAGAGTCGCACGCCGTCGATGATGGAGGCGTGGTTGAGGGCGTCGGAGATGATGGCGTCCTCGTCGGTGAGCAGGGGCTCGAACACACCGCCGTTGGCGTCGAAGCAGGCGGCGTAGAGGATGGTGTCGTCGGTCTTGAAATACTCAGAAATGGCGGCTTCGAGTTGCTTGTGGATGTCTTGTGTGCCGCAGATGAAGCGCACCGACGACATGCCGAAACCGCGCTCGTCCATCATCTTCTTCGATGCCTCGATGAGGCGCGGATGGTCGGACAGGCCGAGGTAGTTGTTGGCGCAGAAGTTGAGCACTTCCTGGTTGCCTACTTGGATGGCCGCACGTTGCGGACTGACGATGAGGCGCTCTTCTTTGTAGAGTCCTGCCTCGCGAATCTCGCCGAGTGTCTGGGCGAGGTGTTGTTGCATTTTTCCGTACATAGTTTTATTGTTTAGTTGTTTAGATGTTTAGTTGTTGAATCGTCTGCAAAGTTAGTGAAAATTTTGGAACGAGCGAGAAAAAAAGAAAAATTATTTCAAGAATTGTTGGCAGGTATGCGATTTTTGTTTAATTTTGCGCCTTGAAAGAAATCAATTATTACTGACGACAATATGAAAAACGTATTAGTGATTGGTTCGACGGGACAGATTGGTTCTGAATTGACCCGTGAACTTCGGAAACGCTACGGTGCCGAAAACATCGTGGCTGGTTATATCCCTGGTGCTGAACCGACGGGTGAACTGCGCGACGGCGGACCGTCGGCGATTGCAGACGTGACGAATGGCGAGCAGATTGCCGAAACGGTGAAGAAGTACAAAATCGACACGATTTACAACCTCGCCGCACTGCTTTCGGTGGTGGCTGAGCGCAAGCCGCTCTTGGCGTGGAAAATCGGTATCGACGGCCTGCTCAACATCCTTGAGGTGGCGCGTGAGAATGGCTGTGCGGTGTTTACGCCGAGCAGCATCGGTTCGTTCGGACCGGAAACGCCCCGAATGATGACGCCGCAGGACACCGTGCAGCGTCCGCGCACGATTTATGGCGTGTCGAAGGTGACGACGGAGTTGCTGTCGGACTACTACCACCACAAATATGGTGTCGATACGCGCTCGGTGCGCTTCCCGGGCATCATTTCCTACCTGACACCTCCGGGTGGCGGTACGACTGACTACGCTGTCGATATTTTCTACTCTGCCGTGCGTGGCGAGAAGTTCGTCTGCCCCATCAAGGAAGGCACGCTGATGGATATGATGTATATGCCCGACGCGCTCCACGCAGCCATTTCGCTGATGGAAGCCGACCCCACGCGCCTCGTTCACCACAATGGTTTCAACGTGGCGGCGATGAGTTTTGCGCCGGAGACGATTTTCGCGGAAATCAAGAAGTTCAAGCCTGAATTTGAGATGGAATACGATGTCGATCCGCTCAAGCAGTCGATTGCCGACTCGTGGCCCGACCGCTTGGACGACTCGGCAGCCCGCGAGGAATGGGATTGGCAGCCGAAGTTCGACATCACTGCGATGACGCAGGATATGCTCGAACAACTGAGCCTTCGTATGAATTGACTATGAGTTTGACGGGCTGGGTTCCGCTCATCGGAATGCTGGCATAGATGCGCGTGCTGTAGTATTGCGGCACGGTGCCCTGGTCGTGGAGGAGCGTAAGACACAGTGTGTCGTTGCGCTCTTCGCTCATCATACCGATGCTTTGACGGGCTTTCTCGTCGTCGGGTTGTCCGGTTTTGAGGAGGAAGGTGAGGTTGAGGTAGGCAGCCCCTTGTTGGGTGTTGGGTGTTAGGTGTTGGGTGTTGGGAGTTGGGAGTTGGCAGCGGCTGAGCCACGCGCTTTCGAAGGTGACGGGGTCGAATTTCGGATTTTTGACCTCATCGGCGGCGGTTGGCAGTAGCACATAGACCCGTTGCAGGCTGATGGGTTCGTTTCCAGTGGGTTTTTGGTTGAAATAGAGCAGGGCGCGGTAGAACGTATCGGCCTTTTCCGTCCATTTCACGTTGAACGGTGCAGCAAAACGGATGGTTTTGCCCTCGTCGTTGATGGCGTAGTCGATTTGCTGTGGTGCGGCGGTGTGTGCCTCCACGAAATCGGCACGGAGATAACTTAAATCGCCGTCGCCATCGTCGTAATTCGTTGTCGTACAGGCTGTTAGTAGATAACAGGTAATAGGTAATAGGTAATAGGTGATTTTTTTCATATTTTTTTTACTCTTTTACTTTTTTACCTTTAAATAATTCTTCAACGGATTCGCGTACATTGTTAAAATGCGCTCGCGCAGGAAAGGTACGTCCTTCTCGGGCAGTGTGATTTTCGCGATTTGTTGGGCGATGTAATCCTCGACATTCAGGCGATCTTTCTCGGTGTAGTGCGCGATGAATTCGCCCTTTCCGCTGAGCAAGTCGGCGGCGCAGTAGTTGATGGGGTAGAGGCGGTAGTTTCGATGCAATTCCGTGTCGATGCGCTGTGCGAGAGCCGCATAAAATTCGTTTTTCGGCAGGTCTTTCAACTCGTCGATCCACGTGTTGATGGGGGCGGCGCAGTGATAGTGCACGCGACCTTTGTAGCCGAAAATGCCCGTGCGCATATTGTCGAGGTCGTCCTGACGGCTCTTTTTGAACGACGGATTGTCGCGTTTTTGCTGAAATTCCTGTGCTTTCAGGTAGTCGCAGGGGTCGTATTCGTAGCTGATGGTGAGGGGGACGATGTTCAGGGGTGTTAGGTGTTGGGTGATAGGTGTTGGGTGTTGGGTGTTGGCACCCATGGCGAGCATTTTCAGCACCGATTCCTGTGTGCGGTCGTCGGAGTCCTTCGCACGTCCTTCGCGCTGCGCCAGCCAGATGTTTTCGTGTTTTTCGGTGACGGCGTGGTGGATGTAGCGGCTCATCAGTTGGCTCGATTCGAGCATAGCGCGTGGCGTGAGGCCGCGTCGCACGATGAACGCCTTGTTCATCCGCACGAGCCGCTTGATCCACGGATAGATGAGTAGGTTGTCGCCGATACCGATTTCGACAGTGGTCGGATAGCCGTTGTCGATGAGGAGCACGTCGAGGAAGGCCGAGTCGAGCACGATGTCGCGGTGGTTGGTGAGGAAGGTGTAGCGAGGCTGGGTGTTGGGTGTTGGGTGATAGGTGATAGGTGATAGGTGTTGGGTGTTGGGTGTTGGGTGTTGGCTTCCCGACTCCTTTACTCCCTTACTCCTCAACTCCTCATCATCGAACGTACATCCATCGGTATGTTTGCGAATGATGTACTTCACGACGGGTTTCATAAAGCGTTTTTGGAATTGCAGCGGCGTTTCCACACCCGTGAATGCCAGTCGCAGCAATCCTTTCCGTAGGAATTTCGGTAGCCACGGCGCAAAACCTTTCAGCACGGCGTTGAATTGTCGGTCGTCGAGCAATTCCTCGAATGCCTGTCGCATTTCGCCAGTTTCGTAAGGGCGAATCTCATCAAAATCCTTCATCAGAATTGGTTTTCAATGATTTCTGTCAATACATCCTTGATGTCGAGCCCTGCCGCCCGTACTTGCTGCGGAATGAAGCTAGTGGCGGTCATTCCAGGCGTGGTGTTCACCTCGAGCATATTGATTTTGTCGGTGCCGTCGGCATTTTTCGTGACGATGTAGTCGATGCGGATGATGCCGTTGCAGTGCAGGATGTCGTAGATACGCGAGGTTTCGGCTTGCAGGGCGGCGGTGAGTTCGGGCGAGATACGTGCCGGTGTGATTTCATCGACCTGACCGTTGTATTTCGCGTCGTAGTCGAAAAATTCGTTGAACGTGACCACCTCTGTGACGGGGAAAACGACACTTTTTTCCTTCGTTTTGTAGCAGCCCACCGTCACTTCGATGCCCTCCAAAAAGCACTCCACCATCACCTCGTCGCACTGCATAAAGGCATTGCGAAGCGCGGGTGCGAGTTGGTCGGCTTTTCTCACTTTCGACACACCGAAACTACTGCCGTCAGCCGCCGGTTTCACGAAGCAGGGCATTCCCAGCCGCGCCTCGATTTCAGCCTCGGAATATTTGTTTTCCTCGCCGCGCCGAATCATAATGCTGTCGGCCACGCCCACGCCGAAGCCCCGCAGGTAGTTGTTCAGCGCGAATTTGTCGAACGTCAGTGCTTCGACGAGTACGCCGCTGGTGGAGTAGGGCAGGTGGAGCAGGTCGAAATAGCCCTGCATCACGCCGTTTTCGCCCGGTGTGCCGTGGATGGTGATATAGGCATAGTCGAACCAGACAGTCTTGCCGTCGAGTTTGAACGAAAAGTCGTTTTTGTCGATTTTCGTCGTGCTACCGTCGGGCAGATTCACGTTCCAGTCGAGTCCTTTCACATCGACGATGTAAACCGTGTAGCGGTCGTGGTCGATGAAGGAATAGATTCCTTGTGCCGAGCGCAGTGAAACGTCGTGTTCCGACGAGTCGCCGCCGCAAACGATGGCTATAGTTCTTTTCATATTTTGAATTTTGATGGTTGATTTTTGAATGTTGAATGAAATTTTTATGAATGATGATTTTTGAATTTAAAAAGATTCTTGATTTTGATTGGCTGAGCCGTGGATATAATTTTTCCACTTGTTGATGACTTGTTCCATATCGCTGGGCAACGGCGACGAGAAGTCCATTTGCTCGCCCGTCACGGGATGGCGGAAACCGAGCGTCTGGGCGTGAAGAACCTGACGCGGACAGAGCGCAAAACAGTTTTGGATGAAGGCTTTGTAGGTCGATGAACGCTGACCGCGCAAGATTTCCGTGCCGCCATAGCGCTCGTCGCAGAACAGCGGATGGCCGATGTGGCGCATGTGGGCGCGAATCTGGTGGGTGCGACCCGTTTCCAAGCGACATTCGACGAGCGTGGTGTAGCCAAAGCGCTCGACCACGCGCCAGTGAGTGACGGCGGGTTTGCCTATTTCGCTATCGGGCGGAAAAACCATCATCCGCAGGCGGTCGCGTGGGTCGCGGGCGATGTTGCCCTCGATGCGGCCTTCGTCCTCGGTGAAGTTGCACCAGACGAGCGCGAGATAGCTCCGATGGGTTTCGTGGTTGAAGAATTGCACGCCAAGCCGCGACTTTGCCTCGGGCGTTTTCGCCACGACGAGCAAGCCGCTCGTGTCTTTGTCGATGCGGTGGACGAGGCCCACTTCGGGGTCGTTGGCATCGAATCGCGGGTCGTCTTTTAAATGCCACGCCACGGCATTGATGAGTGTGCCGTGGAAATTGCCGGCACCCGGATGCACGACCATTCCGGCCGGCTTGTCGATGACCATCAGCGCGTCGTCTTCATAGACGATGTTGAGCGGAATGTCCTCGGCCTCGATGGTGGAATCGTGGCGCGGACGGTCGAGCATCAGCGTGATGATGTCGCCCGGACGAACCTTGTAATTGCTTTTCACAGGTCGATCGTTGACATGGACGAAGCCCGCATCGGCAGCCTTCTGGATGCGGTTGCGCGACGAATGTTGCATCTTTTCCTGCATATATTTGTCGATGCGCAGCGGAGCCTGTCCCGCATCGACTACGAAGCGGAAATGCTCGTAAAGCTCCTGATCCTCAGCGGTTTCAGCGTCGGAGAGCGTCAATTCGTCCAAATATTCGTCGTTCATCGGTCAATTTACAATTAACAATTTACAATTAACAACTCTCAACTGTCAACTTTCAACTGTTTTCGTGGTTGTTTCCTCTTCTTTCTTGGGAATTCCCAACTCAAATTCGTCCAATTCTTCCTCTTCGTCGATTTCGGGATAAATTGGGTCGATGTAGTTGATGGAATCGCTGGCATCGCGCAGTCCGTTACCTACTTGAATCACCACCGAGTCTTCGATGGAAATGCGGTCGCCCGTGACCACGTTCTTTCCGCGCACTGTCACGCCATAGACCCAGTCTTTCTCACCCGGAATGAACTCTGGCATCGCCAGTTTGAAACCCATCGCCGAGAGTTTCGCCATCGCCTCGCGCAGCGAACTGTTGTCGATGATGTCGGGCAGCGTAATCGTCGGTGTTGTCAGTGCGTTCACGGTCAGGTAGATGATTCGCCCCGATTTCACGTGCGACCCCGGCTCAATCGACTGTTCGAGCACCACGTCGGGCGGCAGCGATTTTACGTAACCCGTGTCGCCGACGATGACGATGAGTCCCATGTCGTCGAGGATGCTCTCGGCATCTTTGAACTTTTTGTTTTTCACGCTGGGCACCGTCAGGCTCTCGCCGTGGTGCGTGTAGAGGTCAAGCGCCAGTTTCACGCCGACCAAGAGCAGTGCCGCCACAACGAGCATCGCCAGCAGGTTGCCCCAGAGGTAGCCGCTCTTGAACTTTCCGAAAAACTCTGATGTCTTCATTGTTTCTTTTTGAGATATTTGGTGCAAAGTTATTGAAAATTATGCACAACACCAAACGATTTGCGCATTTTTTGTCTGAAACAACAAAAGCAGCACAGGATTCGACCCATGCTGCCTCATTTGTTCTAATGCTTTCTCCTCGGATTATTTTCCGTGGTGCTCGTCGGATACGGTCAACTTCTTGCGGCCTTTGGCGCGGCGTGAAGCCAGTACGCGACGACCATTCTTCGTTGCCATGCGCTCGCGGAAACCATGCTTGTTCACGCGGCGGCGGTTGTGGGGCTGAAATGTTCTTTTCATTGTCTTATCGTTTTATTTTTGTTGTTTATTCTTGCGTATTCCAATTCGGGCTGCAAAATTACACATTTTTTTTCAACCGACAAAAAAATCGGCAAAAAAACTTCATAAAAAGCCGATTTTTTTACTTTTTCAGAGCTTTCCTTGCTCGTGATAGCTGAAATAACTGCCGTCGCAGACGATGATGTGGTCGAGGAAATGGATGCGCATGGTTTCGCAGGCTCGCCTGACGCGCTCGGTCAGTCGGTCGTCGTCTTTGCTGGGTGTCGGGATGCCCGACGGATGGTTGTGGCAGAGGGCGAGCACCGTAGCGTTGGCGAGGATGGCCTCGCGCATGATGACGCGCACATCGACCGCCGTTTCGGTAATGCCGCCGTGCGAGATGCGAAGCGTTTTGATGAGGCGGTATTTCTGGTTCATCAACACAATCCACGACTCTTCGACGTCGAGGTCTTGCATTTTCGGGTGCATCAACGCGTAGATGGCGGTGGGCGAACCCACGTCTTTGCGTTCCTCAGCCCTTTCGAGTTGCCGGCGTTTGCCCAGTTCGCAGGCAGCGAGAATCGTGATGGCTTTCGCCTCGCCGATGCCGTTGTACTCGCAGAGCTCGCGAATCGTCTTCTTGCCGAGGGTGTTGAGGTTGTTTTGGCAATCGCTGAGAATCTGTTTCATCAATTCCACAGCAGTTATGCCAGGCCGCCCCGACCCAATCAGGATAGCTAACAACTCCGCATCGCTAAGTGCTTCCGCACCCAAGTCGCGCAATCTCTCGCGTGGCTGGTCGTCAGACGACCATTGTGCTATCGTCAGTCTTTCGTTCATTTGTAGAAGTTCTTTTCAAACGCCGTAAACTCATCCTGTTTCAGCACGATTCGCTTCCACCAAGCCTTCAAAAAGCCGAGTCCGTAGCCCATCAGTTGGGTGAAGGCGGCGGGAATCGAGAGCAAGCCGACCCACAGACTGCGATTTTTCACCGATGAATCGACGAAAATGACCAATGAATAGAGCAAAAGGGGCGAGAGCGACACGAGAATGATGAAAATTCCGAAGAAAGTCACCAAGATGCTGTGGTTGCAATGCGGCTGTTGTCCGCTCCTCGGCCACGATGCCCAAAGTCCCAACAGCGCAAGAACGAGACCGAGAAATGCAACGACGGCCAAAAGAATTGTTCCGACGGTGAAAATGGCTGGTAGCACGTGGACGTATTTTAATGTCCCCGGATGCCGTTTCGTGAGGTTGATACGAGCGATGCCAGAATTAAAAACCTGTCGGAAAAACTTGCGGAAATCGGTGCGCCGCTTGTGCCACACCCACGCATCGGGCAGCAATGCCGTATAGTAGCCAGCCTCGACGATGCGATACGAAAAGTCGATGTCTTCGCCGAAGCGCATTTTGGAAAATCCGCCGAGTTCGTGATAGACCTCGCGGCGAATGCCCATGTTGAACGAGCGAGGATAGAATTTGTCGAGTTTGGCCTTGCCGCCGCGAATGCCACCCGTCGTGAAAAACGAGGTCATCGAGTAGCTGATGGCTTTTTGCACGGACGTAAACGAGTCGTGAGCAGCGTCGGGACCGCCGAAAGCATCAAATTGACAGTTGACAGTTGACAGTTGACAGTTGAGGCTTTTTTCTACGCTCGCCAAATACCCTTTCGGCAGCACCACATCGCTGTCGAGTACGATGAGCCAATCGCCCTGCGCCCGTTCAGCACCGTAGTTGCGGCTCTGTCCCGGGCCACTGTTCGGCTTCGCAAAATATTTCAGGTCGAGCCGGTCCTCGTAGCGGCGGCACACGTCCTCACAGGGCACTTGCGAGCCGTCTTCCACGATGATTACTTCAAAATCCGTGAAATCTTGCTCGCAAAGGCTCTGCAACAACTCGTCCACCTCGTCGGGACGGTTGTAAACGGGGACGATAATCGAATATCTAACCATAACAACTTCTCCCCTTTCCGGGGGAGGTTGGGAGGGGGCTTTACTCTTTCACGCGCTGCAGATACGAGCCGTCGCGTGTATCGACCAGCACGAGTTCGCCCTCTTCGATGAACAGCGGAACGCGGATTTCCACGCCCGTCTCCAGCGTTGCAGGCTTCAGCGTGTTCGTGGCCGTGTCGCCCTTGATGCCGGGCTCCGAGTGGGTCACGCGCAGCGTCGTCTTCACCGGCATTTCAGCGTAGAGAATCGTGTTCGTGTCGGCATCGCTCACCACCTCGACCACGTCGCCTTCCTTCATGTATTCCACGCCCGTAATCAGGTCCTTGGCAATGGGAATCTGGTCGAACGTCTCGTTGTTCATGAAGATGTAGTCGGCACCCTCCATGTAGAGATACTGGAAGGGACGACGCTCCACGCGCACGTCTTCGAGCGACTCGCCGATGTTGAAGCGCTTTTCCAGCACGCGACCGCTGACTACGTCTTTCAGCGTCGTGCGCATGATTGTGTTACCTTTGCCCGGCTTCACGTGCAGGAAGTCGATGCAGAAATACAGCTTGCCGTCCATGCGGATGCAAGTACCTTTCTTGATGTCTTGTGATTTGATCATTGTTTTATAAAATTATTGTGAAAAATTTTGTTTCGATTTGAAAATGCGCTGCAAAGTTACAAAAAATCACTGAAATGAGTGCAGAATGACATATTTATTTTGTTCGACGTGCGAAAATTCGGCTTTTTTTCGTACCTTTGCCGTCGAAAACTGTAAAGAAACGATGCAACGAATATGGATCAGACAGAGAAAATTTGGCTTGAAGAACGAATTGTAGATGTGCTGAAAACCGTCTATGACCCCGAAATTCCCGTCGATATCTACGAATTGGGACTGATTTACCGCATCGAGGTGAAGGACGACCGCGAGGTGGAAATCGACATGACTTTCACGGCGCCGACGTGTCCCGCCGCCGATTTTATTTTGGAAGATGTGCGCCAGAAAGTGGAAACGCTCGAAGGCGTGAACGGCTGCACGGTGAACCTTGTGTTTGAGCCGGCTTGGGACCAGTCGATGATGTCGGAGGAGGCGAGGGTCGAATTGGGATTTGATTAGGCCTCACCCCCGACCCCTCTCCAGAAGAGAGGGGAGAATTAAATAAAAATTGACATGAAGAATATATACTTTTTATCTGATGCCCATTTGGGTTCGCTGGCCATTCCGCATTCGCGAATGCAAGAGCGCCGACTGGTGAGGTTTCTCGACAGCATCAAGACGAAGGCTGCCGCCGTCTATCTGATGGGCGATATTTTCGACTTTTGGAACGAATACCGACACGTGGTGCCGAAAGGCTACACGCGGTTTCTGGGAAAAATCTCGGAACTGACCGACATGGGCGTGGAGGTGCATTTTTTCACGGGCAACCACGACCTTTGGACCTATGGCTATTTGGAGCAGGAATGTGGCATGATTGTCCATCGCCAACCGCTGACGACCGACATCTACGGCCACGTTTTCTACCTCGCTCACGGCGACGGACTGGGCGACCCGAGCCGCAAGTTCAAGTTTCTGCGGTGGCTGTTCCACAACCGCGTGTGCCAGCGACTTTTGAACTTCGTGCATCCTTGGTGGGGAATGAGTCTCGGCCTCGGTTGGGCAGGCAATAGCTATCGGGCGCACAAGGCCACGGGCGGTCCGGCGCCATTCTACGGTGAAGACCGCGAACACCTTGTTATATATACGAAAAAATACCTCGAAACCCATAAAAATATCGACTTTTTCATCTACGGCCATCGCCACATCGAACTCGACTTGATGCTGAGCAAGAATCGCGAGGCAGGCATCGAGGAACGCGGCGAGAAAGGTCGTGCGCGGATGCTGATTCTCGGCGACTGGATTTCGCAATTCACCTACGCCGTTTACGACGGCGAACATTTGTTCCTTGAAGAATATATCGAGGGCGAGAGTCAGCCTTGACCACTGATTTTCAATGATTTATATTAAAAAAACAAAGTTTTTAGGATAAAAAATGAAATTGGTTACGAAAAAAACATTGTGGATGTTGTTTCTGCTCGTTTCGCAGAGCATTTTTGCACAAACGATGAACGAGTGGGATGACGTGAGAACGACGAGCGTGAACCGCGAAGAGGCGCATACGCTCTTGATGACCGACAAGCAACAAAGTCTGAACGGAACGTGGAAATTCAGGTGGGTGAAAGACCCTTTGCGCCGTCCAGCCGACTTTTTCAACGTCGATTACAACGACGCCACTTGGACCGACATCGACGTGCCTTCGACGTGGCAGGTTTATGGCATTCGCAACAATAAAAACTGGGACAAGCCGCTCTACGTGAACCAACTCTTTCCCTTTACCTACGACAGCAATTACAGCGTGATGGCGAGTCGTCCGGACGACTGGACCTACAACAATTCGATGAAGAATCCCGTCGGTAGCTATCGGCGGCATTTCACCGTGCCGTCAGATTGGAACGGCGAGGACATTTTCCTGCGTTTCAATGGTGCCGGACACGGTTATTACGTCTGGGTGAACGGCCAGTTTGTGGGCTATGCCGAAGACTCGTATCTGCCTTCGGAGTTCAACGTGACGGACTTTGTGAACTTCGGTGGCGACAACATCGTGGCCGTGCAGGTATTCCGCTTCACGAGCGGTTCTTTCCTCGAATGTCAGGACTATTGGCGACTGACGGGCATTATGCGCGACGTGATTCTCTGGGCAGCGCCGAAAAGTCGTATCGAAGACTTCTTTATCCGCACGACGAGCCTGCAAAATGGGCAGAAGGACGCCCGTGTGCAACTCGATGTGACCTTGTCGGGCGAGCCGTTGACCGACGGAGAGGTGGTCGTGAGGATTCTCGACGGACAACGCCTGATGTTGGAACACTCGGCGAACATCAATGACCTGAAAACGATGACGTTGAACGTGCCCGACGTCGAACTGTGGAGTGCTGAATATCCGCGACTCTACGACCTTGAATTGATGCTGAAACAGGGCGATAAAATCGTCGATGTGCGGCGTCAGAAGACGGGTTTCCGAACCATCGCGCTGGGCAACGATGGCTCGCTGCTCATCAATGGAAAATCGGTGATTATCCGAGGTGTGAACCGCCACGATTTCAGTGAAATGGGCGGTCGAACGGTGACGCGAGAAGAAACCGAGGCCGACATTCGACTGATGAAACAGCTGAACATCAACGCCGTGCGCACGGCGCACTACCCAAACAACCCGTTTTTCTATGAACTTTGCGACCAATACGGCCTTTACGTGCTGTCGGAGGCCGATGTGGAATGTCACGGCGATTGGGGACTGTCGTCGGTGGCATTGTTCCGCAAACCGATGGTCGAGCGCAACGAGCGAATGGTGAAATTCCTGCGCAACCACACCTGCATCATCATTTGGTCGGCGGGCAATGAAAGCGGTTCGGGCGACAATTTCCGCAGTGTGATGGAGGCCATCAAGAAACTCGACAAGACCCGTCCGACCCATTACGAGCGCAACAGCCAGTGGAGCGATATGACGAGCACGATGTACGGCACCTACAGCGAGATGAAAAACATCGGCGAAACGCGCTTGAACAATTACAGAAGTGGAAAAAAGGTGCAGCCGCACGTGCAATGCGAAAACACCCACGCGATGGGCAATTCGATGGGTGCGCAGCGCGAAATGTTCGACCTCTACGAGAAATATCCCGCCCTCATCGGCGAATTTATCTGGGACTGGAAGGACCAAGGCTTGAAAATTCCCGTTCCTGGCTCGCCCTCGAAGACTTACTGGGCTTACGGCGGCGATTTCGGCGACAAACCCAACGACGGCAATTTCTGCTGCAACGGCGTTGTATTCCCAGATTTGACTTTCTCGGCGAAGGCGATGAACGTGAAGAAAATCTACCAGCCGATTGATTTCCGCGAAAAAAGCGGTCAGCCGGGCCATTTCGTGCTGAAAAGCAAGTTGGCGCAGCGTCCGACCGACAACCATTACTTGAAATGGGAGATTTTGGGCGATGGAATCGTGGAAAAATCGGGCGTTTTCGGCGATGTGAACATCGAGGCAGGCGACAGTATGGAAATCGACCTCACGTCGGCAATTTCCGAGGTTTCGGAGCGTTTCGCAGCCGAGAAAAAGGAAGGTTTCATTCGTTTCAAGGTTTGTCTGAAGCAGCCGACGCTTTGGGCCGCTGCCGACGCAGAAGTGGCCACGGAGCAGATTCAATTCCTCGATGTCGAGGCGAAAAATCCATACGCTTCCACCACGCCCGAAAACGAGTTGGAAGTGCGCCAGTCGGGTCAGTCGCTGACGATTCGCGGAGCGAATTTCGTCGCCAATTTCTCGCAGGGAACACTCGCGAGATACCAGCGCGACGGTGCGACGGTGATTTCTAATCCGTTGAGGCTCAACGCTTTCCGCCTGCCGACCGACAACGATAACAGCAAAACCGAATCGTGGGACAACCTCGGACTGCGCACGCTGACGATTTCGACGGGCGAATGGATGGTCGAAGAGGCCGCCGACCACCGCTCGGTGAACCTCGAAATCACGAATGTCTATTCCGCCGGCAATTCGATGACCTTCACGGTGCGAACGCGCTTTTTTGTGATGTCCGACGGTGCGATTGCCGTCAATTCGATCATTACGCCGAGTCGCGAAAACGTGATTCTGCCGCGTTTGGGCTATCGCCTTGAAATGGCGGCGGGCTACGAGAATATGGCGTGGTTCGGTCGCGGTCCGTGGGACAGCTATGCCGACCGCAAGGAGTCTGCGCTCGAAGGTCTGTGGCGCAGCACCGTCGCCGAGCAAATGGACAAATTCGTACTGCCGCAGGAGATGGGCAACAAGGAAAACGTGCGCTGGATGGCACTGACCAACGACAACCAGAGCGGTCTGCTCTTCGTTGCGTCCGACCAGATGGCGGCATCGGCTTCGCACTGGCGTGCCGAGGACAATTACATCCATCGCAACAACCGCAAAAAACATCCTTACGAGATGATGACGACGAAAACCACCGTTGTCCACCTCGATGCCGCCATGCGCGGACTCGGTAATGCTTCGTGCGGTCCCGACGTGATGGAAAAATACGAATTAAGGTCGAAAAAGACCGAGTTCGACTTGATGATTCTGCCCGTGGAGAACGCCGACAACGACGAGGAACTGAGTCGGAAGGGTCGCGTGGCGAATGCCATCTGTCAGCCCGTCGAAATTCGTCACGAGAGCGAGGGATTCATCTCGCTGTCGTCGCCGACCGAGGGTGCCAACATCTATTACACCATCGACGACGGCGAACCCCAACTCTACACGGGGCCTTTCGACCTGAGCAAAGGCGGTTTTTTGCGAACTTATAGCGAAAAAACAGGGATGGGACGCAGTTTCGCGACCGAGGAAAACGTGTCTTACTACACCGACAAATCGCTGTGGAGCGTCGTGAGTTACGACAGTCAGGAAGGTGGCAAGGAAGTGGCTAAAAACGCCATCGACGGCGACATTTCGACCATCTGGCACACGCAATACACGGGTTCGCGTCCGACTTGTCCCCACGAAATCGTCATCGACCTCGGAAAAACCTATCGCATCGCAGGCTTCGTCTATCAAGGTCGCATCGACCAAAGCAACGGTCGCGTGCTCGACTACGAGGTGACTTTCAGCAACAGTCCGACGGTTTTCGGTGTGCCCAACGCCGCCGGAACCCTGAAAAACACCGACGAGCGCCAAACCGTGACGCTCGACGAGGAAGTGACGGCTCGCTATATGCGTTTTGTGGCTTATCGCGTGGTGGATGACAAGGAATACGCTTCGGCAGCCGAGTTAGACGTGGTGGCGACCGACGTGGCCGACCCCGTTGATGGACCCGATGACGAAATCGACTCGAAGACAGAATATCGCTTGAAGGAGGTCGAGTCGGGATTGTATCTGCGCTACCAAAAGGACGAGAGCGCCAACTATCAAGGCGATTTCTGCCTTGCGACGCCGCCGTCGGACGACGATGCCGCCAGCCTGTTCCGCTTCACTCGCGTGAAAGGTTTTACATCGTTCTACACGGTCCGAGTCAGCGGTAGTTATATGGGGCGTGCCGACTGGCGCGTGGCGGCCATCAGCCTGACGAACAACAAAAACGGTTGGATCGCGCTCGAACCGCAGGGCAACGGCCAATTCAAACTGCGTGCGCCGTGGAAGACGTTCTGCTATATGAATTTCGACAGTCGTCGTGAAGGTTCCTACATCTACGCCGACAAACTCAACGGTGCCATTTTCGTCCTCGAAAGCACCACCGACGGCATTGAATCAATTTACAATTTACAATCTTCAAAAGACAATTCGGCGATCTATAACCTGCAAGGTCAACGCGTCGCTGCGCCAAACAAGGGTGTTTTCATCCAAAATGGAAAGAAATTCGTGATAAAATAAATAATGTATATTCAAAAATAACTACGACTTATGAAAAAATCAATCATTCTGTTCATTTCGCTGCTGCTTGCCAACACGCTGAGCGCAGCCGGTTTTCCGAATATCAGCGATTCGGACAACGAGTATTGGTACTACCTGAAATTCACGCAGGGCGTTTATGTCGTGGCGTCGAATGGCGAGGATGTGGTCTGCAAATCGGCGATTCCGACGGGTAAGTCGAGCCAACTTTGGAAAGTGGAAGGTTCGGCAGCCGACGGCTATACGTTCACCAACAAACTCGGCCTGCAACTCTACGCGATGGGCACGTCGCAAGGCTCTGAAATTCGGGCAGGACGGTCGCCGAAGTCGTTGGAAAAGTTCAAAATCAACACGCGGGGCAGCAACTACACCATTACGCCCTTCACCAACACCGGTCAGGCCCTCAACTGCTGGGGCGGAATGGGCTTCAAGAACGATGTCAAACTCTATGATTCGGGCGACGCGAATGCGCCGATGGCGTTCATTGCCGAGGGAAAAATGTATATTGAAGATGCCCGACTTCCCATCATTCCCTATCCGCAGAGAATCGAAGATAGCGATTGCGGTGGACTAGATCTTCATAATCTAGAAGGAATCACTTATTTCAACGATTCCACGAAGTTGCTTGCGGAGCGTTTCGCAGAAGACTTGAAACGTACTGCGGGTATTGACCTTCCTCTCATGAAAGTTTCGCCCGATGCACAAGAACAAGGGGACTATGAGCATCCACTAATAGAACTCGTTTTTGCGCCCAGTATGTCGAAAGAATCCTATAATCTATCTACCTGTATGAGAGGTGTTACGATTCGTGCCTGCGATTTCGGAGGCTTTTTTAATGGATTTCAGACACTGCGGCAAATGTTGCCGCCGGCGATTTATGGAAAAAAACTGCGTGCAAACGAATCTTGGGGCTTGGGTTCGTGCGAAATTTGGGACAAACCGCTGATGTCGTATCGCGGATTTATGCTCGACGTGAGCCGCCACTTCTTCGACAAGGATGAGGTGAAAAAACTGCTCGACGTCGCCTCGATTTACAAACTCAATCGTTTCCACTGGCACCTGACCGACGACCAAGGCTGGCGAATAGAGATTCCCGAATACCCGAAACTGACCACCGTAGGCGCGATTCGCAGTGGTTCGATGGCGAGTTACGACCCGTCGAAAGGCACTTCGCTCTACGACGACACGGAATATGGTCGTGGCTGCTTCTACACGCTCGACGACCTGCGCGAAATCGTCGCCTACGCCAAGGAACGCAACATCGAAATCATCCCCGAAATCGATATGCCTGGCCATATGGTGGCTGCCGTGACGGCCTATCCCGAACTGAGTTGCGACCCGTCGAAAACCTATTCGGTGCGCATTCCTGGCGGCATCAGCAAGGACGTTTTGAACATCGGAAAAGACGAAACCATCGATTTCCTGAAATGCGTGCTCGGTCACGTCGCCGAAGTGTTCCCCTACGATTATATTCACATCGGCGGCGACGAATGTCCCACCGACCAGTGGAAAAACAATGCCGATTGCAAACGTCGCATCGAAGAGGAAGGACTCGGCGATGTGAACGGGCTGCAACCGTGGCTCGTGCAGGTCATCGGCAGTTTTTTGAAGGATAATTATGGCAAAAAAGTGATGGCGTGGGACGAGGTCATCGACCATTGGAACAGTTCCTACACCATCGACCCGCTGATTATGGCGTGGCACGACGGACGCGCCGCCGCTGCCGCCAACAAAGGTTTTAAGAGCGTGTTTGTGCCGTCGCCGCGCTACTATCTCGACCAACTGCAAGTGCCGCCTGCCCAACTCGAAGTCGATGCACCTTATATGGGCGGCTACGGCGACGGAACCATCAGCAGCGTCGAGCGCATCTATTCGTTTAATCCGCACGGCGAAGTGAGCGGTCGCGAGAGTTATGTCATCGGCACGCAGGCGAACCTCTGGACCGAGACCTGCACAACGAATCGCGAGGCCGAATATTGCTTCTTCCCGCGTCTGTTGGCGCTCAGCGAAGTGGCGTGGCTCAACGCTTCCAAGCGCACTTTCCCGAGTTTCTATGCCCGTCTGCAATCGCACGATGAAGTGCTCGACGAAAAGGAAATTTTCTATGCCCGACACTACATCGAACCTGCCGACCAGACACCGGCAGAACAAGCCATCGCCGAGGCTGAGAAATATCTCGAAGAAAGTCGTCCCGACTGCGTCGGATACCCGAATCAATCGGCATTCAACGCGCTTCAGCAGGCTCTCGAATCGTTGAAAAACGATATGGAAAACGAGGCGAAACTGGCGGCTCTGACCAACGAAATCGACCTTTATAAAAAAGCCCCGATTGTGATGCCCGAAGAGGGAAAACTCTACAAAATCAACAGTGCAGCGACCTTCTTCCGCACCCACTTCGCTGGTTCGTCGCTCTACGCGAAGGGCAACGATGCCGTTTATGTGCACTACACGCCCCAAACCGAACCCGACGAAATTTGGGAATTCAAACCGCAGGCCAACGGCACGTTCAAAATCGTCAGCGTGAGCACGGAAAAGATGCTGACGATGGCCGCCAGCAACGACAGTCAGGCGAAACTGGCTCAGACGGGCACGAATTTCACCATCCGCAAGGCCACGAAACCCGCTGGCGACTACACCTACATTCCAGGCGTGGTGAACATCAAAAACGGTCGATTCAACCTCTTTGTGAAACTCGCTGGCTCGACCATCAGCCTCGTCGCCAACACCGACTCAACGCTTTGTTACCCAGGCACTTGGCGCATCGAGGAAATCACCGACTACAGCCTTTGGCTGCAAAAACTTGTCGAGAAATGTGAAGTGACCATCGAAACCGCCGACCCGACCCGAATGGGACAGCCGACGGAGGCATCGCTGCAATTCCTGCACGAAAAAATCGTTGTTCCGGGTAAAAATGCCCTTGGCGACGGCGAAATCAGCCGTGAAAAGTATTTCGATTTCGTTGCGCTCTACAAGGAATTCCAAAATATGGAGAAAACCTCTGCCGCCGACGTCATCGATTCCGACTACTATTACATCATTCGCAACGCCTATTTCACGGACTATTACGCCAGTGCCGACGGCGAAATCGTGCGACCGAAAAACTACGCCGATGCCGACGAATTCAAGTGGATGATGAAGAAAAATGCCGACGGAACCTTCGTTATCGAAAACAAAGCGACCGCCACCGCCGCCTTTGTCGCGTCGAGTGCCGCCGATCAGCAGGTGAAACTCGGTCAGAACTACAATTGGACGCTTCGCGAAGTCACCACCGACCAAGGCAACACCGCCGTCGCCATCACGACAGGGTCGTTTAGTTGGTATGTCAATGCCAGTGCGTGGAACCACGTGCTGCTGAAGCCCTACGACTGGGGTGCGAGCGTCTGGGAATTCATCAAGACGAATGAGAAAACACCCACAGGCATCGAGACAATCGACAATTCACAAATGACGAATGACAATTCGGCGATTTATAACCTGCAAGGCCAACGCGTCGCTGCGCCAAGCAAAGGAATTTACATTATCAACAACAAAAAAATGGTGAAAAAGTAATTTAAACAACTATAAATTGAAACTATGAAAAGAAAATTATTGGTATGTTGCCTGACATTTTTGACGACACAGTTGTTCGCCGTAAATGTAGGTGACTCTTTGGTGCAACCATCAAAAAAAGAATTTTTCGTTCTGAAATTAAACGGTGGTGTTTCGCTTCTTACTTCGAGAGTAGAGGTTGGGGACGATACTTACAGTTTTCAGCCAGGAATGGAATATATGCTTGAATGTGAGCGTCTTGAAGAGTCGGAAACCGGTGTCGGAAAAGGTTGGGGCTTGGTATTCAAGGGTAATAAGACTTTTATAAATGGAGCCAATAAATTTAATCTCTATCATTTCGGAATCAATCGTATTTGGTGGAATTCTTTTGGTAAAAACAATCGATGGAGATGGGAAGCCGCAGTGGGTGGCGGTGTTTGCCTATACAAAGATAATACAGAGAGTTATGGATATTACAGAACTTATCTGAATCAGTCAACATCTATCGGAGTAGGCATTTTGCTGAAAGCTGGTTGTGAATATCGAATTACGAACCATTTCGGCTTGGGGTTGGAAATGAATGACTTCCTTCATCTTTTCTTTGATGATGCAATGAAAGCCCAACGGGAAAAGACACTTCTCACTGGATTTGCAACGACCAGTCTTACACTTGGCCTAAGATGTTATCTCTGAAAAGAAAAAATAATAGGTAATAGGCGATGAAAAAGTATTCAAAACCTATTACCTATTATCTTTTACCAGTAACCTATCACTTCACAAGTTCCATCGTGTCGCGGGCGATGACGATTTCCTCGTCGGTGGGAACGACCCAAACCTGCACACGCGAGTTGGGTGTGGAAATCAGTTTTTCCTCGCCACGGCAGTTGTTGGCCTCGGCATCGATTTTCACGCCCAAAAATTCCAAGTCTGAGCAGGCATCGAGGCGTGTGCCAATCTGGTTTTCGCCGACGCCAGCCGTCCAGACAATCACATCGACACCACCCATTGCAGCGGCGTAGGCACCGATGTACTTCTTGATGCGATAGTTGTACATGTCAAGGGCCAAAATGGCACGCTTGTCGCCTTTTTCAGCAGCACTTTCGATGTCGCGCATATCGCTGGAAATGCCCGTGATACCGAGCACGCCCGACTTCTTGTTGAGGAAGTCGGCCATTTCCTGCGGCTGCATATTCAACTTGTTCATCAGGTAGGTTACAGCCGACGGGTCGATGTCGCCCGAGCGCGAACCCATCATCACACCGGCGAGCGGCGTGAGTCCCATCGAGGTGTCGATGACCTTGCCGTCTTTGATGGCGGCGACCGATGCACCGTTTCCGATGTGGCAAGTGATGATTTTCAGGTCTTTGATGTCCTTGCCCATCAGTTCGGCGACGCGATGCGACACATAGCGATGCGAAGTTCCGTGGAATCCGTAGCGGCGCACGTGGTACTTCTCGTAAAGGTCGTAGGGAATCGCGTAGAGGAAGGCGTGCGGTGGCATCGTCGAGTGGAAGGCGTTGTCGAACACCGTCACCTGCGGCACATTCGGCATCAGGTGATCGACGGCGCGAATGCCTTTCAGGTGGCCAGCGTTGTGCACGGGTGCGAGGTCGCAGAGGCTTTCGATGCCCTTTTCGACTTCTTCGTCCACGAGGCAGCTCTTTTCAAACAGGTCGCCGCCCTGCACGATGCGATGGCCCACAGCGTCGATTTCGTCGAGGCTCTTGATGGCACCGTATTCTTCGCTGAGCAGTTGTTGGAACACGAAATTCACGCCCTCTTTGTGGTCGGGCATGTCGTGCATCAGTTTTTTCTTCTCGCCGTTGGGCAGCGTGAGTTTCAAGAAAGCGTTGTCGAG
Organism: uncultured Prevotellaceae bacterium; assembly: GCA_902776665.1. GTDB lineage: Bacteria > Bacteroidota > Bacteroidia > Bacteroidales > Bacteroidaceae > Prevotella. The sequence goes on from CACYQZ010000010.1 coordinate 46,328, forward strand.
GCCGATGCGCTCCACACCGCCCTGCGCCAGCACGCTTTCGTCGTCCATATCGTACAGTTTGTACTTGATGGACGAACTTCCACAGTTCAAAACAAGTATCTTCATTTTTTCTTTTATATTAAAAAATTATTTTGTATCCATAGCTTGGCAGGCCGTTATCGCTACCATATAATAAATGTCATCGACGGAACAGCCGCGCGACAGGTCGTTCACCGGACGGGCGATGCCTTGCAGAATCGGGCCGATGGCCACCGCGTCGCCGAGGCGCTGCACGAGTTTGTAGCCGATGTTACCGACCTCGAGGTTGGGGAACACAAGCACGTTGGCGTGGCCTGCAATGTCGCTGCCGGGCGCCTTCTTCTCGCCCACCGACGGCACCAGAGCGGCATCGGCCTGCAATTCACCGTCGATTTTCAGTTCGGGAGCTATTTCGCGGGCCATTTTCGTGGCTTCCACAACCTTATCAACCACCTCGTGCTTGGCCGAGCCTTTCGTCGAGAAACTCAGCATTGCCACACGCGGGTCGTCGAATCCAGCCACCGAACGGGCAGTCTGCGCCGTGCAAACGGCAATCTGCGCCAACTGATTGGCATCGGGCATCGGCGTCACCGCCACATCGCCCACGACCAACACGCCATTTTCGCCGTATTGCGGTTGCTTCGTGATGAGCAGCATCGCACCGCTCACGCAGGTGATTCCAGGCGAGCATTTGATGATTTGCAGCGCCGGACGCAGCGTTTCGCCCGTCGTCGAGAGCGCACCCGAAATCTGGCCGTCGGCACCCTCGGTTTTGATGATCATACAGCCCAAGTAGAGCGGATTTTTCACCAGTTCACGTGCCTGTTCGATGGTCATTCCCTTCGATTTGCGCAGTTCGCACAGCAATTCGGCATACTCCTCGCTCTTCGGGTTGTTGAGCGGGTCGATGATCGTGGCCTTTTCGATGCTCGTCAGTCCCCATTTCTCGGCATCGCGACGGATGTCGTCGGGGTCACCGATGAGGATGATGTCGGCCATTTCGTCGGCCAAGACGCGGTCGGCAGCACGCAGTGTGCGCTCTTCGTTGGCCTCGGGAAGCACGATGCGCTGCTTGTTGGCCTTCGCCCGTGCTACAATTTGTTGTAATAAATCCATAGGTTTTTAATAGATATTTGTTAAAAATAATTTCATGCGTGCAAAGGTACAAAAAAGAATTGTTTATCGCCAAATTGACGAGCAATTTTTTTGACATGATTACTTTTCTTCGTCCTTCATTTTCTGCGGACCGCGCACTCGGTCGGTGGTAGCGATGCCGCCCTTGATTTCGATGCTGATGCCGTCGCTCAGACCTGTTTTGACGGTTTTTCGCTCGTAGGAAGGCTCGCTGCCGCCTGCGTTTTGAATGACATAGACGAAGGCGCTGTCGCCACTGAATTCCACGGCACTCTCGGGCACGGTGAGCACCTTTCGGGCCTCGGCCAACACGATTTCGGCGGTGGCGGAATAGCCGCTGCGAATCTGTCGGAAGGCGGTTTTGCCGTCGAAGTGGATGGCGGCCTTGATTTCAAACTGGTTGGCACCGTTGCTCTCGACGGCTTTCGGCGAAACGTATTCGAGCCGTGCGTCAAGACCTTGGTCTTCGAGGGCTCCGATGGTGATTTTCATCGGCATTCCCGTGACGAGGCGACCTACTTCGGTCTCGTCGATGTTGCCACGGAAGATGAGGTCGCCCATATTGGCAACGCTGGCGATGGTGGTACCGTCGTTGAACGTGTTGGAAAGAATGACCGAGTTACCGACTTTCACGGGCACGTCGAGGATGAGGCCCGTGATGGTCGAGCGGATGAGGGTGCTCGATGCCGATGCATTCGTGCGCGAAACGCCGTCGCGAATCACCTGCAACTGGTCGTTGGCGGCGGTGAGTTCCTCGCGTGCCTGACGATAGTTCTGCGCCACTTTGTCGTGCTCGTCGGCGGAAATGTAGCCTTTGTCGAACAGCGTTTTCACGCGGTCGTAGTCGATTTTCGCCTGATTGGCATTGACATTGGCGAGTCTGACACGCGCCTGTGCAGCCGAGAGTTGCTGCATATCGGGAATCACCTTTACTTTTGCGATAACTTCGCCCGCCTGCACCATATCGCCCGCCTCTTTGTAGATGTGGGTGATGATGCCCGAAATCTGCGGTTTTACGTTTACTTCGTCGCGTGGTTCGATTTTTCCCGTGACGATGGTCGAGCGCACGATGTCCTTCACTTCGGGTGTAAACTCCTCATAGACAATGGGTTGCGGCTGCGATTGTTTCCAAAGGAATACGAACGTTCCGATGAACACAAGGGCGATAATCGCCGCGAGAATCAGTTTGAAATACTTTTTCATATCGTTTTTAATCTATTGAACATTGAATATTGAACATTGAATATTGAACATTATTTTTTTTTACCTTTTAACTCTTTAACCTTTAACCTTATTCGTCGCGCATTGCATCGACGGGTTTGATACTCATCGCCCTCAATGCTGGCGCAAGTCCTGCCAGAACGCCCATCGCAGCAATCGTGGAGGCAGCGATGATGGCTGTCCAGAAGCCTACTTGGAAATGCGCTTTCACGATGCCTTCCTCGGTGTTGCCGAGTTGTAGCATTTGCAGGATGAGCACGGCGAAAAGAATGCCGCTCATACCCGCCACGAGGGTGAGAATGACGCTTTCGCTGATGATTTGCGAGAGAATCATTCGCGGGGTGGCTCCGATGGCGCGTCGGATACCGATTTCGGTGGTTCGTTCGCGCACGGTCACCATCATAATGTTCGACACACCGATGGCGCCAGCCAATAGCGTGCCCAGTCCGACGAGCCAAATCAGGAAATTGACGCCCCGAAAAAGGTTGTCGAGCAGTTGGAAGAGCACTTCGGTGTTGAACACCATAATGCCCTGTTCGTCGGTGGGGTCGATGGTGTGGGCCGCACCCACGACTTCGCGAATCGGTTGGCTTAGGCGGCTCATCACGGCACCCTTGCGACCTGTCACGGCAATCATATCGACCTCGTTTCCGCGATTATAGACCTGTTGCATCAGCGTAATCGGCAGAATGATGGTACTTTCAGATTCTCCACCGATATTCATACCATCAGCCCGATAGCTCACACCCACGATTTGATAGAAGATGGAATCGATGCGGATGGACTGTCCGCAGGGGTCGCCGCCTTTCGGAAAGAGGTCTTTGTAGGTCTTTTTTCCGATGACGCAGACTTTCCGCCGTTGCTGCATATCCATTTCGTTGATGAAGCGTCCGTAGCGCAGTTGCGGCTCTTCGACGAAGCGATAGTCGTGCGACTGACCTTTCACGCTGATTTCGGCTTTGCGGTCGCCGAAGTAGGCAAAACCGCCGTAGGAAAAGAGCACTGGCGTAACGATGTCGAGTTCGGGAATGTTTTGACGCAGTCGTTCCACGTCCTTGTATTCGAGTTCCCAACTTCGGCCTTTTCTAAAGCCCTTGTAAGCCTTTTTCGTCGGTTGCGCCCAGACCATCGCCGAGTTGGTGGCGAAGCCCTCGAAATTGTTGTTGAGCATCTCCTTCAAGCCTTGTCCGCCACCGATGAGGGCCACGAGCATAAACACGCCCCAGAACACGCCAAAGCCCGTCAGAAACGAGCGGCTTTTGTTGCGCGTCAGCGTGTCGAGTATTTCGCGATAGCGGTCGAGGTCGAACATATTGTTGAATTTTGAATTTTGAATTTTGATGGTAGAATTGTCGGCTGCGCCGATTTTGAATTTTGATTTTTGAATTGTTAATTATTAATTGTACATTGTAAATTGTCAAATTGTCAATTGTCTTCATTCCGCTCTCAGCGCCTCAATCGGTCGGATTTTCGCGGCTTTCAGGGCAGGGATTAGTCCTGCGATGGTGCCTGCGATGATGATGACGGCGGTCGCTTCGATGCAAACGTCGATTCCCACCGTCGGATCGACGAACATCGTGGCCTTGAACAGTCCCGTGTCGATTTCCTCGTGGCCGAGCGTCGCGTCCATATACTGGTTGGCGGCGACTCCGAGCAACATTCCGATGTAGCCGAAAATGGCGGTGATGATGATGCTTTCGATGATAATCAACCGCAACACCGACCACGGCTTCGCTCCGATGGCCTTGCGGATGCCGAATTCGCGTGTGCGCTCCTTCACGGTGATGAGCATAATGTTCGACACGCCGACGATGCCCGACAGCAGCGTAAACAAGCCGATTATCCACAATGCCGTGCGGATGATGCTCATACCCATATTCATCTGCATCGACTGCGTGTAGCGGTTCCACAGCCAGATGCTGTTCTCGTCGTCGGGTGCGGCCTGATGGTTCGCGTTCAACCGCTGCCGATACTCCTTTTCAAAGGCTTCGTTGTCCTCCTCGGTGGGCAGTCCGTGAAACGTGAATTCGATGCGACCGATATTGTCGGAATTGGCACTATAGATGCTTTTAATCGTGGAATGGGACGAGTAGGGATAGGTCGAGCCATTTTCGTCGTCTTTGAAGATGCCGATGACCTGAAAAGCGAACTGCCCGACTTTCACGTATTTTCCCAAAAGTGTCTCGTATTTTTCGTTCCCCAGCAGTTCCTTTGCGTGATTGTTGCTCAGCACAATCACTTTCCGCTTGTCTTTTTGGTCGATTTCATTGACGAATCGGCCGTGTAGCATCTCGATTTTGTCGATTTTCGTGTGGTTGGGATAGACACCGATGATGCTCGATGAAATATACTGCTGACCAAGGCTGATGGTCGTGGCTACCGACACGATTTGCGCTCCCACATAGTCGATGTTTTCCTTGAATTCCGTGCTGGTGATGTCGAGGTCGGTCGTTTGCAGCCGGATGCGGCGTCCTTCCTTCAAACCCTGATAGGCTTTCGATGTCTGACCGCCGAACACCATCATCGAATTCGACAGGAATTGTTCGTTTTGCTTCATCGTCGCATTGATGAGTCCGTTTCCCGCACCGAGCAGCACGATGAGCATAAAAATGCCCCACGCCACGGCAAATCCCGTGAGTGCCGTGCGCAGTTTATTGCGTCGGGCGGTCTGCCAAATCTCATTCAATAATTCCATCTTTGATGCGGATGATTCGGTTGGTTTGTTCGGCCACGGCGGGGTCGTGCGTGACGATGATTTCGGTGATTTTCTCCGTCTGGTTCAGTTCCTTGAGCAGTTGCATCACCTCGACGCTCGTCTTCGAGTCGAGTGCGCCCGTCGGTTCATCGGCAAGGATGATTTTCGGCTGTGTGATGAGGGCTCGGGCGATGGCCACGCGCTGTTTCTGACCGCCCGACAGTTCGTTGGGGTAGTGGTTGGCCCAGTCGCGAAGTCCGAGTCGTTCGAGGTAGTCCAAAGCCATCTGATGGCGTTTTTTTCGCGAAACTCCTTGATAGAATAGCGGCAATTCCACGTTTTCCACCGCCGTTTTGAAGGCGATGAGGTTGAACGACTGGAAAATGAAGCCAATCATTCGGTTTCGATACGAGGCGGCACGTGTCTCCGAAAGGTCTTTGATGAGCGTTCCTGCCAGATGGTATTCGCCTTCGTCGTAGTTGTCGAGGATGCCCAAAATGTTCAGCAATGTCGATTTTCCCGAACCCGACGCGCCCATAATCGACACAAATTCACCCTCGCCAATGTCGAGGTCGATGCCCTTCAGCACGTGCAACGGCTGTGCACCGAAATATGTCTTGTTGATGTTCCTTAATTGAATCATCCTCGTCTTTTTACTTTTTTACTTTTTTACCTTTATGCTCATCCCATTTCGTGGATGCCATAGTCGATTTTGAAATTGATGGGAAGTTCATATTCCACCTTCATCGGAATGCCGTGGCGAATACACGGTCTCCACTTCGGCATCCCCGACACCACGCGGATGGCTTCCTCGGCAAACTGTTCGAGCACCTGCTCGCGGATTCTGCGTTTTTCGTCGCCTGCGAGCCGTTGGTACACCAGTCGGTTGTCCACCGTGATGCGGTTCGCCACCACGCGCACGTTGCTAATCGTGCCGTCGGTCTCGACAAGGAATTTTACGACCGTCTGCCCCTGCAAACCGTAGTTCGAGGCCGTGCGCGGATAGTCGATGTGTTGAGCGAGATAGCGCATCATCACCTCGTCGCCTCCCGGAAACATCGGGTCGGTGGCGCGTCGTCCGCGAGGAATATACACCCGCGAATAGTCGAGCAGTCCCAGTCGTTTGCGCAGTTTCTCGATTTCTACCGTCGCCAAAATCACCTTTCCCTCGGTGTTCAGCACGTAAATCGACGGAATCCACTTGATGCCATACGCCTGAGCGATGCGCGAATCTTTCATTTTCGTCATTTCGCAGAAGTGCAGTCCCTCGATGTCGTTGTCCATATAGTATTTCATCCATCGTTCGCGGTCGGTGTCGAACGAAATATGGATGAACACGAGGCTGTCGGAAGCAAATTCCTCTTGCAGACGCTTCAGTTCGGGCGTGTCGCGCCGACAGTCGGGACACCACGAAGCCCAGAAATGCAACACCACGAATCGTCCGCGTAGGTCTTGCAACCGCGCATTCGTCGCGCTGTCGATGACGAAGTCAGGAGCCACCATCCCGTTTTTCAACATCGACTGTGCATAGAGCGAGTCGAGGTCTTGCGCCAGTCCCGTCAGCGTTCCCGCCAGCAAAGCGTAAGCCGTCAGCAATAGTTTTTTCATATTTTTTTCGATATTAGAATTTTCTTGCTGCAAAAGTAATCATTATTCTTCGCATTCCCAAATAAAATTGAGATTTTAGTTTTTTTCAACAATCATCGAAGTCCATTTTTGACGTTAAATTTGTTAATTCGTCTTAAAATTTGTTTGGTTTTGCCCCCGAAAAGCGTTTTATGATTGTAAAGCGCAAAAAACGATGGAAAGAATTGCATTTGAACAGCGAGCCCGCACGTGGCGCGAGAAGGCTTACAGCGTGAGCCGAGGCTGCGGGGCGGGCAGGGACGAGGCGGAGGACATCGCACAGGATGTGATGCTTCGGCTGTGGCAGATGCACGACGAACTGGAACGCTACGATTCGGTGGAGGCACTGGCGGCGCTGATGGCGAAACACCTGCTGCGAAGCCACCAACGGCGACGAAAAACGGAAACGCTCGACGAAGCCATCGTGCTGAGCCTCGCAACCAGTCCGCACGACGAACTGGAAATGAAGGAAAACGACGAATGGCTGAGCCGAAAACTGCAACAACTGCCCACAACACAGCGCACATTGCTCTATTTGCGACAGGTGGAACGGCGCAGCCACGAGGAAATCGCCAGACTGCTGGGCATCGAGACAACATCGGTGAGCACGCTGCTGGCAAGGGCACGGAGAACATTGTTAGACGACATTAAACGAAGAAACGGAATATGAAACGATACACAAAAGAATACGTCGAAAAGCTGCTCGACAAGTTTATGGACGGCACTTCGACACTCGAGGAGGAGGACATCCTCGCGCAATACTTCCGACATCAGGAAGTGCCGCGAGAGTGGGAGGAATATCGCCTGCTTTTCCAAGAAATCGACGCGATGAGGCCCGTTCAAGCGGAAATCGTCGAAATCAATCCCGAAAACCGTCGGAAACGATGGATGGGGTGGGGCGTGGCGGCGGCTGTCGTGGCTGGAATCCTCTATTTTTCGGTTCCCTCGAAACAAATCGAACCGACGGCACCGCTCACGGCGAAAGTCGATACAACAGCGACCGTCGCACAGCCCGAAATCCCGATTTCTGAGACGAAAACCGATACCGTTTCCCCTCAAAAACCGCCCGTCGAGAGCCCGAAACGCAGTCGGAGAAAGCCCCGACCCACGATGCTCGACCACGACAAGGCTTATGTGCTGATGGCGCAGGCCGAACAGGAGATTCGCGACGTAGAGCGGCAACTGGCGCAGTGCCAACAGGAAATCGTCGAGGCGCAGTTGGCGGCTCTCGGCTACATTCCAGTGATGCAAGAAGATGGTACCATAATCTATATTAACGAACAACAAAATTTGATTGCATATGAAGACTAAAAACATCATTTTAGCTGCTCTGCTGACGGCGATGCCCGCGGCAATGACGGCGCAAGAGAACATTCAGAAGGCGTTCGAGGCCCTGCTGAACGACAAAATTGTGGAAACAAAGACGCAACATTCCTTGGAGCGCGACCCCGAAACGGGACAGAAAAGCGCACAGGCCGACGTCTATGATTTCGTGGTGACAAACGCGTCGGCCCTCAGCCGAATCAAGGACATTGAGAGGGCTTTCGATAAGGACAAGAACGCCGCTTATCAGATTCGTTCGGGCAATGGTAATGCCGGTAGAAATCATGTATCTCTGGCCGTCGGCAACAACAGCTCGCAGTCTGTGTCGATTGGTTCGATGAAGGGCTCAAACTACATCTACGCCTGCTTTCTCGACCCCGACGACGCGGAGAAAAAATATCGCTATGCCTACGCGATAGAATGGCTCGAAAAAGGTCAGAAAACACAGGTTCGACTGGCCATCACCTACGCCACGACCCAGAAATATCGCGAAAAAAACTCGACAAGGCGTCGAATCATCATCAACGGGCAGGAATTTAACGTTGATGGAGGCAATTTTTCGGGCTTCTCACTCGACAATAGTTCCGTGTTCGTCAACGATTCCGTCTATTCTCTTCAACGCACTAACGGCGGATGGCTCACGCAATTCAACATCTACAAAAATCGTTTCTTGAAAAATCCCGAGGGAATTGCTGCGAACACCTATGTTACGCAAATCTACAACCTCTGCAAAAAAGCGGATGCGCTCGACGATGACGAAAAGGAGTTGGTCGCCGACGAACTCAAGCGGATGAAAACCAAGACTGACGACGAATTGATTCAAAAATTGTTCGATATGAGCATCGAACGGCTCAAAAAGTAGGAAATCACGATGAAAACATACAAAACAGCGTTACTTTTGCTGCTTCTCGCAGTGAAAGCAGGGGCGACTATGGCTCAGACCGACAGCCTGTCGGCGAAGAAAGACACCGTGGCGTGGAGTCAGGAACTCGATGGCGTAATCGTCAAGGCACAGCGCCAACTCATCAAGCAGGAAATCGACCGCGTGGGCTACGACGTGCAGGCCGACGAGGACTCGAAAACGGAAACCGTGCTCGATATGCTGCGAAAAGTGCCGATGGTGACCATCGACGGCGAGGACAAAATCCTTGTCAAGGGCAATTCGAACTTCAAAATCCACAGAAATGGCCGTCTCGACCCTTCGATGACGAAAAATGCGAAGGAAATCCTGAAAGCGATGCCTGCCTCGGCGGTGAAACGCATCGAAGTGGTCACCGACCCAGGTGCCCGCGAGGATGCCGAGGGCGTGGATGCGATTCTGAACATCGTGATGATGGACACGAGGAAGATGGACGGCGTAACAGGCAGTGTTTCTGGTACTTACAGCAGTTTGAAGATGCCCTCGCTCAGCACCTATCTCGCCACGCAGTTCGGCAAAGCCATCGTCAGCGTGAACTACGGCTTCAACGATATGTCGGAAGAGGCCACGTCGAACCACACCATCCGCGAAAACACCTTTGTGGGCACGGGTAATACGCAGCGAATCGATGCCAACGGCTCGAGTCCGGGCAACCTTCACTATGCCGACATCAACGCCAGTTACGACATCGACTCGCTCAACCTGCTGTCGGCATCGTTTGGCGGCTATTTCTTCAAGGTGAACGTGCAGGGCGGCGGTCCGATTTCGATGTTCGACGCGGCGGAAAACCTGCTCTACAGCTACGACGAACACTATTGGTTGCCGCGCTACCGCCATCATTCCTGGGACGGGCGGCTCGATTATCAGCACAAGACGCGGCGCAAGGGCGAGCAGTTCACTCTCTCTTACCTGCTCGCCCTGACGCGCCAGCATTCCGAGCAGGAAACGACCTATTCGCAGTTGCAAAATGTCCCCTTCGACTACGACGGCTACCTCTCGAATTCGCGTGAACACTTCACCGAGCACACCTTTCAAGCCGACTATATGCGTCCGCTGTGGGAAGGCCATCGATTGCAGGTCGGAACGAAGTACATTGACCGCCGAAACAGCAGCGAAAAGCGCCAGGACTACTACCATTCTTCGCTGCCCTCGCTCAACACCGCCTTCGACCATAGCACACAGGTTGCCGCTGCATACGCCGACTATCTTTGGAGCATGGAAAAATGGACGGCACGGGCAGGACTTCGCTACGAATACAGCCATTTGAAAGGCCGTTTTTCCGATGGAAGTTCCGACGATTTCGGCAAACATTTGAGCGACTGGGTGCCGCAGGCCAGTGTGAAATACCAAATCGATGCGGCGCAGTCGCTGAAACTCAGTTACACGACGAGCCTCAACCGTCCGGGCATTTCCTATCTGAACCCCGCTGTCGCCGCCTTTCCTGGCTCGGTGCAGTTCGGCAATGCCCATCTGGTCAGTTCCACGACCCGAACCATCGCTTTGACCTATATGAAAGTCGGTCAGAAACTCACGTTTAACATCACGCCGAAATTTCAATTTAGCAACGACAACATCGGTGCCATCAACTATGCCGAAGGCGACACGCGCTACTCGACCTATGGCAATGTCATTCGCCATCGCAGGTGGCAGGTTCAGGGCTATGTCCAGTGGAAACCTTTCGACAAAACCACTTTCGTCGCCAATCTGGATGCTTGGCATAGTCGATTCGAGAATCCAGAGCAGCAACTAAGCCTGAATTCCACCAATTTGTGGTACTATTTCAACCTCTCGCAGAAACTTCCGTGGAAACTGCAAGCTACCGTCAGCACTTACGGACAAGTTGGCCGCGCAAGCCAAAACATTTATTCCACGTATGAGCCCTATAATCGCTATTCTTTCTCGCTGCAACGCTCGTTCCTGAGCGACGACCGCCTCACCGTCCGCCTGACCGCCAATTCCCTTTTCCACAAGCGTCAGCACTTCGAGACGCGCACCGTGCAGGGCGACGTCCTCGGCTGGAGCGATACCGTGAACAAACAGAACGGTCGCTGGTTCCGCGTTTCGGTTTCCTATCGCTTCGGAAAACTGAAAGCCAGCGTGAAAAAGACCGAAACCACCATCAATAACGATGATGAAGTCGGTGGAATTGTCAAGTGACAAATGTAAATTATCCTTCGCGCAAGAAATCAAGGGCCTCCTTGATTTCTTCGTGCGAGGCGGTTTGGTCGAGGCGAATGTCGCCAATGTCGGCCAAAAGGGTGAAGCGAATCGAGTCGCCGATGTTTTTCTTGTCGTGCTGCATCAGGCGAATCAGTTCGGGGTAGTCGTCGCAGGTGATGGGCAGACTGCCGTAGTTCTCGCGGACGAACTGCACGGTTTGGCGCATTTTTTCTGTCGGGAAACCGCATTTCACAACGCTCAAGTAAAGTTCGCAGATGAGGCCGAAAGCAACAGCGTGACCGTGGAGGATGGGTGTTGGGTGTTGGGTGTTGGGTGTTGGGTGTTGGATGGAAAATGACTCGAAAGCGTGTCCAAAAGTGTGACCGAGGTTTAGCGCCTTGCGCAAGCCTTTTTCGTGGGGGTCGGAAGCGACGATTCGCTGTTTGACTGCAATGCTTCGTTCGAGGATTGGACATTGAACATTGGACATTGAACATTGAACATTGGATTTTGAACTATGAACTATGAACTTTGAACTATGAACTTTAACAACTTCCGCCCAGTGTTCCACCGTGTCGAGCAAACCGTGTTTCAGCATTTCAGCATAGCCCGAGAGCAAGTTTTCGCGGTCGAGTGTTTCCAGAAATTTCGTGTCGATGACAACGGCTTGCGGCTCGCTGAACGTGCCGATTTCGTTCTTCAAACCACCGAAATTCACGCCCGTTTTTCCTCCGACCGACGCATCGACCATCGCCAACAGCGTCGTGGGAATGTTGACAAACCGAATTCCGCGCTTGAATGTCGAGGCGGCAAAACCGCCGAGGTCGCAAACCATTCCGCCGCCGAGGTTCACCAACAGCGAATGGCGCGTGCCACCGTCGCGTTGCAATTCGCCCCAAACCATCGCCAAACTGTCGAGGCTCTTGTTCGCATCGCCCTGCGGAATTTCAATCAATCGGGCATCGGAAAACACCGAAAAACCTTCCACCAACGGCCAGCAAAGCCGTCGCGTGTTCTCGTCGGTCAGCACAAACAGGCGGTCGGGACTCGCCGATTCGATTTCGCGCCGTAAGTCGCGCTGCAAATCCTCTGAAAAAATCAAATTTTGCTTCATCGTCTGCAAAAGTACAATTAAAAGGCTAAAAATCCAAATTTTTTCGACGAAAGCTCTGAATTTCGAAAAATTTATCTAAATTTGCACTCGCGAAACGAAAAAACGATGGAAGAAAACAAAATTATACTGCGCACGGAAGGCTTGGTGAAACGCTACGGCAAGCGCACGGTGGTGAACGATGTGAGTTTCGATGTGAAACAGGGCGAAATCGTCGGTCTGCTCGGGCCGAACGGAGCCGGTAAAACTACGTCGTTCTATATGACGACGGGTCTTGTGATTCCCAACGGCGGCCACGTGTTTCTCGGCGACGAGGAAATTACGAAATACCCTGTCTATAAACGTGCACGGGCAGGAATCGGCTATTTGCCGCAGGAAGCGAGTGTGTTCCGCAAAATGTCGGTCGAGGACAACATCCTCTCGGTGTTGGAAATGACGGGCAAGCCGCGTGAATACCAGTTGGAGAAACTCGAGAGCCTAATCGCCGAATTTCGACTGGAAAAAGTGCGAAAAAACAAGGGCGACCAACTTTCGGGCGGTGAGCGCCGACGCACGGAGATTGCCCGCTGTCTGGCCATCGAACCGAAGTTCATTATGCTCGACGAACCCTTTGCCGGCGTCGATCCCATTGCCGTCGAGGACATCCAGCAGATTGTCTGGCAGTTGAAATACCGCAACATCGGCATCCTCATCACCGACCACAACGTCGATGAAACATTGACCATCACCGACCGCGCCTATCTGCTTTTCGAGGGAAAAATCCTCTTCCAAGGCTCGCCCGAGGAACTGGCCGAGAACAAAATCGTCCGCGAAAAATACCTCACCAACTCGTTTGTGCTGCGGAAAAAGAATTTCCAGACGGAAATATAAAAAAAAATTAGGCTGTTCAGCGAAAAAAGTGTAACTTTGCAGCCCGAAATGAAAATTGTCAAATCGAAAAATCGTAAAATAGTCAAATAATAAGATGAAAATTCAGTTTGAAAACGAAGACAAGGTGAATGGCTTGATGACCATCACCGTCGAGGAGAGTGACTTTAAGGAAAAGGTGGAGAAAACGCTGAAAGACTATCGTCGGAAGGCCAATGTGCCGGGATTCCGTCCCGGACAGGTGCCGATGTCGATGATTCAGCGGATGTATGGTGCGCCCGTGCGGATGGATGCTGTGAATCAAGCCATCGGCGAGGAACTATATAAATATGTACGCGAGAACGACATCAAGATGCTCGGCGAACCGCTGCCGCACGAGGGTGGCGAGGCCGTCGATCTCGAAAAGCCGGCTCCTTACACCTTCCAGTTCGACATCGCCGTCGCACCGGAAATCAAGGCTGGTCTGTCGGGTCGCGACAAAGTCGATTATGTCACCATCGACGTCGATGACAAACTCATCGACCAGCAGGTGGAGATGTATTGTTCGCGTGCGGGCCAGTACCAGAAGGCCGACGACTACAAAGACAACGATATGCTGAAGGGTGACCTGCGCGAACTCGACAAGGAAGACGGCATCGAGTTGTCGGAGGCAATCGTGATGCCGACCTACATCAAGAACGAAGCCGAGAAAAAACTTTTCGACGGTGCAAAACTCGGCGATGTCATCACGTTCAACCCGCGCAAGGCATACGAAAGCGATGCCGAACTGGCAGCGTTGTTGAAGATTGACAAGGCCGATTTGGGCAGCCACGCCGGCAATTTCACCTATCAGATTACCGAAATCAGCCGTTTCGCCAAGGCTGAAGTCAATCAGCAGCTTTTCGACCAGATTTATGGCAAGGATGCCGTGAAGAATGAAAAGGAATTCCGCGCCCGCGTAGCCGACGAACTGAAGGCTCAGTTGGTGCAGAACAGCGACTGGAAATTCCTCGGCGACCTGCGCAAGCACTGCGTGAAGAAAGCCGGCAAACTCGTGTGGCCCGAGGCTCTGCTGAAGCGCGTGATGAAGAACAACAACAAGGATCGCAATGACGTCGATGAATACGTGGAGAAGAATTTCGAGGGCAGCATCAAGGAACTCACGTGGCACTTGATCAAGGAGCAACTTGTCACCGCCCACGACATCAAAATCACCGACGAGGAGGTGAAAACCGCCGCTCGCGAGGCCGCTCGTGCCCAGTTTGCACAGTATGGAATGTCGAATGTGCCCGACGAATACCTCGACAACTACGCACAGGAAATGCTCAAGAAAGAGGAGAACGTGCAGGGATTCGTCGATCGCGCCATCGACCTGAAGCTCATCGAAAAGATGAAAACCGTCGTGAAACTCAACGAAAAAACGGTTTCGCTCGACGAGTTCAACAAAATGATGGCTGAGTAAGTTTTGAATCAAAATAAATGAAAAATCCTCGCAGTTTATCGCTGCGAGGACTTTTTTTTGATGTAAAAAATCGTTAAAACGCAAAATTTTCTTCATTTTGTGATGGCGGTTTCGATTTTTTTTCTTAATTTTGTTCCAAGAAAGGGGGAGAAAATCCAATTTTCAATCATCAATTAACAATTTACATTTAATAAAAATATCAATTCAAAAAATGAACGATTTCAGAAAATATGCCACAAAACATTTGGGCATGAACGGCTTAGTGGTCGATGAAGTGATGAGCGCACAGGCGCAGTATATGAACCCGTATATTTTGGAGGAACGCCAACTCAACGTGACGCAACTCGACGTGTTTTCGCGTCTGATGATGGACCGCGTCATCTTCCTCGGAACCGAGGTGAACGACTACACCGCCAACGTGTTGCAGGCGCAGTTGCTCTATCTCGACGCATCTGATGCAGGCAAGGACATCAACGTCTATATCAACTCGCCGGGCGGAAGCGTCTATGCCGGACTGGGCATCTACGACACGATGCAGTTCATCCAGAGCGACGTGGCGACGATTTGCACGGGTATGGCCGCTTCGATGGCAGCTGTGTTGCTCGTGGCAGGCACCGAGGGCAAGCGCTCGGCGTTACCCCACAGCCGCGTGATGATTCACCAGCCGATGGGCGGTGTGCAGGGACAGGCTTCCGACATCGAAATCGAGGCCCGCGAGATTCAAAAACTGAAAAAGGAACTCTACACCATCATCGCCGACCACTCGCACACCGATTTCGACAAAGTGTGGGCCGACAGCGACCGCAACTACTGGATGACGGCGCAGGAAGCCCTCGAATATGGAATGATTGACAAAGTGCTGACGAAGAAATGAAGACGAAATGTAATTTCTGCGGACGTGGGGAAAAGGAAGTGAAACTCCTGATTTCCGGCATCGACAGCTGCATCTGCGAAGACTGCGTGAAGCAGGCGTTCGAGATTGTGGAATCGTCGGGCATAGAGGTATCCGAGGCGACAAAAAAGCCTTCAAACGGAAAATTCCGCCCGAAAAAAGTGCCGAAACCGAAGGAAATCAAGGATTATCTCGACCAATATGTCATCGGGCAGGACGAGGCGAAACGCTATCTGTCGGTGGCCGTCTATAACCACTACAAACGCCTGCAACAGACCGTCAAAGACGATGTCGAAATCGAAAAATCGAACATCATTATGGCTGGTTCGACGGGTACGGGAAAAACGCTCATCGCCCGAACCATCGCCCGACTGCTCGACGTGCCGTTTACGATTGTCGATGCGACGGTTTTCACCGAGGCAGGCTACGTCGGCGAGGATGTCGAGTCGATTCTGAGCCGACTGCTGCAAGTGGCCGACTACAATGTTGAGGCAACGCAGCGCGGCATCGTTTTCATCGACGAAATCGACAAAATCGCCCGCAAGTCGGACAATCCGTCGATTACGCGCGACGTCAGCGGTGAGGGCGTGCAGCAGGGACTGCTGAAACTGCTCGAGGGAACCACCGTGAACGTGCCGCCGAAGGGTGGTCGCAAGCATCCCGACCAAGAATATATCCAAGTCGATACGCGCAACATCCTCTTCATCTGCGGCGGTGCGTTCGACGGCATCGAGCGCAAGATTGCACAGCGCCTCAACACGCGTGTCGTGGGCTTCAATTCGGTGCAGAATCAGCGTCAAATCGACAAAAACGACCTGATGCAGTACATTCAGCCGCAGGATTTGAAGGCATTCGGCCTGATTCCCGAAATCATCGGTCGTCTGCCCGTGCTGACCTACCTGAAACCGCTCGACCGCGAGGCATTACGCCGCATCCTTGTCGAACCGAAAAATTCCATCGTGAAGCAGTACGAAAAACTCTTCGAGATGGACGGCATCACCCTCAGTTTCACCGACGAGGCTCTGGAATACATTGTCGATAAGGCTGTGGAATTCAAACTCGGTGCACGCGGACTGCGTTCCATCGTCGAGGCAATGATGATCGACGCGATGTTCGACGCGCCCTCGAGCAAGGACAAAACCTTCGTGGTGACGCTCGACTATGCCCGTCGGCAGGTCGAAAAGTCGTATCTCGAGGCTTCGTAGTTTCGTGGAGTGTGGAGTGTGAAGTGTGAATACCTAACAACCTAATGGACCTAATTACCTAAAAAATATGGCGACGAAAAAGGAACTGACAACGATATTGAAGCATTATTTCGGCTTTGACAAGTTCAAAGGCGACCAAGAGGCGATCATCCAAAACCTGCTGGCTGGCAACAACGCTTTTGTGCTGATGCCGACGGGTGGTGGCAAAAGTCTGTGCTATCAACTGCCTTCGCTGCTGATGGAAGGCACGGCCATCGTCATCTCGCCGCTCATCGCCCTGATGAAGAACCAAGTCGATGTCATCAACGGACTCAGCGAGGAAGACGGCATCGCCCATTACTTAAACTCGTCGCTCAACAAGGCGGCCATCGTGCAGGTGATGGACGACGTGAAGTCGGGAAAGACGAAACTGCTCTACGTGGCACCCGAATCGTTGAACAAAGACGAGAACGTGGAATTTCTGCAAGGCGTGAAAATCTCGTTCTACGCCATCGACGAAGCCCACTGTATCTCGGAATGGGGACACGATTTCCGACCCGAATACCGCAACATTCGTCCGACCATCAACCGCATCGGCGATGCACCCGTCATCGCCCTGACCGCCACCGCCACCGACAAGGTGCGAACCGACATCAAGAAGAGCCTTGGCATCATCGACGCGCCCGAATTTAAAAGTTCGTTCAACCGTCCGAACCTTTATTACGAAGTGCGCCAAAAGTCGAAAGACATCGACAAGCAAATCATTCGCTACATCAAGCAACACGAGGGCAAGAGCGGCATCGTCTATTGCCTATCGCGCAAGAAAGTCGAGGAACTCGCCGCCGTGCTTCAGGCCAACGACATCAAGGCCGCTGCCTACCACGCCGGACTCGACTCGCAGCGTCGTTCCGAAACGCAAGACGACTTCCTGATGGAGCGCATCGACATCATCGTCGCCACCATCGCCTTCGGAATGGGCATCGACAAGCCCGACGTGCGCTTCGTCATCCACTACGACATCCCCAAGTCGCTCGAAGGCTATTATCAGGAGACTGGACGTGCCGGACGCGACGGCGGCGAGGGCAACTGCATCGCTTTCTACGCCTATAAAGACTTGCAGAAACTCGAGAAATTCATGGAGGGAAAACCCGTTGCTGAGCAAGACATTGGCAGGCAACTGCTGCAAGAAACCGCCGCCTACGCCGAGTCGAGCGTCTGCCGACGGAAAATGCTGCTCCACTATTTCGGCGAAGGCTACGACAAGGACAACTGCGAGAATTGCGACAACTGCCTGCATCCGAAGGAGAAACGCGAGGCAATGGTGGCTTTGCAGGTCGTGTTGGATGCCATCAACGTGCTGAAAGAGAACTTCCGACAAGACCATATCATCGATTTCGTCTGTGGTCACCTCACCGACGACATCACCTCGCACAAACACGACCAACTCGAAGAGTTCGGCTCCGGCGAGGACGAACCGCCGAGAATCTGGAATCCGACCATCCGACAAGCCATCATTTCGGGCTATATCCGCAAGGATGTCGATAACTACGGACTGCTGAAAATCACGAAGGAAGGCCGCAAATTTATGGAAAATCCCCATTCGTTCATGATTGTCGAAGACAAGGAATTTCCCGAAGGCGAAGACGAAGGCATTGAGCCTGGTGGAATGGCGCTCGACCCGTCGCTGCTCACGATGCTCAAGAACCTGCGTCGCGATGTCGCCGAGAAAAACGGACTGCCCACTTACGTTATTTTCCAAGACGTATCGCTCGACCAGATGGCGACGGCCTATCCCGTCACTTTGGAGGAACTACAGAACATTCAGGGCGTGGGCGAGGGCAAGGCCAAACGCTATGGAAAGCCGTTCTGCGACCTCATCAAGGCCTATTGCGAGGAAAACCAAATTGAGCGACCCGAGGAAATGCGCGTGCGCACCGTCGCCAAGAAATCGATGCTGAAAGTCACCATCATCGACAAAATCGACCGCCGCGTCGCCCTCGACGACCTCGCCAACTCGCAAGGACTCGACTTCGACGAACTGCTCACCGAGGTGGAGGCCATCGTCTATAGCGGAACCCGCCTGAACATCGACTATTTCCTCGAAGACGTGATGGACGAAGACCACATCGACGACATCTACGACTACTTCTACGAAAGCACCACCGACGACCTCGACACAGCCCAAAACGAACTCGGTCCCGAGTATTCCGAAGACGAAATCCGCCTCGTGCGCATCAAATTCCTCTCGGAAATGGCCAACTAAGTCGAAAATTTGACGGAAAGCCATAAATATTTGGTAAAATGCTTGCTCATTTGCCAAAATTAGTGTAATTTTGCACCCGAAAATCGCCAAAGGGGTGGTTTGCATTGAAAAGTTGAACTAAAATTTAAAGAAAAAAACATGATTATTGTACCTGTAAAAGAAGGTGAGAACATCGAAAGAGCATTGAAGAAATTCAAGAGAAAGTACGAAAAGACGGGCGTTGTAAAAGAGCTCCGCAAGCGTCAGCAGTACAACAAGCCTTCTGTGCTGAAGCGTCTTGAGATGCAGCACGCCATCTATGTGCAGAAGCTGCGTCAGAACGAGGAATAAAAAAATCCTCGGAAAATTTGGTGGTTTGGAAAAATCTTCGTAAATTCGTTGCCTGAAACCATACTTAGGCAAACGATGATAGAAAAATTCCTCAACTACCTGAAATATGAACGCAACCGCTCGGCACACACCGTAGAGGGTTACAGCCGTGACCTGCGGGCATTCGAGGCATATTTCAAACATCTGGACAGCCAGCTCTCGTGGGAGTCGATAGACTCGGACGTCATCCGCGACTGGATGGAGAGCATGATGGATAAAGGAAACACTGCAACATCGGTCAATCGAAGACTGAGTTCGGTGCGTTCCCTTTATCGTTTTGCCTTGTCGAGAACTCTTGTTGAACGCGACCCGTCGCACGGAATCACGGGACCGAAGCGGAAGAAACTGCTGCCCCAATACCTGCGCGAAAGCGAGATGGACACGCTTCTGGACGATGTTCTCGCCGAAGATTCTTTCGACGTCGCGCGCGCGCGTACCATTATATATTTATTTTATGCGACGGGAATCCGACTCTCGGAACTCACCGGACTCGACGACCAGTCGGTCGATTTCCGAAACCACCAAATCAAAGTCCACGGCAAGCGCGACAAAGAGCGAATCGTTCCCTTCGGCGACGAACTCAGCGCAGCGTTGCAAAACTACGTCGAGCAGCGCGACCGCGAAGTGGCACGGCACGACTTCGCCTTCTTCGTCACCAACAAAGGCGTTCGAATGACACCGCAGCAGGTTCGCAACGAAGTGCGTCGGCAACTCACAAAAGTGACGAGCCTGAAAAAGCGCTCGCCCCACGTGCTTCGCCACACCTTCGCCACCGCCATGCTCAACCATTCCGCCGGTATCGAGAACGTGAAGAAGTTGCTCGGTCACGAAAGCATTTCGACCACCGAGATCTACACCCACACCAGTTTTGAACAATTAAAAAGCGTCTATGCCCAGGCCCATCCCAGAAAATGAGCCGACAAAAGGCAGGCGCAGAGAACATTCAATAAATTATTAACCTTTTAAAAACAGGAGGTATTTATGGAAATCAAGATTCAAGCCATTAAGTTTGACGCAACCGACAAACTGGAGGCATTCGTGGAAAAGAAAGTAAGCAAGCTGGAAAAGACCTACGACGAAATCCAGCAGGTGGAAGTACAGCTGAAAGTCGTGAAGCCCGCCACCGCCATGAACAAGGAGGCAAGCCTCACCGTATCCGCCCCCGGACACCAATTTTTCGTCACGAAAACCTGCGACACTTTTGAGGAAGGAATCGACCAATGTGTCGATGCAATGAAGGTTCAATTGACCAAATTCAAAGAAAAATTGCGGAATAAATAAAAAAAAGTGAGAAAAATTTTGGAGATTCAAAAATAAGTCGTATCTTTGCAGCCGTTTTACGACACGTCCTAAAATGCGATGCCTGACGGCTGCAAGGATTTTGCCTCTTTAGCTCAGTTGGCCAGAGCACGTGATTTGTAATCTCGGGGTCGTTGGTTCGAATCCGACAAGAGGCTCCTCCGATGCAAAAACGGGGACGACGAAAACAAAAACATGGGTGGTTTCCAGAGTGGCCAAATGGGGCAGACTGTAAATCTGTTGTCTTTCGACTTCGGTGGTTCGAATCCATCACCACCCACTTCCAAGAGGAAGTTATGCGGAAATAGCTCAGTTGATAGAGCACTAGCCTTCCAAGCTGGGGGTCGCGGGTTTGAGCCCCGTTTTCCGCTCTATTTTGCTGTAATAGCTCAGTGGTAGAGCACTTCCTTGGTAAGGAAGAGGTCCTGAGTTCAACTCTCAGTTACAGCTCATCCGAAAGGAAAAAGGAGAAATCCTTGTTTGAAAAGGGAAAGAAATTGACTAATCAATTACATCAATAACTATTTAAAGCTATGGCTAAAGAGAATTTTGTACGTACTAAACCGCACGTAAACATTGGTACCATCGGTCACGTTGACCATGGTAAGACCACTTTGACCGCTGCCATCACGACTGTGCTGGCCAAGCAGGGTCTTTCTGAAGTGAAGTCTTTCGACCAAATCGACAATGCTCCCGAAGAAAAGGAGCGTGGTATCACAATCAACACCGCTCACGTCGAGTACGAGACCGCTAATCGTCACTACGCTCACGTGGACTGCCCGGGACACGCCGACTATGTGAAGAACATGGTAACGGGTGCTGCCCAGATGGACGGTGCCATCCTCGTTGTTGCCGCTACTGACGGTCCGATGCCTCAGACCCGTGAGCACGTCCTGCTCGCTCGTCAGGTGAACGTTCCCCGTCTGGTGGTGTTCCTCAACAAGTGCGACATGGTTGAAGATGAGGAAATGCTCGAACTCGTTGAAATGGAAGTTCAGGAAATCCTCGCCCAGTATGAGTTTGAAGATGATACGCCCATCATCCGCGGTTCTGCCCTCGGTGCTCTGAACGGTGTTGAGAAGTGGGAGCAGAAGGTCATCGACCTGATGGCTACTTGCGACTCTTGGATCCAGGAGCCCCCGCGCGACACTGAAAAGCCCTTCCTGATGCCCGTCGAGGACGTGTTCTCGATCACAGGTCGTGGTACGGTTGCTACCGGTCGTATCGAAACTGGTGTCATCCACGTTGGTGACCCCGTTCAGTTGCTCGGTCTTGGTGAAGACAAGAGCTCGGTTGTCACGGGTGTGGAAATGTTCCGCAAGCTGCTCGACGAAGGTCAGGCAGGTGACAACGTCGGTCTGCTTCTCCGCGGTATCGACAAGAACGAAGTGAAGCGCGGTATGGTGCTCTGCCATCCGGGTCAGATCAAGCCCTTCAAGCGTTTCAAGGCTTCCATCTATGTTTTGAAGAAGGAAGAGGGTGGCCGTCACACTCCGTTCGGCAACAAGTATCGTCCTCAGTTCTACCTCCGCACCATGGACTGCACGGGTGAAATCACTCTGCCCGCAGGCGTTGAAATGGTGATGCCTGGTGACAACGTCGAGATTACGGTTGACCTGATTTACGCCGTCGCCCTGAACAAGGGTCTGCGCTTCGCTATCCGCGAGGGTGGCCGCACCGTCGGTTCGGGTCAGATCACGGAAGTCTTCGAGGACTAATCCACCGATTCTGAAGGAAGCTTTATAAAACTTTAGAACATAACCAAAGCCCCCGCTCGAGGGTGGGGGCTTTACTTACGGGAATAGCTCAGTTGGTAGAGCATCGGTCTCCAAAACCGAGGGTCGTGAGTTCGAGTCTTACTTTTATTAATTATTGTAAAGATTGCTACGACGAACTTGCGCATAAGACTACTTGGCCTACTCGTCGCGAACTGACACACAGTGCGGTGGTTGTTTTATCTGCTTCCCTTTTCATCGCGCTGATTGTTTTCGCAATGGACTCTGCGTTCAGGTGGATTATGGGTATGGTTTATCCTGGTTAATCGTTTTAGGAAGATGGCTGAAACAAAAAAGAACTGGTACGTGCTTCGGGCGATCAGCGGAAAGGAAGTCAAGGTGAAAGAATACATCGAGGCTGCGATGAAAATCAACTCGACGCTTGGTGCCCATGTCTCACAGGTGTTGCTGCCTATGGAGAAGCATGCCTCTCTGCGTAACGGCAAGAGAGTTGTCAAGGAGAAAATCAGTCTCCCTGGCTACGTATTTGTTGAAGCTGCCCTTGTAGGCGATGTGGCGCACATGCTGCGCTTCATCCCCAACTGCTTGGGCTTCCTTGGCGGTATGGAAAACCCTGTACCTGTCCCACAGGCAGAAATCAACCGTATGCTCGGAACTGTCGAAGAGACCGAATTGGCGGATGAAATTGACATCCCCTACATGGTCGATGAGACGGTGAAGGTGACAGACGGGCCTTTCAGCGGTTTCAGTGGTGTCATCGAAGAGGTGAACACCGAGAAGCACAAGTTGAAGGTAATGGTCAAGATCTTCGGTCGGAAAACTCCGCTGGAGCTCGGTTTTATGCAAGTCGAGAAGGAAGGATAGTCTATTGTTACGGATAGCATTCTCTCTTTCGTATAATTAACTTTAATATTAACGAAAAAATGGCTAAAGAAGTTGCTGGAATAATCAAGTTACAGATTAAAGGCGGCGCAGCGAATCCCTCTCCTCCCGTAGGCCCTGCACTGGGTTCGAAGGGTATCAACATCATGGGATTCTGCAAAGAGTTCAACGCCAGAACGCAGGACAAGGCCGGTAAGGTCATTCCTGTTGTCATCACCTACTATGCTGACAAGTCGTTCAGCTTCGAACTCAAGACGCCCCCTGCAGCTGTACAGTTGAAAGAGGCAGCCAAGGTGCAGAGCGGTTCTGCCCAGCCCAACCGTCAGAAGGTCGCTTCCGTGACGTGGGATCAGGTGCGCGCTATCGCCGAGGACAAGATGAAAGACTTGAACTGCTTCACAGTTGAGTCAGCCATGAAGCTCGTTGCCGGTACTGCCCGCAGTATGGGTATCACGGTCAAAGGGGATTTCCCTGGTTAATAATAACTTAAACTTCAATTAGAAAAATGAGTAAACTGACAAAAAATCAAAAGTTGGTGGCTGATAAGGTTGAAGCAGGGAAAGTCTACACGTTGAGAGAGGCTATGGACTTGGTCAAGGAGATTACCACGACGAAGTTCGAGGCTTCTGTTGATATCGATGTGCGACTGGGTGTGGATCCGCGTAAAGCCAACCAGATGGTTCGTGGCGTTGTTTCGCTGCCGAACGGAACTGGCAAGGTGACCCGCGTTCTTGCGCTCTGTACTCCCGACCAGGAGGCTGCCGCCAAAGAAGCTGGTGCTGATCATGTTGGTCTTGACGAATACATCGAAAAGATCAAGGGTGGATGGACAGACGTTGATGTAATCATCACGATGCCGTCTTGTATGGGTAAGCTTGGCCCGTTGGGCCGCGTGCTCGGTCCGCGTGGACTGATGCCGAACCCGAAGAGCGGCACTGTCACTATGGACGTTGCTAAGGCAGTGAAGGAAGTGAAACAGGGTAAGATTGACTTCAAGGTTGACAAGGCTGGTATCATCCACACGTCGATTGGTAAGGTCACGATGACCCCTGATCAGCTTTTCGGCAATGCGAAGGAATTCATCGCTACCGTCATCAAGCTGAAGCCCGCCGCTGCTAAAGGTACATACATCAAGAGTATCTTTATCTCGAGCACGATGAGTAAGGGTATCAAGGTTGATCCTAAATCAGTTGAGTAACTCTAAAAGTTTGGTAAGATGAGAAAAGAATTGAAAGATACTGTTGTTGTAGAGCTTGGCAAGAAGTTTGAGGAATATGCACACTTCTACCTCGTAGATGTGCACGGACTCAATGCTGCCGAGACGAGCGACTTGCGTCGTAAGTGCTTCAAGAACGACATCAAGATGGTGGTTGTCAAGAACACCCTTTTGCACAAGGCGTTCGAGGCAAGCGAAATCGATTTCGAGCCCCTCTACGAGGCTCTGAAGGGTAGCACTGCGCTGATGTTCTGTAACGCAGCCAATGCGCCTGCCAAGTTGCTGAAGGAATATAAGGACAAGAAGAAGGAAATTCCCGCTTTGAAGGCCGCTTACGCCGAGGAAGGCATGTTCGTGGGTGCTGACAAGCTGGATGAACTCTGCGCAATCAAGAGCAAGAACGAGCTTATCGCCGACGTTATCGCTCTGTTGCAGTCTCCGATCAAGAATGTTGTTTCTGGCCTCAACGCCGGTGGCAAGATTCACGGTCTGCTCGACGCTGTCGCTGAGCGTAACAAATAAGCGAACCCGAATTCATTCACATTAAAAACAATTTAAATTTTTAAATAAAATGGCAGATATCAAAGCTATTGCTGAAGAGTTGGTAAACCTTACAGTGAAAGAAGTAAACGAGTTGGCAACCCTCCTGAAGGAAGAGTATGGAATTGAGCCCGCTGCTGCAGCTGTTGCTGTGGCTGCCGGTCCTGCTGCTGGTGGTTCAGCCGCCGCTGCTGAGGAAAAGTCGTCGTTCGACGTTGTCCTCGCTGAGGTTGGTGCAAACAAACTGCAGGTTGTGAAGGCAGTGAAAGAGGCTTGCGGTCTTGGTCTGAAAGAGGCTAAGGACTTGGTGGACGGTGCTCCCGCCACGATCAAGGAAGGCCTGTCGAAGGACGAGGCTGAGAACCTCAAAAAGGCCATCGAAGAGGCTGGTGCCAAGGTTGAGCTCAAGTAAGAAAGAGCTTACAGAAATCTTATTCAATAGCAATGGTTAGGGTCTTCCCAATCGGTGGATCCTAACCTTTTCGTGTCTTTTGTTGCGACACGAAACCCTTACGGTCAGACACAAAACCATTCGTCCTAATAGTAGAAAAAAAGATTGTATAATGGCTTCAAAGAAAACAGTTGACAGCAAAAAGCCGGTCGAAAGCAAGAAAAAGGCTGAGGTCAAGAAGAAAATTGACGTTCAGAAGCTGGTTGACGGCAGAATTCATTTCGCCAGCGTGCAGAATCCGATGCCCTATCCGGATTTTCTCGATGTGCAGTTAAAGTCGTTCAAGGACTTTTTACAGTTGGATACCCCTCCTGAGAAACGCAAGAATGACGGTTTATACAAGGTTTTCGCAGAAAACTTCCCGATAACCGACACGCGCAACAGCTTCGTTCTTGAGTTTCTGGACTATTTCATAGACCCTCCGCGCTACACCGTGGAGGAGTGCTTGGAGCGCGGACTGACTTACAGTGTGCCGCTCAAGGCCAGGATGAAACTGTATTGCACCGACCAAGACCACGAGGACTTCGGTACGCACATTCAGGACGTTTTCTTGGGAACCATTCCCTACATGACCGACAACGGCACATTTATCATCAATGGTGCCGAGCGCGTCGTCGTGTCGCAGTTGCACCGCTCGCCGGGTGTGTTCTTCGGCCAGGGCGTGCATGCCAACGGTCGCGTGCTCTATACGGCCCGCATCATCCC
Organism: uncultured Prevotellaceae bacterium; assembly: GCA_902776665.1. Lineage (GTDB taxonomy): Bacteria > Bacteroidota > Bacteroidia > Bacteroidales > Bacteroidaceae > Prevotella. The sequence goes on from CACYQZ010000010.1 coordinate 72,380, forward strand.
GTTCAAGGGTTCGTGGATTGAGTTTGCCACGGACATCCACAACGTGATGTATGCCTACATCGACCGTAAGAAGAAGTTGCCCGTGACGACGCTGCTGCGTGCCATCGGCTTCGACCAAGACAAGGACATCCTTCAGATTTTCGACCTTGCCGAAGAGGTGAAGGTGACGAAGAAGACGATGAAGGACTATATCGGTCGCCGCCTTGCCGCCCGCGTTTTGAAGAGTTGGAACGAGGACTTCGTCGATGAGGACACGGGTGAAGTCGTTTCCATCGAGCGCAATGAGGTCATCATGGAGCGCGAGACGGAACTGACCGCCGAAAACATCAACGACATCGTGGAAAGCGGTGCGCAGTCGATTCTTTTGCACAAGGACGCTGAGATGGCTGGAAAATATTCCATCATCTTCAACACGCTGGCAAAGGACACGAGCAACTCGGAAAAAGAGGCTGTGCTCTACATCTACCGCCAGTTGCGCAATGCCGACCCTGCCGACGACAACAGCGCGAAGGAAACCTTCAACAACCTGTTCTTCTCGGACAAGCGCTACGACCTCGGCGAAGTTGGTCGCTACCGCATCAACAAGAAACTCGGTCTCGATACGGACATGAGCGTCCGCGTCCTGACGAAAGACGATATTATTGAAATTATCAAATACTTGATTCAGCTGGTCAATTCCAACGCCACCGTCGATGACATCGACCACCTGTCGAACCGTCGCGTGCGCACCGTGGGCGAGCAGCTTTCGAATCAGTTCAGCATCGGTCTGGCCCGTATGAGCCGCACCATTCGCGAGCGCATGAACGTGCGCGATAACGAGGTGTTCTCGCCGACCGACCTGATCAACGCCAAAACGATTTCGAGCGTTATCAACACGTTCTTCGGAACGAATCCGCTCTCGCAATTCATGGACCAGACCAATCCTCTGGCCGAGGTGACGCACAAGCGTCGTCTGTCGGCACTGGGTCCTGGCGGTCTGTCGCGTGAGCGTGCCGGTTTCGAGGTGCGTGACGTTCACTATACGCACTACGGCCGTCTTTGCCCGATTGAGAGCCCTGAAGGTCCGAACATCGGTCTGATCTCGTCGCTTTGCGTCTATGCAAAGATCAACGAACTCGGTTTCATCGAAACGCCGTATCGCAAGATTGAAAACAGCATCGCCAACCTCGACAACAACGAAGTCGTCTATCTGACGGCAGAGGAAGAGGCTGAACACATCATCGGACAGGGCAATGCACCGCTGCGCGACGATGGCTCATTCATTCGTCCCGTGGTGAAATGCCGTCAGGATGCCGACTTCCCCGTCGTTCCGCCTGCACAGGTCGATTTGATGGACGTTTCGCCGCAGCAGATTGCGTCGGTTTCGGCAGGTCTGATTCCGTTCTTGGAGCACGACGACGGTCACCGCGCACTCATGGGATGTAACATGATGCGACAGGCCGTTCCCCTGCTTCACAACGAGGCCCCGATTGTCGGAACTGGTCTGGAAAAACAAGTCTGTGAAGATTCCCGCACGATGATTGTGGCCGAGGGCGACGGTGTCATCGAATACATCGATGCCACGACGATTCGCATCCTCTACGACCGCACGGAAGACGAGGAATTTGTTAGCTTCGAGCCCGCTTTGAAGGAATATCGCATCCCGAAATTCCGCCGCACGAACCAGAATATGGTCATCGACCTGCGTCCGATTTGCGTGAAGGGTCAGCGTGTAAAGAAAGGCGACATCCTCACCGAGGGTTACGCCACCGAAAACGGCGAGTTGGCACTCGGTCGCAACCTGCTCGTGGCCTACATGCCGTGGAAGGGTTACAACTACGAGGATGCCATCGTGCTGTCGGAGCGTCTGGTGCGCGACGACGTGCTCACCTCGGTTCACGTCGATGAATATTCGCTCGACGTGCGCGAGACGAAGCGCGGTATGGAAGAATTCACCGCCGACATCCCCAACGTGAGCGAGGAAGCCACGAAAGACCTCGACGAAAACGGTGTCATCCGCGTGGGTGCCCGTGTCGAGCCCGGCGACATCATGATCGGTAAGATTTCACCGAAAGGAGAAAGCGATCCCTCGCCCGAGGAAAAACTGCTTCGCGCCATCTTCGGCGACAAGGCTGGCGACGTGAAAGACTCGTCGTTGAAGGCCAATCCGTCGCTTTCTGGCGTGATTATCGACAAGAAAATGTTCTCGCGTGCCGTGAAGACCCGCGAGTCGAAGAAACAAGATAAGATTACCTTGGCCAAAATCGACGAAGAGCATGAGGCCAAGAAAAACGACCTGAAGGACATCCTCGTCGAGAAGCTGCTGAAGCTGACGAAGAAAAAGACCTCGCAGGGCGTGAAAGACTACACGGGTGCCGAAGTCATCACGAAGGGCAGCAAGTTCACTGCAGCCATTCTGAAGAAACCCACGTTGGAGTACGACGGCATCCAGTCGGGCAACTGGACGGGCGACGAGCATACCGACGCGCTCATCCAGCAACTGATTATGAACTACATCCGCAAGTACAAGCTGCTCGATGCCGAGATGAAGCGCCGTAAGTTCGCCATCAGCATCGGCGACGAACTGCCCAACGGCATTCTGCAGATGGCAAAGGTCTATGTGGCCAAGAAGCGCAAGATTGGTGTCGGCGACAAACTCGCTGGTCGCCATGGTAACAAGGGTATCGTCTCGAAGGTGGTGCGCATGGAAGACATGCCGTTCCTCGAGGACGGTCGCCCCGTCGATCTCGTGCTGAACCCGCTCGGCGTGCCTTCGCGAATGAACCTCGGACAGATTTTTGAGGCCATCCTCGGTGCTGCCGGTCGCAAACTCGGCGTGAAGTTCGCTTCGCCGATTTTCGACGGTGCTAAACTCGACGACCTCTCGCAATGGACCGATAAGGCTGGTCTGCCGCGCCTGTGTTCTACCCGCCTCTACGACGGTGAGACCGGTGAGCAGTTCGACCAGCCCGCTACGGTTGGTGTGACCTACTTCCTGAAACTCGGCCACATGGTTGAGGACAAGATGCACGCCCGTTCCATTGGCCCGTACAGCCTCATCACCCAGCAGCCGCTCGGCGGTAAGGCGCAGTTCGGTGGACAGCGTTTCGGTGAGATGGAAGTCTGGGCACTCGAAGCCTTCGGTGCCAGCCATGTCTTGCAGGAAATCCTCACCGTCAAGTCGGACGACACGGTGGGCCGCTCGCGCACTTACGAAGCCATCGTCAAGGGCGATTCGATGCCAACTCCCGGAATTCCGGAGTCTCTGAACGTATTGCTGCATGAGCTTCGCGGCCTCGGACTGAGTGTCAAGCTCGACTAATGATAAGTAAAAAGGTAAAAAAGGAAAAAAAATTATGGCTTTTAAGAAAGAAAACAAGGTAAAGAATAATTTTTCAAAAATTACCATCGGTCTGGCTTCTCCCGAAGAGATTCTCGAACACTCGTTCGGCGAGGTGACCAAGCCCGAGACCATCAATTACCGTACATATAAGCCCGAGCGCGACGGCTTGTTCTGCGAGCGCATCTTCGGTCCGACACGCGACTATGAGTGCGCCTGCGGCAAGTACAAGCGCATCCGCTACAAAGGCATCGTTTGCGACCGTTGCGGCGTTGAGGTGACCGAGAAGAAGGTGCGTCGCGACCGTAGCGGCCACATCGAACTCGTCGTTCCCGTCGCCCACATCTGGTATTTCCGCTCGTTGCCCAACAAAATCGGCTATCTGCTGGGAATGCCCACGAAAAAACTCGATGCCGTCATCTACTACGAGAAATACGTCGTCATCAAGCCGGGTATCCTCGAAGGAAAGAAAGATGCCGAGGGCAACGAACTGCTCGGTTCTCACCAGTTCGACCTGCTGACCGAGGACGAATATCTGCACTTGCAGGAGAACTATCTCGACCCGAACAACGACTATCTGGAAGACGGCGACCCCAACAAATTTGTCGCCAAAATGGGTGCAGAGGCCGTTTACGACCTGCTCGCCGGCCTCGACCTCGACTCGCTGTCGTATGAACTGCGCGACCGTGCCAACAACGACTCGTCGCAGCAGCGCAAGACCGAGGCTCTGAAGCGTCTGCAAGTGGTGGAGGCATTCCGCGTCAATCGCGAGACGAACCGTCCCGAGTGGATGATTCTGAAGATTCTTCCTGTCACTCCGCCCGAACTGCGTCCGTTGGTGCCGCTCGATGGTGGACGTTTCGCAACGAGCGACTTGAACGACCTCTATCGTCGTGTCATCATTCGTAACAATCGTCTGAAGAGACTCGTCGAAATCAAGGCTCCCGAGGTGATTCTGCGCAACGAAAAACGTATGCTTCAAGAGGCTGTCGATTCGCTGTTCGACAACTCGCGCAAGTCGAGTGCCGTGAAGAGCGATTCGAACCGTCCGCTGAAGTCGCTGAGCGACTCGCTGAAGGGTAAACAAGGACGTTTCCGTCAGAATTTGCTCGGTAAGCGTGTTGACTACTCGGCTCGTTCGGTCATCGTGGTCGGCCCTGAACTGAAAATGGGCGAGTGCGGACTGCCGAAACTGATGGCAGCCGAGCTCTACAAGCCCTTCATCATCCGCAAACTCATCGAGCGCGGTATCGTCAAGACCGTGAAATCGGCCAAGAAAATCGTCGATCGCCGCGAGGCCATCGTCTGGGACATCCTCGAAAACGTGATGAAAGGTCATCCCGTGCTTCTGAACCGTGCCCCGACGCTCCACCGACTCGGTATTCAGGCTTTCCAGCCGAAACTCATCGAAGGAAAGGCCATTCAGCTCCATCCGCTGGCTTGTACGGCGTTCAACGCCGACTTCGACGGTGACCAGATGGCTGTTCACCTCCCGCTGTCGAACGAGGCCATTCTCGAAGCCCAGATTCTGATGCTCCAGAGCCACAACATTCTGAATCCTGCCAACGGCGCACCGATTACCGTGCCGTCGCAGGACATGGTGCTCGGACTCTACTATATCACAAAAATGCGCCCGGGAGCGAAGGGCGAAGGACTCACGTTCTACGGTCCCGAAGAGGCCATCATTGCCCACAACGAGGGCAAGTGCGACCTCCACGCGCCGGTGAAAGTGATGGTCGATGACGTAGTCGATGGCAAGAAGGTTCGCCACATGGTGGAAACATCGGTCGGTCGCGTCATTGTCAATGGAATTGTGCCCAACGAGGTCGGTTTCTTCAATGAAATTATTTCGAAAAAGACGCTTCGCGGCATGATTGCCGACGTCATCAGCAAGGTCGGTATGTCGCGTGCCTGCGAATTCCTCGATGGAATCAAGAACCTCGGTTATCGCATGGCTTATGAGGCAGGTCTTTCGTTCAACCTCGACGACATCATCGTGCCGCCCGAGAAGGAAGGCATCGTCGCCAAGGGTCAGCGCGAGGTCGATGACATCCAGGCCAACTACGACATGGGTTTCATCACCGACAACGAGCGCTACAACCAAGTCATTGATGCTTGGACACACGTGAACAACGAACTCGGCGAAATCCTCTTGAAGGAAATGACCGAGGCCGACCAAGGTTTTAATGCCGTTTATATGATGCTCGACTCGGGTGCCCGTGGTTCGAAAGACCAGATCAAGCAGCTTTCGGGTATGCGTGGTCTGATGGCAAAGCCGCAGCGCGCAGGTACCGAAGGTCAGCAGATTATCGAAAACCCGATTCTCTCGAACTTCAAAGAGGGTATGTCGGTGCTCGAATACTTCATTTCTTCACACGGTGCGCGTAAGGGTCTGGCCGACACCGCTATGAAAACGGCCGACGCTGGTTATCTGACGCGTCGTCTGGTCGATGTCAGCCACGACGTCATCATCAACGAGGAAGACTGCGGCACGCTCCGCGGACTGGTTTGCTCGGCGCTGAAGAGCGGCGACGACGTGATTTCGAGCCTTGGCGAGCGTATTCTGGGTCGCGTCAGTGTCCACGACATCATCCATCCCTCGACGGGCGAGATGATTTGTGCCGCCGGCGAGGAAATCACGGAAGAAAAAGTCGCTCTCATCGAAAATTCACCGATTGAAAGCGTCGAAATTCGCTCGGTGCTGACCTGCGAATCGAAGAAGGGTGTTTGTATGAAATGTTACGGACGCAACCTCGCCACGCAGCGCATGGTGCAGAAGGGTGAGGCTGTCGGTGTCATCGCGGCACAGGCCATCGGTGAGCCGGGTACACAGCTGACACTGCGTACGTTCCACGCTGGTGGTGTGGCAGGTAATGCCGCCGCCAACGCTTCGATTGTCGCCAAAAACGATGCCAAACTCGAATTCGACGAACTGCGTACCGTTTCTTTCCTTGAAAAAGAAGGTGGTAACGAAGTCGAGTGCCAGATGGTTGTCAGCCGACTGGCCGAAGTGCGCTTCGTCGATCCGAATACGAAGATTGTGCTCTCTACGATGAACGTTCCTTACGGTTCTTCGCTCTACAAGATGCAGGGCGATACCGTTAAGAAAGGCGAACTCGTGGCCAAATGGGACCCGTTCAATGCCGTCATTGTCACCGAATTTGCAGGTAAACTGCACTTCCGCGACGTGATTGAAGGCACGACCTATAAGGCTGAAACCGACGAAACGACCGGTTTGACCGAGAAGATTATCATCGACTCTCACGACCATACGAAAATGCCGTCGTGCGACATCGTCGGTAAGAATGGCGAGGTGCTCGGTACCTACAACTTCCCCGTGGGCGGTCACGTCGTGGTGGAAGATGGCGATATGATTGAGACGGGTCAGACATTGGTAAAAATTCCGCGTGCCGTCGGCGGTGCTGGCGACATCACGGGTGGTCTGCCGCGTGTTACAGAGTTGTTCGAGGCTCGCAACCCGTCGAATCCGGCTGTGGTCAGCGAAATCGACGGTGAGGTGACGATGGGCAAGGTCAAGCGAGGCAACCGCGAAATCGTCGTGACCTCGAAGACTGGTGACCAGAAGAAATACCTCGTGTCGCTCTCGAAGCAGATTCTCGTGCAGGAGCACGATGCTGTGCGTGCAGGAACGCCGCTTTCTGACGGTGTCATCACGCCCAACGACATCCTCGCCATCAAGGGCCCGACCGCCGTTCAGGAATACATTGTCAATGAGGTGCAGGACGTCTATCGTCTGCAAGGTGTGAAAATCAACGACAAGCACTTTGAAATCATCGTGCGCCAGATGATGCGCAAGGTTCAAATCAGCGAACCCGGCGACACCACGTTCTTGGAGCAGGAACTCGTCGATAAACTCGACTTCCTCGAGGAGAACGACCGCATCTGGGGTAAGAAAGTCGTCACCGACGCTGGCGATTCCGAGAATATGAAGCCCGGTCAGATTGTGACGGCACGCCGTCTGCGCGAGGAAAACTCGTCGCTGAAGCGCCGCGACCTGCGTCCTGTTCAGGTGCGCGATGCTGTGCCTGCCACTTCGACGCAGATTCTGCAAGGTATCTCGCGTGCCGCACTCCAGACGAAGTCGTTCATGTCGGCTGCATCGTTCCAGGAAACCACGAAGGTGCTCAACGAAGCCGCCATCCGTGGCAAGGTCGATACGCTCGAAGGCATGAAGGAGAACGTCATCACCGGTCACCTGATTCCTGCCGGAACGGGTATGCGCCAGTGGGAGAAAATCATCGTCGGTTCGCGTGAGGAATACGACCGCATGCAGGCCAACAAGAAGAACGTGATTGACTTTGCCGAAGCCGACGAGGCGGCGGAGTAATCGTTCGTAATAACATCGAGGCAATGACATTCGATTAAAAACGATTTTCGTTACCTCGAACCTCAAAAAAAAGAGCGAATCTAACAAAAAATTCGCTCTTTTTTCGTACTTTTCGACTTTGTAGAACTTACTTTCGTTTGGAAAAATCCAAAACATTTTGGTTTTTCCCTCACTTTTTCGTATCTTTGCAAACAAATTCTAAACTGAATGAAAATCATGAAGAAAAAACAACTTTTTTTCCTGCTGACGATGTTCTTCTCGCTCAGCGCGTTGGCCGATGGCTACACAATTTATCCGATTCCCCATGAGCAGGTTGCCGGACAAGGCTCTGCTACGTTCACAAAGGCGGTGAGCATCGTCGTTGAGGATGGAATCGACAGTTATACACAAAGTCGCGCCATTCAGGTGTTGGCCGAGCGCGGACTGCAGGCCGCCGTCGTGAAAAAGGCGAAAGGAGGCCAGTCGGTGGTCTATCTGGGCGTGAATGGCTCGAAAGGCGTGGCCGACAAGATGGCCGACCGTCTGAAATTGCGTCGCGACGTTTTTACAAAGGAAAAATACGACCGCCACATCGTGAACCTGACGGCGGAGAAGGGTAGGGCACAGGTCGTGGTGCTCGGCGAGAACACCGATGCCGTTTTCTACGGCTTGGCGACGCTGGAGCAGATGCTCGACCGCGGTACGAAATCGCTGCCTTGCGCCACGTTCTACGACTATGCCGACGTGCAGAATCGCGGTGTCATCGAGGGTTACTACGGTGTACCTTACAGCATGGAAGTGACTGCCGATTTGTTCCGTTTCATGGCGCGCTACAAACTGAACGCCTATATGTACGGCGCGAAGTCCGACCCCTATCACTCGCGCTATTGGGACAAGGCCTATCCCGAGAAAATTTCCAACGAGGAGCGTCGCCTCGGTCTGATGACGCAGGATATGCTCTGCCAACTGACCGACGTGGCTCACCAGACGAAGGTGAATTTCATTTGGGCGATTCACCCGGGACAGAGTTTCACGAATGCCAACAGCCACGATGTGCTTGACCGAATCATGTCGAAATTCGAGAAAATGTATGAACTCGGTGTGCGGCAGTTCGGCGTGTTTGTCGATGATGTCGGTGTGCCCGATGACGAACCTACGTTGAAACTCGGTGCCGAGCGACTCGCGCAGTTGCAGGGCAAAATCGATGCGAAATGGAACCGTCCAGGCGCAAATCCCGCCGACACCGTCAAGCCGCTGCAATATGTGCCGCAACTCTATGCTTTCAGTTGGGTTTCCAAGGAAAAAGCCCAGAAATTCTGGGAGTCGCTGCGCCCCGTACCTGCGAAGGTGAACATCTACACGACGGGTAAAAACGTGTGGTCGGTGCCCAACAGCAGCGACCTCGACGTGCTCCACAACTACCTCGGTCGCGAGGTGTCGTGGTGGTGGAACTATCCCTGCAACGACAACGATATGACGAAGATTTTCCCTGCCGACACCTACTCGAATTTCGCCGACGAGAAGCACATTGCCAACGATGCGAAACTCGAAAAGGGTCTGCGTCTGAAAACCATCATCATCAACCCGATGCAACAGGGTGAACTCTCGAAAATTGCGCTGTTCAGCGTGGCCGACTACACGTGGAATATGGCGACCTTCGACAATATGCAGAGTTGGGAAGCGTCGCTGCCCGCCATTCTCGGACGCGACCGTGCCGATGCTTTCAAGCAAATTGTTCCCTACCTGCGCCACTACGACGCTCAGACGCCACTCGCCCATCTCATCGACGACTTCAAGAAGGCTTACGAGTCGGGAAATGCGGCTGAAAAAGCGAAAACTTCGACTGCGCTGACGGAAGAATTGAAGTGTCTCGGCGAGGCTTGCGATGTCGTGGCCGCGATGTCCGACAGCCATTGCGAGAGCGACAGCCTTTTCTACGGCGACCTGCGCCCGTGGCTGCTCAAGTTGAAGTCGATGACCACGCAGGCGCAGACGATGCTCCGCGCAATGGCACCCGATGGCGAGAAAATCGTTAGTCGAATCGACTTCGCGAAGAGTTGGTCGGCCATCGAGGGAATGGAGAAGAACGAGCAGTTCCAGTTCGACGTGCTCAACGGCCTCGGCAGCGACATCAAACTTTCTGTCCTCACCGCCGAGCCTGCCGCCAAATCGCTCCGTCCGTTCCTCGACTGGCTGTTGGAGCAGCAGAAGTAATAAAATTGTAATACAATATTTTTAGATCAAAATGGAAAACAAAAAACAACCCCAAAATCAGGGACTGCAACTGAACCTGAAACCCGAAATCGCCAGTGGCGAATACTCAAACCTCGCGTTGATCACCCACTCGCCCAGCGAGATCGTCTTAGATTTCGCACGCCACATGCCCGGAATGCCGCAGCCGGAAGTCTGCAGCCGTATTATTATGGCACCCGAACACGCCAAGCGACTGCTCGGTGCATTGCAAGAGAATATCTACAAATACGAGCAGCAGTTCGGACACATCGAACTCTCCAGAGGTTCACAACGCACCATCGCACCCTTCGGAGGTGGTCATGGAGAGGCTTAAAAACTCAAATTTTGAGTTAATAAGTGTTTTAAGTGTTATATTTTATTAAAATCGGGCTTTTGTCCGATTTTTCTTTTCTTTTTATCATTGTGTTTGAAAAAAAAAGTGTAATTTTGCAGCCCGAAATGTCATAGTTATGCCCTTTTTCGAATGGGGCAGTGCGACGAAAGGCATTCGTAAACAGTTGATAATAAACGAAATACAATAATATAAACTTAAAAAATTAAACATTATGCCTACTATTTCACAGTTAGTTAGAAAAGGCAGAAAGGAGCTTGTGGACAAGAGCAAGTCGCCCGCTTTGGATTCATGTCCTCAGCGTCGCGGTGTTTGCGTGCGCGTCTATACGACAACTCCTAAGAAGCCTAATTCGGCAATGCGTAAAGTTGCCCGTGTTCGTTTGACAAACCAGAAGGAAGTGAACTCCTACATCCCAGGAGAAGGTCACAACCTTCAGGAGCACTCTATCGTTTTGGTGCGCGGCGGTCGTGTGAAAGACCTCCCCGGCGTGCGCTATCACATTGTTCGCGGAACCCTCGACACGGCTGGTGTGGCCAACCGCACACAGCGTCGTTCGAAGTACGGTGCCAAGCGTCCTAAAGCGAAGAAGTAAACAAAAGGCTCAAGGCTAAAATCGGAGAAGGTTTCAGCCGCAGGCCGTAAGAAAAAAGAGAAAAAACAAACCCGTTTTGCTGGAGAAAAGTTATCAAGGTTGAGTAAACGCCCGGGAGAGGGTGTTGAAGATCGGAAAAACGACAGCCCCAAGCAGAATCAATTTTCAAAACAAAATGAGAAAAGCAAAACCAAAGAAGCGTCTGGTATTGCCAGACCCAGTGTTCAACGACACAAAGGTGTCGAAGTTTGTGAATCACCTGATGTACGACGGTAAGAAGAACATCTCTTATACGATTTTCTACACCGCCCTCGACATCGTCAAGGAGAAGATGGCCAAGGAAGAGAAGGCTCCGCTTGAGATTTGGAAGCAGGCCCTCGACAACATCACCCCGCAGGTCGAGGTGAAGAGCCGCCGTATCGGTGGTGCAACCTTCCAGGTGCCGACAGAGATTCGCCCCGACCGCAAGGAGAGCGTTTCGATGAAGAATATGATTAACTTCGCCCGCAAGCGTGGCGGTAAGGGTATGGCTGAGAAGCTGGCTGCCGAAATCATGGACGCCTACAACAGTCAGGGCGGTGCCTTCAAGCGTAAGGAGGATATGCACCGTATGGCCGAGGCTAACCGTGCATTTGCCCATTTCCGTTTTTAAAAGTGAAAAGGTTAAAAAGATTTTAGGGTAAATTAAATAGAAGAAAAAGGAAAAAATGGCAAATCGCGATTTACATTTGACTCGTAACATCGGCATTATGGCCCACATCGATGCCGGTAAGACAACTACGTCGGAGCGCATCCTGTTCTACACGGGAAAAACCCACAAAATCGGTGAGGTGCACGATGGTGCAGCCACGATGGACTGGATGGCGCAAGAGCAGGAGCGTGGCATCACCATCACTTCTGCCGCCACGACGTGTAATTGGAATTACGACAACAAGCAATACAAAATCAACCTCATCGACACTCCGGGGCACGTCGATTTCACCGCCGAGGTGGAGCGCTCGTTGCGCGTACTCGACGGTGCTGTGGCAACCTACTCGGCTGCCGACGGCGTTCAGCCCCAGTCGGAAACCGTTTGGCGTCAGGCCGACAAGTACAACGTGCCCCGTATCGGCTATGTGAACAAGATGGACCGCTCGGGTGCCGACTTCTTCGAGACCGTGCGCCAGATGAAAGAAATTCTGGGTGCCAACCCCTGCCCCGTGCAGATTCCCATCGGTGCCGAGGAGAATTTCAAGGGTCTCATCGACCTCATTAAAATGAAGGCCATTTTGTGGCACGACGAGACGATGGGTGCCGAATACGACATCGAAGAGATTCCTGCCGACCTCGTGGATGAGGCTCAGGAGTGGCGCGACAAGATGATTGAGCAGGCCGCCAATTTCGACGACGCTTTGATGGAAAAATACCTCGAGGGTCAGGATATTAGCGAGGCTGAAATCATTGCCGCTATCCGCAAGGGCTGTTGCGCAATGGAGGTGACGCCGATGGTGCTCGGTTCGTCGTATAAGAACAAGGGCGTTCAGCCGCTGCTCGACTACGTTTGCGCATTCCTTCCCTCGCCCCTCGACACCGAGGCCGTGATGGGTACGAATCCCGACACCGACGAGGAAGAAGGTCGCAAACCCAGCGAGGATGCACCCACATCGGCACTGGCTTTCAAGATTGCCACCGACCCCTACATGGGCCGTCTGGTGTTCTTCCGTGTCTATTCGGGTAAAATCACCGCAGGAAGCTACGTCTATAACCCGCGCTCGGGCAAGAAAGAACGTATCAGCCGCCTGTTCCAAATGAACTCGAACAAGGAAATTCCGATGGAATCGATCGACGCTGGCGACATTGGCGCAGGCGTAGGTTTCAAGGACATTCGCACGGGCGACACGCTCTGCGACGAGGCACATCCGATTGTTCTCGAGTCGATGACCTTCCCCGACACGGTGATTTCGATTGCCGTGGAGCCGAAGTCGCAGGCTGACATTGCCAAACTCGACAACGGTCTGGCAAAACTCGCCGAGGAAGACCCGACCTTCACCGTCCGCACCGACGAACAAAGCGGTCAGACCATTATTTCGGGTATGGGCGAGTTGCACCTCGACATCATCATCGACCGTCTGAAGCGCGAATTCAAGGTGGAATGTAACCAAGGCAAGCCGCAGGTGAACTACAAGGAGGCCATCACGAATACTGTCGAAAACTATCGCGAGGTCTATAAGAAGCAGACCGGTGGTCGTGGTAAGTTCGCCGACATCATCGTCAACGTCGGTCCGAAAGATCCCGACTACACCGAAGGCGACCTGCAGTTCATCAACGAAGTCAAAGGTGGTAACATTCCGAAGGAATACATCCCGTCGATTCAGAAGGGTTTTGAAACCGCTATGAAGAACGGTATTCTCGGCGGTTATCCGATGACTGGCCTGAAAGTGACCGTCGTCGATGGCTCGTTCCACCCCGTCGATTCCGACCAGCTCTCGTTCGAACTCGCCGCCATCAACGCCTATCGTAACATCTGCCCGAAAGCCGGTCCCGCTCTGATGGAGCCGATTATGAAGGTAGAAGTTGTCACGCCCGAAGAGAATATGGGTGACGTGATTGGCGACTTGAACAAGCGTCGCGGTCAGGTCGAAGGCATGGAAGAGGCTCGTTCTGGCGCTCGTGTCGTGAAGGCAAAGGTGCCCCTGTCCGAGATGTTCGGCTACGTCACCGCCCTGCGCACGATTACGTCGGGTCGCGCTACCAGTTCGATGGAATACGACCACCACGCTCCGCTGTCGAGCTCGATTGCAAAGGCAGTGCTCGAGGAAGTAAAGGGTCGTGCGGACCTAGTGTAATCAACAATTCACAAAGAACAATTAACAAGGGAGTGCCGTTGAGCAAATGACTCTTTAACGGCCCCCTCTCAACAATTTTAAATCAACCATTAAAAATTAACAAATTATGAGTCAGAAAATCAGAATCAAGCTGAAGAGCTACGACCACAAACTCGTGGACAAGTCAGCAGAGAAGATCGTGAAGGCAGTGAAGGCCACGGGTGCCATCGTGAGCGGCCCGATTCCCCTGCCCACCCACAAGCGTATCTACACGGTGAACCGTAGTACGTTCGTCAACAAGAAGGCCCGCGAGCAGTTCCAACTCTCGAACTACAAGCGCCTCATCGACATCTACAGTTCCACCGCCAAGACCGTCGATGCCCTGATGAAGCTCGAACTTCCCAGCGGTGTTGAAGTCGAAATCAAGGTATAATTGAGCTTTGGAATCAAGGAAATGGTGCAGCCGATTGTCGGTTGCGCCATTTTTTTTGTCCAAAATCCGTCCGCTCGGCTCCAATCTGTAAGATTTTTCATAAAAAATCATAAAAAAATTTGGTGCGAAAGAAAAATATTCGTACCTTTGCACCCGCAAAAGTGCGTATTGCGCTGGCTTGAAAGCTATCAATACACTGATAAAGAGCAACTTAGCCTTCAAATGTGAAGTAGTTGAAGTTCCTTTTTAAGTGTTTTGTGGGCTTGTCAGAAAGCGGAATTTCACACTTAAAAAGGAACAAATTTTTATAACATTATTATTAATTTTAGACTGAAATGCCAGGATTATTAGGAAAGAAAATCGGAATGACATCCGTTTTCAGCGACGGCAAGAATGTGCCGTGCACTGTTATCGAGGCTGGTCCTTGTGTGGTCACTCAAGTCAAGACTGTTGAGAAAGACGGATACAAGGCTATTCAGCTTGCTTTCGGCGAGGCCAAGGAGAAGAACACCACCAAACCGATGATGGGCGTCTTCAAGAAGGCAGGAACAACGCCGAAGAAGCACTTGGCCGAGTTCAAGTTTGACGAGGACTACAACCTCGGCGACACAATCACGGTGGAGCTGTTTGGCGACGCCGAGTTCGTGGACGTCGTGGGCACCTCGAAAGGTAAGGGTTTCCAGGGTGTGATGAAGCGCCACGGTTTCGGCGGTGTTGGTCAGGCCACCCACGGTCAGGACGACCGCGCCCGCAAGCCGGGTTCTATCGGTGCCTGCTCTTACCCCGCAAAAGTGTTCAAGGGAATGCGCATGGCTGGCCGCATGGGCGGTGACCGCGTGACGACCCAGAACCTCAGAGTGTTAAAAGTGATTCCTGAGCACAACCTGATCCTCGTGAAGGGCAGCTGTGCCGGATGTAATGGTTCAACCGTCTTAATTCAGAAGTAACCATGGAAGTTAGTGTATTGAACATCAATGGTCAGGAGACCGGAAGAAAGGTAACCTTGAACGAGGCTATCTACGGAATTGAACCGAACGACCACGTGCTGTATCTGGCCGTCAAGCAGTATCTTGCCAACCAGCGCCAGGGCACAGCCAAGTCGAAGGAAAGAAGCGAAATCACGGGTTCGACCCGCAAGTTGATTCGTCAGAAGGGTAGTGGTGGCGCCCGCCGTGGTGACATCAAGTCGCCGCTGCTCAGAGGTGGTGGCCGCGTGTTCGGTCCGAAGCCCCGCGACTACTCGTTCAAGCTGAACAAGAAAGTGAAGTTGCTGGCTCGCAAGTCGGCTCTCTCGTACAAGGCACAGGAGAATGCCATCATCGTCGTCGAAGACTTCGATTTTGAGGCACCCAAGACAAAAGATTTCTTAAATGTAGTTAAAAATCTAAAAATCGAGGGTAAGAAACTGCTTCTTCTTTTGCCGGATGTGAAGAAAAACGTATATTTGTCGGCTCGTAACCTGCAGCGTTCCGAGGTGATGACAGCATCTGCACTCAATGCCTACAAGGTTTTGAATGCCGACGTGCTTGTTGTGACCGAGAAGTCGCTGGAGTCCATCGACGAAGTCTTAACCAAGTAAACTTAGGAGGATTTAAGATATGGCATTCTACATTGTCAAGCCGTTGGTCACCGAGAAGATGACCAAGATTACGGAGAAGCGCCCCAACCGCTTCGGCTTCATTGTTCGCCCCGAGGCAAGCAAGGAGCAGATTAAGAAAGAAGTCGAGGAACTCTACAAGGTCACGGTTGAGTCGGTGAACACCGCCACATACGCTGGCAAGCGTTCGTCGCGCTACACAAGAGCAGGCCTCATCAAAGGCCAGAAGAGTTCATTCAAGAAGGCTATCGTCACTCTGAAAGAGGGCGAAACGATTGATTTTTACAGCAATATTTAAATAAACAATGGCAGTACGTAAATTTAAGCCGGTTACACCCGGTCAAAGACACAAGATTATTGGCACGTTCGAGGAGATTACTGCATCCGTGCCAGAGAAGTCTCTCGTTTACGGCAAACGTTCCACCGGCGGTCGCAACAACACCGGTAAGATGACAGTCCGCTATCGCGGCGGCGGTCACAAGAGGAAGTATCGTCTGATCGACTTTAAGCGTGAGAAAGATGGTGTTCCAGCAACAGTGAAGACAATCGAGTACGATCCGAACCGCTCGGCCCGTATCGCATTGCTTTTCTATGCTGATGGTGAAAAACGTTACATTATTGCTCCTAACGGACTGGAAGTTGGTGCGAAGCTGATGTCGGGCGCTGAGGCAGCTCCCGAGGTGGGCAACGCCCTTCCGCTGGCCAACATCCCCGTCGGTACGGTCATCCACAACATTGAGATGCGTCCCGGCCAGGGTGCCAAGCTCGTTCGTTCGGCTGGTAATTTTGCCCAGTTGACTTCTCGTGAAGGCAGTTACTGTGTGATTAAGCTACCTTCGGGTGAAACCCGTAAGATTCTCTCTGCTTGTAAAGCTACTGTAGGAAGTGTTGGCAACTCCGACCACGCCCTTGAGCAGTCGGGTAAGGCAGGCCGCTCGCGCTGGCTGGGTCGCCGTCCGCACAACCGTGGTGTTGTCATGAACCCGCACGATCACCCGATGGGTGGTGGTGAAGGCCGCCAGAGCGGTGGACATCCGCGCTCGCGCAAGGGTCTGTACGCTAAGGGTCTCAAGACGCGCGCACCGAAGAAACTTTCCAACAAGTACATCATTGAAAGAGCCAATAAGAAATAACAAGTAAAAAGAGAAGATTATGAGTCGTTCACTTAAGAAAGGTCCGTACATCAACGTATCGCTCGAGAAGAAGATTCTCGCCATGAACGAGAGCGGTAAGAAGACAGTCGTCAAGACGTGGGCCAGGGCATCAATGATTTCCCCGGACTTCGTGGGACACACTGTTGCAGTTCATAACGGAAACAAATTTATCCCTGTTTACATCACCGAGAACATGGTGGGCCACAAGCTGGGCGAGTTCTCGCCGACGCGCAAGTTCGGCGGCCATGCCGGCAACAAGAAGTAATCCCAGGGACATGTAAGAATTAAAAACCAAGAATTAACAATGGGAGCAAGAAAAAGATTAGCGGCTGAGAAAAGAAAAGAAGCCCTAAAGACGCAATATTTTGCAAAGCTCAAGGGCGTTCCCTCGTCCCCGCGCAAGATGCGCTATGTCGTCGATATGATTCGCGGCATGGAGGTGAACCGCGCCCTCGCTGTATTGAGATTCTCGAAGAAGCACGCCGCCCAGGACGTTGAGAAACTCCTGCGCTCGGCAGTTGCCAACTGGGAAGCTAAGAATGACCGCAAGGCTGAGGACAACGAGCTCGTCGTGAGCCGTGTCTTCGTGGACGAGGGTACCACCCTGAAGCGTATGCGCCCGGCCCCGCAAGGTCGCGGCTACCGCATCCGCAAGCGTTCAAACCATGTGACTTTGTTTGTTGACTCTAAAAATGACGAAAAAGAATAAGTATGGGACAAAAAGTTAATCCAATCAGCAACCGTCTGGGAATCATCCGCGGTTGGGACAGCAATTGGTACGGTGGCAAGAGCTTCGGTGAGAATCTTGTCGAGGATATGAAAATCCGCAAGTATCTCAACGAACGTCTGGCCAAGGCCAGCGTCTCGAAGATTGTCATCGAGCGTACGCTGAAGCTGGTCACCATCACGATTTGCACGGCTCGTCCGGGCATCGTCATCGGTAAAGGTGGACAGGATGTCGACAAACTGAAAGAAGAACTGAAGAAACTCTACAAGAAGGACATTCAGATCAATATCTTTGAAGTGAAGAAGCCCGAGCTCGACGCCAACATCGTGGCGAACAACATCGCCCGTCAGGTCGAAGGCAAGATCGCCTATCGTCGTGCCATCAAGATGGCCATCCAGAACACGATGCGCGCCGGTGCAGAAGGAGTCAAAGT
>CACYQZ010000011.1 GCA_902776665.1 uncultured Prevotellaceae bacterium
TAGAAGAACAGCAGAGGGCAGCGCAGGTAGCGGTTGATGTCGGTGGGGGAAATCGTGAATGTTGAATTGTTTTCGGTGTTGGGTGTTGGGTGTTGGGTGTTGGGTGTTGAATTGTTTTCGGTGTTGGGTGTTGAATTGTTTTCGGTGTTGGGTGTTGAATTGTTTTCGGTGTTAGGTGTTGGGTGTTGGGTGTTGGGTGAGAGGTGGTATTTTTGGATGTTTTGATGGGGCGACTCGACCATGAATTGGAGCATGAAACGGGTCATTTCGCCGCGATTACCGTCTTCTGTGGCGTTGTTGTAGAGCAGGGCGATGTCGGTGGCGCGTTGCAGCAGGGCGTGGAAATAATAGGCGTAGATGGCGACTTTGTGGTCGATGGTGGTGAGGTCGTGGGCCTTGCGGATGGAGTAGGGGATGAACGACGAGTCGCTGACGTTTTTCGGCATGTTCCCTTCGTTGGCCGACAGCACGAGAACGTGCTTGAAATCGAGGTTTCGCGTTTCGAGCACACCCATGATTTGCAGTCCTTCGGCGGGTTCGCCGTGGAAGGGTATCGTGGTCGATTGGATGAGTTGGTTGAGCAGTCGGCGGAAGGTGGTCAGGTCGCAGTCGAGGTCGCCGTTTTCGACGAGCGTTTTCAGCCGATTCACCAGTGTATAGGTGCGAAACAGCGACTCTTGGAAGAAGGGGTCGTCGTTGTCGCGGGCTTCGGTGCCGATGTGCTGCAGGATGTCCGTAATCGTTGATAGTTGATAGTTGATAGTTGAGAGTTCTTTTGTCGATGAATTGAAAATTGTATCAAAGTCGAAATAGATGGCGTAGGGATGGCGTTGCACGCGGTCGAGATAGCGTTGGCGGAAGCGTATGCGCTTGGTGTCGTAGCCGTCGGTTTGCAGGGCGATGAGTAGATTGACGAGCGTGGCGAAGGGCGACTGCGCGAGCGGATAGCCCGTCGTGATATTGACCTTTTTGACCTCTTCGGGCAGTGCGTGGACGACGCTTTGCAGCAGGTTTTCGTCGCAGAGCACAATGGCTGTGTCGCGATCGTCGGCGATGCGGTTTTTCCCCTCTTCGAGCAACCACTGACTGACGAATCGAGCCTGGGCGGTGTCGGTTTTCGCCGAGATATAGGCGATGTCTTTCGGTTGTGCGAGGTTGTTGTAGATTTTCTCGTTTTTGTTGTCGAGTTCGTTGGGAAATTTATCGAGATATTGACGAATGAAATGGCCACTTTCGTGGTGGTTTTTCATATAATAATCGTCGAAATTCCAGTAGAAACGGGCGCGACCCTGTCGTTGGAGGCGTTCGAAGAGTTTTTGTTCGACTTTTTGCAGCATATTGAAACCCACGAAAACGTAGGTGTCGTATTGGAAATCAATCTCGTCGAGTTCCGCCACCTGCCGATACAAACGACCTTCGTAAGCCAGACCTTGCTCTTCGAGTCGGGCGTTGAACGTGGTGTAAATCTCGTAGAGTTTGTTCCAAATTGTCAGGAATTTTTGCTTGAGTTGGCTGTCGGCCTTTTCGGGCTGGAAATTGGCGAAAAACTTGGCGAGAAGTTGCTTCTGCTCATCGGAAAGATAGGACGTGTCGTCGAGTTCGTGGATGTCGCGAAGGTTGGCGAAGACGCGGCGCGGGTCGGCGAGGTTTTTGTCGATGTCGTCGAAGTCGGAAAGCAGCAGTTGTCCCCACGAGAAGAATTGGTCGAGCGTCTCGTCCTTGCCCGTGATGGCGGTGAAAACGCGGTGGAGGTCGCAGACGAGTTTCACCGAATCGGCCACTTCGAGCGTGCTGTGGTGGCGAAACAATTCGCTGATGGTGATGTACGACGGGCTCCAGACAGGCTGGTCGGCGAGTCGGGCGAGGTGGTCGTTGAGGAAGAGCGACGCACGCTTGTTGGGGAACACGACGGCGACTTTCGAAAGTTGGGTGCCGAACTTGCTGATGAGGTCTTCGGCGACGTATCTGAGAAAACTATTTTCCATTGACTTCGACGATTTGATTGTTATAGACGTACCACAAATAACCCTTTATGTTTGGCAGCCCCATTCGGGTCAAAAGTTCCATATATTCGGCGACCTGTTTTTGATGGTTTTCGGTCGGTGTGGCGAACTTGAAATCGACTACGATGGTCTCGTTTCCGTCGGTCATCACGCGGTCGGGTCGCCTCGATTTCACTTGGTTTGTTTCGGGGTCGATGAACAAAATCGAACATTCGTTAAAGATGTTCCAACGATTTGAAAACCAATCTTTTATCTGATTTTTGTTAAATCGTTTCTTTAACATTGCCGACAACTTTTCGCGAGTGATTTCCTCGTTGTAGAGAATGCCATCCGACTCGAATTTTCGGAGTGCTTCGGGAATGTCGTCGGCGGTGCGAATGGTCGAAAGAAGTTCGTGAAGAATGTTGCCGAGTTGGATGTAGTTCGGCTGATCGTTTTCTTGTTCGACAAACTGCCGACTTTGGTTGCTTTGGCGAAATTCGGCGCGACATTCCGAGTGGGTCATCTGCATTGCGATCGGGTTCGATTTCTGCTTGAAAACATTGTCCGACGACTTTTTGCTGGACGAATATTGCGTCAGTTCGCCATACTCGAAAACGGTTTCATCGTCTTCAATTTTCAGCGTTCCACCGAGCATTTCCGCCGTTTTTTCAATCGAATCGGCGATGATTTGCGAGCGCGTGCCCTTCAGTCCTTTGCGCCCGATTATAAAGAGGTTATTGCGCGCACGCGTAAAAGCCACGTAGAGCAGGTTCATATTATCGACCGTGTTTTGCAGGTGCTCGTCAAGGTAGTCGTCGGCATAGACCGTGCCGCGCATTTTGTTGGCATTGTAGTCGATGGGAATCAGCGGCAGTTCGTTGAAGGGCGCGTCGTCGGCCTGGCACCAGATGAGCGTCGATTGCTCGAGTTTCCAGTCGCAGAAGGGCAGCAGCACGTTGTCGAACTCAAGGCCCTTGCTCTTGTGGATGGTGAGCAGGCGGATTCCGTCGATTCCGTCGCTTTGAATCGTCTTTTTATGCAGGTTTTCGTCCCACACCTTCAAAAATCCTTCGAGGTCGGCCATGTTGTCGGTCAGAAACTTGCTCAGTTGGTCGTAGAAAGCGCATAGATAGGCCGATTCGCCACTGATTTTGTCCAATTCGAAAATGCCGTGAAGCCGCTCCGCCAATTCGTAGATCGGCAGCGCGCGAAGGCGTTCTTGTTCGTTGATGAGCGACGGCGGCAGTTTTTCGGTTTTCAGTTCGAGTTCGCTGATGCCATTGCCGAGAATCGTGTTTTGATAGACCTTCGCCAGATAGGCCGTGACGATTTCGTTGTCGGGTTCGACGAGCCACCGCATCGCCTCCACCAGCACGTTCACCGCCATCGACGCATCGAGTCGGAACGCCTCGTCAGAGAGGATTTTCACCTGCGGCATTTCCGCCATCAGGTAGTCGGCGATGAGTTGGATGGTGCTGTTCGAGCGCACGAGAATGGCGATTTCCTTTTCGGGAATCTGCGCGTCGAGCAGTTGTTCGATGGACGCTTTCAGACGGTTGAGCGTCCGTTCTTGATACTCCTCAGCCGACAGCAGTTCCACGCGCACGAAACCTTTGTTTTTCTGTTGCGTCTTCTGCGGTTGCTCCTGTGCCACATCCTCGTAGGCACGTTTCATTTTCTCGCTTCCCTCGGCGTTCTCCTCGGCGATGGCCGCGATTTCGATGCCTTTCGCCACGTCAAAAAAAGCGTTGTTGAAGTCGATGACGTTTTTCGACGAGCGGTAATTGGCCTTCATCGCCACCGCCTTGATTTGTCCTGTCGGAAATTCGCTTTCGATGTCGTTCAGCAGTCGCCAGTCGCCCGACCGCCAGCGGTAGATGCTTTGTTTCACGTCGCCCACGATGAGGTTCGACGCGCCTTCGCGACTCATACATTCTTTCAGCAGCACCTTGAAATTCTTCCATTGAATGGTGCTCGTGTCCTGAAATTCGTCGATCATAATATGGTCGAGTTGCGTGCCGATTTTCTCGTAGATGAAAGGCGAGTCGTCGTCGCCGATGAGCGCGTTGAGAATGCCCTGCGTGTCGCTCAACAGGAAGCGGTTGCTCTGTTTGTTGAGTTCGCGCACGTGTTTGTCGATGCTGTTGAGCAGGCGCAGTTGGCTCAGGTGGCGCAGCGTGAGGTCGGCCGACTTGTAGAGTCGCAGGTTTTGGGGTCGTTTCTTCTCCGATTCGAGCAGCAGCGGCTGAAAAACATTCATCACGGCAGAGTAGAGTGGCGTCCCGGGCGTTTGGTCGGCCTTTTTCAGCCACGCCATCGGGTCGTCGAGGGCTTTTACCACTGTCGCGTTCACCAAATCCTTGTCGTTGTATTTGCGGTTGGCGAGTTTCTTGAAATAGCCTGCCACGCCGCGCTCTCCATTGGAAAAATCGCTGACGTCGATGCCTTGCTGTTGCAGTTTTTCGTAAAAATCCGTGGCGAATTGCTGCATATCGGCCTCGGCCTCTCGGCGAATCGAGCGCAGGCGCGTCGTGTATGACTTGAAAAAGTCCTTTTCGTGCAGTTTTTCGTTGATTTCCTGGCTGTTTTGCTTGTAAATGTCCTTGAAGATATTCTCGCCGAATTTTTCGATTTTCCAGATGATGTTCCACGACTTGTCTTCCTCGATGTTTTCGTTGATATAGTCGAGAATCCACGTCAGTTCTTGGCTATTCGTGTCAAGGCTTTCGATGAGGTTTCCGACGGCCTGCTGTTCGATTTGCGTGTCGTTGAGTTCGATGCGCAGGTTGGCCGTGAGGTCGAGTTCGCGGGCGAGGTTTCGCAGCACGCTTTGGAAAAACGAGTCGATGGTTTCCACGCGGAAATAGCTGTAGTTGTGGAGCAGGTTGTCGAGGGCGATGGCGGCTCGTTGGCGTACAAATTCGGCGTTGTGTCCCGTTTCTTTCGTGATGATGTCGATGTAGTCTTGCGTTTCGCCGTCGTTGCAGTGGTGGCTGATGCCGTAGAGTTGCGTCAGAATGCGCATTTTCATCTCTTCGGTTGCCTTGTTGGTGAACGTCACGGCGAGGATGCGGCGGTAGGCCGTCGGGTCTTCCACCAGCAGTTTGATGTAATCGACAGCAAGCCGGAACGTTTTTCCCGAACCGGCGCTGGCTTTATAGACAGTCAAGGGGATTTTCATTTTATCCCAGATATTTCATCAGGATGCGGGCATTGCCCGAGTCGCGCAGCTTGGCGATGCTTTTTTCGCGGATTTGGCGCACACGCTCGCGGGTCAGACCGAGGCGGTCGCCGATTTCCTCGAGGCCCTTTTCGGGGCATCCGATGCCGAAACACTCGCGGATAATCGTGATTTCGCGCTCTTTGAGCACCTTGTTCAGCACGGAATTGAGTTCGAGCGCCATCGACTCGTGGTCAACCTGCTTGTCGGTGCGGCTGTCCTCGCCCGAGGGCATCACGTCGAGCATACAGTTGTCTTCACCGTCTTGGAACGGCGCGTCAATCGACACGTGGTGACCGTCGGCCATCATCGACTGTCCGATTTTCTCTTCGTCGAGTTTCGTGGCCTCGGCCAGTTCCGCCACCGACGGCTGACGGTGGTGTTCCTGCTCGAAACGGTTGATTTCGTGGTTGATTTTGTTGAGCGAACCCACCTGATTCAGCGGCAGGCGCACGATGCGGCTCTGCTCGGCGATGGCCTGCAGAATCGACTGGCGAATCCACCAGACGGCGTAGGAGATGAACTTGAAACCGCGCGTTTCGTCGAACTTCTGGGCTGCCTTGATCAGGCCGATGTTGCCCTCGTCGATGAGGTCGGTCAGCGTCAGCCCCTGATGCTGATACTGCTTCGCCACCGACACGACAAAACGCAGGTTGGCCGTCACGAGTTTGTCTTTGGCTTTCTCGCCTTCTGGACCGCCTTTCTTGATTTTCTGGGCCAGTTCAATCTCCTCGTCGATGGAAATCAACGGGGCGCGGCCAATTTCAACAAGATACTTGTCCAGAGCTTCGCTCGAACGGTTGGTAATGCTTTTCTGAATCTTTAGTTGTCTCATTTCAAACTCCTCTTTTCTTGATTACTGACTTACAGCAAATATACGAATAGTCGACATAACTGCTTGAAAATCAATAAAATAATAAATAATTTTTCGAAAAACGATGCAAAATTAATAAAAAAATAGATAAGTCGTACAAAAAAATCAATTTTTCTGCAGTTAAATTTTGTTAAACAAAGATTCGGTACCTTGAAATGAAAAATTTTGATGATGAAGAAGATTTTTTTTGATTTTTGTTTAAATATTCCAATTTATTGCATTAACTTTGCACGCTGAATGGTGAAGTGAGGAGTGTGAATGGTGAAGTGAGGAGTGAAATATTGATAACTAAAAACGATAAAAATGAAATTGAAAATGATTTGCTGTGCCTTGGCCGTTTGTGCGACGATGCAGGCACAGGAGTCCAGAAAGGTGAACTTGCGCTTGGAGGCGCGTGGCGACTATCAACGTGAGTATGTCGATGGCGAAGTGGTCGATGGCGAGACGGGTTTCAAAGGGAAATTCCTGAATGTTGTCGTGTCGGGAAACCTGACGGATAGGCTTTCCTACAACTTCCGCCACAGACTGAACAAATTTAGCAAAAACAGCAGTTTTTTCGATGCGACGGACTTTCTGACGCTCGACTGGCAGGCGAACGACTGGCTGACGCTGTCGGGCGGTAAACAGGTGGTTCAGATTGGTGGTTACGAGTACGACCGCGCCCCGATCGAGCTGTATTTCTGTTCGGAGTTTTGGCAGCATGTTCCGTGCTATCAATGGGGTGCCAGTGCGACGATAGGTTTGAACAAAGGGCGCGACAACCTGACTTTCCAGATTTGCGAAAGTCCGTTCCGAAACTATTCGGGCGGCAAGGATATTTATGCCTTCAACCTGTTTTGGTCGGGTCGTCACGGATTCCTTTCGACACTCTGGTCGGCGAATATGCTCGCGTATGGTAAGGGAAAGTATATCAACTACATAGCACTCGGCAATGAAGTAAAACTTTCGCGTCAAGTAAAGGCTGAAATCGACTTTACAAATCGTGCTGTGAGCGGTCATACGTTCTTGTTGAAAGACTGTTCGGTGGCGGCGGAATTGTCGTATATGCCGACCGAGAAAGTGAACCTTTTTGCGAAGGTGAGCTACGACGTGAACAACACCGACAACGTGGCTGACATCACGGTGATGCCGGGCACGGAACTGACGCGATTCGGCGGTGGCGTGGAGTATTATCCGCTGAGCGACAACCGTCTGCGCCTGCACGCGAACTACAGTTATGTGACGGGTAAAAACTCGAATCCCGACGGCGTTTTGCAAGACAAGCAGTCGCTCGTCAATGTCGGATTGACGTGGAGAATCCACAATTGAATTAGACGATTTGACAATTTACCATTTTACGATTTATTTGACAAATTTTTCACTCTTCACTTTTCACTAAAAAATGAAATACCATCTGAAATATCGTTTTCCAAAGAATTTTGCGAGTAGTTTAAAGTATCGCTCAGGTATCGTTTGTCTGGCCATCGTGGTCGGTCTGTTTTCGCTTTTGGGCTGGAGAATGGGCGCGGCACCGATGCTCAACACCGTGATGCACACGGCTCACGACCTGCTGCTCAACACCTGTTTCTATCTGATGGCGATTTGCGTGCTGACGGGTGCCGTCGGAAAAATTTTCGTCGAGTTTGGCGTGGTTGATTTGCTCGAAAAACTGCTTCGTCCGCTGATGCGACCGCTTTTCAACCTGCCGGGCGTGGCGTCGCTGGGTGCCGTGTTGACGTTTTTGTCGGACAACCCCGCCATCATCACCCTGTCGAAAGACAAGCATTTTTCGGCCTACTTCAAAAAATACCAACTGATTTCGCTGACGAACTTCGGAACAGCCTTCGGAATGGGCCTCATCGTCATTATTTTCATGGTCGGACAAGGCTTTTTCAAGGAACCGCTCATCGGACTTTTCGGTGCATTTGTCGGTTGTGTCGTTTCGACGCGATTCATGCAATATTTCGTGCTGAAAGCCTATCCGAACTACGCGAACGAGGCCGCAACGGAGCATCCGCACCACGGACAAGACACGCTCGTGGCGAAAAACGAAGACGAGGAACAGCCGAAATCGCTGTTCGTGCGCATCCTGAACTCGCTGCTCGATGGCGGTCGTTCGGGTGTCGATATTGGTTTGGCCATCATCCCTGGCGTGCTGATTATCTCGACGCTCGTGATGGTGCTGACCTTCGGTCCGTCAGCTGATGGAACCTACACCGGCGCGGCCTACGAAGGCACGGAACTGCTGCCGTGGCTCGCCTCGAAAATCAATGTTGTGTTCGAGTGGTTGTTCGGCTTTACGGATCCCCATCAAATCGCCTTCCCGATTACCGCGCTCGGTGCTGTGGGAGCCGCTTTGGGCTTGATTCCGAGTTTTATGTCGAACGGTTGGATCGACGGCAACGCCATCGCCGTTTTCACCGCCATTGGTATGTGCTGGAGCGGCTTTTTGAGCACCCACACGGCGATGCTCGACTCGCTCGGCTACCGCGAACTCACGTCGAAGGCCGTCCTTTCGCACACTTTCGGCGGACTCGTCGCCGCTTTCGTCGCCCACTGGCTCTATGTGCTGATAATGCTGTTCTGATTCATGGAGAACATCCGCGAAAGGCTTCAGAAATCCTTTAGCGAAGGCGGTGCGCAGGAGATTTATCGTGACATTAAGTCCGAGGGCGATTTCCTCGGATTCGCCCGTCGTTACGCTTTCGACGACGATTTCCGCGTGGCTCGAAGTGCCCTTTGGGGGCTGACGAAAGCCAACGACACCGAATTATCGGCGCTGCAAGCCATTCTCAACGATTTCATCGACCAAGCCATGCTGACGGAAAATCCTTCCGTTCGCCGTTTGTCGTTGAACATCATCGAGCGTCTGAAAATGGGCGAAGATGACCTGCGAACCGACTTTCTCGACTTCTGTTTCGACCACATGACGCGCCTCGACGAGTTTTCAGGCATCCAGTCGCTTTGCATGAAACTCGCTTTCCGAATGAGCCAGTTCTATCCCGAACTGTCCGACGAGTTCATGCGCACGCTCGAAGCAATGGAAATAGACTATTACAAGCCAGCCGTGAAAGGGTTGCGACGAAAAATTCTCAGTGGAAAATATTAGTATCAGCTCAAAAAACATCAAAAATCGGCTCAAAAATTTGTCAGTTTGAGCCGATTTTCGTATCTTTGTGAGCCGATTTAATGAAAAGTTATGGAAAAAAGTGCAATTTTGGAATATCTCAAGACACATCCGGGCAGTTCGTCGGGGCAGATTGCCGATGCTTTGGCAAACCAGATGAGTCTTGCCACGGTGAAACGAATCCTTAGCGAGTACGTCAAAGATTTCTATGTCTATACCGAAGGCCGGGCAAGGGCTACGAAGTACTATGTCTCGCCATTGTTCTTGCCTGTCGATTTAGATGAATATTTCGACAAGGAAGTGGACGAACGGCAGGTGCAGTCGAGTTATAATTTCGACCTGATTCCCAACGTGCTGAGCCGTGCAAACCTGTTTACGGATCAGGAAATGCGGTTGCTGACCGACCTGCAAAGCCAGTTTGCCACCAACTTTGCACAACTCACCGACGAGCAGAAACGCAAGGAAATGGAACGGCTCGGCATCGACCTCAGTTGGAAATCGTCGCAAATCGAGGGAAACACCTATTCGCTGCTGGAAACCGAGCGGCTGTTGAAAGAAAAACAGACGGCTGCCGGCAAGACCAAAGAAGAGGCCATTATGCTACTCAACCACAAGGACGCGCTCGATTTCATTGTAGCCCATCCCGACTATCTGGCGAACCTCACCATCGCACGCATCGAAGACATCCATAGCCTGCTCATCAAGGAACTCGGTGTTGATAGGAATATCCGCAATCGCCGAGTGGGCATCACGGGCACCAACTATCGTCCCATCGACAACGAATTTCAGATTCGCGAGGCCCTGCAACAGACCTGCGACTTGGTGAACAGCCGTAGCAATGTGTTCGAGAAAGCCCTGTTTGTGCTTGTACTGCTGTCCTACATTCAGGCTTTCAACGATGGCAACAAGCGCGTGGCCCGCATCACGAGCAATGCCATTCTCATCGCAAACGGCTATTGTCCCATTTCGTTCCGCACCGTCGATAGCATCGACTACAAGAAAGCGATGCTCCTGTTCTACGAACAGAACAATATCTCGGCATTCAAGAAAATTTTTATCGAGCAGTTCCGCTTTGCAGTGGAAACTTATTTTTGATTTCCAGAAATGTAGGGGGCTCTTGCTCAAATGAATTTTTCACCGGAAATCGAAAAAAGTTGCCGTTTAGGGTTTAGTAAATGGTTTTTCGTGTGTATTAAGAATGTATGGCAGAGCAAAAACTTGAGAAGTTGTTCAAGCAGCATTACCGTCAGATGTATCGGTTGGCCACCGTTTATCTGCACGATGATGCGGAGAGCAAGGATGTAGTGCACGACATCTTCGCCCGACTTCTTGACGGCCATAGCGACCTCAAGGAAGAAACCATCGAGTCGTATCTGCTTACAAGCGTGCGAAACCGATGCCTGAACGTGATTCGGAGCCGACGGATTCAAGAACGGGTCGAAAAACGCTATCTGCTCGACCTCGAAACGACGATTGCGCCGACGAACCACCTCGAAGAAGAACTGAAAACCCTGCATCGGGGCATCGAGCAGTTGCAGCCGCCCGTCTGCCGCGACATCATCGTGCAGCACTTCCGCGACGGCATCACCTTCAAGGAGATTGCCAGTCGGCTCGAAGTCAGCGAAACGACGGTTTACAAGCATCTGCGCCGTGCGCTCAGTCAATTACGTCAAACCCTGAATTGTGAACGATGAACCACGAACTGAACAAACCCGATTTGCTGTTCCGAATGATGGAGCAGCCGCAGCGATACACGGCCGACGAATGGCAGGCGATTCTTGCCGACGACGAGTGCCGTGAGCTCTATACGCTGATGTCGAAGACGCAGAGTGCCTTCGATGCCGTCCGTGCCGACGAAATGGTCACCGACGAAGTGATGGATGCCGAATGGAAACGGTTGGAGAATAAAAAAATCACTCCTCACTCCACACTCCACACTTCACACTTCACACTCCACAAAATCGCCGCCACATTCATCGGCATTTTGCTTGTTTCGGGCATTTCCCTCGCTGCCATTCAGCTATGGAATTCCGCTCCCGACGCATCGGAAGAGAAGGAGAAAATCGTCGAAACCACCGACACAACGGTTGTAGCCAAGCAAACGCCCATTCTTGAAGAGTCGGTCGATGCATCCGTAACCTACGACAATGTTCCCCTCGAAAAAATGCTGTCGGAAATCGCCGCCCACTACGGTGTCGAGGCCGTTTTTCAGAGCGATTCGGTGCGCCAACTCCGTTTCCACTTCGTTTGGAATCGCGAGCAGCCCATCGACAAAGTGATAGAAAACCTTAATCGTTTCGAGCGACTGCACGTCACGCTGAAACATCAACAACTAATCGTGGAGTAAACGGCTATGAAACGACTTGCTTTATTGTTCATCATCGGCCATTTGTCGATGAGCATGGCTGTTGCGCAAAAGCGCATCACCCGAGAATATCAGAATCAGTCCATTTCCGACGCCCTGCGCCAGTTGGCCGACGAGCAATCGGACTACACCATCTACTTCCTCTACAACGAGTTGGAGGACTTCCGCATCACCACCTCGGTCCACCGCAAGACCGTGCCCGATGCCATCCGCCAGATGATAGGATTTTACCCTATCCGCGTCAGCACAACCGACGACGATGACGGTCGGAAAATCTTCGTGGAGTGCATTCAGAAGGCCGACACGCGCTACATAGGCACGATTGTCGACGAAGCGGGGCAGCCCATCGCCTATGCCAACGTAGCCCTGCTCAATCCCGTCGATTCGACCCTGCTCAACGGCGGCGTGTCGAACGAGAGCGGCTATTTCGCCATTCCTGCGCCCTCCAACCTCTCGCCAAACGGAGCCGCAGAGCCTCTTCTCCTCAAAATTTCCTTTATCGGCTACAAAACCGTCTATAAACGCTGTGAAAATCCCGAAATCGGGACGATTCAGATGCAGGCCGAGACGCAGACCGTGGGCGAGGTCGTGGTGAAGGGCGAGCGTCCGCAATACAAGATGATGACGGGCGGAATGACGGTTGAAATCCAGAATTCGCTGCTGAAAGACGTGGGAACGGCCGATGACGTGCTGTCGATGCTGCCCAACGTGGAGGGCGAGGACGGAAAATTCACGGTTTTCGCCAAGGGAACGCCCGAAATCTACATCAATAACAAAAAGGTACAGAACGCACGCGAGTTGAAGCAACTGAAATCGACCGACATCAAGAGCATCGACGTCATCACTTCGCCCGGCGCGAAATACAACGCCGAGGTTGGTGCCGTCATTCGCATCAAGACGGTTCGGCGGCAGGGCGATGGCATCAGCGCGGAGTTGTTTAGCCAAGTGACGTACAACCACAAATGGACGAACTACGACGATGCGACGGTGAAATATCGCACGGGCGGTCTAGAACTTTTCGGAAATATGATGTTCAACCACGGCAATTATTCCGAAAACAACACGCTGATAACGGACACCCGCGACAATGGCAACCACGTTCATATCGTACACTCGGCCCCCACCAATTTCTGGAACACGTCGATGAGCGGAAAAATCGGCACAAGTTATGATTTCAACGATGACAATTCCGTCGGTTTTTCCTACGAACTGAGCGGTGCGCCACGCCGAAACTCAGGCGGAGCCGACTGCGTTCAGACCATCACGCGCAACGGCCAACTCGAAGGCATTGTCAATCAATATTTGCGCCACACATCGGGTTATGAACCGACGCACGAATCCAACCTCTATTACGTCGGAAAACTGGGAAAAATGGGCATCGACTTCAACGCTTCGTATGTCTGGAACAAAAGTTCGGTGGAAATTTTGTCGGAAGAGCGCAGCGAAGAGTTGCCCGACCAAGACATTCACAGCAACAACGTGAACCACAACCGTATGTTGGCAGGAAAACTCGTGTTGAACTATCCGATTGGGAAGGGCGAGTTGAGCGTCGGCTCGGAAATGATTCGCTCGAATGGTCACGGAGAATATTTCAATTTGGAGCAGATTATGCTGCCCTCTGACGATGAAATCAAGGAGCGAAACACCGCCGTATTCGCCGAATATCAGATGCAACTCGGCGCGTGGAGCGTTGGCGGTGGACTGCGCTACGAGTCCGTCACATCCGACTACTATTCCTTCGGCGAACATCAGGCTGAGCCGAGCCGCAAATATCGCGACCTTTTCCCTAACTTGGCCGTCGGTTGGCAGCAGGGAAAATGGGGCGTTCAGATGAGTTACAACAAGCGAATCAGCCGTCCGAGTTATCATTCGCTCAATTCCAACGTGCAGTATGATAATCGCTATCAATATGAGGGTGGAAATCCGCTGTTGCGACCGACCATCATCCAAAATCTCGGCCTCAATGTCACCTATTCATGGCTGAATTTCATGGCAAATTATGGTCACAACAAAGACCAACAACTGAATTTCGGCAGTCTATACAAAGAAGGAACGGAAATCACCATCTGGAGAAACTTGAAATTCGACAAATTCCAGACTTACAACGTCTCGCTGACCGCTTCGCCCAAGTTCGGTTTCTACAGTCCGACGCTGACGCTCAGTTATTTTCAGCAGAATTTCGACACACAGGCTTACGGTCTTGAATCGAATCTCAACAAGCCTCAGTTTGAAGTCAACTTCCGCAACTGGTTCACCATCGACAAAACCACGAAGGCAATGGTCTATCTGCACTATTCCACGAGTTACAACTACGGTTTCAACTACAACCATCACGCTTTCAACGTGAATGCCCGCGTGCAGAAAACCTTCCTCAACGGTTCGCTGACCGCCATCCTCTTCGCCAACGACATTTTCCGCACCCTTAAAAACCGATGGAAGGGCATCTATCCCGTGACATCGATGGAAAAAGACGCCTATTCCTACACGCAGTGCATCGGCCTGTCGCTTTCCTACAACTTCAACGCCACTCGCTCGAAATACAAAGGAACGGGCGCAGGCAACGACGAAAAGAACCGTTTGAAATAAATTCTCTCTCAATCGCGTGCAGCAGCGGCATCGGTGGGTGTCGCTGCTGCCATTTTTTTAATCCGTTTTGCGGTTTTTAATATTATTTAGGTACGAAGATTGCGCCACTCTCTGAAAATTGTTGTAATTTTGCACGAAATTTGAACAAAAATCAATTAGAAGATAGAAAATTATGGCAGAATCAATCGATATCCGCGAACTGAACCTGCGGATTGAACAAGAGAGTGGTTTCGTGACGAACTTAGTGACGGGTATTAACCGTGTTATCGTCGGACAGCGGCATCTGGTGGACTCGCTGCTCATCGGCTTGTTGAGCGACGGACACATTCTGCTCGAAGGTGTGCCGGGACTGGCCAAGACACTGGCCATCAAGACATTGGCGCAACTGATTGACGCTGACTACAGCCGTATTCAGTTCACGCCCGACCTGCTTCCGGCCGACGTCATCGGAACGATGATTTACTCGCAGAAAGAGGAGAATTTCCTCGTGAAGCGCGGTCCGGTGTTTGCCAATTTCGTGTTGGCCGACGAAATCAACCGTGCACCGGCGAAGGTACAGAGTGCGCTGCTCGAAGCGATGCAGGAGCATCAGGTGACGATTGGCGAAAAGACGTTTGTGCTGCCCAATCCGTTCCTTGTGATGGCGACGCAGAACCCCATTGAGCAGGAGGGCACGTATCAGTTGCCCGAGGCGCAGGTGGACCGTTTTATGCTGAAAGTGCTCATCGGCTATCCGTCGTTGGAGGAAGAAAAACTCATCATCCGCGAGAATCTGGCGGGTTCGCTGCCCGAAGTAAAGCCCGTGACGACCGCCGAGGAGATTCTTCGTGCGCGTCGCATCGTGGGCGAGGTCTATATCGACGAGAAAATCGAGCAATACATCGCCGACATCGTCTTTGCCACGCGCTATCCCGAGCGTTACGGACTGCCCGAGGTGAAGGATATGATTACGTTCGGCGGATCGCCCCGTGCATCGATCAACTTGGCGAAGGCGGCTCGTGCGTATGCGTTCATCAAGCGTCGCGGCTACGTGGTGCCCGAGGATGTGCGTGCCGTGGCTCACGACGTGCTGCGCCATCGCATCGGACTGAGTTACGAGGCTGAGGCTGCGAACATCACGAGCGAGGAGATTGTCTCGAAGGTGATCAATAAGGTGGAGGTACCTTGACGATTGACAATTTACCATTTGACAATTTACCATTTAATTGAAAATTGACAATTGGAAACGCAAGATTTAATCAAAAAGGTCCGAAAAATCGAGATTAAGACACGCGGATTAAGCTCGAACATCTTTGCAGGCCAGTATCACACGGCTTTCAAAGGACGTGGTATGGCCTTCAGCGAGGTGCGCGAATACCAGTTCGGCGACGACGTGCGCGACATCGACTGGAACGTGACGGCGCGGTTCCATCGGCCCTACGTGAAGGTGTTCGAAGAAGAGCGCGAACTCACGGTGATGCTGTTGGTCGATGTCAGCGGTTCGCTCGACTTCGGCACCGTCAACCAGATGAAGCGCGATATGGTGACCGAAATTGCCGCCACGCTTGCTTTCTCGGCCATTCAGAACAACGACAAAATCGGCGTCGTCTTCTTTTCCGACCGCATCGAGAAGTATATTCCCCCGAAAAAAGGCCGCAAACACATTCTGTACATCATTCGCGAAATGCTCGACTTCAAGCCCGAAAGCAAGCGTACCGACGTGGCGATGGCCGTCGAATTTCTTTCGCAGGTGATGAAACGGCGGTGTACGGCCTTCCTGTTGAGCGACTTCTACGACAAGGAGATTCGTCGGCAGAAGCCCGGCAGTCAGAATGTCACGGAAAGCCATCTGGAGCGCGTTCTGACGATGGGCAACCGCAAACACGACATCGTGGCGATTCAGGTCTATGACCGTCGGGCGAAAACGCTGCCCGACATCGGTCTGATGAAGGTTCGCGACGCTGAAACGGGCCACGAAATGGTCATCGACACGAGTTCGGCGAAGTTCCGCCACGCCCACACGCGCTTTTTTATGGACTGTCAGGAGAAACTGCGGCAGATTTTTGCGAAAAGCAGCGTCGATTGGATGTCGGTGGGGACGGATGAGGACTATGTGAAGGCGCTGATGCTATTGTTCAAGAGAAGAGGATGAAGTCAATTTACAATTTAGCAATTTACAATTTACAATTGATTTGAGGAAGATATTATTCATATTCGGAATGTTGGCGCTCACGCTGTTGCAGACGCAGGCACAGGGCGTTTTCGTCGAGCAGAAAATCGACTCGATAGGCATTTTCATCGGTCAGCAGGCGCACGTCACGGTGACGGTGACGGCTGGCGAAGGGGCGCAGGTGGTGTTTCCCGATTGGAAACCGCAGACGTATTTGGTGCCAGGCGTGGAATTGTTGGCCATCGAAAGCGACTCATCCGATGCCGACAACGGCCAGAAAAGCCGTTCGCGCCGCCTGACCATCACGAGTTTCGACGAAAATATCTATTCGTTGCCGCCCGTCGAGGTGAAAGTCGATGGAAAACCCTTCAAAGGCGAACAACTCGCGCTGAAAGTTGTCACGATGGACGTCGATACGCTGCATCCCAACGAATTTTTCCCGCCGAAAGACGTGCAAGACAATCCGTTTTCGTGGAGCGAGTGGAGTCCGCTGCTTTGGCTGAGCCTGCTCATCGTTGCATTGCTGTTGCTCGGCCTTTGGCTGCGAAAGCGCTTGAAAGCCAACAAACCCATCATCACGAGCATCAGAATCATCAAGAAAATACTGCCGCATCAGCGTGCGATGAAGGCCATCGACCAAATCAAGGCCGAGCACATGACGACCTCGGAAGACCCGAAGGAATACTACACGCGACTGACCGACACGCTGCGCCAATACATCAACGAGCGCTTCGGATTCAACGCGATGGAGATGACGACACCGGAAATCATCTACAACCTGCAACAAAGCGGCGACCAGACGATGATTGGCGAGTTGAAAGAGCTTTTCGAGACCGCCGACCTCGTGAAATTCGCGAAATATTCGACGCTCATCGGCGAAAACGACCTCAATCTCGTCAATGCCATCAACTTCATCGACCAGACGAAACTCGAAGGTCAGCCGACGGAGGAAAGAATCGTGCCGCAACTGAGCGACGACGATAAGAAAACGCAACAAAACCGACTGATTATCAAGACCTTGCTGTGGGCCATCGCGGTTGTCGAGGTCGTTCTCTTGGTCTATGTCATCTATCGAATCGTGCAACTATTGTAAAGGTTAAAAGGTTAAAAGGTTAAAAGGTTAAAACTGTCAACTCTCAACTAAGAAAAATGGAATTTGCAAACAAAGAATATTTCCTGCTACTGCTGTTGTTGATACCTTATTTATTTTGGTATTTCAAATACAGGAAGAAAAGCGAGCCGACGCTGCGAATGAGCGACACCAACGCCTATCGCTATGCGCCGAAAAGTTGGCGGATGCGACTGCTCAACCTGCCGATGTTGCTGCGACTCGCCGCCTTCACGCTGATTGTCTTTGCCTTGGCGCGTCCGCAGACGCGAAATTCGTGGAAGGAACGCACGACCGAGGGTATCGACATTATGCTGGCGATGGACGTTTCGACCTCGATGCTCGCTGAAGACCTCAAACCGAACCGAATGGAGGCTGCGAAGAGCGTCGCCTCGGAATTCATCGCCGACCGTCCGAACGACAACATCGGACTGACGATTTTCGCTGGCGAAGCCTTCACGCAGTGCCCAATGACGACCGACCATGCTTCGCTGTTGAACCTGCTGCAAGGCGTTCGCACCGACATCACCGCCAGCGGACTGATGAGCGACGGAACAGCCGTGGGAATGGGTTTGGCCAACGCCGTTTCGCGCCTGAAAAACTCGAAAGCGAAGTCGAAAGTGGTCATTCTGCTGACCGACGGCTCGAACAATATGGGCGACCTCTCGCCGATGACGAGTGCGCAAATCGCGAAAAGCCTCGGCATCCGCGTCTATACCATCGGCGTGGGCACGAACAAGGCCGCGCCCTATCCGATGCCGGTGGCGGGCGGTGTGCAATATGTGAACATCCCCGTGGAAATCGACACGAAAACGCTGTCTGACATCGCCGCCGCGACCGAGGGC
The DNA here is from genome assembly GCA_902776665.1 of uncultured Prevotellaceae bacterium. GTDB lineage: Bacteria > Bacteroidota > Bacteroidia > Bacteroidales > Bacteroidaceae > Prevotella. Next base: position 18,239 of record CACYQZ010000011.1, read on the forward strand.
AACTTCTATCGTGCCACGAACAACCGTGAATTGAAGCAGATTTACAAGGACATCGACGTGCTAGAAAAGAGCAAGATGGACGTGAAAAAGTTCTCGAAACGCCACGAGGCTTTCCTGCCCTTCGCGCTTGCCGCCTTCATCGCGCTGTTGCTCGAAATTCTGCTGAGAACGACGGTTTTGAGGAGGATTCCTTGAGGATGATTGAACATTGAAGATTGAACATTGAAGATTGAAAAATCGTCAAATAGTAAAATCGTGAAATAGTCAAATAGTGAAATAAATTGTAAATTGTAAACTGTAAATAGTAAATTATAAAATTGTGTTTAGATTTGAAAATCCGATATTCCTCTGGCTGTTGCTGCTGATTCCCATTCTCGCGCTCGTGCGATTTTGGGGCTGGCGACAGCGTATCAAGAAACTGCGGAAGTTCGGCGACCCGACACTGCTGAAAGAACTGATGCCCGACATCTCGAAAGTTCGTCCGTCGCTGAAATTCTGGCTGTTGCAGGCAGCGTTGGCATTGTTGATTGTGATGCTTGCGCGTCCGCAGATGGGCACGAAAATCTCGCGTGAGAAGCGCCACGGCATCGAAACTATCATCTGCCTCGACATCAGCAACTCGATGTTGTGCGAGGATGTAGCGCCGTCGCGTCTGCTGAAGAGCAAAATGCTTGTCGAAAACCTCGTCGATCACTTCACGAACGACAAAATCGGCCTCATCGTCTTCGCAGGCGACGCCTTCGTGCAACTGCCGATTACGAGCGACTATATTTCCGCCAAAATGTTCCTGCAAAACATCGAACCCTCGCTCATCGATATGCAGGGAACCGACATCGCACGCGCCATTTCGCTCGCTACCAACAGCTTTACGCAGCAGGAGAAAATCGGTCGTGCCATCATCGTCATCACCGACGGCGAAGACCACGAGGGCGGTGCACAGGAAGCCGCCGAGACAGCCCGAAAAAATGGCATCAACGTGTTTATTCTCGGTGTTGGAGAGACGAATGGCAGTCCGATTCCCGACGGCGAGGGCGGCTATATGCGCGACGAGCGCGGCGAAGTCGTGATGACGGCTCTGAACGAGGCGATGTGTCAGGAAGTGGCGCAGGCCGGACAGGGCAAATACATCCACGTCGATAACACGAGCGACGCGCAGGAAACGCTCAACGACGCACTCACGAAGTTGCAGAAAGGCGAGACCGACAGCGTCATCTACAGCGAATACGACGAGCAGTTCCAAGCGTTTGGCATCCTCGTTTTGCTGTTGCTCATCGTCGAGGCGTGCATCCTCGAAAGTCAGAATCCGCTGACGCGAAAATGGTCGTTGTTCAAGCGGAATACAAGGGTTAAAAACTAAAAAAACAGGAATTATGAGACGATTGTTTTTCATTTTTTCGATGTTGCAACTATTCATCGCGACGGCCAACGCACAGGCCGACCGACAGCATATCCGACAGGGCAACAAACTCTATCGGCAGGAGAAATACGACAAGGCTGAAGTGGAGTATCAGAAAGCGTTGGCGGCCAATCAGCGCAATCCGCAGGCGATTTACAACCTCGGCTGTGCGATGATGATGCAGCAGAAAGACTCGGCGGCCATCGTCCAGTTTGAAAACGCTGGAAAACTCGAAACCGACAAGCGTCGCAAGTCGATGGCGTTCCACAATATGGGATGGATTTGCCAGAAACATCAGATGTATGCCGAGGCCATCGAAGCCTATAAAGAGAGCCTTCGCAACAATCCCGACGACAACGAAACGCGCTACAATCTGGCCCTGTGTCAGCGTCAGCAGAAGAAAAATCAGCAGAATCAGGGCGGTGGCGGAAAAGACGACAAAAAACAAGACGACGATCAAGACAAAAAGGATAAAAAAGACCAGAATCAGCAGCAAGATCAGCAAAAACAGCAACAACAGCCGCCGAAAGACCAGATGAGCAAGGAAAATGCCGAGCAACTGCTCAACGCGGCAATGCAAGAGGAAAAGGCGACGCAGCAGCGAATGAAAAAGTCGATGCAGCACCCAAATCGTCGTCGGTTGCAGAAAAACTGGTGATTTTAAAAGTTAAAAGGTAAAAGAGTAAAAAGGTAAAAAACCACTTGGGTGAAACGAAAAAAGTTAACAAGAAAGATGACGAATCGAATTTTAAATCATAGGGTAGAGGTTTCGGTAAAAAATATTTTACTTTTTTACCTTTTTACCTTTCTACCTCTCGCAATCGAGGCCCAAACCCTGACCGTCTCGGCCCCTGCGCAAGTGTCGGCAGGCGAGAATTTTCGCATTTCCTACACCGTCAGCACGCAGGATGTCGATGATTTTCGCTCAGGCATCCATTCGAACGATGTCGCCGAAATTATCGCAGGTCCCTACACCTCGACACAGTCGAGTTTCCAGATGACCAACGGCCACACCACTTCGTCGTCGTCCATCACCTACACCTACACGCTCTACGCCCATAAAAACGGCACTTTCAACGTGCCAGCGGCGACGGCGACGGTCGATGGCAGGCAGATTCAGTCGAAAGCGACGAAAATCACCGTCACGGGAACGGCTCGACAGCAAAACGGTGCACCCAATATGCATCAGGACAACGAACCGCAGATGCGTGCGGCAGGCTCGAAAATCTCAGGAAACGACCTGTTTATCAAGGTGAGTGCGAACAAACGCCGAGTCCACGAGCAAGAGCCCGTTTTGCTGACTTACAAGGTTTATACTTTGGTCGATTTGACGCAGTTGAACGGCAAAATGCCCGACCTGACGGGCTTCCACACGCAGGAAATTCCGCTGCCGCAACAAAAAAGTTTCCACGTGGAGCAGGTGAACGGAAGACCCTATCGCTGTGTGACGTGGAGCCAGTATGTGATGTATCCGCAGATGACGGGCAAACTCGAAATTCCAAGCATCACGTTCAAGGGCATTGTCGTGCAGCAAAACCGCTCGGTCGATCCCTTCGAAGCCTTTTTCAACGGCGGTTCGGGCTACGTCGAGGTGAAGCAAGACATCATCGCCCCGAGCCTGACGATTCAGGTCGATCCGCTGCCTGCGAAACCGGCGAATTTCTCGGGTGGAGTGGGGCAGTTGAACATTTCCGCCCAAATCGACAAGACCGATGTGAAGGCGGGCGACCCGATTTCGCTGCGCGTCGTCGTCGGTGGAACGGGCAACCTGAAACTCATCAAACAACCGACGGTCGATTTCCCGAAAGATTTTGACAAATACGACGCGAAAGTGACCGACAAAACAAAACTGACGGCCAACGGCGTCGAGGGAAATATGATTTTCGACTTCCTCGCCGTGCCTCGTAACCCAGGAAAATTCACAATTCCACCCGTCGAACTCGTCTATTACGACACGTCGGCCAACGCCTATCGCACGGTGAAGTCGCAGGCTTTCGACATCAACGTAGAAAAAGGTTCGGGCAAAAACTCGACTGTCGCCGACTACGCGCAGGAAAAGGAGAAAGACATTCGCGGCATCAAGACCAGCGGAGCCCACAGCCGCTCGCTCAGTAGCGGTTTCTTCGGCAGTACGGCCTATTGGGTGAGCCTGCTGTTGCCCTTGCTCGCGTTCATCGTTCTGCTGATTGTCTTCCGCAAACGTGCCATCGACAATGCCGACCTCGGAAAAATGCGCGGAAAACGGGCGAACAAGGTCGCCACGAAACGACTTCGCAAGGCTCGCCAACTGATGAGCGAAGGCAAGCAGGGCGATTTCTACGACGAAGTGCTGCGTGCTCTTTGGGGCTATGTCGGCGACAAGTTGAATATGCCTGTCGAGGCGCTTTCTCGCGAGAACATTTCCGAGAAATTGCACGCCCACGAGGTCGATGAAAGCACCGAAAAACTCTTCCTCGGAGCCCTCGACGAATGTGAATTTGAACGCTATGCCCCGGGCGATTCCGCTGGCAATATGAACAATACGTTCGAAGCGGCGATGAAGGCCATCGAACAAATCGAAACAACAATGAAGAAAAAAGGAAGATTGAAAAAATGAAAAATCATAGTATCAAAATAATCGGAAAGGTTGGTAAAAATATTTTACTTTTTTACCTTTTTACCCTTTTACCCTTCACTGCGTTGGCTACCCCGACGAAAGACGCTGCCGACGAAGCCTATAAGCGCGGTCATTACCAGCAGGCCATCGCCGACTACGATAGTCTTATCAAGGTGCAACCCACCGCCGAACTCTACTACAACCTCGGCAACGCCCATTTCCGCACCGACAACATCACGCAGGCCATCCTCGCCTATGAGCGTGCCCTGCAGTTGAAGCCCGGCGACAACGACATCCGCTTCAATCTCGAGTTCGCCCGTAGCAAAACCATCGACAAAATCACGCCCGAAAGCGAGTTGTTCTTCTTCTCGTGGTATCGTTCGCTCATTCGCCTGACGAGCGTCGATGGTTGGGCGCGTTTCGCTGTCGTTTCGATTGCCCTCGCCCTGCTGTTGCTCTTGCTCTACCTCTTCGCCACACGCGTCTGGCTGCGGCAAGTCGGCTTCTTCGGAGCCATCCTTTTCCTGGCGCTTTTCCTCGTCAGCAACCTTTTCGCCTATCAGCAAAAACAGCAGAACCTCGCCCAGAGCGGAGCCGTCATCGTTGCGCCGTCGGTGAGCGTGAAGAAAACGCCCGACACCGCTGGCACCGAGACCTTCCTGTTGCACGAAGGCACCCGCGTCACCATCACCGACCGCAGCATCGCCAACTGGATTGCCGTCCGCCTCGACGATGGCCGCGAGGGCTGGATGCCGACGAATAGCGTTGAAGAAATTTAAAAATTGAAGAAAATGAATATCGATTGGCTATTGGAACTTGACCGTCAGGTGCTGGCGTTTTTCAACGGGAGCGACTCGCTGTTTCTCGATGCCGTCGCTATGACGTTTACATCGGGACTGACGTGGATTCCGCTCTATTTGGCACTCTTTTACATCGTCATCAAGAACAATGAGAATATGACGCAGATTTTCCTCATTGTGATGAGTTGTTTGGTTTGTCTTTTCTTTACATACGGACTGGCCGATTTCATCGCGAAACCATACGTGGCGCGGTGGCGACCGACCAACGACCCCATCATCAAATACACGATTGACGTGGTGAATAATTACCGCGAGACGCCCTACGGATTTTTCTCGGCACACGCCGCCAATACTTTTTCGATTGCCCTGTTTTTTGTACTTCTCGTCAGAAGTCGCCTGCTCACGACGGTGTTGGTTGCGTGGTCGCTGCTGAATTGTTGGACGCGGATGTATCTCGGTGTTCACTATCCGGGCGACATCCTCGTTGGTCTCGCGTGGGGTGCTATTGTGGGTACTTCGGTCTACCTGCTTTATCGGAAAATTTATTACAAACTCACGCCGAAACTGAACTATGTTTCGTCGCAATACACCTCGACGGGCTACAGCCACAGCGACATCGACGTTTTGGTGACGGTGGTGGTTTTCGTGTGTTGCTACATCGTTATCAGAGCTGCCATCACGGCCATTTAATCTATGGAAAAAGACATCAAAATCAGCGATTTTAGTTACGAACTACCCGACGAGCGCATTGCGAAATTCCCCGTGGAACAGCGCGACCAGTCGAAGTTGCTCGTCTATGAGCACGGCCATATTTCCGAAACCCGTTTCAGCCATTTGCCTGAATACTTGCCGAAAAATGCGCTGATGGTGTTCAACAACACGCGTGTGATTCAGGCGCGACTGCATTTCCGCAAGGAAACGGGTGCGCTCATCGAGATTTTCTTGCTCGAACCTGCCGAACCTGCCGATTATGAACAGGTTTTCCAAACTTCAGAGGCTTGTTCGTGGCTTTGTTTGGTGGGAAATCAGAAGAAATGGAAGGAAGGAACGCTCTCGCGCTCGTTAGAGATAAAAGGTGAGAAAGTCGAACTTCGCACAACGCGGAAGGGTAGTGTGGGGACGAGCCAACTCATTGAATTTCAATGGCTTGTAGAAAATAAAACTTTCCCTCTTCAGGGGGAATCGAAGGGGGCTTTCTCTTTCGCTGAAATCCTCGATGCCATCGGCGAACTGCCCATTCCGCCGTATCTGAATCGCGACACCGAAGAAAGCGACAAAAGCACCTACCAAACCGTCTATTCGCGCATCAAAGGCAGTGTCGCTGCACCGACCGCCGGCCTTCATTTCACGGAAGAGGTCTTGAAAATGATTGATAATCAAGGAATTACACGCGAAGAAGTGACGTTGCACGTCGGCGCAGGCACGTTCCGTCCCGTGAAAAGCGAAACCATCGAAGGCCACGAAATGCACAGCGAACACATCAGCGTGCGACGGCAGACCATCGAGAACTTGATTCGCCACGGCGGTCGCGCCATTGCTGTCGGAACCACCAGTGTCCGCACGCTCGAAAGCCTTTATTATATTGGTCGGAAAATCCTTCACAATCCCGACATCGCCGAGGAAGCCCTCGCTGTCGCGCAATGGGAGCCTTATGAAAATCGAGATTCGAGATTCGAGATTCGAGATTCGAGGAACGAGGAAGTAGGAAAGGTGAACGAGGAAGGAGGAACGAGGAGCGAGGAGCGTGATACTGTCAACTCTCAACTCTCCACTCTCAACTCGCTTCGCGCGATTCTCGACTGGCTCGACCGTCATCAACTCGACACGCTCACCTCTGCCACGCAAATCATCATCGTGCCGGGTTACAAGTACAAAATCGTCAGTCACCTCGTCACCAATTTCCACCAGCCGCAATCGACATTGTTGTTGCTTGTCAGTGCCTTCGTCGGAAGCGATTGGCGACGCATCTACAACTACGCCCTCGACCACGATTTTCGTTTCCTGAGTTACGGCGATTCCTCGCTGCTGATTCCTTGAGGTTTGTGGAGTGTGGAGTGTGGAGTGTGGAGTGTGGAGTGTGGAGTGAGGAGTGTGGAGTGTGAAGTGAGGGTGTTGGAAAATTCAAAAAAATAAAGTTAAAACGCTGAATTTTGCGCAAAAATTTAACTTTTTTAGCAAAAAACTTGCAGAAATCAATTAAAATTTGTAATTTTGCACCGAAAATCAGAATAACGACTAAAAATCGGTGCGAAAACTCTGCCTATATCTCATTTCGATGGTCATTTTCAGCGCATCGTGCCAGTTCAAACTCGACACGGCTGAAGGTGACAAGCACGACCATGCCGTGACGATCGAGCGTTTCGACCGACTGCAAAGCCGTTACCTGACGACGGGCGACTATGCCGCGCTGCAACAGATGAGCACGCAATATCCCATCGAGACGCGCACGCTCATCGAAGATATTTTGCAACTCGGCGAGGTGAGCGACCCGCACATCAACAGCCAGTTTCTCAGTTTTTATCAGGACACCACGCTGCAGGGCATTCTCAATGAAGTTCAGATTCAGTATTCCGACTTGTCCGACATCGATCAAGCCCTCGAAAATGCGTTTCAAAGGCTTCGGAGAATGATTCCCGACCTCTCCATTCCGCGCATCTACACGCAGGTCGGAGCACTCAACCAGAGCATTGTCATCAGCGATTCGCTCATCGGTATTTCACTCGACAAATATCTCGGAGCCGATTTTCAGCCCTACAAGCAGTTTTACGACGAGAGCCAGCGTGCGTCGATGACCCGAGCCAATATCGTGCCCGACTGCATCCTGTTCTACCTGTTGAGCCGCTATCCGTTGAAAGATTTTGAGACACGCACCCAAGCCGAGCGCGACGAGCACATGGGAAAGGTGATGTGGGCGACGAATCAAATTCTTGGAAAGACGCATTTCAGCACGCCCCATGTCAAAAAAATGGGCACTTACGCCCATGCCCATCCGCAGAAAACCATTCCCCAACTGCTGAGTGAAGACTAATCGTCTTGTCGTTTAAATACGAGGGTTTTCGGCAATTTCACCCACTTCTTATTGACCGCAATCTTGATGGTGCTGCCATCGAGTTGCTTGAGTGTGAAAGTACCATCGCGATTCAGTGTGAGCGAGGCCGTGAGGTCTTCGCTGCCGTAGTCGTTGACGATTTCGAGTCGGGCAGTTGTCGCGTTTTTCATTTCGACGCTCGTCACAATCCATTTCCGAGGGTCGCGCTTCGCACCGAGATAGCCCGCCACCTCGCCGAAAATCTCCTGTTCAGGCACGATGACGGCCTGTTTGTCGAAATCCATTTCGATCCAAACTTGGTATTCGTCGTTCACGATTTTCCCTTTGAACGCCGTCGATTCCTGTGCGAAAAGTGTTGCACAGAAAAACCATGCCATCGCGATGAAAAAAGTCCGTTTCATGTCTTTTTTTTTGAAGTTGTCGGCAAAGGTAGTTAATCTAAATCAAGAAATCGGAGTTTATACCATAATTTTATGACTTTTGCCCCCGATTTTATATTTTTTTAGTACCTTTGCGGTCGATTACATGGTTGATAGACAGGTATTAAGATTTTGATAGATGGATAATAAACAGTTGGTTCCCGACTACGTTTTTGAGTCGAGTTGGGAGGTTTGCAATAAGGTTGGAGGAATTTACACGGTGCTCTCGACGAGGGCTAAAACCTTGCAGAAAACGATGACGGACAGGATTGTTTTCATCGGGCCCGACTTCGACGACAACAAGGAGAATCCTTATTTTTCCGAAGAAACGACGCCGCTCGACGATTGGAAACGGGCTGCGGAGCGCGACGGACTGCGCGTGAGAGTGGGGCGGTGGACGATTCCTGGCCGTCCGGTGGCCATTTTGGTCGATTTCACGCCGTTCTACGAGCAGAAAAACGAGGTTTACGGTTGGCTCTGGGAGCATTATGGTGTCGATTCGCTGCACGCTTACGGCGATTATGACGAGGCTTCGATGTTTTCGTTGGCCGCTGCGAAGGTCGTGGAAAGCGTTTATTCGTGGAATCATTCAAAATTCAAAAATCAAAATTCAAAAATCGTTTATCACGCCAACGAATGGATGACCGGCCTTGGACTGCTGTATATCAACCACCATCTGCCGCAAATAGCCACGATTTTCACCACCCACGCCACGAGCATCGGGCGGAGCATCGCAGGCAACAACAAACCGCTCTACGACTATCTTTTTGCCTACAATGGCGACCAGATGGCCGAGGAGTTGAATATGCAGTCGAAGCATTCGATTGAGAAGCAGACCGCCCACCACGCCGACTGTTTTACGACGGTGAGCGAGATCACGGCACGCGAGTGCGTGGAACTGCTCGACAAGCCTGTCGATGTGGTGCTGCCAAACGGTTTTGAGAACGATTTTGTGCCGAAGGGAGCCGCTTTCGAGCGCAAAAGAAAGACTGCAAGAAAGCGTTTAATAGAAATCGCTAATTCGCTCTTACACACGAATTTAACAGACGATACCATCATCGTTTCGACCAGTGGACGCTATGAATTCCGAAACAAGGGAATCGACGTGTTTATCGAGGCGATGAACCGCCTGCGCTTCCACGAAGATTTGCAGAAAAACGTGCTCGCTTTCATTGAAGTGCCGGGCAGTCTGAGCGACGACCGCGTGAGTGGAATGATGAACTGGCTGGGGCTGAACAGTTCGCCCAACGACAAGGTTCACGTCGTGGTTGTGCCGAACTATCTGACGGGTGACGACGGTCTCATCAACTTGAGTTACTATGACACGATTCTGGGCAACGATCTCTGCATCTATCCGTCGTACTACGAGCCGTGGGGCTACACGCCGCTCGAGGCTGTGGCGTTCAAAGTGCCCTGCATCACGACCGATTTGGCGGGTTTCGGCCTTTGGGCGAACTCGGTTTTCGGTCGCTATGGCGAAATTGAGGACGGCGTGAAGGTGATTCACCGCACCGATTACAATTATTCCGACGTGGCCGATGCCGTGGCCGACACGGTGGCTTCGTTCTCGAAAAAAAGCGAAAAAGAAGTGGCCGAGGCTCGGAAAAATGCCGCTGAATTGTCAAAAAAAGCCCTTTGGAAATTGTTTATCAAGCATTATTTCGAGGCGTATGATGTGGCGTTGAAGAAGGCGGAAGAAAGGGAAGTGAAAGGATTAAAATTTTAATGACAAAATATTTTACAAAATGAACAAAATCAAAGCTGACTACACAAATGTTCCCCAATGGCGGGAACTGACGGTAAAATCGAGTCTTCCAGAGCAGTTGAAATGCTTGGATGAAATTGCCCACAACCTCTGGTGGGTGTGGAACTTCGAGGCCCGCGACCTGTTTCGCGATCTCGACCCCGGCCTCTATCACGATGTGAAGCACAACCCCGTGCAGTTGCTCGAGCGTCTGAGCTTCGACCGCATGGAGGAAATCGTCAAGGACAAGGCACTGATGAAGCGCATCAATGGCGTTTACAAGCTGTTCCGCGCCTATATGGACGTGAAACCCGACAGTAAACGCCCCTCGGTGGCCTATTTCTGTATGGAATACGGTATGCACTCGGCCCTGAAAATCTATTCGGGCGGTTTGGGAATGTTGGCTGGCGACTACGTGAAAGAGGCCAGCGACTCGAACGTCGATATGTGTGCTGTCGGTTTTATGTATCGTTTCGGCTATTTCAAACAGAGCCTGTCGATGGATGGTGAACAAATCGCCAACTACGAGTCGCAGGACTTCCACTCGATGCCCATCGAGCGCCAACTCGACGAAAACGGCAATCCGCTCGTCATCGATGTGCCTTACACGAACTACCTCGTCCACGCCTACGTTTGGCGCGTGAATGTCGGTCGTGTGACGCTCTATCTGCTTGACACCGACAACGAACTCAATTCGGAATTCGACCGTCCCATCACGCACTCGCTCTACGGCGGCGACTGGGAAAATCGTCTGAAACAGGAAATTCTGCTCGGCATCGGCGGTATGCTGCTGCTCAAGCGACTCGGCATCAAGAAGGATGTCTATCACTGCAATGAAGGCCACGCCGCACTCTGCAACCTGCAGCGTTTGTGCGACTACATCGAGGAAGGTCTGACGTTCAATCAGGCGCTCGAACTGGTGCGTGCCAGTGGTCTTTACACGGTTCACACGCCCGTTCCCGCCGGTCACGACTACTTTGAAGAGGGTCTTTTCGGCAAATATATGGGTGGCTACCCCGAGAAACTCGGCATCACGTGGGACGAATTCATCGGAATGGGTCGCACGAATCCCGACGACAAAAGCGAGAAATTCTGCATGTCCACCTTCGCCTGCAACACGTGTCAGGAGGTCAACGGCGTGTCGAAACTCCATGGTTGGGTGTCGCAAAAAATGTTCTCGCCGATTTGGAAGGGCTATTTCCCCGAGGAAAACCACGTGGGCTACGTCACCAACGGCGTTCACTTCCCGACATGGGCGGCTGCCGAGTGGCGCAAGGTCTATGCCAAATATTTCGACGAGAAATTCATGTCCGACCAGTCGAATCCGAAGATTTGGGAGGCCATCTACAACGTGCCCGACGATGAAATTTGGGCGACGCGCATGACGCTGAAGCATAAATTGTTCGATTATATCAAGGAACAGTTCCGCGAGACTTGGCTGAAGAATCAGGGTGACCCGTCGCGAGTGGTGAAACTCGTCGAACAGTTCAACCCCAACGCTCTCGTCATCGGTTTCTGCCGCCGTTTCGCCACCTACAAACGCGCTCATCTGCTCTTCACCGACGAGGCTCGTCTGAGCAAAATCGTGAACGACCCCGAACATCCCGTCATCTTCCTTTTTGCTGGTAAGGCTCACCCCGCCGACGGCGCTGGACAAGGACTGATCAAGAAGATTTTCGAGATTTCGCAGCGCGAGGAGTTCCAAGGAAAAATCATCTTCCTCGAGGACTACGACTACCTGTTGGCTCGCCGTCTGGTCAGTGGTGTCGATATTTGGATGAATACGCCGACACGACCGCTCGAAGCCTCTGGAACCAGTGGCGAAAAGGCCGAAATGAACGGTGTCGTCAACCTTTCCGTGCTCGACGGATGGTGGTACGAAGGCTATCGCGAGGGTGCCGGCTGGGCACTGACCGAGAAACGCACCTATCAGAATCAGGCGTTCCAAGACCAACTCGATGCCGCCACCATCTATCATCTGCTCGAAGCGGACATCATTCCGCTCTATTACAAGATGAACAAGAAGGGCTACAGCGAGGGTTGGCTCAAGGTCATCAAGAACTCGATTGCCCAGATTGCGCCGCACTACACGATGAAGCGCCAACTCGACGATTATTATTCGAAGTTCTACGAGAAAGAGGCGAAGCGTTTCAAGGAAATTTCTGCCGACGGCTACCGCCTTGCCAAGGATATTGCACAGTGGAAAGAGGCTGTCGCCGAGCGTTGGGACGCTGTCAGCGTGGTGTCGTCGGAGTGGGAAGTGCCTGCTTCGGGAGCCGAGACGGGCAAGTGCTACAAACTGCGCTACGTCATCGACGAAAAGGGCCTCGACGATGCTGTCGGACTCGAATTGGTCAATGTCAGCACCGACCCAAACGGCGAGGAACACGTTTTCTCGAAAATGCCTCTGGAAGTGGTTGGTCGCGAAGGCAACAACTACGTTTTCGAGGGTGTCATCGAACCCAACAACGCCGGAATTTTCAAGAGCGCCGTGCGCATGTATCCGAAGAACGACAAACTGCCTCACCGTCAAGATTTCTGCTATGTAAAGTGGATTGAATTGCCGGCGTAAGCGCAAGTTTTTCATCATTTTTCAACCGTCTCTGCCCACTTTTTTACGAAAAAAGGCAGGGGCGGTTGTTTTTAGGCATGATTTTTGTTGTAAAGAATCAAAAAAAGGAGGACGTAAATCATGGCATTCATTGATTATTACAAGATTCTCGGCGTCGATAAGAACATTCCGCAGAAGGATGTGCGGGCGGCTTACAAGAAGCGGGCGAAGCAGTTTCACCCCGATTTGCACCCGAACGACCCGAAAGCAAAGGCAAAGTTTCAGGCTCTGAACGAGGCTTTTGACGTCATTGGCGACCCCGAAAAACGGAAGAAATATGACCAATACGGTGCGCGATGGAAGGAGATGGATCAAGCGCAGTCGGCAGGTGGATTTGGTGGTTTCGGCGGTGGTGGTTCACCGTTCGACGGCTTCGATTTCAGTTCGTTCACGAGCGGTTCGGGCGGTTTCTCTTCGTTCTTCCAAGAGTTGTTTGGCGGTGGCCGCTCGCGTGCGCAGCGTCGGCAGTCGTCGCCCGTCGATTTGAACACGAATGTGTCGGTCAATCTCGACCTTTACACGGCCTTGTTGGGTGGTGAAATCATCGTCCAGGTGGCTGGTGGCTCGAAATTGAAGCTGAAAGTGAAGCCCGAAACGCAGTCGGGTACGAAAGTTCGTCTGCGTGGAAAAGGTCGCTCGCTGCCCGACGGCACGCAGGGCGACATGATCATCACTTACAACGTCGTGCTGCCGACCAATCTGACAGAACGGCAGAAGTCGCTGCTGATGCAGATGCGTAGTTCGTGAAGTGTGGAGTGTGAAGTGAGAATACGAAGAAAGCAACCTTAACGGTTGCTTTCTTCGTACACTCTCAGGGGTTCGAACCCTGGACCCACTGATTAAGAGTCAGTTGCTCTACCAACTGAGCTAAGAGTGCTCCTGTTTGCGTTTCAAAATCTGTCGATTTTTGATTTGCGGTTGCAAAGGTACTCCATTTTTTTGGAACCACCAAACTTTTTCGACTTTTTTTTCAGAAAAACGTTTTTTTCCAATCTTAACTCCTTAACTCCTTACTCCTCAAAACACCTCATCCGGCCACGCGCAGGGTTTTCCCGTCGCCTTCACCGTCGGTCGCTGTGCATCCATTCTGCGGAGTTCGCGTCCCAATTCACGCGAAAGACGGCGGACGATTTTCGGTTGCTCGGCGGCGAGATTGCGGCTTTCGCCGATGTCGTTTTCGATGTCGTAAAGTTGTTTTTCGCCAGTTTTGTAGTCGTAGATGAGTTTCCACTGGTCGCGTCGGATGGCGCAGTTGAGGCTGATGGCCGGTCCTTCGTTGCCCCAGACGTTAGGGTAGTTCCAGACGAGCGATCGCCCCTTTGAAGATTTCCTTTTTTCGGTGAGCAACGTCATGAAGCTGCGCCCGTCGATGGTTTGCGGAACGCGGTATTTCTCCACACCACCCATTTCCAGAATCGTCGGGAAGAAATCCTCGATGACGAGGTAGTGGTTGCAGCGCGACTGCGGTCGGACGTGCCCGGGCCAGCGCACCATCATCGGTTCGCGGATGCCGCCTTCGAGCAGCGAGCCTTTGCCACAGCGCAGTGGCGCATTCTGCGTGAAAAGCGGTTCGTCGCGCCAATAGTTGCCGGTCGCATAGCCGCCGTTGTCGCTCATGAAAATGACGACGGTGTTCGCGGCTTCGCCGTTGCGGTCGAGCCAGTTGAGCAGGTCGCCGAGGCTTTTGTCCATACCCTCGACGAGCGAGGCATAGGCAGCTTCCTTCGCCGACAGTCCTTTGTCGAGGTATTTCTGGAAAAATCGTGGGTCGCGGTCGATGGGAACATGCACGGCGTAATGCGACAGATAGAGATAGAACGGCGATTCTTCGGTACTTTTCCAACGGTCGAGTGCGGCGAGCGTCTCTTGCGTGAGGGCTTCGGTGAGGAATGTGCCGCTGCCCCAATATTTTTCGAGATGGGGCGTGGCCATCGGCGTTGTGGGCTGACCGTCAGCATTGTAACCGAAATTTTTCTCGCTCAAGTAAGTGGCTGGACCTCCGGCGGCGTGTCCGGCGATGTTCACGTCGAACCCAAGGTTTTCAGGGCGTTCACCGGGCGTTCCGATGGCTCCCCAATGGGCTTTTCCGCTGTGAATCGTGTGGTAGCCACTTTCGCGAAGGATTTCGACGAAGGTTCGACAAGGAAAGGCCCTTTCAACCCTTTGAGTATCGCCATTTCCGACGGAATAAATGCCGTTCACGTTCCAGTCGGGCGTTGCCAGTTCGGCATCGTCGAGGTCGGTCGATTCGTCTTTGCGCAGTGTCCAGTTGGTGACGCGATGCCGTGCCGCGTTTGCCCCCGTCATCAGCGAACAGCGACTGGGCGAACTGATGGCCGAGGCGTATGCCTGCGTGAAAACCATTCCCTCGCGAGCCAGCCGTTCCATGTTGGGCGTTTCGTAGCGGTCGTTCAGCGGTGTTCGTTCCGTCCAAAATGGCACGGAAGTGTCTTGCCAACCCATGTCATCGACCATAAACAGGACGATGTTCGGGCGATTCGTCGCAATCGTTGGAATCGTCGCGAGCGAAGCCGAAAACAGCACGAGTTGCTTCTTCATTTCGTCGATTTTTTTGCCTTTTTGGGCTTTTCAGCCTCTTTTTCCTTCGGATTTTCAATCGTGATTCGGCGCGGTGAATTGTCGCGCAGCACGTCGTTGACGATTTCGGTGATTTGCGCTTTGAGTTCCTCGACAAACTGGCCTGCGTCGTATTTTTTGTGTTCGATGTCGCGCAGTTTTTTCTCCCAAATGCCCGTCAATTCGCAACTTTTCAAAAGTTCTTCGCGAATGAGGTCGATGAGTTCGATGCCAGTCGGTGTGGCGACGAGTCGTTTGCGTTCGCGACGGATGTAATTGCGTTTGAAAAGCGTCTCGATGATGCTGGCGCGGCTCGACGGACGACCGATTCCGTTCTCTTTCAAGGCGGCTCGCAGTTCCTCGTCGTCCACGAATTTTCCGGCAGTTTCCATCGCGCGAAGCAGCGTTGCCTCGGTGTAGTAGGGTGGTGGCGTTGTCCATTTTTCGGTCAAAGTCGGTGTGTGAGGGCCACTTTCGCCTTTTTTGAAGGTTGGCAGCGTGCGTTCTTCGTCGGAAGCTCCATTTTCATCACCCGATGGCGACACGTTTGCGTCGTCTTTTTCGTCTTGTTTCTGATAAACCACTCGCCAACCAGCATCCAAAATTTCCTTGCCAGAAACCTTGAATTCTATTTCGTCCACTTCGCCGAGTACCGTCGTTGTCGAAAATTTGCAGTCGGGATAGAAAACGGCGATGAAACGGCGGGCGACCAAGTCGAAAACCTTCTGTTCCAAGTCGGTCAGACCCTTTGGAATCACGCCAGTCGGGATGATGGCGTGGTGGTCGGTGACTTTCGACGAATCGAAGACTTTTTTCGATTTTTTCAGCGGTTTTCCACCCAGCGGTCGAACCAGTTCGGCGTAGGGTGCGATGGCAGCGAATTTCGTTTGGAAAAGGCCGTTCATCGTCTGCGGACATTTTGCGTAAATATCATCGGAAAGATAGCGCGTATCGACACGCGGATAGGTCGTGATTTTCTTTTCGTAGAGACTTTGGATGACGTTGAGCGCGGTTTCGGCTGACAGCCCTAATTTCTTGTTGCAATCGACCTGAAGCGAAGTCAAATCGTAGAGTTGCGGCGGTGCTTCCGTGCCTTTTTTCTTCTCGACATTCGTCACCATAAATGGCTTTCCTTCAATGAGTTGAAAGGCTTTTACTCCCTCTTCCTTCGAGGTGAATTTGCCTTTCGTCGCCGTGAAAGTCGTGTCGCGATAGACCGTCGCCAACACCCAGTAAGGTTCGGGTTTGAAGTTGTCGATTTCCTTCTGCCGATTCACGATGAGCGCGAGCGTGGGCGTTTGCACCCGACCGACGCTCAGCACCTGCCGATTCTGGCCGTATTTCAGCGTGTAGAGTCGCGTGGCGTTCATTCCCAAAAGCCAGTCGCCGATGGCGCGGCTCAGTCCAGCGAGGTAGAGCGGCTGGTAGTCGTTCTGGTCTTTCAGTTTGGCGAAACCCTCGCGGATAGCCTCGTCGGTCATCGACGAAATCCACAGCCGTTTCACGGGACATTTCGCGCCCGCCTTCTGCATCACCCAACGCTGAATCAGTTCACCTTCTTGTCCCGCGTCGCCGCAGTTCACGATGCTGTCGGCCTGCTGCATCAGTCGCTCGATGACGGCAAATTGCTTCTTGATGCCTCCGTCGTCGATGAGTTTGATGCCGAAGCGCGACGGAATCATCGGCAGCGAACCTAGCGACCAGCGTTTCCACTGTTCGCTGTAGTCATGCGGCTCTTTCAGCGTACACAAATGGCCGAAAGTCCACGTCACCTGATAGCCGTTGCCCTCCATGTAGCCGTCTTTCGACTGCGTGGCACCGATGATTCTGGCGATGTCGCGGGCGACGCTCGGTTTTTCTGCGATGCAAACAATCATTTTTCTCGATTTTTCGGGTTATTTGCTGAGTTTATTCACGTATTTCACCGGCGGAATGTCATCGTTTTTGAGGATGTCGGCAATCTGCTGAGGCGTGATGGTGACAGGGCCGCGCATGAATTCGGGAATGTTATAGCTTTTCATGAACTGACGATGGAAATCGGGGTCGGCGCAGGGCAGTTCGAAGGGTTTCGAAGCCTTTCCGTCGGCATCGATGTGGGCGATGAAGGGGCGGGTGTAGTTGCCATCGGCGCGACGCGAGGAGAAAACAACCCAGCGACCCGTGCTCGACCATGTGTGATAGCTCTCGACATTGTCGGAATTGATTTCTTCGACAGGTCGGAAGATTCCCTCTGACGTCCCCGACTCGTTGAAAGCCTGCAAATCGAGCATCCAAAGGTCGGCATCGCGGTGCCAGATGTGGAAACAGCCCCATTCGCCGAGTGTCACCATCAGCCAACGGCCGTCGGGCGAAATGCGCGGCAGCGTAGCACTTTTTCCCATCGAAGCGGCATCGATGACCATCTCGCGAGGTCCGAATTCGCGCGTTTCGGGGTCGAAAGTCTTGCGGTAGATGCTGTATTTGATTTCCTTGTTTCGGGCGACGGTTTCACCTGTGTTCACCGTGTCGGCCTCGTATTCAAAATGGGCACTTCCGTAGTAGAGCATCCGTCCGTCGGGAGCCCAGAATGGGAAAATTTCAAATTCGTGAGGGTCGTTTTCGATGTTGATGACTTCGTTGCGCTCCAAATCATAGACAATGAGGTCGCTTTCGGAGTCGAGCACCTCGATTTTATTCAAATCGCGCGTGTGGAAACTCTGCATCGTCTTATTGGTCGAGTAGGCGATGAGTTTCAGCCACGGATGCCACGACGGATATACGCCAGCCGAAAGAATCGAGTCGTTTTTCATGTTCACCTTCTTATATTCGCCGTCGTAGGCCACGAAGGTGCCGCCGTGTTTCTGGCGTGCATGGAACTGGAATCGCTCGGGATTCTGCTGCTGATAGTTGTGACAATTCACGCACTGGCCGTCGATTTCGTCGCTGCAGAGCATATTGCTCACGATGACGCTCTCGTCGTAGTTTTCGAGGCACCGCTGGTTGAGCGTGAGTTCCTCATAGACCACATACGAGGGCGAAATCAGTCGATAGCTGATGTAGGAGTCGATGGAGTCGGGCGACACGAAGATTTGGAAAGGCTTGAACTGCGTCCATTGGCCGTCGTTTTCGGCATAGACCTCGACTTGAATCGCCTTTCCCTTGGCCTTTTCAGCGATTTCTTTCCATTGGTCGATGTCGGGACAAGCCTTCAAGTCGTCGCCACCGCAAACGATTTCTTCGTCGTCGAAACGATAGCGGGCCACCATCTGCGTGAAATCGGCCTTTTTCGCAGGCGATGGCAGCAATTCAAACGTCAGCGGCGCAATGTTCACTGGCACGGTCACGTCGATATAATCGGGATAGATTTCGGGCAGTTGGTCGCTCTTGGCGTATTCCGTCGGCACAGTCGCTTGCTTGCAGGCAGCGAGTAGCACGATGATGGTTAAAAGCAGATATTTTTTCATTTTTTCAATTTTTCTTTTTTTCACTTATCACTTAGAAACTATGCTGTCCTCGTGTGAAGAAATAGTCGTAATAGAAGGTGCCACCGAATCGGTCGAACATCAATTTTTTCAGTTCGGGTTCGGGCATTCCCTTGAATTGTTTCGCCGTCGCCATGAAGTTGTTGTAGTTGTCGATAACCTGCTGGTCAAACGGCATTCGGCTGATGTCCACTTCTTTTTCGAGATGTCCGTAGAGATAGGCCGCTTCCTGCAAGTGGATGGGCATTTTTTTCTTCCCGAGGTTCGGCGCGTAGATGTAGAACTGGCCCCAGAAGGTCTTGATGTCTTTCGTTTGGAGGGCGAATATCATGGCCTGCTCTTGGAAAACGGGGTCGTCGCTGGTGCGATGGGCGAAATAGTTGATGAGGAAGATTTCGATGAGCGACTGGTCGCTGGTCAGTTCGTCTTGAGGCGGCATCAGATGCGAAATCACCGACAGTTCGGGGTCTTTCCCGATGAGCGTCGGGTTGTCGATGTAAGCCTCGTATTTTTCACCCAATTCGGCGTAATATTTCGTCTTTTTCAGCAAATCGACGTATTTTTTCGCGACTTCCATCTCGCCGTTGAGCAACGAACATTTCAGCATGAAAATCAGGTGTTCGACGCGCCAACCGAACTCCACGCCGTCCTCCATACACCAACGATAGCAATAGTTGACAAGGCCGTAGTTGAAGTAGAGGAATTTGCCGCTGGCCTGCGTCATTCGGGCGATGAATGGCGCATTCGGAGGTGTGTCGCCGTTGCGGTAGCGATACATTTCGTCGCCCTGTCTGCCAAGTCGCGCAAGGGCGAGGTTTTTCGTCATCCACATCGTTCGCGAGGGCGCGGTGTCGTGGTCGCGATAGGTCGTGAGAATGTCTTCCCACTGCTGGCTGACGGCACTTCGATACATCGAAAGTTCGGTGTGGAAATTTTCGTCCTTGTACCAAAAATGCCAGACGCTCGCGACGATAATCGTCAGAAACGCAACCTGCGAAAGCATCCATTTCATAGGCTTTTCAACCTTTTCGTCACGATTTTTCCGATAGAAAATGGCAATGACGACGAGCGAAAGGAAGAGAAGGATGAACGGGATGTAGAAAATGAAATAGAGTCGGTCTTTTTTGTACGACGGAAGCGCCGTGTTGTAGATATTGACAATGCTGGTTTGGTCGTAGATGGTCCAATAATAGACGAGCGGCACGATGGCGATGGCGAGAACGGCGATGGCTGTGTCGATGCCGCGGAAAAGCGGTTTGTAGTCGTCGAGTCGCCACGCGAAAATGGCCATGAGCAAGGCGGCAAAAAGGGCGTAGATGCCGAAAACGGGATAGCCAGCAACGACGGTGACTGCGATGAGAAGCGTGCGCACGAAGAATTTCGGCGGCAAAAGCCGATAAATCCACGCGAGGCCGACGGCGACGGTGATTCCGATGGGCGCGATGAAGAAATGGCCGCGCAGTTTCAGGTAGTAAATCCAGTAGCCCAAATCGGCGTTGATGATGATGACGAGTGCCAACGGAACAAACAGCGCAACCGTCCATTTTGCAGGGATTCGGAACGTTTTTTTGATGACAAACACCATCAGCAGCCACCATGCGCAGAGCAATGCAGCACCCAACGCTGGATGGTGGAAAAACTGCGTGAAATAGGTGCCTGCGTAGGTGAGAAAACCACCCGAAACCACCATTTGCTGCTTGAAAAACAGCGGTGTGTAGAGGAACAGGTTGAGTTCCTGCACGCGATAGAGCAAGTCGTTTTCGTAGGCGACGAGCACGATGCCAACAATGGCTACCGCCACCACTGGCAACAGCCACGATAGCCGTCGCAACGTCGTTTCCGTCAGTTGTGGCTTCGCTTTCTGACTCGTTTTTTGCACCTTCGGCTTCGAATTCGCCGATTTTTTGTCCTTATTTTTCATCTTATTCAATAATTTTTTTCACTATTCACTCCTCACTCCACACTTCTCACTTCACACATCCCACTCGTAAGTATCGTAGCAAACCGCCCGACCGCCAAAGCCCTCTTTTTGGTAGATGAGCGACTCGTGGAGTTCGTTGCCGTCGGGCAGGTTTGAGGTGCCAAAGTCGAAGAAATCGACCTTCGGAAAAACCTCGTGGAGCAGATGGTCGATGAGCACGTCCATGGCGCGGAGCCGTTTCCCTTCGACCGAAGCCGATATGTATTGCGTATGGGCGAAATGCTCGCCGACATACATCACCGTCGCGCCCAACATCTGGCCCGTCGGCGCGAAGGCCGCCCAAAGTTGGATGTTCTTCGGGAAACGACGATGGAGCAGGGCGATTTCTTCGAGCGTGTGAACGGGTTTCGCATCGTGTTTTTGGGCGAGATTGTCGGTTAAAATCGTCCAAAATGCCTTGAAATCGTTGGTTTGCCGAACTTCGACGCCGTCGTGCCGTCCCTTGTTAGCGGCATATCGCCGGTAACGCTTCCACTTCACTGGACGCTGCGGAACAACCGCCGACGACACTTTCCGACCCACCAACTTCGCCCGACAACGCAGGAAAATCGCAAAAAGGTCTTCGTCGGAAGGCAGACTGTGGAAAACACGCGGAACGGGCTTATAGACGACGCGCTCGATGCCTTCGGCTCGCAAAAAATCGTTGATTTCGACGAACAGCGTGCAGATTTTCGCTGTCGTGGCTTCGTCGGTCATCACCAAACCGCCGTAGGTCAGCCCTTGGTGCGAAAAAAGCGTTTTTTCGCGTCGATTGGCAGGCAGAATGGCGTAGAGCGAGCCGTCGAGATAGCACATCAGCGAATGGTCGTCGAAGCGGTCGGCATGGTAGTCCATATAGCCGCGGTCGAAGAGGAACGTTCCGTTCTTCGACTGTGCCACGAATTGGTTCCATTCGTCGGCTTGGTCAGCGCTGTATCGTCTGATTTCAAACATTATTTCACGAAGTCGATAAATTCGTCGTAGTCGTAGAGATATTCGGCCTCGTCGAAGAGTTCAGAGGCCAAAACGAGACAGACAGAGCCGCTCGAAAAATCTTCCAAGGTCCGCCACACGCCCGTGCCGACATACAGCCCTTTCCACGGATGGTTCAGGTGGTGGACTTCCTTGTTGCCGTGTCCGTCGTCGAGAGTCACGTCGAACGAACCGCTCACGGCGATAATCACCTCCTCGCACGTCCTGTGGGCATGACCGCCGCGCCATTCGCCCGCGGGAATGTCGTATGTCCAATAGACGCGTGCAATGTCGAACGGCACGTTTTTCAACTGCTCGGCCACGGTCAGGTTGCCGCGTGGGTCGCAGATTTTCGGCAGATCAATGATTTTTCCTATCATCTGTCTTTGTACATGTTATCGTAATATTTCTGGTAGTCGCCGCTCGTCACGTTGTCGAGCCAGTCTTGGTTTTCGAGATACCAGCGCACGGTTTTCTCGATGCCTTCCTCGAATTGGAGGCTCGGTTCCCAACCGAGTTCCTTCTGGAGTTTGGTAGAGTCGATGGCGTAGCGCAGGTCGTGGCCGGCGCGGTCGGTGACGAAGGTGATGAGGTCGAGGTCTTCGCCTTCGTTGCGACCTAAGAGGCGGTCGGTGGTGTTGATGAGCACCTTCACGATGTCGATGTTTTTCCACTCGTTGAAGCCGCCGATGTTGTAGGTCTCAGCCGTTTTTCCTTCGTGGAAAATCAGGTCGATGGCGCGTGCGTGGTCTTCGACGAAGAGCCAGTCGCGCACGTTCTCGCCCTTGCCATAGACGGGCAGCGGCTTGCGGTGGCGGATGTTGTTGATGAAGAGCGGAATCAGTTTTTCGGGGAACTGATAGGGGCCGTAGTTGTTCGAGCAGTTGGTCACGACGACGGGCATTCCGTAGGTGTCGTGGTAGGCGCGCACGAAGTGGTCACTCGACGCCTTGGCAGCCGAATAGGGCGAATGAGGATTGTACTTCGTCGTCTCATAGAAGAAGTCCTGACCATAGGCCAAATGGTGCTCGCCCGACGATGCTTTCGTCGTGAACGGCGGTTCGATGCCCTCGGGATGGGTCAGTTCGAGTGCGCCATAGACCTCGTCGGTGGAAATGTGGTAGAAGCGCTTGCCTTCGTACTTCTCGGGCAGCGATTCCCAATAGAGTTTCGCGGCTTGCAGCAGGCTCAAAGTACCCATCACGTTGGTCTTGGCAAACGTAAACGGGTCTTTGATGGAACGGTCCACGTGCGATTCGGCTGCGAGGTGGATGATGCCATCGACTTTCTTGTCCTGCATCAGTTGATAGAACGCCTCGAAGTCGCAGATGTCCATCTTCACGAACTCGTAGTTGGGCTTCGCCTCGATGTCTTTGAGGTTCGCCAAATTGCCTGCGTAGGTCAGTTTGTCGAGGTTGATGATGTGGTACTCGGGATACTTGTTCACGAAAAGGCGCACCACGTGGCTTCCAATGAAACCTGCGCCGCCGGTAATGACAATCGTTTTCATATTCTTCGTTTTTAATTTATATTATTTATTCTTTATTATTTAATGTAATAACTTCACAATCCGTCATTTTATTGCCTTCGATGGTCAATCTTATTAAAGTTCGGTCTTTGTGCCACCCTTGCAAGCCTGCCGCACCTGGATTGATGTGGAGCAGATTCAGTGTTTTGTCGAACTTCACTTTGAGGATGTGCGAGTGGCCAGCAATGAAAAGTTGCGGCGGATTGGCGTAGATTTGCCCTCGGATTCGCGCATCGTAGTTGCCCGGATAGCCGCCGATGTGGGTCATCAGCACTTCGACTTCCTCGCATTTCCAGCGCAGCAGTTCGGGGTACATCAACCGCAGGTCGCCGCCGTCGCAGTTGCCGCAGACCGCCCGCAGCGGACGGAATTCAGCCAATCGGTCGGCCACTTCGGTCGAGCCGATGTCGCCGGCGTGCCAAATCTCGTCGCAGGGCTCGAAATAGTGCAGGTATTTGTCGTCCCAATACGAGTGCGTGTCGCTGAGGATGCCGATTTTCTTCATTGTTTCGTGGAGCGTGGAGTGTTAAGTGTGGAGTGAATAAACTCGGCGATGAATTGGGTGGTGGCATCGATGCCGAGCAACGACGAATTGACGCAGAGGTCATACGACGCCGAATCGCCCCAACGCTTGCCTGTGTAATAATTATAGTATGAGGCGCGACGGCATTCGCCCTTCTCGATGAGGCGGCGAGCACGGTCGTCGTCGCAGTCGCGACGCTCTTTCACGCGGCGAATTCTATCGTCGAGGTTGGCCGTGACAAACACATTTACCATGTCGTCGCGCTCGCGCAAGACGTAGTCGGCACAGCGTCCCACGAACACGCACGAACCATTGCCTGCGGCCTTCAGAATCGCATCGCTTTGAAACTGGAAAAGGCTGTCGTCGGAAAATTCGCTTCGATAGATGTTTCCCATCGAAAACGTGCGGCCAGCACTGGGCAACAGCGAGCGGAAAAAGCCTTTTTTCTCGTCGTTTTCTTCAAAGAAATGCTCCGAAAAACCACTCTCGCGGGCTGCAATCGACAGCAGTTCCTTGTCGTAGAGCGTACAGCTGAATTTCTCGGCCAATTTCTGTGCAATTTCGCGGCCTCCAGAGCCGATTTGTCGTCCAATCGTGATAATCATATTTTTTGAGTTGAGAGTTGATAGTTGATAGTTTTAACTTTTTAACCTTCTAAGGTACCAAATCAGCATCGGAATCGTGACGGAAAACGACACAAAATCGCTTGCCGGCATCGAATACCAAACGCCGTCGAGCCCCCAGAACATCGGGAAAGCGATGGCCATCGGCAACAGCATCAGCAGTTGGCGCGAGAGCGAGAGGAAAATCGAGATTTTCACCTTTCCAATGCACTGGAAGAAGTTCGTGATGACCGCCTGCGAACCCACGACGAAGAACACAATCATATCGATGCGAATGCCGCGTGCCGAAAGGCGAATCAGCGTTTCGTCGGTCGTGAAAATTCGGGCAATCTGGGTCGGAAACACCATCGAAAGCGCCCATCCAACCACGAGAATCGCCGTCGCCGCCGCAATCGCCAGCCAAAGACATTTCAACATTCGGTCGTAGCGTTGTGCGCCGTAGTTGTAGCCCACAATCGGCTGCATTCCCTGCGTGATGCCGATGACGAACATAAAGAACACCATCACTACCGAATTGGCTATCGAATAGGCTCCGACAGCCATATCGCCGCCGTATCTGACGAACTGGTTGTTCATAAAAATCACGATGACACACGAGGTCAGGTTCATCAAAAACGGCGAAATGCCGATGCTGATGATGTTGCGCACGAGATTGCGCTTCAGGCGATAGATGCCTCGCTTCAGATGCAGCAGTTCTCGCTTGTCGGAAAAGAGCCAGAGTTGCCAACAGAGCGCCATCGACTGACTCGAAATCGTCGCCAACGCCGCGCCTCGGATGCCCCAACGAAGCCACCAAACAAAGGCGATGACGAGCACGATGTTCATTCCGACGGTGAACAGCGTGGCATACATCGCGTGGCGCGGCTTTCCGGCGGCTCGGAGCACGGCATTCATACCGAAATACATGTGCGTCACCATGTTTCCGAGCAAAATCACCTGCATAAATTCGCGGGCGTAGGGCAGTGTCACGTCCGACGCGCCGAAAAACCGCAGAATCGGGTCGAGAAACAGCAAGCAAACCACCATAAAAACTGCGCCTACGATGAGGTTCAGCGTCACCGTGTTGCCCAGCAGCCGTTCCGCCGTCGCGTAGTCGCGCTGTCCGAGTTTCACGCTGATGCACGTCGATGCACCCACGCCCACCGCCGCGCCGAACGCCGCCGAGAGGTTCATAAACGGGAAAGTGATGCCCAGACCCGCAATCGCCTCAGCACCAACGACTTGCCCGATGAAGGCGCGGTCGATGATGTTGTAGAGGCTCGATGCCGTCATCGCCACGATGGCCGGCAGCGCGTATTGCCACAGCAACCGTCCCACGGGTTCCGTGCCCAGCGCGAGTGTAGCCTGATTATTTTGATTTTTATTGTTCATATAGTGCTGCAAAGGTACGAAAAAAGATTGAATCATTTTGATTTTGTTACATAAAATCAACTTCGTTCAAGAAAAAATCACTAACTTTGCACCCGAATTTCAGTCATTGAAGAATATGAACTTCCCACTTTTCATCGCACGACGAATCTACAGCAAGAACGACGGACAGCGCATGGTGTCGAAGCCAGCGATTCGCATCGCTACGGCCGGTGTGGCCATCGGTCTGGCGGTGATGATTGTGTCGGTGAGCGTGGTTTTTGGCTTCAAGCACACGATTCGCGACAAAGTGGTGGGCTTCGGCAGCCACATTCAAGTTGGCGAGTTCATGACGCTGCAAAATGCCGACCAGCGACCCGTCGCCATGACTGACTCGATGATGGCGGCGCTGCGCCGGACCGACGGCGTGCGCCACGTGCAGCGATTTGCCATGCGGCAGGGAATTTTGAAGACCGACGAGGACTTCCTCGGTGTGTTGTTCAAGGGTGTCGGACCCGAATTTGACTCGACTTTCATCCATCAAAACATAGTCGAGGGCTCGATTCCAGCCTTTTCCGACTCGTCATCGACCAATAAGTTGTTGATTTCCAAGTCGATGGCTGACAAACTTCGGCTGAAAAGTGGCGACCGAATCTTCGCCTATTTCATCGACAACGGCGTGCGAGCACGGCGATTCGACATCAGCGGCATCTATCAGACCAACCTTTCGCAATACGACGACGCGATTTGCTACATCGACCTCTACACCGCCGTGAAACTCAACGGTTGGGAGCCCGACCAAGTGAGTGGGGCAGAGGTGTCGGTCGAGAATTTCCTGAAAATCGACGAGGTGGAGGAGATTTTCATCAACAAGGTGAATCGACAAGTGGACAAATACGGCGAAACCTATTCGACAAAGACGATTCAAGAGCTGAATCCACAGTTGTTTTCGTGGCTCGAACTGCTCGATTTGAACGTCTGGATCATCCTCGCGCTGATGGTTGCCGTCGCCGCCGTGACCATGATCAGCGGACTGCTCATCATCATTCTTGAGCGCACGACGATGATTGGCGTTTTGAAGGCGCTCGGTGCCCGAAACAAAACCATTCGGCACACGTTCCTGTGGTTTGCCGTCTTTATGATTGGGCGCGGACTGCTCATCGGCAACCTTCTCGGCATCGGGCTCGTGCTGCTGCAACGCTACACGGGGCTCATCAAACTCGACCCCGAAACGTATTATGTCAGCACCGTGCCCGTCGAAATCAACATTCCGCTCATTATTCTGCTCAACATCGCCACGTTGCTCATTAGCCTTTTCATCTTGATTGCGCCCAGTTACCTCATTTCGCACATCCAACCGGCGAAATCGATGCGCTACGAGTGAAAAAGTTCATTTTTCATAAAAAAATTGCACAAATTTTTTGGAAGTGAGCAAAAAAGTTCGTACCTTTGCACAAAATTTTTAAAACTGTGCAATGAAGACAATTCCAAGTTTCAATTCATATATTGAAAAAAGTATTATTGACAATTGGGATCAAGATGCCCTGACCGACTACAAAGGGGCAACTTTGCAGTATCACGACGTAGCACGAATCATCGAGAAACTGCACATCGTTTTTGAACATAGCGGAATCGAAAAAGGCGATAAAATCGCCCTCTGCGGCAGAAACAGTTCGAACTGGGGAGTCGTATTCCTTGCCACGCTCACTTACGGAGCCGTGGCCGTGCCGATTTTGCATGAATTCACGCCCGATCAGGTCTATAACATCGTGAACCACTCCGAAGCCCGACTGCTTTTTGTCGGCGACATGGTCGCTCCGACCATCGACCCAGACGAAATGCCTGCTTTGGAAGCCATTGTGAACCTGCCCGATTTTTCGCTGTTCCTGTCGCGTAGCGAGCGCATCACATACGCGCGCGAACATTTGAATCAATTATTTGGTGAGAAATATCCGAAATTCTTCCGCAAGGAACACGTTCACTACCACCAGGACCAAAGCGAAGAACTCGCCCTCATCAACTACACGAGCGGAACGACGGGCTTCTCGAAGGGCGTGATGCTGCCGTATCGCGCACTCTGGGGAAACCTCGACTTCGCTCTTAGGGAATTGGGAACTACCGTGAAGCCTGGTTCGAACATGGTGTCGATTCTTCCGATGGCCCACATGTACGGCCTCGCATTCGAATTTATTTTCCCTTTCTGCCAAGGCATTCACATCTATTTCCTGACCCGACTGCCGAGTCCGACCCTCATCGCGCAGGCATACGCAGAAATTCAGCCTTCGCTGGTCATCGCCGTGCCGATGATTGTCGAGAAAATCATCCGTAAAAAGGTGTTCCCGAAGATTCAGAACAACCGTATGCGACTGCTGTTGAACATGCCGGTGGTGAACAAGAAAGTGAAACAAAGGATTTGCGAGCAAGTCTATAACGCCTTCGGCGGAAAAACTTACGAAATCATCATTGGCGGAGCCGGTCTCAATCAGGAAGTCGAAACATTCCTCAAGGGCATCGAATTCCCCTTCACCGTCGGCTATGGCACCACCGAATGCGCCCCGCTCATCAGCTATCGCGACCACAAGGGATTTGTGTCGAAGTCGTGCGGATGCGCCATCAACGGTATGGAAGTGAAAATCCTCAGTTCTGACCCACAAAATATTCCGGGAGAAATTGTCACGCGCGGCATCAACGTGATGCAAGGCTATTTCAAGAACGAAGAAGCCACAGCGAAAGCCCTCGACACCGATGGATGGTACCACACGGGCGACCTCGGATTGATCGACGAAGACGGAAATATTTTCATCAAGGGACGCTCGAAAAACATGCTGCTCAGCGCCAACGGACAGAACATCTATCCCGAAGAAATCGAAGACAAACTCAATTCGATGGCGATGGTTTCCGAAAGCGTCATTGTTCAGCATGACGACCGACTCATCGCGCTCGTCTATCCCGATATGGAAGAAGCATCGAACCTCGGTTTCACCGACGAAGACCTTGCAAACATCATGGAGCAGAACCGCCAGAACCTCAACGCGCAACTGCCGCCGTTCAGCAAGATTTCTGCCGTGAAAATCCGCAAGGAAGAGTTCGAGAAAACTCCGAAAAAGAGCATTAAACGATACCTTTACATGAATTCAATTTAGAAATGATGAT
Source organism: uncultured Prevotellaceae bacterium (assembly GCA_902776665.1). Lineage (GTDB taxonomy): Bacteria > Bacteroidota > Bacteroidia > Bacteroidales > Bacteroidaceae > Prevotella. The sequence continues at coordinate 46,998 of CACYQZ010000011.1, forward strand.
GGCAATACCGAGTTTCAACGAATTGATAGAGAAAAGCATCATCGAACATTGGAATCGTGATGCTCTAACCGACTACAAGGGCGCAACGCTGCAATATCACGATGTGGCGCGGAAAATCGAAAAACTCCACATCATGTTTGAAAACAGCGGCGTCGTCAAGGGCGATAAGATTGCCCTTTGCGGTCGAAATTGCGCAAACTGGGCCGCTGCCTATTTCGCAACGCTCACCTACGGGGCCGTCGCAGTGCCGATTCTCAACGAATTCACACCCGACCAAGTCCACAACATCGTGAACCATAGCGACGCCAAACTGCTGTTCGTCGGCGATGTCGTCGCAACCACCATCGATGCCACGAAAATGCCCAATCTTGAAGGCATTATCAACATTCCCGACTATTCGCTGTTCGTCTCGCGGACCGACAAACTCACCTACGCGCGCGAACATTTAAATGAAATATTTGGCAAGAAATACCCGAAATTCTTCCGCAAGGAGCACGTTCATTACTATCGCGAAGAAAGCCCTGACCAACTCGCCCTCATCAACTACACGAGCGGCACGACGGGCTTCTCGAAAGGTGTGATGATTCCTTTCCGTGCGCTGTGGAGTAATTTCGACTTCGCTTGCGAGGCCATGGGCAAGCAACTTGAAGGTCGCGGCGACAATTTCATCAGCATTCTGCCCCTCGCCCACATGTATGGCATGGCTTTCGAACTGATTTACGAATTCCTGACCGGTCGCCACGTCTTTTTCCTCACCCGAGTGCCCAGTCCGAGCATCATTGCGCAGGCATTCGCTGAAATCAAGCCCGCGATTATCATCGCCGTGCCGCTGGTCATCGAGAAAATCATCAAGAAGCGCGTGTTGCCGAAGATTCAAAACAATCGTATGCGATTGATACGGAGCGTGCCTTTCATCAATAAAAAAGTGGACGGGCGTATCTGCGACGAGGTGAAAAAGGCTTTCGGCGGCGAATTCTATGAAATTATCGTCGGTGGAGCGGCCTTCAATCAGGAAGTCGAGGCATTTTTGAAGCGCATCAATTTCCCTTACACCGTCGGCTACGGAGCCACAGAGTGCGCCCCGATTATCTGCTATGCGCCGTGGGATAACTTCGTGGCAGGTTCGTGCGGAAAGGCCGTCGTTCACATGGAAGTGAAAATCGATAGTCCCGACCCGCAGAATATTCCGGGTGAGATTCTGGCCCGCGGAATGAACGTGATGCTCGGCTACTACAAAAACGAGGAAGCGACACGCGAAACCATCGATTCAGAAGGTTGGTACCACACGGGCGACCTCGGTCTGATGGACTACGATGGAAACGTCTTCATCAAAGGACGCTCGAAGAACATGCTGCTCAGTAGTAACGGTCAGAACATCTATCCCGAGGAAATCGAAGACAAGCTCAATTCGATGGCGATGGTGGTCGAGAGTGTCGTGATTCAAGAAGAGGACAAACTCATCGGACTGGTCTATCCCGACTACGACGAAGCCAAAACGATGGGGCTCAACAAGGATGATTTGGAGAAAATCATGGAGCAGAATCGACAGCAACTCAACGAAATCCTGCCGCAATACTCCAAACTCGCCGCCATTCGACTCCACGAGGAAGAATTTGAGAAAACGCCGAAAAAGAGTATCAAACGATACCTTTACCAATAAAAAAATGCAGCAATTTGCTGCATTTTTTGTTATTGATAATTGTTAATTGTCAATTGTACTAAAACTCCTCGTCGTCGGCGACTTCAGCATCATCGAGGCTGAGATCTTCAGGATTCTCGTCAAAGGTTGTGCGATAACTTTCCTCCGTCAGCTTGTCCTCGTCGAAATCGTCATCGTCGTCATCATCATCGTCGTAGTTGTCGTTGTCGAGCAATTCATCGTCCTCGTCGTCGAGTTCCTCGTCTTCTTCCTCAAACTTCATGCGCGGCTTCTCAATCAGCGGTTTCACTTTCGCAAAAATCGCTTCGACCCACAGTCCTTTCGGAATTTCGAGCACTTCAAATCCATCGGCCACCTTCTTCTCGTAGAGTCCGCCCTTCTTGTGCAGACGGTCGGCGGGCAGCGTGGTCGTCGAGATGTCGAAACCGCTCTCGATGATGTCGCGAATGCTCTGCGAAAGCGATTCCCAACCGCCACCGAAATTGCGGTCGATGACTTCGATGAGTTTCGCTGCCGAAATGTGGCGGATATTCTCGTAAGTCAGGTCGGTCACGCGCAGAATCGGGCGCTTTTTCATTGCGAATTTCTTCTTCGTGTTCTCGTCCACCTTCACGGCACTGACCTTGTAGCCCCGAGCCTGGTATTTCTTGATGACTTCGGGCTTATCTACAACGACTTCCTCCATTTCGAAAGCCGTTTTGATGATGTCGATATAGCGGCGGATGCTGTCGCGGATTTCAACATCTTTGTAACCCGATTCGAACATCCTGAAAATGTCGTTTTCTTGCAAATCCCAAACCGTGCTCTTCGTGAGCAACTTGATGGATAATGACTTTTTACCTTGTTTCTTCATGTTTTCCTATTCTTTTCTGAATGTGCGTGCAAAAATAAGGACTTTACGCTGAATGAGCAAACTTTTTTCTGCTTTTTTTCTGAAAATCGCGAACTTTTTGTAACTTTGCCGTCACTTTCTAATATAAATAAGGTGAAAGATGAGTGAACCATTGGCTGAAAGACTACGCCCGCGCTCGCTCGACGATTATGTCGGGCAACAGCATTTGGTGGGCGAGGGAGCCGTTCTGCGGAAGATGATTGACGCAGGACGCATTTCGTCGTTCATCCTTTGGGGACCGCCCGGAGTGGGCAAGACGACGCTCGCGCAAATCATCGCCCATCGGCTCGAAGTGCCGTTCTACACGCTGTCGGCGGTGACGAGTGGCGTGAAAGACGTGCGCGAGGTGATTGAAAAGGCAAAAAGCGGACGGTTTTTCTCGACGGCTTCGCCCATCCTCTTCATCGACGAAATCCATCGTTTCTCGAAATCGCAACAAGACTCGCTGCTCGGGGCGGTCGAGCGCGGCGTGGTGACGCTCATCGGTGCAACGACGGAAAATCCCTCGTTCGAGGTGATCCGACCGCTGCTTTCGCGCTGCCAACTTTACGTGCTCAAGCCTTTGGAGAAAGACGATTTGCTGTCGTTGTTGAATCGGGCGCTGACGGAAGACATCGAACTGAAAAAACGGAACATCGAACTGCAAGAAACCGAGGCTTTGCTGCGCTATAGCGGTGGCGATGCCCGAAAATTGCTCAACATTCTTGACTTGGTCGTGACTTCCGACGATGCCGACCCGCTCGTGATTACGAATGAACTCGTCGTGGCGCGGTTGCAAGAGAATCCACTGGCATACGACAAGGACGGCGAGATGCACTACGACATTATTTCGGCCTTCATCAAGTCGATTCGCGGCAGCGACCCCGACGCGGCTCTCTACTGGATGGCGCGGATGATTGAGGGCGGCGAAGATCCGAAATTCATCGCCCGACGGCTCGTCATCAGTGCAGCCGAGGACGTTGGTTTGGCCAATCCGAATGCACTGCTGTTGGCCAATGCCGCCTTCGATGCCGTGATGAAACTCGGTTGGCCCGAGGGTCGCATTCCGTTGGCCGAGGCCGCCGTCTATCTGGCAACGTCGCCGAAGAGCAATTCGGCCTATCTCGGCATCGATTCCGCGCTCGAACTCGTCCGTCAGACGGGAAATCTGCCCGTTCCGCTGCATCTTCGCAATGCGCCGACGGGCTTGATGAAGGAACTTGGCTACAGCGACGGCTACAAATACAGCCACGACTTCCCCGGCAATTTCGTCGTGCAGCAATATCTTCCCGACGACCTCGCGACGACGCGCATCTGGCACGCGCAACACTCGCCGGCGGAGGAAAAACTCTATCAGCAGATGATTCGGAATTGGGGGGAAAGGTTTAAAGATTGAAGATTGAACATTGAATATTGAACATTGAACAAGTCGCTTTGGCGATAGGGTAATCATCATTCTAAATTCAAAATTCATAATTATAAATTATACATTGAATATGAAAATCGTAGAACTCGACGGCTATGCCGCCAATCCGGGCGACCTTTCGTGGGAGCCATTGAAACAATTAGGCGAACTGACGCTTTACGACCGCACACCGCCCGAACTCGTTGTGGAACGGGCGAAAGAGGCCGACGCCATACTCATCAACAAAATCTCGATTGACGAGAAAATTCTCGCTCAACTGCCCCGACTGCGCTACATCGGCGTGTTGGCGACGGGCTATAACGCCGTCGATGTCGAGGCGGCGGCGCGGCGCGGAATCGTCGTCACGAATATTCCCGCCTACAGCACCGACAGCGTGGCGCAGATGGTTTTCGCGCATATTCTCAACATCACCAACCGCACTGCCCACTATGCGCGGCAGGCTCGCGAAGGCCGATGGAGCAGCAACCCCGACTTTTGCTATTGGGACACGCCGCTCATCGAACTTTCTGGCAAGACGCTCGGAATCGTCGGTTTTGGAAACATCGGAAAGAGCGTTGCAGCCATCGCCCGACAGTTTGGAATGGACGTGTTTGCCTACACGAGCAAAAACTCGACCGACCTGCCCGAAGGTGTTCAGAAAACCACTCTCGAAGGTCTTTTCGCCACGAGCGACATCCTTTCGCTGCATTGTCCGCTTACGCCGCAAACCAAGCACTTGATCAACGCCGAAGCCCTCGCCAAGATGAAGCAGGGCAGTATCCTGATTAACACGGGTCGCGGTCCGTTGGTCGATGAGCAGGCCGTTGCCGATGCGCTCGCCTCGGGTCATTTGCTGGCCTACGGTGCCGACGTGATGGCCGACGAACCGCCGAAGGCCGACAATCCGCTCTTCCAACAGCCCAACGCCTTCATCACGCCCCACATCGCGTGGGCTACGTTCGAGGCTCGCCAGCGACTGATGGACATCTGCGTGGCAAATCTCCGCGCTTTCATCGAGGGAAAACCGCAGAATGTTGTCAATTAAGCTTCAAGATTGGCGTAATAGAAAATGAAGAATCCTCTAATCGATTGATTTTCAATCATTTAGAGGATTTTTTGAGTGATTCCGGCGGGATTCAAACCCACAACCTTCTGATCCGTAGTCAGATGCTCTATTCAGTTGAGCTACGGAACCAATCCGTTTTGCGACTGCAAAGGTAGTTCATTTTTCTCGAACCGCCAAACTTTTTTCGGTTTTTTTGTGAAAATGGTCGAAAAAAGTTCATTTTTCAGCGGAAATTCGCCGTGAAGCGATGCGTTTCGCCTTGTTTTGCGAACTTTGCGAGAGTTGTCCTTTCAAATAAAGTTCGATGATGAGCGAGGCGATGGGTGCAGCCAAATCGGCACCGAATCCGCCGTGTTCGACATAGACGGCGATGGCGATTTGCGGATTGTCCATCGGAGCGAAACCCACGAAAACAGAGTGGTCGGCACCTGAATTTTCGACCGTTCCCGTCTTGCCGCAAATAGGGTAGGAGGCCTTGATGCTCGTCGCCGTCCCACTTTCAACGGTCAGCCGCATCCCATCGATGACAGGCGCATAGGCTTCGGGTGCAATTTTCGTCTGTCGCTTCGTCAGATAGCGTTGTGAAAGTGGTCGATTTTCCGTAGCCTGATGGATGTGCGGCGTGATGTAGTAGCCTCGGTTGGCAATCGAAGCGACCATGTTGCAGAGTTGCAACGGCGTGGCGGTGATGTCGCCCTGACCCATGCCAGCCCACATGATGGTTTTGCCGTCCCAACCGTCTTTGTAGCGACGACTAAGGTAGTTCATATTCGCGACCAAACCGCCTTTTTCGCCCGGAATGTCGACCCCGACCGGACCGCCGAGCCCCATGCTTTTCATGTAGTCGGCCCACGTGGTGATGGCTTCGTTGCCGTCTTCGTACATGAATCGGTCGTTGATCATCGACATGAAAGTCGTCAGAAACCACGTGTTACACGACTGGGCGATGGCACCTTTCAGCGCAAGCGGCGAAAAATGCTTGTGGCAGCCCACGTGGATGTTTCCGTCCGTGAAGCCGTTGGTGCAGGGAATGGACATATCGGGCGAAATCACTCCTTCGGAAAGTAGCGTCAGCGCCTGTGCCACTTTGAAAGTAGAGCCGGGCGCGTAGGCCTTTGCAATGGCCAGATTGACATCGAATCCGCTGGGCGAATTAGTCGAAAGGCAGATGATTTCGCCCGTTTCGGGTCGAATGGCGACAATGCTTCCCTGTTTGCCCTGCAGAAGTTGCTCGCCGAGTTGTTGGAGCATGGGGCGAATGGTGAGCGGGCCGTCGGTGGGCAGACCTTGCGAATGGATGCCGATGGTTGTCAGCAAAAAGGCTGCAACACTGCAGATTCGGAGCATTTTTGAGATGATTTTCATGGTGAAATATCGTTTTACTTACGCGCGTACATTATTTAATATTGTTCTTCGATTCTTTTTTCAATTCTTCGCGGAGAAATTTCGGCGTATAGCCTTTTTTCGACCGTGCCACCTCTTCGGGAGTTCCCGTAGAAAGGATGGTTCCGCCATTTCTACTGCCCTCGGGACCCATGTCGATGATGTGGTCGGCGAGTTTGATGACGTCGAGGTTGTGCTCGATGATGATGATGGTGTTTCCTTTCTCGACGAGACGGTTGAGCACTTGCATCAGAATGCTGATGTCCTCGAAATGCAGACCCGTCGTGGGCTCGTCGAGGATGTAGAGCGTGCGACCCGTGTCGCGCTTGGCGAGTTCGGTGGCGAGTTTCACGCGCTGACTTTCGCCGCCGCTGAGCGTGGTCGATGACTGTCCGAGTTTGATGTAGCCGAGTCCGACGTCCTGCATCGTCTTGATTTTTTGTAGGATATTCGGCACGTTCTCGAAAAATTCCACAGCCTGATTGATAGTCATATCAAGCACGTCGGCGATGGATTTTCCCTTGTAGCGCACCTCAAGCGTCTCGCGGTTGTAACGCTTTCCGTGACACGTCTCGCAGGGCACCATCACGTCGGGAAGGAAGTTCATTTCGATGGTTTTATAGCCGTTGCCGCCGCAGGTTTCGCATCGTCCGCCCTTCACGTTGAACGAAAAACGGCCAGGCTTGTAGCCGCGAATCTTGGCCTCGGGCAGACTGACGAAAAGGCTACGAATATCGCTGAAAACGCCCGTATAGGTGGCGGGATTCGAGCGTGGCGTGCGACCAATGGGACTCTGATCGACATTGACGACTTTGTCGATGTTTTCGATGCCTTCGATGCTGTCGTAGGGCATCGGACGCTTCAGCGAACGGTAGAAATGCTGCGAGAGAATCGGTTGCAACGTCTCGTTGATGAGGGTCGATTTTCCCGAACCCGAAACGCCCGTGATAACGATGAGTTTGCCCAACGGAAATTCCGCATCGACGTGTTTGAGGTTGTTGCCAGAGGCACCGCGGATGGTGATTTTTTGGGTGTTAGGTGTTGGGTGTTGGGTGTTGGGTGTTGGGTGTTGGGTGTGATTCGTTCCTCGAACCACACTCTTCGCACCATTCAGATATTGCGCGGTAATCGTGTCGGTCTTGAGCAGTTCGTCAGGCGTTCCTTGAAACACCACTTCACCGCCTATCCGACCAGCGTGGGGGCCGATGTCGATGAGGTAGTCGGCGGCGAGCATCATATCCTTGTCGTGTTCCACGACGATGACCGTGTTGCCGAGGTCGCGAAGTTGCTTGAGCGAGTCGATGAGGCGCTGGTTGTCGCGCTGATGCAGTCCAATCGACGGCTCGTCGAGGATGTAGAGCACATTGACGAGTTGCGAACCGATTTGCGTGGCGAGTCGGATGCGCTGGCTCTCACCGCCCGACAGACTGGCCGATTGGCGGTTGAGCGAGAGGTAGTTCAGTCCGACGCGGAGCAGGAAATCGACGCGTGTGCGCAGTTCCTTGACGATTTCGGCGGCAATTATCTGTTGCATCGGTTCGAGGTGGTTTTCGACTTCGCAGAGCCAGTCGCGCAGTTCGTCGATGTCGAGCGAAGCCACTTCCGAGATGTTTTTGTTCCAAATCCTGTATGACAGCGACTCGCGCTTGAGCCGTTGCCCCTTACATTCGGGACATTCGCAGACGGCAAGAAATTGGTCGGCCCATTTCTGACCTGCCGCCGACTCGTCGTTCTCCATCACCTGCCGCAGATACTTGATGATGCCGTCGAACTCGATGAAATAGTCGCTCGACGTGTGAACGAGGTCCTTGTTGATGCGGACGTGTTCGAGCGAGCCGTAGAGAATTTCGTCCATCGCCTCCGACGGGATCTTGCTCACGGGCGTTTTTAGGTCGAGTTCGTATTTCTGAAGAATCGCCTCGACTTGCCAGAAAATCATCTGATTCTTGTATTTTCCGAGTGGCACGATGGCTCCTTCGTAGATGCTTTGGCGGTCGTCGGGAATGACTTTTTTCAAGTCAATTTCGTTCACATAGCCCAGTCCCTTGCACTTCGGACAAGCACCTTCGGGCGAGTTGAACGAGAAAATATTCGGTGCTGGTTCGCCGTAACTCATTCCTGTGACGGGATCCATCAGCCGTTTCGAGAAATTGCGAATCGCGCCCGACTCCTTTTCCATAATCATCAGTGCGCCTTCGACTTGTTTCATCGCCGTTTGCACGCTGTTGCGCAGCCGTTCGTGGTCTTTTTCCTGCACTTTCAGTCGGTCGATGACCACTTCGATGTTGTGATTTTTATAGCGATCGACCTTCATTCCGCGTGTGATTTCCTGCACCTCGCCATCGACGCGGATGTGCAGATAGCCCTTGCGCCGCATCGCCTCGAACAATTCGCGGTAATGGCCTTTGCGCTGGCGCACGAGCGGGGCGAGAATGAAAATTGCCTTGTCGCGGTAGTCGTCGAGAATCATCTGCTGCACCTGTTCCTCGGTGTATTTCACCATTTTCTCGCCCGAGCGATAGCTGTAGGCCGTGCCGGCGCGAGCGTAGAGCAGTCGCAGATAGTCGTAGATTTCGGTGGTCGTGCCGACGGTCGAGCGCGGATTTTTGTTCGTCGTTTTCTGCTCGATGCTGATGACAGGCGACAATCCCGTGATTTTATCGACATCGGGCCGCTCCATATTGCCGAGAAAATTCCGTGCGTAGGCCGAAAACGTCTCGATGTAGCGACGCTGACCCTCGGCGAAAATCGTGTCGAAAGCCAACGACGACTTGCCCGAACCGCTCAGTCCGGTGATGACCGTGAGCGACTGGCGGGGAATCTCCACGTCGATGTTTTTCAGGTTGTGGACGCGTGCCCCCCAGACATTGATTTTCTCGGTTTCTCTTTTCATTGAATCGATTTGTGTCGTATTAGAAAGTCGATTTGTGATATAATATAATAAGGTGTCGGCAGAAACATTATTCCATCGGGCTCGAATTCGATTCCTCGTAATGACTGCGCAGCAGATTCACGTCGGTTCGGATGTTGAATTCGCGTCCGTCGGCACCTTTCGCCCTCACCAAACAGAAATAAACGCCCTCTTTGACGGGTTTTCCCTTGTATTTTCCGTCCCAGCCAGCCTCGTAGTGATAGCAGTCGGTCCACGTGTAGAGCCGTTGTCCCCAGCGGTTGAAGATGATGCCCTCGAACTCGACGATGCTCTGCGGTCCGTTGCCACCGTGCTGTGTGCCTTTCGCCTGATAATAGTCGTTGATTTTGTCGTCGTTGGGCGAAAAAGCATTGGGCATTTCGAGCCGGCTTTCCGAAATCGACACCGTCAGCGGATCTCGCTCTTGGGTCCAGTATTCCTCAGTGTATTCGTGTTTTTCGTCGCCGCGTGTAAAGGTCGCGTAGCAGACGATTTTGTGCAGTCCCGCCTCTTTGAACGTGACTTGCGTGTTCTCGTCATAGCGAATCAGGTAGGGCGACGACTCCTCGGCACCGCTCAGGTGTTGCAGCGTAAAACGCCATTCGTAGTAGGCTGTCCAGCCCTCGGCATTTTTCGGGTTGGCGTAGAACGTAGCGGTCAGCGGTGCCGAACCCGACACGCTTGTGCCCGTTTCTTCAGTTCCGTCTTGCATAGTTGCGATGAAATACGGGTCGATGGTGGGGTAGTCATCGGCCATCGTCTCCAGTGTGCCGAAAAGTAGTGCTACGGTGATGAATATTTGTCTGAAAGTCATATAAAAAGCGATTTTTTGGATAAAAACTGATAAATTTCGTGCAAAGATACGAAAAAGTTGATAGATGTGTGCGTGCGGTTGAGAGTTTTTTTGTATTTTTGTAGTCTGAAAACAAAAAATCATATAAGATGAGACACTTTTTTAGATACTTTTTCGTCCTTTCGGCTTTGACGCTGAGCCTTTCGATTACAGCCCAGACCACGCAGTGGCGCGACATTTACAAGGCGAAGAAAAAGGACACGATTTATGGCATCGCCCAGAAGTACAACATCACGCTCGACGAGTTGAAAGAGGCCAATCCCGAGATGAAAAAAGCCGATTATCAACTCAAAAAGGGCGATTTCGTCTTCATTCCGTTTGAAAAGACGAAGGCCGACATCGAAGCCGAGAAAAACAAGCCCGTGATGCCCGTCAGAAGCGACATCCAGCAGCGTGCAATTCGCGTCGGCGTGATGCTACCGCTGCACAATGTCGATGGCGATGGACGGCGTATGGTGGAATACTATCGCGGTCTGCTGATGGCGTGCGACAGCCTGCGTCGGCAGGGCATATCTACAGATGTACGCGCGTGGAACGTGGCGATTGACTCCGACATTCGCGAAACGCTTCTGCAAGAGGGCGCAAGCCAGTGCGACATCATCTTCGGACCGCTCTACACGAAGCAAGTAAAACCGTTGGCGAACTTCTGCAAGACCTACGACATTCGGATGGTGATTCCGTTCTCGATCAGCGGCGACGACGTGGAGCAATATCCGCAGATTTTCCAAGTCTATCAGAGTGGCGCGTGGCAGAATCAGGCGATGATCAGCGCCTTTGTCGAGCGATTCCCGAACCACCACGCCGTGTTCATCGACTGCAACGACTCGACCAGTCGCAAAGGTTCCTTCACGATGGCGCTGCGCAAGCAACTCGACGAAAGTAAAATCACCTATAACGTCACGAACCTGAAAACGCCCGACGACGCTTTTTCGAAAGCATTCAACCGCTCGAAACCCAATGTCGTCATCTTGAACACGGGTCGGTCGCCCGAACTCAACCAGACGCTCGCCAAACTCAACATTCTGCGTCAGCGCGATGCAGGCGTGGCCATCACGCTCTTCGGCTACACCGACTGGCTGCTCTACACCGAGCCCTACGGCGATTATTTCCACCGTTACGACACCTACATTCCCACGAATTTCTACTACAACGCGCAGTCGCGTGCCACACAGCAGTTGGAGCAGAACTACAAGCAATGGTTCAAAGAGGAAATGCTGTTTGCACTGCCGCACTTCGCCCTCACTGGCTACGACCACGGACAATTTTTCCTGCGCGGACTCCATCACTATGGCACGGCCTTCCGAGGCACGAAAGACCAGCGTGTGAAAGCCGCTCTGCAGACACCGCTGTACTTCAAACCCGCTTCGAAAACGGGTGGAATGCAAAATTCCCATTTTATGCTCGTCCACTACAAGCCGAACAAGACGATTGAGGC
>CACYQZ010000012.1 GCA_902776665.1 uncultured Prevotellaceae bacterium
GCATCCGCGAATTCGACTGGGCCTGAGCAACGAGCAAATGGAACGTTACGCCGCCCAACTCGGTGCCGATTGCGCCTTCTTCATCCAGTCGAAACCATGTTTTGCGACGGGCATCGGCGACCAAATGACGATTTTCGACGATTTGCAAGGACTTTTAGACGGATATTTTATTGCCATCGTAAAACCCGACGTGGCCGTTTCGACTCGCGAGGCATACGCGGCAATCACTCCGAAAAATCCCGAAAAATGCTGCCTTGACGTGGTTCGACACCCCATCGAAACGTGGCGCGACGAACTCACCAACGACTTCGAATTGTCGGTGTTCGCCAAGCACCCCGAATTGGCCGACATCAAACGAAAATTGTATGAAAACGGTGCCATTTACGCCCAGATGAGCGGTAGCGGCAGTGCATTTTTCGGCATTTTCAAGGAAAATCCGATGGAAATCGACAAGATTTTCCCCAATTGCAAGACGTTTATCTTGAAAAATTAGAGCATCAAGAAGTTGATGGACGCATAGAATTCCATCCCCAGAATGTAGAGCAAGAACAGGCTCGACCACTTCCCAAAGCCGATGGTCAGCGATCGAACCATATCCCTGAGTGTGGTGAATCTGCCCGTTGTGAAACCGAAAGTGAGCGCCATCACGGTGACGGCGAAACAGACGAATGGAACGAGGCCGTCGGAAAGAGCTGAGGGGAAGAGTCGGCCTGTCGCGCTGAGCAGTGGCGCTTGTGGAATGAGCGTCAGCAACAGCAAAACGGCGAGGAAAATCAAGGCTTCGATGGCGACGAATTGAAGGGCGGATCGCTGAAGGTATGTAATGGGACGACGAAGTTCCGTCAAACCGCTGGAAACGACGGTTCCATAGGCCACACTGCCCAAAACAAGCCATGCGAGCAAGGGCGTGAGCAGATTTTGGGCGAAACTGCCAAACAGCCAGCGGATGCCCTCACTACTGAGCAGCGACCGCATCGGAAGGTCGGGCCACGCGGCAGTGACAAACCACGAGACCAGAATGAGCAGCAACTGCGCCGCGGCGAGCGCCACCACCAAGTAATCTACGACTTTTCGAAGTGTCATTTATTGTTCGTCGGCCTGAAGGTTGTCGATGTCGATGATGCGCAATTCAAGGGCGCGAACGACCAATCGCGTCGCATTGACGCCATAGCCGCCGTTGCCTTCGGGAAAGAGTTTCTGAACGAGTTCGTTCTGCCGTTTTTCAAGGCTTTTCACGCCGAAAGGCATCCCGCGCAGGTTCGTGATTTGCTCTTTGGTGTAGCCGAGGGCGAGATGGCGCAGAAAACGCTCGTCGTATTCGTCGATTTCGTAGTCGATAAAGGCTTCCTGACGCATCAGTTGCGACCCGACACTACTCTTGAATCGCTCGACGATTTTCGTCAGAATCGGCTCGTTGAACACCATCGTCTTGCCGTCCATCACACTCGAAACGTCGCCACGAGTCAGCAGTTCGCCACTTTTCAAGATGATGCCGTCGCAACCTGCATCGAGCACATCGACCCAGAGTTTTTCGTTGAGGATTTCGCCCGTGAAAATCAGCACTTTCACTTGTGGATAAGCCTCTTTCGTGTAACGACAAATTTCCACGCCGACGGTGGTCGAGCCGCCGAGTCCGAGGTCGAGTAGCACGAGGTCGGGCACCTGTTTCTTGAGCAATTTCAGGTAACTTTGCTCGTTTTCGGCGGTGCCGATGATTTCCGCCTCGGGAATGTCGTTTTTGAAGATTCCCTGCGTGCCTTTCAGTTCGAGGGGCACGTCTTCCACGATGATTACTTTAAAAGGTTCCATATCTGTTTTGTTAATGTGATGACAATTTTTTCTGTATTTTCTTCGCGCACGGCTTGTATTCCGCAGGCGCGAGCCTTGGCCGACTCTCCGAAATCGCGCACGATTTGGCGGCAGAGGAAGTAGTCGAAATCGATGGTGAGCGGCGTGAAAAGTTGCGTCCGCTGTTGGTCGCTGAGTTTCAAATCGGGCATTTTCACCTCGATTTTGACATAATTTTCGGGTGTATTTTTTTCCGTGGCGACAGGCTCGCTTCCGCCGTGTTTCCGAAGGATTTCAAAGAGATAGACGAGCATATCGCGGTCGATGGGTTTCGCGCCCTCGACTTGTCGCATCGCCTGCGCACTGAGCATCGTGTAGAGTTCCTTGTAATAGGAAGCCAATTCGGCGATGGGTTGCAGATTTTTCTCGGCATTCTGAAGATGATTTTCCGCTTGTGAAGCTTCGTCGGACGAGAGCAGATGACGGATTCGCGACGGATAGTACATCGTTTCGTGTTTCAGCGTCGAAAGGCAATTGTCGAGCACGTTGTTGCTGATATGTAGGCGGTCGTTTTCGTAGTGCAAACGGCTTAGCACGTCCTCGGCCAACTCGATGTTTTCCTGTTGTTTTTCTTCCTTCGCAATGCCTTTTTGCAGCGCATCGGTGATTTGTTCGACCAATGCGTCGAGCGTCGATTCTTGTGGGTCGGCATCCTTGATTCGAGATTCGGTTTTAGACCATAATTGATTGATTTTCTGCAATTTATCCTTTTTGGAATCGTCGCTGAGCAGCGTCTGATTGATTTTCGTGACACGCTCGAGTTTGTATCTGTAGGCCAACCGATGGCGATAATACAGGAAATAATAGGCTGGAAAAATCGTCAAAAGCAAGACAATCAAAAGGATTATCGCCACGTTTTTGTCGGTTTCCGATTTCTGCATCACGCGACAATAACTGTCGAGCGTCTTGTCGGCGGAAAGTTCGCGGAACAACTGCGTATATACATTATTATTATACGCGTAGAGTTTCCAGCGATGCAGCGCGAGAGCCGCCACCGCCGCCTCGTTGCGAATGTCGAGAATCACCTCGTAGTTCACGGGAATGCTGTCTTTGTACCACTGCAATTCGGCTGGTAGCGTCGCGGAATCGCTGTATTCAACCATCAAATGGCGACCGTCGGGCGAAATCTTGCGAAATTTCTCGTTCAGACAAGCGCGGCAACTGTCAGCAAAGGCCAAAGTTCGTTCGTAATCGCCACGAATGTTGCAATAATAGGCGCTGTCGGCGAAGGCTTCGGCCTTGATTTCGATTTCGGTCGATTTTTCGGAAGGTTTCGGGAGATTTTGAGCAGCGACAAACAGCGACGAAAGCGAAATAAGAAGCAACGCAATTGTCCGCAGAACGCCTTTCGGCAGACGGAACCAGAAACGGCTTCCCCTACCCTGTTCGCTCTCGGCGGAAATGTCGCAAACGCTGAAAATCTTGCTGATTTTTCGGTATTTTTCGATGATTCCCTTGCAATTTCTGAGGCCGAAACCATTCGATTGCGTGGGCTGATGGGTCGTGAAAAGGGTTGAAAGTTGCTCATCGCTCATTCCGCAACCCGTGTCGCTCACCGAAATTTCGACGTAATCGTCGGTCGAGGTTGAGGAAATCGTGACGCGACCGCCTTCCTCGGTGAATTTTCGAGCGTTGTCGGCCATCGTGTTGATCATAAACAGCGTCAGCGTCTTGTCGGCTTTCACGATTTCGGTCGTGTCCTCGACGCTGAAGTCGATGCCCTTGATTTGGAACGCCATTCGACCTCGCTTCACCATTTCGAAAAGCGTCTGGAGCGGAAAACTCTCGATTCGCAAGTTCAGTTCGCCCTGTCGCATCTGAATCCAATTGGTCAGAACACCGTTGTATTCGTTGATTTTGTCGGTCAGTTCGGCGACATAGCCACAGCGTTCCTCGCGCACGGAAGCGTCTTCGCGAGTCGTCTGCAAACGGCGAATTTCGTTCAAAATTCGGTCGATGAAAGGCGTGACAATGTTCACGAGCGACACCTTCGCCCGCTGTTCCAAATACCGCTTTTTATTGTTGAGAATATGCTGCTGCGTCAAGGCGATTTGTTCGTGGATTTCCTCCTCGCGTTCTTCTTGTTCACGCGATTTTTCAAGCGTTTTCTGCTTCCAGTCTTCGAGTGGTTTGAGCAACGATTCCGACGTGAAAAGTTGGTCGTTTTTCCGTCGAAGCCGATGGAATAGGAAAAGCATCACGAGCACCAGCACAATCATCAACAAAACCGCCGCAATCATCGTGTTCAACAGCCGCGACGATTGTCTGAGTTGGTCGGCACGCGCTTCGAGTTGGCGGTCTTGTCGCGTGCGTTCCTGCATATCGAGGTAGATGTTTCGATTGATGTCGCTGAGCGATTTTTGGTCGATGGCAGAATAGACGAGGCTGAACTGCTCGCGAATACTCGCCACGAGGTCGGGCGCACGATTGATGACAGTGTCGCGCTCGAGGGCGGTCATCAGGCAGATTTCCGCCGATTGATAGTCGCCGATGGTCCAAAAACATTCCGCCAAAGTTCGATAGGCACCCGCAATCTGATAGACGTCGCCGTAGTCGGTGAACAATTTCAGCGCACGCTGCGCCAGATAGCCTGCAACGAGCGTGTCGGCCATCTCATCGGGATTGATCAAGACCATCGCAGGATAATTCTCCGTCATCATCCGAGCGCGAAAATCGTCGTCTTTCAAGTGTTCGCTCATCCCCTGCAGTGCCTGTGCCTCGAAAAACGTGTAGCCGCCGCGGTGTGCCAACTGATAGCAGCGCACCAGATAATTGAATTCGCGGTCGCTGACCTCTTCCTTGGTCGCCGCCTCGACAATGCCGCCCGAACCTACATTATAGAGGAAATTCAGCAGTTGTGCCGTGTCGGCAACGCTTTCGTGGTTCAGGTCGAGCGCGTTCATCGCCGCCCGCGACTGCTCAGCAAGTCCGACATAATAAAAATAGGTCGATTCGACGATGGCGAGTTCCGATTCGGCATAGGCAAACCGCCGCAACTGATGTTCGGAAAGTCGGTTTTGCTCCTCCTTGATGCGCTTCAAATAGCGTTTTGCGCGTTCACGATAGTCGTAGAAAAGCTTGTTTTGCGATTCGCGCTGGCACAATCTCATTCGCTGCACATCGGCCACGAGCCGCTCTATCAAATTGTCGGTCGCGACGCTGTCCAACTGCCGTTTTGCGCGATCGTAGTCCATCTTCGCAATGCTCACGAAAGCCAAATGATTCATCGCCTCGGCACGTCCGTCGGCATAGTCGGAAGAGGCCTCGTAGGCACGTTCCGCATAGACGCGCACCGAGTCGAGCGAGCGATAGTGATAGGCGTATGCCAAATCGTTCAACTTGTCCGCCGAATCGTGGTTTTTCGACGTGCAAGCGGAGAAAAATATCGCAATCAACAGGGTGATCAAGCTTTTTTCCACGACCGCAAAGATAGGATAAAATTCTTGAAAATACAAATTTTTTGGGCAAATTAGCGTGATTATATCAGATTTTTTAGTATTTTTGCAGGCAAATTATTAACTAAAAACAAAAAAAACATGAGATTAGACGGAAGAAGAGAGAGTCAAAATGTCGAGGATCGCCGCGGCATGAGTACTGGAACCAAGGCCGGTTTGGGTATCGGCGGCATCATTATGGTTGCCTTGATGGCATGGATTACAGGCGGAAATCCGCTGCAGGCTGTGATGCAGGAAGTCGTGCAAAACGGCGGCATCGGCACTGTTCAGGAAGAGCAGATGGACGGTCAGCGTGAATTTACCGAGGAGGAACAGCAGTTGGCGAAGTTTTCGCGTCAGGTGCTCGCCGCCACGGAAGACGTTTGGACAGAAGTGTTCCAGCAGATGGGTCGCAAATACCAACCGCCCACGCTCGTGCTGTTTACCAACCGCGTCAATTCGGCCTGTGGAACGGCATCGTCGGCTGTCGGCCCGTTCTATTGCTCGGGCGACCAGAAACTTTACATCGACCTTAGTTTCTTCACGACGATGAAGAAGCAACTTGGTGCCGATGGCGATTTTTCCTACGCCTACGTGATTGCCCACGAGGTCGGCCACCACGTTGAAAACCTGCTCGGAATCCTTGGTCAGGCACATCAGCAGATGAGCAAGACCGACAAGGTTTCGGCCAACAAAATCAGTGTGCGCCTCGAACTCCTCGCCGACTATTACGCTGGCGTTTGGGCTCACTACGACGATCAGGAATACAACTCGCTCGAGGCAGGCGACATTGAGGAAGCCATCGACTGCGCCCAGAAAATCGGCGACAACTATCTGCAGAAGAAGGCTCAGGGCTACGTTCAACCCGAGTCGTTCACCCATGGTACCAGTGCCCAGCGCCAGAAATGGCTGAGCCTCGGCATCAAGACGGGAGACATGCGCACGACGACTTTCGGAATCCCCGAGAGCGAACTCTAATTTTTTATATCACAGACAAAAAAGGGGAAGTTTTACGCTTCCCCTTTGTGATATTCGCACAACGCATCGATGGGTTTCGAAAGGATTTTTCCGACTTCGAAACCCTCTTTTTCGGCGGCTTCACGCAGGAGTTTTTCGTAATTAGCGGCGATGCTTCCAACGAAGTTCACGGCGAGTTCGCGACGGTCGTAGGGTACGATGTTGTGACGGAAAAAGCGCCGAAAACTGTCGATGACCAGCGTTTTCAACGCCTCGTTGTCGAGGTGGCGACTCATATATAAAGAGGTGGAAGCCAAAAAACGGTTGGGCATCGGTTCGCGATAGACTTTATGGATGATGTCGTCGAGCGAAAGCCCCGATTCCCTCAGGAAATCGTCGCGAAGTTCAGCAGGCAACAAACCTTTGAAAATCGCATTCAAGAAAGCCTTTCCAAGCGCCGTTCCACTGCCCTCGTCGCCAATGATATAGCCCAGCGCAGGCGTATTTTTCACGATTTTCTCGCCGTCGAAAAGACAGGAATTACTGCCCGTTCCGAGAATACAGGCGATGCCCTCCGAATGGTCGCAAAGCGCGCGGGCGGCACCGAGAAGGTCGGATGCTGCGTGGAGTGTGACGTGTGGAGTGTGGAGTGTGGAGTGTGGAGCGATAGCGGCAAAGGGCGAGCCTGCGGCGAAAGCCTTTTGAAACGCCTCGTTCATCTTCTCCAACTGGTCGGGTCGAACGCCAGCGCCATAGAAAAACACCTCGAAATTGCCATCGTCAGGCAGTTCCGGCAGTAGTTCGCAGCGCAAAATGTCCACCATCGCCTCTTCCGGCATCAAAACGGGGTTCAATCCCTGCGTCTGAAACGATTTCCTGCCCATTTCGTCGAGCAACACCCAGTCCGTCTTCGTGCTACCGCTGTCCGCCACGAGCACGCTTCTATTTCGATTCCTTAACTTCATATCGTTCAATTTTTCTGCAAAAATACAAAAAACTTTCATCTTTTTTCGTAACTTTGCAGCAAAAATCATGAAGAAAGATGAAAAAAACGCTAATCATATTCTTTTTTCTATTGGCATCGACGCTGCAGAGCCACGCGGTGCTGAAGGAAAAGGACATCGACAACACGCTGTCGGTGTTGCGAACTGAACTCACGAAATTCCACTCGGAACTGGAACGGCAAAGCGGTTTCATGAAGGAGCAGCAGACGGTGATTCGCAAGAACCTTTTCAGCGTGCTCAACCGCTCGAACCAAAATTCGCTGATGCTCTATTCGCAAAAATCGGGCTACATTTTCGACCTGACCTACGCCTGCCACGAGGCGACGGAGCAGTATCAGGAATTTCAGCGGAATGTGATGCCGTTTCGCGTGTTTTTAGACCATGCGAACAACGACATTGCCCGCTACGACAGCCTGATTATCAACCTGTCGAACATGCCGACGATGGCACTTTCCGAGCGTGCGAAAATCGACCGAAACGTGTGTCTGACGTTGGCGGTGAACATTCGCCAGACGCTGAAGGACAACCGCGACCAACTCAACGACTACATCGGTTACTACAAGACCACCGAACAGCAACTGAAAAATCTCAACGACTACGCCCAGAAGCGCTATCTGGACATTCAGACGAGCATTTTCAACAACCGAGGCGACCACTTTTTCAATATTTTGCGGAACTTGGGCGGCAATTTGCGCGACACGCGGCAGGCCATCGCCGAGAAATACCAGTCGTACAACAAAGTGAAGTCTGATTGGGATGCGCGTGTGATGATTTTTCTTTTCGCTGCATTGCTCATTTATAGCCTCATTTCGTTTGCTGTCACTTTCGTGGCCGTGCGCGTGTTGCTGCCGAAACGCTTCCAAACCGAGTCGTTCATGGCGAAGCGCACCTGCATCATCATGGCGGCGTCGGTGGTGATTTTGGCGTTGATTCTCGGTGTGATTCGTGCGACGGTCGAGCAGAATTTCCTGATTATGGCGTCGAAATTGCTCGTGCAATACACCTGGCTGCTCGGCGTGATTCTGATTTCGCTGTTGCTCCGCCTCGATGGTTCGCAAATCAAGAGCGCGTTCAAAATCTATGCGCCGCTCATCTTCATGGGACTATTGATTATCGTTTTTCGTATCGTATTGATTCCCAACGATTTAGTCAATCTAATTCTTCCGCCGTCGTTGCTCATTTGTATGTTTTGGCAGTGGTGGGTCATTCGAAAATTCAACCGAAATATACCGCGTAGCGACGTTTTCTATACTTACATTTCGCTGTTCGTTTTCGCTGCTTCGGTAGGCTGTTCGTGGCTGGGCTACACGCTCGCCAGTGTGCAACTGCTCATCCTCTGGATTATGTTACTGACTTGCATCCTCACGCTCACCTGCATTTCGGGGTGGCTGAAGTCGTATGCCCTACACAAAAACATTGAAGTGAAACCCATCACATCGACTTGGTTTTTCCGATTCCTCACGACGGTGATGCTTCCCGTTCTCGCCCTATTCTCGGTGCTTTTCTCGTTCTATTGGGCTGCCGACGTCTTCAATTTGAGCGAAGCGACGCGCCATATTTTCAACCAAAAATTCATCGAATCGAAGAATATCACCATCAGCATTTCGTCGATTGCCCTTGTGGTGAGTCTTTTCTTCCTCTTCAAGTACATCAACCAGACGCTGCAGAGCCTGCTACGGCTTTATTTCGAGAAAAGCGACATTTCGACTGCCGGAACGCGCAGTCTGATGACGAAAAACATTGTGCAAATCGTTGTCTGGGGTGCATGGCTGCTGATTTCGCTCAGTATTATGAAAGTGAACAACACGTGGCTCGTGGTGGTTTCGGGTGGACTTTCGACAGGTATCGGTTTCGCCTTGAAAGACATCATTGAGAACATTTATTACGGCATTTCGCTGATGGCTGGACGCATCAAAATCGGCGACTGGATTATCTGCGACGGCATTCGTGGAAAGGTGACAGCCATCAACTACACCTCTACCCTGCTCGAAGCCACCGATGGCTCAGTGATAGCCTTTACAAACAGCCAACTGTTCACGAAAAACTGCAAGAATCTGACGAAAAATCACGGCTACGAACTCGTTTTGCTCGATGTCGGCGTGGCCTACGGCACAAACATTGCCGAATGTCGTCAGAAACTGGTTGATGCCATCAAGGAATTGAACATCACCGACCCGATGAAGGCTCCCGACGTGATGGTGAAAGAGTTTGGCGACAACTCCGTGAACCTGAAAATCAGCGTTTGGCTGCCCGTGATTTCGCAGGCGCTCGACCGCGGTCGCGTGCTCGAATGTGTCTATAACACGTTGGCTGAGAACAAGATTGAAATTCCGTTCCCACAGCGCGATATTCACTTGATTAGTAACAAAAACGATTAAAAAAATATGAATCCGATTTTCATCGCAGGCCCCTGCGTCATCGAATCTGCCGAACTGCTCGACACCGTCGCCGAGGAACTCGTGCGCATCAACCGAACACTCGGCACCGACATCATTTTCAAGGCATCGTTCGACAAGGCCAACCGCACGAGCATCGGCTCGTTTCGCGGTCCTGGAATGGAACGCGGACTGGAAATGCTCGCCGAGGTGAAGGCGAAGCACGGTCTGCGCATCCTCACCGACATCCACGAGGCGTGGCAGGCTGCGCCCGTCGCCAAAGTGTGCGATGTGTTGCAGATTCCAGCGTTCCTCTGCCGCCAGACCGATTTGCTCGTGGCGGCGGCGCGGACGGGACGCACGGTGAACATCAAAAAAGCACAGTTTTTGAGCGGTCGCGACATGCGCTACCCTGTCGAAAAGGCTCGCGAGGCCGGCGCGCAAGAGGTTTGGCTCACGGAACGAGGCAATTCCTTCGGCTACAACAATCTCGTGGTCGATTTCCGCAACATTCCCGATATGCTCGACATCGTGCCGACGGTAATCATGGACTGCACCCACAGCGTTCAACGGCCTGGTGCTGGCGACGGAAAAACCGCTGGCGACCGTCGTTTCGTGCCCTCGATGGCATTGGCGGCGAAGGCTTTCGGTGCGACGGGCTACTTCTTCGAGGTGCATCCAACGCCCGACCTCGGCCTGAGCGATGCCGCGAATATGCTGGAACTCGCGAAACTCGAAGCGGTCGTGCGACAATTAACAATTAACAATTAACACTCAACAAAAATATGAAATCGCCCAAAGAATATGCCATTCAGGTCATCCGCGACGAAGCGCAGGCCGTGCTCGACCTCATTCCGAAACTCGACGAGCAGTTCGACCGCGCCGTGGAACTCATCTATCGCTGCCACGGCAAAGTCATCGTGACAGGTGTCGGAAAAAGCGGACAAATCGGTGCGAAAATCGCCGCAACGCTCGCCTCGACGGGCACGCCCTCGTTTTTCATCAATCCGCTCGACGTTTTCCACGGCGACCTCGGCGTGATGACACGCGACGACGTGGTTTTGGCCATCAGCAACTCGGGGCTCACCGACGAACTGCTGCGCTTCATCCCGATGCTGCTCCAAATGCGGGTGCCCATCATCGGTATGAGCGGCAACGGCGACTCGTTGCTCGCGAAATATTCGACCATCCACCTGAATGTACATGTCGAAAAAGAGGCTTGTCCGCTGAACCTCGCGCCCACAAGTTCGACCACGGCGCAACTCGTCATGGGCGACGCGCTCGCCATCGCGCTAATGGAGAAGCGCAACTTCAAACCGAAGGATTTCGCGCAGTTCCATCCGGGCGGTGAACTCGGACGGCGACTGCTCACTACCGCTGGCGACGTAATGCGCAGCGACGACCTGCCCATCATTCCGAAGGAAATGCACCTCGGCGAGGCGATTATCCACGTGAGCAAGGGCAAACTCGGGCTCGGCGTGTCGCTCGAAGACGGCAAAATCGCCGGTCTTATCACCGACGGCGACATACGTCGTGCGATGGAACGCTGGCAGGCTGATTTCTTCAACCACACGGTTGACGACATCATGACGCGACAGCCGAAAATGGTGCTTCCGACGACGAAAATCACTGAGGTTCAACGAATTATGCAACAGCACAAGATTCACACCGTGCTCGTCGGCGACCAAGAACGCCATCTGCTCGGTGTGGTCGATCATTATTCGTGTATGATTTAATCTGTGGAGTGTGAAGTGTGGAGTGAGAAGTGTGGAGTGAGAAGTGTGGAGTGAGGAGTGTGGAGTGAGGAGTGTGAAGTGTAATATGAAAAGAATTGAAAGGATAAAAAGTTTTTGGACGAGAAGGGTCGTGCTGGCGACACTTTTCACACTTCACCTATCTTTATCCATTTCTTTAGCACAAACTTCCGATTCCCTGATTATCAATCAATTACGAGAAGAAGGAGTTACATCTTCACACGACAACAAAGTCAAGTTACTGAAGAGCGGACAAGAGAAGTTCGACGATATGTTTCAGGCCATTCGCGAAGCCCATAGCAGCGTGAATCTCGAATATTTCAACTTCCGAAACGACTCCATCGCCATGCTTCTTTTCGACCTTCTGGCGGAAAAAGCCGCCGAAGGCGTCAAGGTTCGTGCGCTGTTCGATGCATTTGGCAATGCCTCGAACAACCAACCGCTGAAAAAGCACCATTTGAAGGCACTTCGCGAGCGCGGAATCCAAATTTACAAGTTCGACCCGCTCGATTTTCCGTGGATCAACCACGTTTTTTCGCGTGACCACCGCAAAATCGTCGTCATCGACGACAGCATCGCTTACATCGGCGGTATGAACGTGGCCGACTATTACATCAACGGCACCGAACAGGTCGGTTCGTGGCGCGATATGCACTGCCGAATCGAGGGAAGCGAAGTTCGCACCCTGCAAGAAATTTTTGCCCGAATCTGGAAGAAAACGACGGGCGAAGATATCATCATCCCCCCTTTTGGGGGGAACGAGGGGGGCTCCTACTCCACCGTCGGCATCATCAACCGCGAACCTCGCACGTCGAACAAAATCATCCGCGATTTCTATTATCATGCCATCGACGACGCGCAAGACAGCATCAAACTCATCAACCCCTATCTGACCATCAACCGCAAGTTCAAGCGCAAGATTCGGAAGGCCGTCAAGCGCGGCGTGAAAGTCGAAATCATGGTTTCCACGAAGAGCGACATTCCGCTCACGCCCGACTGCGTTTTCTACAATGTCCACAAACTGATGAAGCGTGGCGTTGAGGTTTGGATGTACGAGCCAGGCTTCCACCACACGAAAATCATCACCGTCGATGGTCGTTTTTGCACCGTCGGCAGTGCCAACCTCAATGCGCGGTCGTTGCGTTGGGACTACGAGGCCAACGCCGTTATTATCGACAAAGCCATCACGCGGCAACTCGACGAAATGTTCAACCAAGACAAAAAAGACTGTTTCCGACTGACCGAGGAATCGTGGGACCAATTCCGAACACCGTGGCAGAAATTCCGCGGCTGGTTCGCCCATTTACTCGCTCCCTTCCTCTAAATTCGATTGATGTCCACGTAGCCGTTCATCACGGCATAAATCGTCAGTGCCGAAACGCTTTTCACGCCCAGTTTTTCCATAATGTTTTTGCGATGCGTGATGACTGTCGTCAGGCCGATGTTGAGCCGGTCGGCAATTTCCTTGTTGATAAAACCCTGCACGATGAGCGAAAGCACTTCGATTTCGCGGTCCGACAGCAATTTTTCGCGTCCAGAAGCCATTTTCGGTAGGTTTTGACCCTGTCCGTGCGCGTGTTGTTCGAGCATCAGCAGCGATTTCACCAATTGTTTTTCAGGCTGATTGATGCAGAGCGAATGGAAGTCGCGCATCTGTGCATTTGGGTCGGTAGAAGTGGTCAGAACGATGGTTTTTCGACGATGTTCAAGGAAAAAATTGCGATTTTCCAACACCAGATTCATCGCCACGAAATAATGCACATAGCCCTCGGGGTCATTCGCCTCCAACTCGGCAAACGACCCGAACACATCGACCTGCATCATCGACGGCATCACCGATTGCAACATCTGCCGCAAGCCAATCGCCGCCAACGTATTACCATCGACAACGGCTATTTTCGGATGGAAATTCTCCATTTTTCAGCCTTTTACGCCTCTTCTAAACTTTTTCCTGTCTTCAAATTCTCGACAAAGGCATCGATTTTATGCAATTCACGCGGAATACGGATGTTTTGCGGACAGTGCGACTCACACCGACCGCAACCGATGCAGTGGTTGGCCTGACGCAGACGCGGAACGCTTCGGTCGAGTCCAATCAAGTAATTTCGGCGCAGTTGCGCATATTTGGGGTCGAGCGCGTCGGTAGGTAGTGTGCCCTCGTTCTTACATTTGTTGTAATGTTGGAAAATGCCTGGAATGTCGATTCCGTAAGGGCACGGCATACAATATTTGCAGTCGGTGCAGGGAATGTTTTGCATCGAGAAGAGTTTGCGGGCAATGTGGTCGTCGAGGAATCGCTGTTCCTCCTCGTTGAGCGGCTTGAGCGGACAGTACGACAACAGATTGTCCTTCAGATGCTCCATATAGGTCATTCCCGACAGCACGGTATAGACACCCTCGGGCGTACCTGCGTAGCGGAAAGCCCACGACGCCACGCTGTGTTCGGGGTCGCGTTTTTTCAGTTCGGTGGCAACGAATTGCGGCACATTTGCCAGTCGTCCGCCGAGCAGCGGTTCCATCACAGCGGCAGGAATGTTTCGCTTCTGAAGTTCGCCATAAAGGTAGCGTGCATCGGTGTTTCGGTCGTTGATTTCGTTGGCGTAGTCCCAATCGAGATAATTCAGTTCAATCATCACGAAGTCCCACTTGTATTTGTCGTGCCACGACAGCAGCGTGTCGAACACCTCGATGTCGCCGTGATAGGAAAAACCGAGGTTGCGAATGCGACCTGCCTTGCGTTCCTCAGCGAGATAATCGAGCATTCCGTTGTCGATATAGCGCGTGCGGAATGCGTCCATTCCACCGCCGCCAATGCTGTGAAGCAAGTAAAAATCGATGTAATCGACCTGCAATTCCTTGAACGAATTTTTATACATTTGGATGCTCGCCTCTCGCGTCTGCGTTTCGGGTGCGAAATTCGACAGTTTCGTCGCCACGAGATACTCGCTGCGCTTGTGACGGCTCAGAGCGATGCCCGTGCTACGCTCCGACATTCCCTGACAATAGGCGGGACTCGTGTCGAAATAGTTCACGCCGTGTTCGATGGCGTAATCCACGAGTTGATTGACCATTTCCTGGTCGATTTCCGCCTTGTTTTCACGTGCCGACTCGCCGTGATCGACGGTCGGCAGGCGCATCATTCCATAGCCGAGCAGCGAGACCTTGCCCGTGTTGGGAATGTCGCGATAGGTCATCTGGCCGACGGGCGGCTCCACCTGCTGTTTGTATTCGTCTTCAGCGGCTTTCTGGCCCTTGGACTTGCAGCCAACGAGTGCCGCACTGGTGGCAACGGTTCCTGCTCCGAAAATCTTCAGAAACGAGCGGCGGGAAATATTTTTGCTATTCATAATTATTAATTTTTAATGATTAATTTAATCTGTGCACTTCGTGTCCTTCGACATAAATCGCCGAGAACGGACGTGCCGGACAGAGATTTTCGCAGGCTCCACAGCCGATGCAGCGCGATTCATTCACCGCTGGAACATAGGCCGATTCTTCATTTTCTTCATCGACTGGCACCATTTCGATGGCTCCGACAGGACAATGACGGGCGCAGTTGCCACATTCGACGCCGTCGGTCAGCGGAATACAGTTTTTCTTGACCCAAACGGCGTGTCCGATTTGCGTCGAAGCCTTTTCCTCGGGCTTGATGAGTTTGATGGCACCCGTCGGGCAAACCTCCGAACAGTCGTTGCACTCGGGACGGCAATAGCCTTGCTCGTAACTCATCGTCGGCATCATCAGCGTCATCAGGTCGGACGAGGGTCGCAGCACCTGATTCGGACATTTCGACACGCAGAGTTGGCAGCCCGTGCAGTGTTGCGCGAAATGCTTGGCCGACAACGACCCCGGCGGTGTAATCGGTGTTTGGCGATGGGGCGCAACCTTGTCTTCGATGGTCGCGAAACCGCCATCGACTTTCTTCGCCTCCTGAGCCAAGGCTGCCGTCGAAACCATCGCCGTAGCCAACAAGAACGAGCGTTTGGAAGTGTCGGGCTTCTCTTCGGCAGCCTCCTTTACTCCTTTACTCCCCAACTCCTTCACGCCATACTTCAACGCCCCAAACTTACACTGACTGACGCAATTTCCACAGACCACGCAGCGCGAATAATCCACCGTGTGAGTCTTGTAGTCGATGCAGGAAGCCTTGCAATTCTTCGTACAAAGCGAGCAATTACGGCATTTGTCGGCATCAAATCGA
This sequence comes from uncultured Prevotellaceae bacterium, assembly GCA_902776665.1. Lineage (GTDB taxonomy): Bacteria > Bacteroidota > Bacteroidia > Bacteroidales > Bacteroidaceae > Prevotella. Next base: position 15,574 of record CACYQZ010000012.1, read on the forward strand.
ATTTTCATCAGCGAAAAACGGCTGAAAAAACTCAACACCGTGCCGACGGGACAAATCGTGTTGCAATAGGTTCGACCATTTGCGAAAGCCAACGGAATCAGCACCAAACAAGTGATGCCAGCGATGGCAAGCACCATTCCAAACGACGGCAACAGCACATCGACCGAATAGAACGCATAACTGTCGATGCTCTCGGCGATGGCCGCCAGGCCGTTGTTCGCCAGTTTCCAAATCGGTTGGAAAATCGTCGTGGCGATGCGTCCGAAAGCACTATAAGGCTCGAGCAACTGGAAAATGCTGCCGACGCCCGCTACAAGTGCCACAACAAACACGCCGAGCATCGTGTAGCGCAGCCACGAAAGGGCTTTCGAGGCCGTGTAGCGGTTCTTTTTCGCTTTCTTGCCCAGCCACGCAATGACATCTTGGAAAACGCCGAGCGGACAGATGACCGAGCAATAAATTCGGCCGAAAATGAGCGTCAGCACGACGAGGGCGACAACCACAATGAGGTTCAGCGCGAGAATCGCTGGCAAAAACTGGATTTTCGCCATCCATCCGAGCCAACAATGCGCCACGCCCGTGAAATCGAGGAAGAGCAGCGTGATGCCGATGAACATCACGGTGGCCAATGTAATTCTGATTTTTCTTAACATTATTGTTAATTGCTAATTGTTAATTTTTAATTGTAAAAACGCTTATTTCATAAAGTAACCAAATCGGCAGCGACACGATAATGAGCGTGAAGGCGTCGGTGGTCGGTGTGATGATGGCTGCCACGATGAGGATGACAACGACGGCGTGGCGACGATAATCGCGCATCAACTGCCGATTGAGCAGTCCCATCCGTCCGAGAATCCAGCAAACGACGGGCAGTTCAAACACCAATCCCATCACAAGGCTCATCGCAATGAGCGTGTCGATGTACGACTGAAGCGTCAGCATATTCGCCACGTCGGCACTGACTTGATACGTACCCAGAAATTTCACCGTCAGCGGGAAAATCAGGCAGTAGTTCAACAGCGTTCCGATGGCGAACATCACGTAGGCACTGCCCACGATTAGCACGGCATAGCGACGTTCGCGCTCGTAAAGGGCTGGTGAAACGAAAGCGAAAATCTGATAGAGCACATAGGGCGACGCGACGAGCAATCCGGCGTAAATTGCCACCTTCAGGTGAATCATAAACTGCTCGGTCAGCCCCGTATTCATCAGTCCGACGCTAAACGGCTCGACACCCATCAGCCGAAAGGTGAAGAAGTCGCTCGAGCGCGGTGCCAGCACGATGTCGAACAGCGTTTCCTTGAAACTGAACGCCACGATGCCAACCACGCCGACCACCGCCAGACAACGCAAAATCCGCGTCCGCAGTTCGTCCAAATGGTCCCAAAACGATGCCACTTCCGTATCACGGCTCATCCTTCTTCGTTTCCTTTTTCTCGTCCAGTTTCAGGTCGTCCTCGACCTCTTTCATTCCGTCCTTAAAACTCTTCACGCCCTTTCCCAAGCCCTTCATCAGTTCGGGAATCTTCCTTCCGCCGAAAACGAGCAGGATAATGAACGCGATGACTAATAGTTCAGGTACTCCAATTCCAAACATAATTATAATTGATAAGATTGTTCGACAAATTTCTATTTAATTCCTCGCAAATGTAGTTATTTTTTTTGAACGAAACAAGATTTTTTACATTTTTTTAGATTTTTCGCACTTGAAAAAAATTCTTCTCGTCATTTTCATCGTTTTTGTTTTGTCGATTCAGAATTTTTGCGTAAATTTGCAGGTTATGAATACAAGAAATTCGACCCTAAGACGTTGGATTGTGATGGTCATCGTGTCGTTCGCGATGATGACCGGCTACGTGTTTTGGGACATCGTGTCGCCCCTTTCCACCACGCTGAAAGCCCCGCTCGACGAGGGCGGAATGGCGTGGACGGCGGCGGAATACGGCTTTTATGCCGGTTCGTACAGCATTTTCAACATCTTCCTGCTGATGCTGTTTTTCGGCGGTGTCATTCTCGACAAGTGCGGCATCCGCTTCACGGGCATTCTCGCCACAGGAATGATGCTCGGCGGTGCGGCGGTGAATTGGTTGGCGCTCTCGCATATCGTTCCGACAACCTACGTCGAAATGCCGTTCACATTTTTCGGCCTGATTCCCGAACATTTGAAGACGCAAGTGCTCGTTTCGGCGATGGGTTTCGGACTGTTTGGCGTCGGTTGCGACATCACAGGCATCACCGTCTCGAAAGTCATCACGAAATGGTTCACGGGTCACGAACTCGCCTCGGCAATGGGGCTTCAAGTGGCGATGGCGCGACTCGGAACGGCCTCGGCCATCAGCCTCAGTCCGCTCATCGCACAGAATTATGGTCTTTCCGCGTCGCTGCTCGTCGGCGCACTGCTGTTGTTGGCAGGATTTCTGATGTTCATTGTCTATACGTTGATGGACAAATCGGAGAAAACCGAGGGCGAAAAAAAGGACTTTTCACTGACGAAAAACCTCTCGCGACTCGCCACGAACAAAGGCTATTGGCTCATTGCGCTGCTCTGCGTGCTGTTTTACACGAGCATCCGCCCGTTCCTCAAATTCGCCACCGACGTACTCGTCAATAAATACGGCATCGACCCCGTCACGGCGGCGTGGATTGTGTCGCTGCTACCCTACGGAACCATCGTTCTCACGCCACTTTTCGGCTCGGTTTACGACCGCATCGGACGCGGTGCCACGCTGATGCTCGTCGGTTGTGCGCTCGTGTTCGTTTGTCACGTCGTTTTGGCACTTCCGATGGCGAATGCGACGTGGTTTGCTACGGCAGTGATGGTGCTGCTCGGTGTGGCGTTTTCGCTCGTTCCGAGTGCGATGTGGCCCAGTGTTCCGAAACTCGTTCCGATTGAGCAACTCGGCACAGCCTACAGCATCATCTATTTCATTCAAAACATCGGACTGATGCTTGCGCCGATGTACATTGGCAACATCATCGACGACTACACCTCGCCCGACGGCCACGTCGATGTCACCGTTCCGATGTCCGTCTTCGCGCTGTTTGCCCTCGCCTCAGTCGCGGTCGCCGCCCTGCTTCTCTATGTCGATCGGCGCGAGGATTATGGGTTGGAAAAATCAAATATAAAATCGGAAAAAGGAAAATAATTGCGAGAAATTTTGTATCTTTGCAAGTGAAATAAAAGTGGATAACGATATGAAACGATTGAAATTAGCGACAATTTTCGCGCTGGCGGCGATGCTGGCGGTGAGTTGCGGAAGCAAAAACAACGAAAAGAAGTTTAACGAATTTGAATTGCACGAAGTGCCGCAGTTGGCGGTGGGCGACAGCGTGCAGGGTGTGGCTGCGCCGTTTGCAGGTGTTTTGGGAAGCGACCTTGTCGTGGCTGGTGGCTGCAATTTTCCCGAAATTCCGGCTGCAGAAGGCGGCGTGAAACGCTTTTATGCCGAGGTTTTCGCACTCGACCTAAGCGACCCGCACGGCTGGTTGAAACTGGGCGAACTGCCGAAACCATTGGCCTACGGCGCGACGGTTGCCGTGCCCGAGGGATTGGTTTGCATCGGTGGAACGAGCGACGGAAAAACATCGGAAAGCGCTGTTTTTCTGCTCACTTCCCAAAACCTCAAAACCTCGAAACCTCAAAGTCTTCCACCCCTGCCCGTTGGCCTCGACCAACACGCCGCCGTCTATGACAACGGCACGATTTATGTCGCTGGCGGACAGTGCGACGGCAAGCCCAATCACTCGATTTTCGCTTTGGAATATGGTAAAAATGCAAAAAATTGGGTCGAGATGTTCCAAACGACGGACGACGAGGCTCGTTTGCAGCCCTGTCTGGTGGTTCAGAACGGCGAAATTGGTCAGGAATTGTATCTTTTCGGCGGTTTCGACCCTGCAACAAAGAAATGTAGCGAAAAGGGAATCGCGTGGAATCTGAAAACGAAAACCGCGAAATTCATCCCCCAAAATTCAAAATTGCCAATCGGCGAAGCCGAAAATTCAACATTCAACATTCAACATTCAACCTTCTCCCTCGTCGGCGCCACTGCCCTGCCCTGCGGAGCCAACAACATCCTGTTTTTCGGCGGTGTGAACAAGCAGGTTTTCGAGTCGGCACTGCAAAATCCGCAGCCCGACTACCTCACGCACGAGCCCGACTGGTATCAGTTCCGCGAGTCGCTGCTCGTCTATAACACCATCACGGGCGCGTGGTCGTCGCAGTTTGCCGACAAACGGCTGGCACGTGCCGGATCCGCCGTCGTGAAAGGCAGCGAAGCCAATACGTTCTACATCATCAACGGCGAACTCAAGCCCGGCATCCGCTCGGCTGAAGCGTCGAAACTCACCATCAGTTACACGGCGAAATTCGGCCTGCTCAACTGGATTGTGCTCGTCGTCTATCTCATCGCAATGCTGCTGCTCGGCTACTATTTTATGAAACAGGAATCAGGCTCGGAAGACTTCTTCAAAGGCGGCAACCGCATTCCGTGGTGGGCGGCAGGCATCAGTATTTTCGCCACGATGCTCTCGGCCATCACTTATATGTCGATTCCGGCAAAGGCATATATGACCGACTGGACCTACTACCCGATGCAGATTTGCATTCTCATCGTGTCGTTCCCCGTCATCAAGTATTTCCTGCCGTTTTTCCGCCGTCTGAACGTCACAACCGCCTACGAATACCTCGAACACCGCTTTTCCTACGCCATCCGACTGATGGCATCCGTGCTGTTCATCGTGTTTATGGTCGCTCGAATGGCGTTGGTGTTGTTCCTGCCGTCGCTTGCTATGACTGCCGTCACGGGCATCGACATCTACCTTTGCATCGTCGTGATGGCCGTCGTCACCATCGTCTATTGCACGATGGGCGGTGTCGAGGCGGTGGTTTGGGGCGATGTTGTGCAAGGCATCATCCTCGTCGGAGGTGCTTTCCTCGCCGCTGGCTACCTGATTCTGAACACGGGCAGCGGAGCGTCGGATTTCTTCCAAATCGCCACTGCCAACGACAAATTCCGCCTGTTCAACTGGTCGTTCGACTATCGCACGGCCACGTTCTGGGTGGTGATTCTCGGCGGATTGGCCAATAATTTGATTTCCTACACGAGCGACCAAACCGTCATTCAGCGTTATCTGACGACAAAAGACGAGCGTTCTGCCGCCCGAAGCATTTTGACGAATGGAATGATGTCGGTCATCGTCACCATCGCGTTTTTCACCATCGGAACCGGCCTCTACACCTTCTACCAGACCCATCCGACGGGCACCGACCTGACGATGCAGAAGACCGACGCCATTTTCCCGTTCTTTATGATGAGCCAACTGCCCGCAGGCATCGCCGGACTGCTCATTGCAGCCGTTTTCGCCGCCACGATGTCCACGATTTCCTCGAATATCAACTCGATTTCGACCGCCTTCACCGTCGATATTTGGAAGAAAGCAAGACCGAACATCAGCGACAAGGCAACCGTGCGAACCGCCCGTGTCACAGGCATTGTCGCCGGTCTGATTGGTATGGTAATTGCCATTTTGATGGCCACGATGAACATCCAGTCGCTGCTCGACTATTTCAACACGATTCTCGGTCTGCTTTCCGGTGCCGTCGGCGGACTGTTCCTGATGGGAATTTTCTTCCCACGCATCGGCGCACGCGCTGCATTCATCGGCTTCCTCGCAGGCACGGCCACCGTCTTCTGGATGAATTTCTACACGACGGCCAACTTCCTGCTCTTCGGCTTCACGGCCATCGCCGTGAGTGTTGTCGTAGCACTGATTTTCTCGATGTTTTGGCCCGAAAAACGACCACTGAAAGGTTTTACGTGGGTGACGAGGCCCGAGGAAAAAGGATAAGGAATTACAACTGCTGAAAACGAGTGCGAAGTCCCTCGACATCGAGTCTGTTGCCGATGAAAGTCAACTGGGATTTCGGCTCTTTTTCGTCGGCTCCGATGATGGCGTAAAGGTTGTCGGCGAGGTCGAAACGCAGGTATTCAGCCCCGACGAGGACGACGCCTTTCGCACGGGGAATGTAGCCGAAGCGACCACGAAGAACGTCTTCGAGCAATATAATCAGTTCGGCAAGCGACGAAAGCGCGACATTTTTCAGCGTGATTTGTTGCGGTTGCCCAAGATTTTGGGCGACGTCGTTCAAGGAATAGCCGAGGCTTCTTTTCCGATATTCAGGGGTTTTGACGACTTTTTTTGCCAATTCCGAACCTTCAAAAAGGGCATTCCACCAAGCATCGTCCATCTTCGAATAATGCGAGGAAATGATTTCGGCATCAGCGTTGATGGCGCGAATTTGCTCCGTCACCCGCTGCAAAAGTTCTGGCGATTCGTTTTCCGACTTCGAGAAAACGATTTTCGAGGCGTGTTTGACCTGATCGGTGTAGATTTCGGGAAATTCCTTGAGATAGGAGTTGATGGACCTCGGCGCAAGCACCAACACCGACGGAAGCAGCGCGATTCGCTCGTATTCGATTCGGCGGATGCTGCTGAGAATGTTTCCGAGTTTCCCGACTCCTGTCGGTTCAATGACAAGGTATTCGGGATCCATTGCTGCAGAAATGGAAAGGACGGTATTGACGAAGGAATCTTTCTTCGTACAACACACGCACCCTTCCATAAATTCCAGTATCTCAAGAGCGCCGCCCCCGGAAAGGGAGCGGCTGTCGAGATCGTTGTCGCCGTATTCGTTTTCGAGGATTACAGGTTGTTTCTTCGTGCGCCTGATCAGTTCTTTGATGAACGTGGTCTTTCCGGCACCCAGAAAACCCGATACGACGAGGATTTTCATTGTATTTTAAGCTAATCTGACGACGGGCTTGATGAGTTCAGCAGGCTTGTCCTTCATGATTTGAAGAGCCTCGGGGATGTACTCCCAACCGTCATAGATGTGGCTGGCCAAGAGACTGACATCGAGCTTTCCAGAAGCGACGAGCGCACCGAGTTTCTCCATGCGCAGACGTCCGCCCGGCATCAAACCGCCGTTGATTTGCTTGTGACCCATGCCTACGCCCCACTCCACACGCGGAATATTGATGTATTCGCCACTGCCAAGATAGTTGACATTACCGATTTTTCCGCCCGGTTTCAGTGAACGGATGGCCTCGTCGAACGTTTCGCACGTACCACCGGCAATAATCACCTTGTCGAAGCCCTTACCATTGGTCATAGCGAGAGCCTGCTCGGAAATCGAACCATTTTTGTAGCTGATGAACTCGTCGGCACCGTATTTTTTAGCAGCCTCGACGCAGTTCGGGCGCGTACCGACGGCCACGATGCGCGAAGCACCACGGAAAGAGGCAGCGGCAACGCTCATCAGACCAACCGGACCAATGCCGATGACGAGCACCGTGTCGCCAAACTGCACGTCGGCCAGTTCAACGCCGTGGAAACCTGTCGGAACCATGTCAGACAGCATACAAGCATCGACGGTGTTAATGTTTTCGGGCATGTGAGCGAGGTTTCCGTCGGCATCGTTCACGTGGAAATACTCGGAATCAAGACCGTCCTTAAAATTCGAGAACTTCCAACCAGCCAACATACCACCCGAGTGCATCGAGTAGCCTGCCTGAGCCTCAAGCGAGTTCCAATCAGGCGTGATGGCGGGTACGAGCACGCGGTCGCCCGGCTTGAAATCTTTTACACATTCACCCACTTCGACGACTTCGGCACAACCTTCGTGACCGAGAATCATGTTGCGGCGGTCGCCCACGGCGCCTTCCCAAACGGTGTGAACGTCAGAAGTGCAAATCGCAATGGCAAGCGGTTTGCAAATCGCATCCATCGGCCCGGGCTTCGGAATGTCTTTTTCAATCCAGCCCACTTCGCCGATTTTAAGCATGGCAAATCCTTTCATTTTTCCCATAACTTTTTCCATTTTTTGTGTGTTTTGCAGCACTTTTAGATTATTGATGTTGTTAATGATCGTTACAGATTAGTTATCGTTTTTCGCCTTGTCTGACCCTTGCCAATGCCCTGTGCTGCATTAAAGAGAATGGCAAAAATCTTAAAGCGGTGCAAAGTTATTAAATAATCTTGAAAATTACACCATTTTTTCCATTTTTTTTCAAACTTTTTTCCATTTTTTTTCTACCTTTGCACCCATGAAACGAAAAATAGCACTATATTTCCTTCTTTTTACGGCTTCGCTACTCCATGCACAAGTCCAGTGTGAGGACACTTGCCAACACGTTCACGGCATCGACTTGAGCCATTATCAGGGCAATGTTTTTTGGGAACATGTCGGCCAGGATGCCCACAATGCCTACGTCTATCTGAAGGCGACGGAGGGCGGCGACCGCATCGATCCGACATTCAAGAAGAACATCGACCTCGCCCATCGTCACGGGTTGAAGGTCGGTGCGTACCATTTCTATCGCCCCATCACCAACCAGCAGTTGCAACTGAAGAATTTCCGTGCGCAATGTCGTCCGCAGGAACAAGATTTGATTCCGATGATCGACGTTGAGACCACCAACGGACTGCCCACGGCGCAGTTCTGCGACTCGCTTTTCAAGTTTTTGGAGATGGTCGAGCACGAATATCAGCAAAAACCTCTCGTCTATACGGGTGCGAATTTCTATGACAAACATCTGCAAGGAAAACTCGACCATTATCTGGTGATGATTGCGCAATATACCGACTACGAACCCCGTTTGAAGGACAATCGCGACATCACGATGTGGCAATACACGGCGAAAGGTCGAATCCGCGGCGTGAACGGTTTTATTGACAAAAGTCGATTCATGGGGCGGCACAAACTTCGTGAAATTCGTTTCCGCCACTATGAAGAATAATGTATTCACAGAAATAACTTAAAAATACAACAAGAATATGGCAATTATAAAATGTCCGGAATGTGGACACCAAGTCAGTGACAAAGCTCCCACCTGCCCGTCGTGCGGTGTGGAAATCGCAGGAAAAGTCGTGCGCTGCCACCAGTGTGGAGCCATCTATTTCTCGGAACACGATGCGTGTCCGATTTGTAGCTATCCCAACACGCGACAAAAGCGTGAAAACACGGCCAACGCGACGCCGCCACCCATTCCGCCGACGAAAAAACCGGCAGAAAACGAGGCTCCGCAGCCGAAACCCGAGAAAAAAAGCCATTACGGAATCCTTTTCTTCTCGTTGCTGATGGCTGCCGTCACCTGCGGAACGCTGTTCTACTTCTACCACACAGCCAAAGACACGAAGGAAGCCGAGGCCTATAACTACGCCATCACGAGCGAAGACCCGCTGGTTTTGCAGAGTTTCCTCGACACTTATCGCGATGCCAACTCCGATCGTCGCGACTCGGTCGAGGCTCGGCTGTTGGCCATTCAACAAGCCAGTCGCGACTGGGCCGAGGCTTGTGCAAGCCGCTCGAAAACGACCATCCAGAAATATCTTGAAAAATATCCAAACTCGGCCCACAAGGGCGAGGCACTCAACAAAATCGACTCCATCGACTGGGCCAAAGCAAAGGAACTCAATTCCGAACAGGGCTACGAGCAATACCTCAAAGAGCATCCCAGCGGTGCCCACGTCGATGATGCCGACGAGGGAATCAAGAATTTGCGGATGAAATACCTGCAACCCGAGGAAAACACGATGCTCCAGAACCTGATTCGCCGCTTTTTCCAGAATGCCAACGCTCGCAACGACGAGGCGATGAAAACCGATTTGGCCGACGTGCTGCTGCAATTCCAAGGCGAGAAAAACGTGCCTGCGGCCAAGGTGGCGTCGTATATGCATCGGGCAACGTGGCGCGTGATGGGCGACTACAAAATTGAGAAGAAACCGACCGAGACCGACGAGGCCGAATACGCCATGAAGTTCACCGTCGTACAGGAAGGTGAGTCTGAGGCACAAAAAAATCCTTCCAAATACTTTGTCGAAACAAAAGTGAATTCGGAAGGATTGATCGTCGAACTAAATCTGAGTCGAGTCGTCGAATAACGCGGCTCAATCGTTCTGCGGAATCGCGTACTTATCGCCTGTCATCTTGACGTAGTGGCGGGCGTAAGGTGTCGGGAATCCTGGACGCTTCACAATGGGAAGACCATATTTCGTGCGCTTGTACGTGCCGTTTTCCTCTTGTTTTTCCACCATATCGTTGTATTTCACGATGAGGTACTGCGCCAGTTGATTCCAGCGGTCGAGCATCTGCTGTGCCTTCTCGTTGCTGTAGTCGTTCAGGAATTTCACGGCTGCGGCCTCGTCTTGGGCGTGTAGGGCGACGGCCTTCTGTTCAATGGCTTTCTGTTGGTCGAAATAGCTCTTTTCGAGCGAGTCGCGCACGGCTTCGAGTGCCGGGAACATCTGCGAATAGCGCGGATAGACCATATTCGCCACCCAGTTTTGCACCCAATAGGCGTTTTTAAACGAGAAATTGAACGAATCGGCGCCGGGCGTGTTGTAGCACTCGGGCTGCACGGTGTTTCCGCAGTAAATCGGCGTGTAGGGAACCATATTGCCGTCATCGTTGCCGAACCAGAAGCAACCGCCAATTTGTCGGGGTAGCCACGAGCGCATCTGACTCACAAACGAGAAGCCCGACTGCTGTGTCGAAATCGGACGCTCGTTGAAATATTTCTTGCCATCGACCTCAAACGAGAGCGGCGACGGACGGTAAGGCATCTGCCAGATGCCGCCACCGACAGTAGTCGAATCAACGGCGAGCGGTGTGCCTTCGTAGTGGTCGCGCATACATTTTTCGACATCCTGAACGCTCAGTTTGCGATTCGGGACAATCCACAGCGGCATATCCTCGGCGTTGGGGTCTTCGCCCAAGGCCCAAGGCAGATAACGCTCGGCAAAACCGTCTTGGAAATGGCGGAAAAACGCCCAGACGCGGGCATCGCAATAGCGACGACCACCGAAATCGGGTGCAGCATAGACCCATTTCCACGAGAAATCGGCATCTGTGCCATCGTACCACTTCATCACGCGGGCGTAGTTGATGACATCTTTAGAATAATAGAGGTCGGCCTTCGCGTTTTTCTCGGTCGGATAGAAGCCCTTCGGGTTGATTTTCTTACCCGTGAAGAACTTGCCGATACGACTCTGATTGGCGTGGGCACAAATGGCATCGTCGGGCACGCGCATCGCCACCCAAACCACGCGGTTCATCTTCGGCGAATAGAACTCGCTGCCGGGCGTTCCCGTGCCCATCAGTTCGAGAATCCACGCCTCGTTGGGGTCGCAAATCGAGAAAGTTTCGCCACTCGAGCAGTAGCCGTGCTTTTCGACGAGCGACGTCATCACGCGAATGGCCTCACGAGCCGAGCGCGAGCGTTGCAGCGTGATATAAATCAGCGAACCGTAGTCGATGATGCCAGTCGTGTCGATCATTTCGTCGCGACCGCCGTAGGTGGTTTCGCCGATGGTCACCTGCCACTCGTTGATGTTGCCGATGACGTTGTAGGTCTCGGGAGCCTCGGGTATTTCGCCGAGATACTTGTTGGAATCCCAGTCATAGACCTGTCGCATCGTGCCCGGTGCGTGTTTTCCTGCCGGAAAATGGTAGAGGCCGATGAACATTCCGTAGGAATCGGCGTTGTAGGTACAAATGACCGAGCCGTCGGTCGAGGCTTTCTTGCCCACGATGAAGTTGGTGCAAGCGCTTGCTGCGGCGTGGAAACCACAAAGCAAAACGATGGAAAGAATCAATTTTTTCATTGTTGATAGTAGTTTGGTTAGATTGATTGATTTTCTGATTTATTCGGGACGGAGTTGGCTTTCTTTCTCGGCTGGGTCGAGTTCCAGTTCGAGCGGTTGCTCCATCGTTTCCATCCCCCTGTCGTCGAGCCGTTGGCCTCGCGGTTCGGGTTCTGGAGCAGATTGTTCCGAATTTCCGTCCGAGTGTATTCTGACGAGTGCAATATTGCCCACGTGCAGCATTTTCAGCGTCGATTGCGAGTCGTTGCTGGTGTTGCGATGGAGGGCGAAATAGCCTGAAATCTGCTTGATTCCGAGTTTTTTCGTGTCCGAAATATTCACTTTGTAAAGGTTGTCGGCATACATTCGCGTCATTGCGGACGCCGTGCTGTCGTTATCGAAAGTGATGGCGAGCAGGGCGATCGCGTCGCGCATTCCGTCTTGGTAGATGAATTTCGCGTCGTAACTGAGCACAAAGTGGTCGCCGGGCTTGTAGGTCGAATCGGCGGTGAGCGTGAAGGAATAGACGTTGAAGCCGGGATGCTGCATCAGCACAAACGACGGGTCGCCCGACCAGACATTGGCCGTGTCGCCCGTGTTGGAAATCGTCAGGAATTGGTTGGCTTCGCTGGCGGAAGTACCGAGCGCGATGGCTTCGTCGGCGAACCGCTTCGACAGTCGCTCGTAGATGTTGTAAAGTTGGTCGGCGTGGCGCGTGTAATAGACCATCGACGAGTCGAAATCGGCCTCGGAAACGCCGTGTTTCTTCAACACCGCCTGCTTATAGACGCGCATCCGAAGCGTGTCCTTGTAATCGTAATCCATTCCCTGAATGGCGTCGGCGATGTGGTAATCGTAGAGAATCGCTTCCATTTTTCCTTGTGAAAGATGCTTTTTCTCGCCACGCGAACGACAAGCCGACACCGTGAACAGGAGTATCAGCAGCAGAACGCTCGCGAGGGTCTGCATCGGAAAACGGAAATCACGTTTCATCTTCGGTCGATTCTTCGTTTAAAACTTCTTTTTCGGACGATTTTTCATTCAAAACGGCTTCTTCACTCGATTCTTCATCGTTCGACACCGACAGCGTAGCCAATTCAGGCCTACAAAAGAGGAACAGTGCTACAACACTCACGCTGACGCAGGCATCGGCGAAATTGAAGACGGGACTGAAGAAAATGAACTCGTCGCCGCCCCAGAACGGCATCCAGTCGGGCCACGTCGTGACGATGAGCGGGAAATAGAACATATCGACCACTTTTCCCGTCAGAAAGCCCGAGTAACCTTGTCCAAATGGCACGAGATAACTGACGTAGAAGGGCGACGAGGCGGTGAAAATCTCGCCGTAGAACATACAGTCGATGATGTTGCCAGCCGCACCTGCCAGAAGCAACGATAGCAAAACGATGTAAATCGTGCGTGCGCCTTGCTGAATCTGCCGATGCAGGTAAATGCCGATGAGCGTCACGGCGACGATGCGGAAAATCGTCAGCACATATTTGTTGATGAACGAAAGACCGAAGGCCATACCGTTGTTCTCGATGAAATGAATCTGAAACCAGTCGGTGATCCAGATGCTTTCATAGAGGTGCATATTCGTTTTCACCGCGATTTTGATGACTTGGTCAATCACCAGAAGCACGACGATGAACAGCAAGGCGAGCCAAGCGGTCTTTTTCTTCGTCATTTCTTGTCGCGGGCTTGTTTCGAGGCTACACTCAGCGTGGCGTGGGGCACGGCGCGAAGTCGCTCTTTCGGAATCAGTTCGCCCGTGATGCGGTCGATGCCGTAGGTCTTGTTTTCAATGCGAACGAGCGCGGCTTCAAGACCCGTGATGAATTTCTGCTGGCGGTTGGCCATCTGCACGAGTTCTTCTTTCGACTGGGTCAGACTACCCTCTTCGAGCGCCTTGTACGTGGGCGACGTGTCATCGACATCGTTGCCGTCTTGATTCATAATCTGGCGCATCATTGTGTCGTAGTCGCGACGAGCCAAATGGAGTTTCTCGTTGATGATGCCCCTGAATTCTTCCAGTTCGGCATCGGAATAGCGTTTTTTCTCTGCCATAATGATATTTTACTATTTTACGATTTTACGATTTTACGATTTGACTATTTTGATGTTCAACTTGAAGTCGTCGAAATCGATTTCTGTGCCGTCGTTGGGAGCGATTTCGATGCTGTCGGCCAACACCTGCGAAACGATGTAGTCGCCGTAAGCCTTGATGGCGGCATCGGTCTGGTCGTTGGGAGCCACGACCACGCTGATGCGGTCGGTGATTTCGAGTCCCGTGTCTTTGCGCAGGTTCTGGATGCGGTTGATGAGTTCGCGAGCCATACCCTCCTGACGCAGTTCATCGGTGAGTTCGACTTCCAACGCAACGGTGAGGTTGCCCTCGTTGGCGACGAGCCAGCCCGGAATGTCTTCGCTGAAGATTTCGACATCTTCCTTTTCGATGGTAACGTCTTGATTTTCAACCGACAAGGCGATTGTTCCAGCCGTTTCGAGTTCGGCGATTTGCTCTTGCGAGAAACCATCGACGGCGGCGGCAACGGCCTTCATCAACTTGCCGAATTTCTTGCCCATCGTGCGGAAGTTGCACTTCACTTTCTTCACGAGAATGCCCTGTCCTTCGACAAACGTGAGTTCCTTGACGTTCACCTCGTTCATAATCAACTGTTTCACGGCCTCGATGTGCTTCTGTTGCTCGGCATCGACAGCGGGAATCATAATTTTCTGTAGCGGTTGGCGAACCTTGATGTTCACCTTGCGGCGCAGTGCCAACACCATCGACGTGATGCGCTGTGCCATATCCATCCGAGCCTCCAAATCGAGGTCGATGGCGGCTTCGTCGGCCTCGGGATAGAGGTCGAGGTGCACGCTGTCCTTCTCGCCGCCGAGGTCTTTGTAGAGTTGGTCGGCGTAGAACGGCGCAAATGGCGCAAGCAACTTGGCAACCGTCATCAGACAGGTGTAAAGCGTCGTGTAGGCCGAGCGTTTGTCGTCGCTCATATCCTTACCCCAGAAACGCTTGCGATTCAGTCGCACATACCAGTTCGACAGGTCGTCGTTCACGAATTGGTCGATGAGGCGGCCCGCACGGGTCGGGTCGTAGTTGTCGAGTTCAGCATCGACGTGTTTGATGAGCGAATTGACGCGAGAAAGAATCCAGCGGTCGATTTCGGTCTGTGAATTGTTAATTGTAAATTGTGAATTGTTCCACCCATCCACATTCGCATAGAGCGCGAAGAACGAATAGGTGTTGAACAGCGTTCCGAACAGTTTGCGGCGCACTTCGTCGATGCCTTCTGGGTCGAATTTCAGGTTATCCCACGGCTCGGAATTGGTCATCATATAGAAACGAACCGCGTCAGAGCCGTATTTTTCAATCATTTCAAACGGATTCACCACGTTTCCGACGTGTTTCGACATCTTGTTGCCCTTTGCGTCGAGCACTAGACCCGTCGAAATCACATTTTTGAAGGCGACAGAGTCGAAAACCATCGTGGCGATGGCGTGCAGCGTGAAGAACCAGCCGCGTGTCTGATCGACGCCTTCGTTGATGAAATCGGCAGGGAACGCCAGTTTTATATCGATGGCATCGGCATTTTCAAACGGATAGTGCACCTGCGCGTAAGGCATTGCGCCCGAGTCGAACCACACGTCGATGAGGTCGCTTTCGCGCTTCATCGGCTTGCCGTCGGCGGTTGCCAACACGATTTCATCGACATACGGACGATGCAGGTCGATTTTGTCGTAGTTTTCCTGCGACATATCGCCAACCACAAAACCCTTGTCTTTCAATGGGTTATGAGCCATCACGCCAGCCTCGACCGCCTTTTCGATTTCGTTGTAAAGTTCCTCGACCGACCCGATACATTTCTCGGTTTTGCCCTCTTCGTCGCGCCAAATCGGCAGCGGTGTGCCCCAGAAACGGCTGCGCGAAAGGTTCCAGTCGTTCAAGTTTTCGAGCCAGTTGCCAAAACGACCTGTTCCCGTCGATTCAGGATGCCAGCCGATGGTCTTGTTGAGTTCGACCATTCGCTCCTTCTTCGCCGTCGAGCGGATAAACCACGAGTCGAGCGGATAATAGAGCACGGGCTTGTCGGTGCGCCAGCAATGGGGATAATTGTGCAGGTGTTTCTCTATTTTCAAAACCTTGCCCTGCATCTTCAAATCCATACAGATGGCCACGTCGAGCGTTTCGTCTTTTTCCGTGAGTGTTTCGTCGTATGCGTTCTTCACGTAACGACCTGCGAACTTCTTCCACTCGTTGATATTCACGTACTTAGCTACGAATTGTTCATCTAAATCTTCAATCTTGAAATATTTTCCTTCGAGATCGACCACAGGCCGTTCCTGACCCTTCTTGTCGATGAGAACGATGGGTGGAACACCTGCTTTTTTCGCCACGAAAGCGTCGTCGGCACCAAAGTTCGGCGCGATATGCACGATACCTGCACCGTCGTCGGTCGTCACGTAGTCTCCCGGAATCACGCGGAATGCTCCGTCGGTCATCGGCGAAATGGCCGGCATCAACTGCTCGTACTCAATTCCAACGAGGTCGGAACCCTTGTAATTCGCCACGATGCGCCACGGAATCATCTTGTCGCCAGCCTTGTAAGCAGCAAAATCGCCATCTTTGCCATCTTCGGAGAAATACGCGTTCACGCGAGCCTCGGCCAGCACCACCGTTATCGGCTGCGCCGTGTAGGGATTAAAGGTTTCAACCGCCACATAGTCGATTTTCGGACCAACGCAAAGGGCCGAGTTGGCCGCCAATGTCCACGGCGTGGTGGTCCAAGCGAGGAAGTAGATGGGGGTGTTAGGTGTTAGATGTTGGTTGGCAAAGCGCTCCGCCAACACCTGACAGCCATCACCAACCACCCGAAACAACGCCGTACACGTCGTATCCTTCACATCGCGATAGCAGCCCGGCAGGTTCAGTTCGTGGCTCGAAAGACCCGTTCCGGCAGCAGGCGAATACGGCTGAATCGTGTAGCCCTTGTAGAGCATATCCTTGTCATAGAGCCGCTTCAGCAGCCACCAAAGCGTTTCGATATACTTGTTGTCGTAGGTGATATACGGGTTGTCGAGATCGACGAAATAGCCCATCCGCTCAGTGAGTTCACGCCATTCCTGCGTGTACATCATCACGTTTTTGCGACATTCGAGGTTGTAATTTTCCGTCGAAATGTAGCGCGGCGACTCGTGGTTGTCGATGTCGGCCTTGGTGATGCCCAAAGTCTTCTCAACACCGAGTTCCACAGGCAGTCCGTGCGTGTCCCAACCAGCTTTGCGATGCACCTGAAAGCCCTTCATCGTCTTGTAACGATTGAACGTGTCCTTCAGCGCACGACCCAGCACGTGGTGGATGCCGGGATGGCCGTTGGCCGAGGGCGGTCCCTCGTAGAACACAAACTGCGGACAGCCCTCGCGCTCCGTGATACTGCGGTGGAAAACGTCGTTTTTCTCCCACTCCTTGAGAACCTGATTGTTCGTCTCAGTCAGGTTCATCGCCTTATGTTCGGCAAATTTCTTTGTCATATCGTATTCTTTTAACTTTTTAACCTTATTTTTAAATGGCGTGCAAAGTTACAGATTTTCTTTGACATCACCAAATTATCTTACCGTTAAATGGAAACAGCCCTGCCGCACTTCGTATTTCACCCAACAGCGACCCTCTTGGCGCAGGTCGCGCAACACCTCCGACAGCACCTGTTTCAGTCGAACATCGGCCACCGTCGCCTGCTTGGAATAAGGTTGAGCCTTCTCCTCGACGGCGAGATAGCGGTTGTAGGCGATGTCGAAAGTCGTACCGTACATGTGGCAACTGTTCTCGGTGGCGTTGCGGTTGTAGCGACGAAGGCGTCCGACATCCTCCTGCGAACGCAGCACGCTGGTGACGACAATCTTATGCGACTGCAATCCCTTAACTTGCAGACTATCAAGGAAGTTACGTCCAATGTCTTGAAGTAAAACTAAAGCCCTTGGAACGAGGTAGGGAATGCTCTGGTTGAGCGGTTCGACGAAGAAATAGGGATTGCTGCCGACATAGACCAATTCCGCCTTCCGCTCCTCGGCCTCCTGTCGGTTGAGCACGGGCGAAACTCCCCATTTGTGGGCCGACACGATTTGTACCTCCTGTGCGTCGGGGAAAGCCTCCGAATAACTTGTCACGCTCAAAATTCGGTGTCGCGAAACCGTGCCGTCGGCATTGAAAAAGCGGCTCTGCCCCACTTCGGTCGATTTTTTTTCTTCTTGGGTCGATTTTTCCGTCGTTTTCGGCGAAAATTCTTCCTTTTCAAGCGATTTTTCTTCTTTTTTGGCAACCTTCTCGACATTTTCCTGTGTCGGAACCACCGCCATTCGAATCGAGTCTTCCACCACTCGAATCGAATCAGCCGTCCGCCGCTCGTCTGCCGTCATCGCCACGCTCGGAAACACCGCCCGAATCACGCCCAGCGCAATCACCACGAGGCAAAATCCTTTCAAATATTGATTTTTGCTGACTTTCATACGCCTGTCATTTCATAAAAACCTTGCAAAGTTACAATTTTTCTTTGAACTCGCGCCAATATTTCTTGTGTATTTCACGAAATATTTTTAATTTTGTCGCCGTTTTAAGAAATCATCATCGAATTTATTCACTAAAAACTACGATTTTGACAGAAAAGCATATTGTTCTTGAGGACATCGACCCCATGATGCTCTACGGCGTGGGCAACGGCCATTTGCAAATCATCAAGTCGCTCTATCCGAAACTGCGCGTCGTGGCGCGTGGTAACGTCATTCGCGTGCTCGGCGACACCGACGAAATGGAGCGTTTCGAGGCGTGCATCGAGCAAATTCGACAGCACGTTTTGAAGTACAACACGGTTTCGGAAGAGGATATTATCGACATCGTGAACGGTCGGCAGACGAAGGCCGACGCGGTGAAAGGTGTCGTGGTTTACAGCATTTCGGGTCGTCCGATTAAGAATCGTTCCGAGAATCAGCAACGGCTCATCGAGGCGTTTGAGCAGAACGATATGGTGTTTGCCGTCGGACCAGCCGGAACGGGCAAAACCTACCTGAGCATTGCGCTTGCCGTGAAGGCGTTGAAGGAAAAGACGGCGAAAAAAATTATTTTGTCGCGTCCGGCTGTGGAAGCAGGCGAGAAACTCGGTTTTCTGCCAGGTGATATGAAGGACAAAATCGACCCCTATCTGCAACCGCTCTACGACGCGCTCGAAGACATGCTGCCGCAGGTGAAATTGCAGGATATGATGGAAAAGCACGTCATTCAGATTGCGCCGCTGGCTTTTATGCGCGGTCGCACGCTGAACGATGCGGTGGTGATTCTCGACGAGGCGCAAAACACGACCCCGCAGCAGATTCGGATGTTCCTGACGCGCATGGGTTGGAACACAAAAATGATTATCACGGGCGACATGACGCAAATCGACCTGCCCCACTCGCAGAAGAGCGGACTGGTCGAAGCACTGCGCATTCTCACGGGAATCGAGGGAATCGGCGTGGTGGAACTCACAAAAAAGGACATTGTACGACATAGGCTTGTAACGAGAATCGTACAAGCCTATGAAGCAGATGAAAAGCGGGAAAAATAATCCTTATTGCATATCGAGCACGACCTTCATCAGCTCCTTGCCGATGGCTTCGGCCTCTTCGGGCGTGTGTGCCTCGCTATAGACGCGGATAATCGGCTCGGTGTTCGACTTGCGCAGGTGAACCCAACGGTCGGCGAAGTCGATTTTCACGCCGTCGATGTCGTTCACTTGCTCATTTTTATATAATTCCTTCACTTTTTCAAGAATGGCATCGACATCGGTCGAAGGTTGCAGGTCGATGCGGTTTTTCGCCATGAAATAATTGGGATAGGTCTTGCGAAGTTCGCTCATTTTCATGCCTTTCTGCGCCAGTTGCGTCAGGAACAGGGCGATGCCGACGAGCGCGTCGCGACCGTAGTGCGAGGCGGGATAGATGACACCACCGTTGCCCTCGCCACCAATGACTGCGCCGACTTGCTTCATCAGCGTGGTGACGTTCACCTCGCCCACCGCCGAAGCGCAGTATTTTCCGCCGTGCTTCTCGGTGACATCGCGCAGGGCGCGGGTCGAAGAAAGGTTGGAAACAGTGTCGCCGGGCGTGCGCGAAAGCACGTAGTCGGCCACGCTGACGAGCGTGTATTCCTCGCCAAACATCTCGCCGTTTTCACTGATGAATGCGAGACGATCGACGTCGGGATCGACCACGATTCCCATATCATAGCCGCCTTTTCTCAGTTCATCCATGATACCGCCAAGGTTCTGCTGCAACGGTTCGGGATTGTGGGCGAAATCGCCAGTCGGTTCGCCGTTGAGGAATTTCGCCTCAACGCCGAGCGCCTTCAACAATTCGGGCAGAATCACGCCGCCGACCGAGTTAATCGAATCGACCACGACGCGGAATCCAGCCTTCCTAATTGCTTCAGCATCAACGAGTTCCAACGCGAGAACGCTGTCGATATGGCGCTTGTCCATCGTATTGTCCTCGCAATAGTGGCCCATGTGATCGACATCAGCAAAGTCGAAGTCTTCGGCCTCGGCAATCGCCAACACCTGCTCGCCCTCGGTCTTGTTGAGGAATTCGCCCTGGTTGTTGAGCAATTTCAGCGCATTCCAGTGGCGCGGATTGTGCGACGCTGTGATGATGATGCCGCCGTCGGCCTCGAGCCAGCGCACGGCCAGTTCGGTGGTCGGCGTGGTGGCGAGTCCGATGTTCCCCACGTCGTAGCCCATGCCCATGAGCGTGCCGCAGACGACGTTTTTCACCATTTCGCCAGAAATTCGGGCATCGCGTCCGACGACGATTCGGTTATTCTGAGACTTGGCCGAGCGACGGATGAAAGTCGCATAAGCCGATGTAAATTTCACGATGTCGAGTGGGTTGAGCGTGTCGCCCGCCCGTCCGCCGATGGTTCCGCGGATGCCGGAAATGGATTTGATCAGAGTCATGGCAATTTACTATTTGACTAAATACTATTTGACTATTTTTTTATCGTCCGCGCTCCAAAGTGAGCTCATATAAATAAGGTGTAACGTAGTTCGACGCCGTCAGATGGCCCTGCTTGTGAGGCACAATGATGCGCACTTTAGCAGTCTCGTCGCCCTCGTTCACGGGTCTGCCCAGTCGGATGTAGCCGAATGGAACGAGCCATCCCGACGGCAGCGACGTGTAGTTCGTGCCAGCGCCATAGACCATATACATCCGACTCGAAGTGTCGAAAGTGCCCGTGAAGGTGCCCGACGTGTTGGTGATGGTCATTTTATCGACACTGGCAGCGTAGCCTGCCGCATCGTTGGTGAGCGAAATCGAGTCGGCACCGAGCATCAGGTTGTATTCCGTGAATCGGCAAAGCACGTTGGCCGTTTCGCCGTCGCGAAGCTTCTGTCCGCAGCCTTTCCGCACGATTTGCATATAGACGCCCGACGCCTCGAAAAGCACAAATTCGTTTTTCGACACATCAGTCATGCTGTCTTGCGCGAAGAATTGGTCTTCCGAAATCACTTTCACGTTTTTCTCTGCGATATAGCTGTTGATGGCGGAAATTTCCTTGTCGCGCTTTTCCTGATAGGTTTCTCCGTCACTGCAAGATGCGATTCCTGTCAGCAACAGCGCGGTCGCCAAAATACTGAAAATTTTTCTCATGTTGCCTTTCTGATGATTATTTTCTGCAAAGGTAGTCATTTTTTACGAAGTTTCAAGAACCAAAACCGAAGTTTTATCCGACAATGAGGTTTTTTATGGATATTTTACATTTTGATGTCAATTTTCTGACGATTTCAACTGCGATTCATAGGCTCGAATGGCTTCGACAATGACTTTTTCAGCCTCTTCGAGCGAACAATAGAGCCGTCCGCCACTGGCGTTGAGATGGCCGCCGCCGTTGAAGAACTCTTCCGCCATTTTGTTGCACGGAAAGTCGCCGACGGAGCGCAAACTCACCCACACCAAATTGGGCGTGCGGTCGTCTTCTCGAATCGAAATCGACAACTTCAAATCCTTGATTCTCAGTGGTTCGTTGACCAATCCCTCCACATCGCCGCGAATGAAGTGGAAATCGCGCATTTCCTTCGCAGAAATGCTGAAATAGGCCGCGTGAAACTCGTCGGAAACCTTGAGTTTATGGCACATGATGTAACCTCGGAAACGAATGGCCCACGACGAGAAATTATGATAGACCTTGCGGTAAATCGAATCTTTGTTGATGCGCTTCGTAAGCAGCTGACCGACGATGAAATAGATTTCGGGATACGACGAATTATAGGTGAAACTGCCCGTGTCGGTCATCATTCCGCAATAAATCGGCACGGCAAAATGCTTCTTCATCGCTTCGAAATCGCCCATCTGCCAGACGATTCGGAAAATCAACTCGCTCGTGGAACTGAGTTCGGGATGCGAAATCGTCAGCGCCGTGTCCATCTGAGGATTCAGATGGTGGTCAATCATCACTTTTTGGGCAGCGGAGGCGTCCAACGACTGCTTCATCAACTCCGTGCGACCGCTCTCGTTGAAATCGAGGCAGAAAATCAGGTCGGCGGTCTTCAACAGCAGGTCGCCCTTCTCGGGATGCTTGTCGTAACGAACGATTTTCTCGGTGTTCGGCAGCCACAGATAGTAGTCGGGATAGGCGTCGGGCACGACGATGACAGGGTCTTTTTCGTGGCACACGCGCAAATATTCCGCCCAACCAAGCGACGCACCGAGCGCATCGCCGTCGGGTGACTTGTGGCAGGTGATGACAATTTGCGAGGAAGCCGCTATCAGCTCTCGCAAAATAGCGACTTCCTGTTCTTGTAGGATGTCAATTTCCATTAGAAAAGTTTGTTGGGATAGACACCTTCATCGACGAGTTTCTGAATGCGCTCCACGGTGGCTTCGCGGTCGGCGGCATAGGTCACGCCAAACCATTTTGAAGTCGTGTCGAGCACCTCGACCGTGCTTGTTCCTTCTTTCACTAACTTGCTGACCATCAACGGAATAAAGAACTCGGCCTTCAGATTCTCCATGTTCTTCGGGTCGCTGAGGAATTCCTTGAAATAAGTGTTGGAATAGTCGAAATAGTCAGGCGTGAAGCCCCACATATTCATCGAGACGGGCACGTTGTCATCGACAGCCACCCATTCGTCGCCGTCTTTGTAACAAATTTTGCCATCAACGCGCATCACTTCCGTGCGCTCAACGACCTCAACAAGATGATGGTTGTCGTCGTATTCGCAAACGCCACGCGCCACCGAACCGTTCTCCGACAGCGTGTTGCAGCAGCGGAAGCCCACCATCGCATACTTATTCGTCGAGCCTTCGGGCAGGTCGCTCAGGAATTTTCCAATCTTCATAAACGCATCACGACCGTAGAAATCGTCGCAGTTGATGACGCAGAACGGCTCGTTGATGACGCTCTCGCCCATCATCACAGCGTGGTTCGTTCCCCACGGTTTCACGCGACCTTCGGGCACGCTAAAACCTTCTGGAAGCGCGTCGAGTGCTTGAAAACACAGTTCGCAAGGCACCAAACCCTCGTATTTCTTGAGAATCTGCTCGCGGAACTGCTCCTCGAAATCTCTGCGAATCACCCACACGAGACGGCCAAAACCTGCCTGAATCGCGTCGTAAATACTATAGTCCATGATGGTTTCGCCGTTGGGTCCCAGACCGTCGAGCTGCTTCAATCCACCGTAGCGACTGCCCATGCCGGCAGCAAGCAAAAATAATGTTGGTTTCATATTTATTCCTTATTTTATTGGTTATTATTTAATTAATATTTACGGCTTGCAAAGATAATAAAAAATCAATCCACCGAGAAATTTTTCCGCATTTTTTTAGAAATTCCAAGAAAAATATTCGCTTTTTTTCGTACCTTTGCACAATGATTTACCCGAAAAACTTTGAGAGCAAGATTGGATTCACCGAAATTCGGCGGCTTTTGCGCGGCGAATGTCTTTCGACGCTGGGCAGCGGAAAGGTGGATGAAATCGGCTTTTCCGACGACGCTGCGGTGGTGAACGAATGGCTGCGGCAGGTGCAGGAATTTCGTGCCATTCAGGATGCTGACGAGGATTTCCCGCTCAGCTATTTCTTCGATGTGCGCACGCCTGTGGCTCGCATCCGACCGGAAAACACGCATCTCGAAGCCTCGGAATTGTTCGACCTGCGCCGCTCGCTCGAAACCATCCACGACATCGTGAAATTTCTCGATGGCGACGACTACCCTGCCCTGCATCGGCTGACTGACGGCATCGCGACTTTCCCCGAACTCATCACCCACATCGACCGAATCCTCGATAAATTCGGCCATATCCGCGACAATGCCTCGCCCGAACTGGCGCGAATCCGACAGACGCTTGCAAAGACGGAAAACGGCATTTCCCACACGCTCCACTCGATTCTGCGAACGGCGCAGAGCGAGGGAATCGTAGAAAAAGACGTGTCGCCGACGATGCGCGACGGCCGACTGATGATTCCTGTCGTACCAGGCCAAAAACGAAAAATCAAAGGTATCGTACACGACGAATCAGCCTCGGGTCGCACGGTTTTCATCGAACCGGCGGAGGTGGTCGAGGCGAACAATAAAATCCGCGAGTTGAAAGCAGAGGAATTTCGCGAAATCATCGTCATTCTGACGGAAATCACACGTGAAATCCGTCCGCATATCAAGGAAATTCTCGAATCCTATCATTTTCTGGCGACCATCGACCTCATCCGCGCCAAAGCGGAGTTGGCACGGCAGTTCAAAGCCATCGAACCTGTCGTCGTCGAAAAGCCGCACATCGATTGGATTCACGCCATCCATCCGCTTCTTCAGCAGTCGCTCGAAAGACAAGGCCGCACAACCGTTCCGCTCGACATCGAACTGTCGTCCGAAAAACATATTCTCATCATTTCAGGACCCAACGCAGGCGGAAAATCGGTTTGTCTGAAAACCGTCGGACTGCTGCAATATATGGTGCAGTGCGGCCTGTCGATTCCCGTCAGCGAGCGGTCCACCGTCGGCATTTTCCGCAGCATTATGATTGACATCGGCGACGAACAGAGCATCGAAAACGACCTTTCGACCTATTCGAGCCACCTGATGAATATGAAGCAGATGATGCGGCAGGGCGACAAGCGAACCCTTTTGCTCATCGACGAGTTTGGAACGGGCACAGAACCGCAAATCGGTGCAGCCATCTCTGAGGCGGTGCTCAAGCAATTTTGGAAGCATAAAAACTTCGCCATCATCACCACGCACTACCAAAATCTGAAGCATTTCGCCGACGACCACAAGGGCGTGGCCAACGGCGCGATGCTCTACGACCGCCACGAAATGCAACCGCTGTTCCAACTCTCGATTGGACAACCCGGTTCGTCGTTTGCCATCGAAATCGCCCGAAAAATCGGCATTTCCGAAGAAGTCATCGCCGATGCGTCGGACATCGTCGGCAGCGACTACATCCAAAGCGATAAATACCTGCAAGACATCGTCCGCGACAAGCGATATTGGGAAAACAAACGCCAGTCGATTCACCAACGCGAAAAAGACATCGAACGCACGATTTCGCGCTACGAAACCGACCTGACCGACATCGAAAAAAGCCGAAAAGCCATTCTTCGGAAGGCGAAGGAAGAGGCCGAGGAACTGCTGCGCGAGGCGAATCGGAAAATCGAGAATACGATTCGCGAAATCCGCGAGGCACAAGCCGAAAAAGAGAAGACCAAACTGATTCGCGAGGAATTGCAGGCGTTCAAAGAGAGCGTTTCCGAAATCGACGCGGCCAACGACGAGAAAATCGAGAAGAAAATGCAGCAAATTCTCGCCCGACGCGAACGGAAGGAAAAGCGTCGCAAAGAGAAAAAAGAGGCTGCCGAAAAGCAAAAATCAAGTCCGACAACGACCGAAAACGCCTTTGAAAGCGTGGTTTCGACCACCAAAAAATCGACAGAAGCCATCGGCGTAGGTGCGTTGGTGAAAATCAAGGGATTGCAGTCGGTCGGACGGGTCGAAAGCATCAGCGGCAAGACCGCCATCGTCATTTTCGGCGATATGCGCACGAAGATGTCGGTGGAACGGCTCGAACTCGCCGAACCGCAGAAAAAATCGAAGATGGAGCAGCAAAAAGAGAACCTCAACGCCTACAGCATCAGCCGCCAGACCCGCGAAACCATCGACGCCCACCGCAAAAACTTCCGTCAGGAACTCGACGTGCGCGGAATGCGTGGCGACGAAGCCCTCAACGCCGTCACCCACTTCATCGACGATGCCATCCTTACCGATATGAGCCAAGTCCGCATCCTGCACGGCAAGGGCGACGGCATCCTGCGCCAACTCGTCCGCCAATACCTCGCCACCGTTCCCAACGTCAAATCGTTCCGCGACGAGCACGTGCAGTTCGGCGGCGCAGGAATTACCGTGGCGGAAATCGGATAACAATTTTAAAGGTTAAATAGTTAAAAATTAATGAATATGAAAAAAATCATGATGACGATGTTTTTTGCCATCGCATTTGGCAGCATCAACGCACAGAATTACGTGCCCACCGAGGCCATCAAACAGGCACAAACCGAGTTCCAAGACAAGAAATTCGGCATTTTCATCCACTGGGGCATCTACTCGATGCTCGGACAGGGCGAATGGGTGATGCAGAACCGCAACATCAACTATTTGGAGTACCCGAAACTCGCCGCAGGTTTCTATCCGTCGCTGTTCAACGCCGACGAATGGGTCGAGGCCATCAAAGCGTCGGGCGCGAAATACATCACCGTCACCTCGCGCCACCACGACGGTTTTTCAATGTGGAACTCCGCCGCCAGCGACTACAACATTGTCAAGGCGACGCCCTTCAAGCGCGATGTGTTGAAGGAATTGAGCGACGCCTGCGAACGCCAAGGAATCGGTCTGCATTTCTACTATTCCCACCTCGACTGGGGACGAACGGACTATCCCCTCGGTCGCACGGGACTCGGCACGGGTCGCCCGAAAAATCAGCAGGATTGGAAGCATTATCAGCGTTTTATGAACGACCAACTGACGGAATTGCTGACGAACTACGGAAAAGTCGGCGCGATTTGGTTCGACGGCTTTTGGGACCACGACAGCGACCCGACACCGTTCGACTGGGAACTGCGTCCGCAATACGACCTCATCCACAGTTTGCAACCTTCGTGTCTCGTCGCCAACAACCACCACGTGCCGCCCTTCGACGGCGAGGATGTGCAGATTTTCGAGCGCGACCTGCCGGGCGAGAACAAGGCCGGCTATTCGGGCGAAAACGGCATCAGCAAGACGCTGCCGCTTGAGTCGTGCGAGACGATGAACCGCACGTGGGGCTACAACATCACCGACCGCGACTACAAATCGACGCGCCAACTCGTCCACCTGCTTGTCGGTGCTGCCGGACGCAACGCCAATCTGCTGCTCAACGTCGGACCAGAGCCTAACGGAAAACTGCCCGAAGAGGCCGTCAGCCGACTGAAGGAAATGGGAAAATGGCTCGAACAATACGGCGAAACCATCTACGGCACACGCGGCGGCGAGGTCGAACCGCACACGTGGGGCGTCAGCACGCGCAAGGGCAACCGCCTTTTCATCCACGTCCTCTCGTTGGCAGACAACGGCCTTTTCGTGCCCCTAAAAAATAATAAGGTGAAGCGAGCCATTGAGTTCAAGAGCGGCAAAGCCGTGAAATTCACCCGTGTCGATGGCGGCATCGCCCTGCAATTCGCCGCTGCACCTACCGACATCGACTATGTCATCGAACTCAACTATTGATTTTAGAACGGATAGCCAATCGCGAAATGCAGCGTGTGGCTGTCCTTGAAATTATCGATGTTGTAGATGCCTGACTTGCTGGTTTTGTAAGGCAGATGGAGGGCAAGTCCCCAATCAAGTCGAAGAATGAGGAAGTCGAGGTCGTAGCGCAGGCCGACACCCGTGCCGACGGCTTGCTGACGGAAAAAATTACGCAACTTGAAATTGCCCGGAGAGAACAATTCGTCGATGTCGGGGTCGTCGTAGGAGTCGCCGGGCGGTGTCCAGACATTGCCTGAATCAAGGAAAATGGCACCGTGCAAGTTGCCGAAGAGTTGCGCACGATATTCAAGGTTGAAAACGAACTTGATGCTACCGTTTCGTAGCAAGTAATCGAAGGCACGGTCGCCGAAACTTTCCATTGCACCTGGACCGATTCCGCGCACGGGAAAGGCACGAATGCTGTTGGCACCACCCACGTAGAACATCTCGCTGTTCGGCAGCCAATCGCTGTTGCCATAGACCCAAATATAGCCTGCATTGACGTGGGCAACGAGGCTCGAACTATTGGTCAAACGCCACGTTTTGACGAAATCGGTTTCGAGTTTTAAGAACTGTGAATAGGGATTTTTGAAAAGTTTTTTATCGAGTTCGTTCCACTTTCTTCCTGCCGCGAGATAGCCGAGCGACACGAGGTTTCCCGACTCTGCGAAGGTCGTTTCCCAACGAATCGGGTTGAGTTTCGTGGCTGGACTACTATAAATATAGGTGTAGCGCATCTGCGGAATGAAATAGTCTTGCATCGTGGCGAGGAGATAGGGATTCGCGGCGGCAATGCTGTCGAATTTCTCGGTATGCGAGTTCATAAATTGGTATTTCACCGTGAGGGGCGAAAATTCGTGGCGCGAGGTGGCGGTGGGCTGCCAGCGATACGTCCATTCGCCTGCGACAACGTGCATTTTGTAGTAGCCCGGACGACGGACGATGTCGCTTGAAACCTTTGCCAACGTCGTGGAAATGCGACGCCAACGGAGTGGGTCGAGCGAAAGCGTTTTTCCTTGTTCACGAGCACGTTCGAAGCGTCGGCGCATCTGATTTCCACCCATAAACGGTGCAACCAGTCGCGGAAATTCGAGCGAAATGTCGGCACCGTATTCGTAAGTGCTCATATCCGACGACGTTCCGCTCGTCTGCCATTCGTAGGAGCCGTGGAGGTTGATGTCGAGTTTCTCGGCACCTTTAAAAAGGTTCTTCTTCGCCAAACCGAGTTTGAGTTCAGGACCGGCACGCCCGATGGTTCGTTTCGTGAAATTGGTTTCAACGTAGAAATCGTAGGGGCGGTCGAAAACGCAGTTGATGGCGACGTCAATCGTGTCCTCGTCGGGTCGGGGCGTGAATTGGAAATCGGTCATCGCAAAAAGTCCCGTGGCATTGAGCGCGTTGGCGGTCTGGAGATAGCCTTCGTAACTGTAAGGCTGGCGCGAGCGGAGTCGCATCGCACCCATCACGACACGCGGACGGACGGGAGACTTCGACCCGTTGAATTTCAACTTGAACGAGCGACGGCTGACGCTGTCGGTCAGCTGTTGCATAAAGGTTTTCCGCAAGTTCACCGTGATGTTTCCGATGCCGTAAGGGCGATGGGCCTCGGCAGGGATGTTGTCGGCCATCTGCATCCGCAACTGCGCACGTCCGGGGACGGTCGTCGTGTCGGCGAGATAGGTCGTGTAGTTGGGTTGATAGTGGAAATAACCGCTGTTGCGGAAAAGCGTGGAAATGCGGGTTCGCTCACCGTCGAGCGAGGCCACCGTGAAGGCGTTGCCCGATTTCAGCAGGCTCTGGTCGGCAGTTTGGCGAATCAGGCTGTCGGCCCTCGGCGAAAAACCGACATAACTCACGGAATCGATGGTGAGCAGTGGGCCGGTCGTGACTTGATAGCCGATTTTCGCCTTTTTCGGGTTGCTTCGGGTGATGACGTTGTAATCGACCGTGCCGTGGAAATAGCCGTGATTACGAAGCACCGACTGCGCCACTTGTGCCCGCAGCGCGGGATTCACCCAACTCATCAGCACGGGCTTTTTGCCGAACGAGCGCGTCATCCATTGCGAAAATTTATCGTCTTTGTCAGCAAATTCGTTCCAAATCCAAAGTCGGATGGGAAACGGCGAACGATGGTAGCTGCTGCCGAAAAGTGCCCCGTTGGGCGCGGTGGCGAGCGCAGCCTCGATTTCCTCTTGTGCGATGATGAAATTCTTCTTGGCGGCAGCCGTGTTGATGCTGTCGGTGCGGTCGAAACCGATTTTCGTCAGTCCGACGAAAAGTTGGTCATCGTCGGGAATGTTTTCCGTCGTCGAACAGGCCGCGAAAAGCGTCGCCACCAGCAGAATCAGAGGTATTTTGACGATATTTTTCTTCATTTTCATTTCATTTTAAGGGGATTTCACGACGATTTTCGGTCGATTGTTCCAATGTCGAATCAGGACGAATCATCATCGAATCTTCTTGAACTTTCATCGTCGAATCAGTCTGATTTTCAGCAGGCGAATCCCGTCGAATCATCGGCGGCATCAACGGCTGTTTTTCGTCGCTTTTAAAGTTGAAAATATCCTTGAAATGCTGCAAGGAACGCCGCCAAATGAAGCCCACGCCGTATTCCTGCGTGTAGCCGTCGAGCCAGTCATAGACGTTGTTTTCGTAGAACAGCGTGACATATTTATTGGCAGTGTCGTCGAGACGATATTCCAAGGCGACATTGTCGAAGAACGACTGGTTTTGGTTCTGAATCTCGGCACCCGTCGAAACCTTGCCGCCGATGCTGATTTTCAGGCGATTGTTCCAGAATCGCTTCGCAAATTTGAAGGAGTAGTTCGTCGCCGTGTGGCCAGCGGCATCGGTCGTGTTGTCGAGTCCGACACTGAGGTCGAGCGTGCGCAGGGCGTTGCCCGTGATGTTGTTGATTTCACTCTGGAGAAACGTGTTGAGCGCATTGTTCATCGAAAAACCGTGGGTGTTGCCGTCGGCGAGATACATTCCCGTCGTGAGCATCGTCACGGCGAGTTTTCCGCGCTGTTCCTTGCTCATCGCCTGCAATTCGGAGTGGAGTTGCATATCCTCGGGCGCGTCGAGCGTGAATTCCAAGCCCATATCGTTGAGCGTTTTCGTGATGATGACGCCACAATCGAATTCGACACTGCGCCCCACCCCATTTTCGGCTGAAACAGGGGCTTTCATCCGCTCGGTGGCAGTGATGTTGAGTGTCGGGTTCATCGGGTCGCCCGTGAATTCGAGGTAGCTGCCGTCGGCAATCGTGAAGGTCTTCAGCGGAATAATCGGCAGCGAATATTTCATTTCGCCGTTGGCCAGCGTGTATCTTCCCGTCAGACGCAGTTTGTCGGCCACGCTGTAGTTCATTCGCAGCGTTCCACCGCCCATCAGGTCGATGAAATTGCTCTTTTCGGAGTTCAGATAAGCCATCACGTGGGCACCATTCGACACATCGACGGTCATATCCATCGAAAAACCCGTTAAATCGGGCCGATGGACGACGGTTTGGGTCGTGTCGGCGAAATCGACGAAGCGCACGAGTTCATCGAGCTGGTTGTCGGTGCTCAGCGGCGAGTCGCGCAGGATATAGACAATGTCGGTCGAGCCCAAAACATCGAGTTTTCCGCGCATTTTCAGGTTGGAAAGTTCGCCGTTGATGTTGCCGAAATAGTTCACGTAAGCCTTGCCGTAAGCCTCGGAACGTGGATTTTCCTTCGCGTCGATGAGCAGGAAGTTCTGAGCGCGCATCCTGAGGTCGAGGCGAATGTGGTCGAGGTCGGTGAAATCGAGTGCGCCGTAGGTCGTCAGCGGCTGTGAATTGTTGGCGTAAAGTTCGAAATTCTCGAAAAGCAGACGACTTCCCTTGATGGTCACGGGGTCGTTGTCGAAGCGCAGGCGAACGCCGTAGGGCTGGCTCACCATATAGGCCGAATCGAGGTAGATTTCACCATCGACCACGGGCTTGGAAAGCGGGCCGCGAACCGAGAGCGCACCCTCGCCGTAGCCCTCGAAACCGATGATTTGGTTGGGTGCAAAACCGTTCAGAAGCGCCAGCGGCATTCGTGCCAAGTCGAGCGTGGCATCGAGGTAGCCCTTCGTGTTTCCCTTTTTATTAAAATAGGTACCCGTGAGCGTGGCAAATTCCTCGTCGTTGAGTTTCAGAATGCCATCGACATAGTGCGAACCGTCGTTTTTCGGCATATAGACGAACTCGGTACCGAGGTCGCCCATCGGCGTTTTTTCATAGACAAACTGGCGAATGTCGAGGTCGGAAGAAACGGTCACTACATTGTCGGTTTGCACGAAGTGGAAGTCACCGTTCATCATTCCCTTGATGTCGGGCGTGTAGGGAATGACGGAGAGGATTCTTTCGAGGTCGAAATGGTGGAGCGAGGCGGTGATGTCTTGCTTGGCATCGAGGTTGTCGTCGTTGGTGTAGATTTGGACACCCGTGCCGTCGTCGGCCTTCAGCACGAGGTCGGCAGAAACGCGGTTGTCGCGCCCCAGGAACACGAAATTATCATCGTTCACGCGGAATTTCCGATAGCCCAAAATGGGTTCTTTCAGTTGGGCGCGGAACATCAGACCGTCGTTTTCCATCGTCGCCCTCACACCCATTCGCAGGCCGAGTTCGCCGTTGGCATCGTAGAGTCGGGTGCCGAAAGTGGTGCCTCGGTCTTGCAGAATGCCATCGACGAGGGCGTTGAAAATGTATTGCGGATTTTTCTCGTTGTTGTGAATTTGCGCCTGATAAACCGTGCGCACGGAATCGCTCTGGATGGCGAAATTCAGCGTGTCGAGCAAAATGCTATCGACCACGAGCGACTCCAAATGCAGCCGTCCGTTAAGACCCTTCGTGGGCGACGAATCGACCGTTCCGCTGAGGTGGCCGATGTCGTAACCCTTGTGGTTGAGCATTTCGACAATGAAATTGTTGCGACCGCTATTGATGTTCAGATGGGCGTCGGGCAGCAGGCGACGCAAACGACTTTCGTCAATCACGCGCTCTTTGTATTGCCGTTGAACCTCGGCAGTGACGCGGTCGCCAGCATTGAGCAGCCGCTCGTAGTTGCCTTTCGCGTCGAGGTCGAGGTGGAAATCGCCGCTCGAAACGGTGGCGCGGGTCTGCGTGGCGGTCGCGAGGGCGTTGAAATTCATATCATCGGGGTGATAAACGGTCGTTTTTTCGCCGTCTTTCATCCTAACGGTCAAATCGGTCATCGTTCCTTGAATCTGGTGGTTGTTTTTCAGGTCGCTGTCGATGTCGAGTTGCGCCCTACCCTGCACCATCATCGTGCTGTCGCCCATTACGAAAAGGGGCAAATCGGCCTGCGCCTGCGCCCGTCCGTTCTTGATGTTGGCGTCGGCTTTGAGACCCGAAAGGTCGTAATCGCCGTATTTGAACTGCTGAATGTCGGCCTTGGCGGTCAGTGTCGTACGAGGCGAGGCGAAATCGGTGCCCTTTCCTTTCAAATCGACGTTTCCAGTGAGCGTTCCGAGGTCATAATTGGGTGCAAAATGGCGCAAATTCAGTTGATTGGCCTTCAAATTGGCTTCGTAGGCGGAATTGTTCGCGTCGAATTTCGCCGTTCCCGAGAGCGTTCCTTTGCCCTCGCGAGCCGTGAATTGGGTGGAATATTGCTGTCGATTGGCCTTCAGATTGCCTTTCAACGCGATGTTTTTCGGGATGTTCACATCTTTGCGAACATCTTTCGGCAGAAGTCCTTCCGCAAATTCGACATTCGTGGCTGTCGCATCGAAATCGACATCGGCTTTCAGACGGTCGATGTTGTCGAGGTTTTCCATCGACCCCGACGCTTTCACGCGAAACGAACCCGACTGCGCCACATTCAGGTCGCTGAAACTCATATTTTGCAGGTTACCGCGCACTGTTCCGTCGATTTCCAGCGGTTTGTCGGCCCATTTCTTCAGAAAATCTGACGGCATATCTTTCAAAAACGGCTTCAAATCCTCTTTTCCGAGCGATGCCTTGAGGGTCGCTTTCATCGTTCCGTTGCTGCCGACGCTCTCGACATTCTGTGGACTGAACGCATCCAGCGCCATATCGACTTCGCCCGAAATCGACGACGAGGGCGTTTCAATCTTCGCGTTCCGCAGTTTCAGGCGGTTGTCGGCCAGCGAAATCGAGTCGGCCCGCAGTGCCACTTCGTCGAATTTATAGTCGCCAAAAGCCCCGCCACTCTTCGAAATATCGACTTTTCCAACCTCATAAACGCCGTTTTTCAAGTCAAAAAAGCCGTTTTCAATCGTCGCGTCGCCAATTTTCACAGCAGTAACGTCATCACTCCCAAACTCCTTCACTCCTTCACTCCTTAACTCCACCTTAGAATTCTCGATCCTCGCTTTTTGGGCGAAAATTCGCCACGGCGTTTCGCTCGAAGTCGTGTCCTCGGGCACGCTGTCGGGCAAAACAATGTCGAGTTTCGCATCCGCCAGAAGCACGTCAGAAAGGTTCACATCGCTCACCGTCGGGTCGTCTTTTCCATTCAGAAGAACGTCGGAATTCGTCACGCGAAGTTTCCCAATGTCGCCCTTCACACGGGCAGCATCAATAAAACCATTCGTGTTGATTTTCGCGTCCTCGAACGTCAGTTCATCGATGACAACTTGCTTGTCGAACAACGGTTTCAACTGCACGTCGGCCACGATGCTGCCGATGTCGGCAATCGTGTCGCGAGGCTCGCCCCGCGTCACCGCCACCACGTCGTTCAACTGCAAGTCCAAGGGGAATTTCAGCCGCACATTGCCCACCGAAATGTCCATATCGGTCTTTTCCGACGCATACGCCGAAGCCTGCTTCACCGCCCACCGCTGAAATGGCGGGAAGTAAAACAACGCTGCTAACGACGAAAAAAGCAAAACGGGCACCAAAACGGCCACGCCCGCCCACTTCAAAAACTTCTTCATACGAGGGCAACATCCTTGTTACGACCGCAAAAGTACAAAAAAATCGCACGACTGCAAAAAATTTTAATTTTTAATTTCTAATTTTTAATTAAATATAGTACCTTTGCAGCACTAACCGCAAAACAAACACAATTTTTATACAAAAACAATGGAAAAAGACAAGCAAATCTTTGAGTTAATCGAGCAAGAACACCAGCGCCAACTGAAAGGCATGGAGTTGATTGCCAGTGAGAATTTCGTGAGCGACGAGGTCATGCAAGCCATGGGTTCGTGGCTGACCAACAAGTATGCCGAGGGTTATCCCGGCAAGCGCTATTACGGCGGTTGCCAGGTGGTCGATCAGGTGGAGCAGATTGCCATCGACCGCGTCTGCGAGCTCTTCGGTGCCGAGTATGCCAATGTGCAGCCCCACTCGGGCGCGCAGGCCAACGCAGCCGTGCTTTCGACGATTCTGAAGCCCGGCGATGTGTTCATGGGTCTGAACCTCGACCACGGCGGCCACCTCTCGCACGGTTCACCCGTCAATTCGAGCGGTATTCTCTACAAGCCCGTCGGCTACAACCTCAACCGCGAGACGGGTCGCGTCGATTACGACGAAATGGAACAACTCGCCCGCGAACACAAGCCGAAACTCATCATCGGCGGCGGTTCTGCCTACTCGCGTGAGTGGGACTACGAACGTATGCGCAAGATTGCCGACGAGGTCGGTGCAATTTTCATGGTCGATATGGCACACCCGGCCGGTCTGATTGCCGCTGGACTGCTCAAAAACCCCGTGAAATACGCCCACATCGTCACTTCGACGACCCACAAGACGCTGCGCGGTCCGCGTGGTGGCATCATTCTGATGGGCAAGGACTTCGAGAATCCGTGGGGTCTGACCACGCCGAAGGGACAAGTGAAGATGATGTCGCAGTTGCTCAACAGCGCCGTCTTCCCCGGACAGCAGGGCGGTCCGCTTGAACACGTTATCGCAGCGAAGGCAGTGGCATTCGGCGAGGCGCTAAAGCCCGAATTCAAGCAGTGGGCCGAGCAGGTGAAGAAAAACGCCGCTGTGCTCGCCGACGAACTCGTGAAACGCGGTTTCCACATCGTCAGCGGTGGCACCGACAACCACTCGATGCTCGTCGATTTGCGCACGAAATATCCCGAACTGACGGGTAAAGTGGCTGAAAACGCCCTCGTCGCTGCCGACATCACGGTGAACAAGAACATGGTGCCGTTCGACTCGCGCTCGGCCTTCCAGACCAGCGGTCTGCGCCTCGGAACGCCCGCCATCACGACGCGTGGTGCAAAGGAAGACCTGATGGTGCTCATCGCCGAACTCATCGAAACGGTGCTCAACACGCCCGAAGACGAGCAGGTCATCGCATCGGTTCGCGCTCGCGTGAATGAAACGATGAAGAACTATCCGCTCTTCGCCTACTAAACGATGATTCAATACATCATCATAGCCATCGTCGTCGCACTCTCTGTCGCCTACGTCGTCTATCGCGTTCGTAAAACGGCAGAGAGTGCTGGCGACCCTTGCTTCGGCTGCGAAGGATGCTCCCAGCGCAAGCAAATGAGCCAGAAAAAGGCCGAAAATGGCGAAAAACACGATTGTTTTACCCCGAAAAAAGCGGATTGCTGTAAAAATTAAACAAA
This sequence comes from uncultured Prevotellaceae bacterium, assembly GCA_902776665.1. Lineage (GTDB taxonomy): Bacteria > Bacteroidota > Bacteroidia > Bacteroidales > Bacteroidaceae > Prevotella. Next base: position 51,602 of record CACYQZ010000012.1, read on the forward strand.
AAATTTGGTTTCTAACCAAAAAGTTATTACCTTTGCAGCCGCAAAATCAAAATTATGGTGCGTTAACAAAGCGGTTATGTGTTGGTCTGCAAAACCAAATAGAGCGGTTCGACTCCGCTACGCACCTCTTTTTTTTATGGAAATCAAGAAAGCCGCTTTTACCCTTTCGGCACCTCAAGTGAGCCTCTGTCCGAAAGACAACAAACCCGAATATGCCTTCATTGGTCGCTCGAATGTCGGAAAGTCGAGCCTCATCAATATGCTTTGCAACCACAAGGGTCTGGCCAAAACGTCGGCGACACCCGGAAAAACGCTGCTCATCAACCATTTCATCATCAATAACGAGTGGTACATCGTCGATTTGCCGGGGTACGGCTTCGCGAAACGCTCGAAAAACGAGCGGAAAAAACTCGAAAACATGATTCGCGGCTACATTCTCCAGCGCGAACAACTCGTCAATGTCTTCGTCTTGATTGACATCCGCCACGAACAACAGGCCATCGACCGCGAATTTATCACGTGGCTCGGCGAGTCGGGCATTCCCTTCAGCATCGTTTTCACAAAGGCCGATAAAGTCGGTCCCGTGCGTGCGCAGGCCAATGTCGGTGCGTGGATGGAAAAGCTCAAAGAAGAGTGGGAGGAACTGCCCCCCCACTTCATCACAAGTTCCGAAAAACGCCTCGGACGCGAGGAAGTTCTCGCCTACATCGAGGAGATAAATCAATCATTATCAACTCCTTAAAGGCCGCACACGATTATTTTTTCGGTGCGGCTTTTTTGGCGGTTTTCGTGGTCTTTTTGACTGGTTTTTCGGCTTTTTTCGTCGAAATTTCAGCCTTTTTCGCTGGATTTTCCTCGATTTTCGACTCCACTTTGTCGAGCATCGCACGCAGGCGCACGATTTCCTTGTCCTTGCGCTCGATTTCGTCACTTTGGTTGCGAATCGTGGTCAGCAGCGACTCGAGTTGCTCGTTGTCGATTTCCTCGGGATAGAGCCGATTGACGCGGTTGAGGAAATCGCCGAGGATGTTCATATAGTTCGTGAACGCATCGAAGGGCGAGGAATAGATGCCACGGTCAAGCCCGACATTCGACGGTTTCGTCGTCATAAAACGGAAGTTGTCGGCAGCCTGCAGATAGTCCCAGTCGAGGTTGATTTTCGAGTCGTTGGCAATGCGCACGCGGTCGGCCACGCCATAGAGTTTCTGGAATGCCTCGCGCTGCATCGGATTACCCAACCAACAGCTCACGTCGCGCTCTTCATCGACCCACGACAGCGTGTCGGGCACATCGAGCGCACCGACACTCTTCGTCTTCATACAAATCTCGGTCGGGGTCGAGAACGTGATGTTTTTCGCCTTGGCACAGGCAGGAATCGCCCGTAGGAACTCGAGAATGTTCGACGAAAGCGGTTGCGCGATGCCGAGTGCCGACAGCTCCATAAAAATATTGATAATCTGGCTGGCTTCGGGGTGCGACGCTATTTCGTTCACGTAGTTGTCGGCGAAAAGCGGATATCCTTCCCATTCGGGGTTGTTGAAACGCAGCGAAATGTCGTCCGACAGCTTCACGTCGCGCAACAGCAGCTTTAAATTCGGCGCAAGGGCGCAGTGATAGATGTAGTGCGGCGACTTCCAGCCGAGCACATGCTTCGCGCCCTCGGTGAGCATTCCCTTGAAGCCCATCTGCGAGGCGATGAGGCCGATTTCGTCGGAGTAAATCAGCGACGAATTGCGCAGGACTTTCGGCGTTTGACCGAAATATTCCTTCATTTTTGCCATCTGCTTCTTCACGTCGGCCTTGAAACACTCTTCGTTGATGAGCGACGAAAGGCCGTGGCTGTAAGGCTCGGCGAGAAATTCGACGCAACCCGTCTCGTTCATCTCCTGCAACTTCTCAAGCACCTGCGGCGCGTGTAGTTCGAGTTGCTCGATGCCGACGCCCGAGAGCGAAAACGCCACTTTGAAATACTTGCCGTTCTCCTTGATCATCTCGTGGAGCGTGTTCAGCGCCGGCATATACGACCGCTCGGCGATGTCGCTGATGCTACGCTCGTTCTCGTAGTCGTCGTAGTAATAATGGTCTCTACCGATGTCGAAAAAACGGTAGCGTTTCAGATGGATAATCTGATGAATCTCGAAATATAAACAAATCGTTCTCATAATCTGCGCCCCCCTCTTGTCCCCCCAGAAGGGGGGAAGACCAGAACAGAGGCATTGGGTCTATTGTTTTTTCTTTATTTTAAAGTACACTCCCCCTTCGGGGGGAGACGGAGGGGGCTATTCCCACCCGAGGGTTCTCTTATACAGCGTGTGAATCCACTTGCCGACCTTCTCCCACGTGATTTCATCGACCTCGCGCTTGCCCTCTTCCTGCAGGAATTTGAACAGCGACTCATTGACGCAAATCGAGTAAATTGCGTCGGCCATCGCGTGGATGTCCCAGTAATCGACCTTGATGCAGTTGTGCAGAATTTCGGCGCATCCCGACTGCTTCGAGATAATCGTCGGCGTACCGCACTGCATCGCCTCAAGCGGCGAAATGCCAAACGGTTCACTGACCGACGGCATCACATAGACATCGGAGTCTTTCAGGCACTCATAGACCTGCTTTCCGCGCATAAAACCGGGGAAATGGAAGCGGTCGGCGATGCCACGCTCGGCGGCGAGGTAAATCATCTGCTCCATCATGTCGCCCGAACCTGCGAAGCAGAAACGGACGTTGCGCGTGCGGTGAAGCACCATGTTGGCGGCCTCGACGAAATATTCAGGACCTTTCTGCATCGTGATTCTTCCGAGGAAAGTCACGACTTTCTCCTTGCCCGTGTGGTCGGGACGGGGAATGTCCTGCAACTCCTGTGCAAGCGGATAGACGGCGTTGTGAACCGTGAAGCACTTGCGCGGATCCTGATGATACTGGTGGATGACGGTCTGGCGCGTCAGTTCCGACACACACATGATGCAGTCGGCGTGGTCCATACCGTTTTTCTCGATGGAATAAACCGTCGGATTCACTTTTCCACGCGAACGGTCGAAATCCGTGGCGTGAACGTGGATGCAGAGCGGTTTTCCGCTGACTTGCTTAGCGTGGATGCCGGCGGGATAGGTCAGCCAGTCGTGGGCGTGGATGATGTCGAACTGCTCGGTTCGAGCCACCACACCTGCGATAATCGAGTAATTGTTGATTTCCTCGTGCAGATTGCCCGGATAACCGCCAGCAAACTCCATCGCGCCGAGGTCATTGACGTGCATGTAGTTGAAATCGGCGTAGATATGGTCACGATAGCGGAAATAATCGTCGGGCGACATGATATTGCCGACGCGACCCTCCACGTGCTCACGGCTGACGTCGCGCCACGCGATGGGCACGGCATTCATCGCCACAATCTTACAGGCTGACTGGTCTTCGTCGCCAAAGGGATGCGGCAGGCAGAGCACCGTTTCGATGTCGCCCTGCGCGTGAAGTCCCTGCGAAATACCATAGTTGGCCGTTGCCAGTCCGCCGAAAACGTGAGGAGGATACTCCCATCCAAACATTAAAATTTTCATCGTCGTCTTCCTCCGTTCTTAATATTTATAGCGTTCAAGCAGTTCGAGCGTTCGCAGAATTTCCGCTACGTTCATCGCAAACGACATGGCACCGCGCCCGTGGAAAGGCGGATTGCCGTCGAAAAGTTCAGAGATGGAACCCAAGCAGTGGTAGGACATTTCGTCTTCATAGCCGACGAGTTGCCGTTCGATGAAACTCAGACGCGAGCGTTTGTAGAGTTTCAGGCAGGCTTCCATGTAGAAACCGCCGAGCCAAGGCCACGCCGTTCCTTGATGATAGGCGTAGTCGCGTTGGGTCTGCGGACCGACGTAAATCGGGTTGTAGCCGCCGCTTTTCGGCGAAAGCGAACGCAGTCCCTTCGGGGTGAGCAGTTCGCGAGTGCAAACGTCGAGTACGCCCTTCATTTGCTGTTGATTCAGTGGTGAATAGTCGAGCGCAACGGCGAAAATCATATTCGGCCGAACGCTCCAGTCCATCATGTTACCATCCACATAATCAAGCAGATAGCCGTATTCGTTCAAGAAAGTGTCGAGGAACGATTGCTTGCACTTCTCGGCCATCGCTTCGAGATGTTCGGCATCTTTCGCGAAGCGTTTCCGCTCGGTTTCTTTCGTGGCAAGACTCTCGTCGTCGCGGGCGAGTGAGGCCATAAACCGCAGGGCGTTGTACCACAGCGCATTGAACTCGACGATGTAGCCCGTGCGCGGCACGACCGGCTTTCCGTTGGCCGTCGAATTCATCCACGTCACGGCGACGTCGCGACCATCCGTGTGCAGCAGTCCGTTTTCCTCGAGCGTGAGATTCGGATGCTTGTTTTTCTCGATGAACGTGACGATTTCGCGCAACAAATCGCGGTAAAGTACCTTGCAACGGGCTTTTCCGAGTTTTTTCGCGTATTGCTGAATCGCCCAAACCGCCCACAACAACACGTCGGGCTTCTCAATTTCGTAGAGTTTCACCGTCAGCGGCTTTCCTGCCATAAATTCGCGCAGTCCGCGCTCCGCCGTTTTCATCACAAGTTCGAAATACTCGTCTTCCTGAATGCTCAGCGTCAGTCCGGGCAGCGCGATGAACGTGTCGCGGGCGCGTGCCTTGAACCAAGGATAGCCAGCCAAGAGATAGCGGTCGTCAAGCGAATAATAGACCTTTTTCGGGTCTTGCGACGACGACCAGACCTCTTTTTCGCCCTCCTCGCGCTTCACGCGCATGTGGAACTGGTGGGCGGCATTCACGAGGCAATGATAGAAATTGTCGCGCGGCAGCCGATAGCCCAATTCCTCCTCGAAGAGTTTTTTCAGTTTCGACGACTTGATTTCGCTCGTCGAGGCCGAGAAAACGATGCTTTCGCCTTTCTTAATCGGCATTTCGAAGTAGCCTGGAACGTACAAATCCTCGTTCGAGGCATAGCCGCGTTCCTGCTCCTTCGGATATTCGACACCGCGATACCAATCGGGCTGGAAAATGAAGTCATTTTTCTTCGAGAACTGCATATAGAGGTCGGGATAACCGGCGTACATACAGGTCTTGATGCCGTTATCGACAGCGTGATACTCACGCGACGCCACCGAATTTTCGTGGGTGAATTGGCGGACGCTGCGGAAGGCCAAAAACGGGCGGAATCGCAGTGTTGTGGCCGAGTGAGCGTCTTCAAGCGTATAGCGAATCAGAATGCGGTCTTCGTAATTCTGGAAGAAAAATTCCTTCTTCAGAATCACGCCGCCGACACGATAAATCGTCGTCGGAACCTTGTCGCAGTCGAATTCGCGAATGTATTTGTGCCCTTTCGGGCTGTAGTTGTTGCCCTGATATTTGTGCAGGCCCAGATTGAATTCTGCCCCGTGCTGCACCACTGTGCAGTCCAACGACGAGAGCAAAACGTGGTTTTCGTCGTCGAGTTCGGGCACGGGCACCACCAGCAAACCGTGGTATTTTCGGATGTTGCAATCGACAATCGTCGAACACGAATACGCGCCCGAGCGATTGGTTCGCAGCAGTTCCTTTGGCAGTGAATCCTGCAAATTTGTCATCAAGGCTTTTTCAAATCGCAGATAACTCATATCGTTTTAGTTTAGGTATTTTTTTTTTTGCACCACAAAAGTACAAAAAAGAATTTTTCCAAACAAATAATTTGGCAAAAAATGAAAAAATCCTAGAAGAATTTTCACGTTTTAGAGAATGTTTCGTAACTTTGTCGTGAATTATTCAAACAAGAAGCGCTATGAAGAAGATTCTGACGATGGTGATAGCCGCCATAATGGCTATGAATGTGAACGCCCAGACCAATCTAGTGGGCAGAATTTATCATAATGCCAACATCATGGCAGGACTTTTCAAGGGTCTCGACAAGGAACTTGCCGACGCCGAGAAAGGAGCCATTGCCAAAAAGGAAAAAGAGATGGGTCGCAAACTGACCGATGCCGAGAGAAAGAAATTGAACGAGGGCGAACTCAAAAAACTCAAAGCCCAGTACAAGTCGATGAAGGATGAAAACCAGATTGGCATCACCATCACTTTCAAGGACGAAAAGACCCTGACCATGAAGACGAAGGTGAAGATGAGCGACGAAGTGCTGAAAGAAGCCGGCTACGGCTGGGCCAAGCGCAAAGCCATGAAAGCCGCGATGGCCATTATGCCTGCACAAGAGATGACCTATACGGTGAAGGGTAACATGATCATCATGCGGGATAAAGAAGAGTGCGACACGCTCACAATCAGTGCCGACGGCAAACAGCTCATCGGCACTTATGAAAGGAAGAAAAAAGGCGACAACCTACAATATACGCTGACCAGAACGAAATAAAATTCCGCTTACGTCGGCACGATGAACTGGATGACTTCCGGCTCGATGCCGACGGAGAATTCGCCGACGGGCGTGTTCATCATGCGGCCGTCGATGCCCACCATCGCGTGGTCGGCCTTGAGGACTTCGACCTTGCGCGTGCGATAGGGATGCACGGAACGATGGTTGAGGAATTTTCCGCGCAGGAAGAGGTAGATGCCCTCGAACAGTTGCGTCATTTGCG